>JALVUD010000016.1 GCA_027035765.1 Campylobacteraceae bacterium
GCCCGAAACTCCGGCCGAAACTCCGGCGGAGACACCGGCTTCCGAGGCTCCCCAGCCGACTCCTCCGGCACCGGAAGCTCCCTCTTCGGAACCGACCCCCGATCCGGGAGCCCTCAAATTCAAGGCCCTGATCGAGAAGCTCTACGATAGAGATTACGAATTGGGAGAGACCTTCGAGCGCAATATCCGCTACCGAAGCTTCGACGGCAGCGCCCTGACCTGGGTCTCCGCCGCCCAGGGGGAGGAGAAGAAGCGTCTGATCCAGTTCTGGGGGATCATCCGGATGTTCGTTCAGGAGATCTTCGGGATGGAGGTCAAAATCGTCAACATCGCCGAAGAGGCGAAGCCGGAACCGGATAAAAAAAAACTGAGTAGCCCGGCCGACGAAGCACCCGGCCCCGAAAGTACGTCGGAAGCTGTAGCCGCCGAATCAGAGACCGAGGAGTGTGCCCTCCCCGACAATGCCCGCACCGCCAGCACCCTCGAAGCGGTGGAGATGCCCAACAGCTGCATGAACCCCGATCCCGGCACCACCGAAGCCTCCAAAGAGAAGGACCCGGCCACCCTCCTGGAGGAGCCGATGGTCAAGGAGGCCATCGCCCTCTTCGATCCCAAACGGGTGCGGATCAAGCGCAAAGTCTGAAACTCACCCCTCCAGAAAAATCTTTTCCCCGAAGGAAACCTCCCCCTCCCGGTTGAGCACCCAGAGCACTTCATAAAGCGGCGGCCGCTCCGGGAAAGTCCCCTGGGCATCCGTGAAGTAGATCAGGAGCTTCGGCGGCTCCAGCCTCCGCTCTATATAGTCGAAAACAGAACGAAAATCGGTGTGTCCTCCCCCCACCAGAGTGCTTTCCAGCCGTTCACCGGGAGCCAGCTCCCGGTGAAGCCGGATTTTGGAATCGGCCACCAGCAGATCGATCCGATAGTCGGGGAAGTGGAGCAGAATCTCCTCCAGCTCCGCCAGAAAGCGCCCCAGGCTCTCCTCATCCACCGAACCGCTGCTGTCGATAGCCACGGCGATACGCAGGGTCTCGGAGTCGAGCCGCGGCAGGGCGATCCCCCGGTAGAGATGTTTCAGATTGGGAGGAGCGAAGCTGTAACTGCTCTTGAGCATCGCATCCAGATAGCGCCAGAGCCGCTGCCGCCAGTCGAGTCGCCGGGAGAAGTAACGGGGAACGAGACGCTCCAACCCCTCGGGCAGAGCTCCCTCCCGCTCCATCCGGGCAAAGATCTGTTCCAGAAAGGCCCGATCCAGTGCCTCCGTTGTACTCTCTTCACCCGAGAGACTCTCCCTCTTTTCCCCCGCTTGCCGCCGGAAGGGGGATCGGTCTTCCCGGCTCGTCGGTGCCTCGTCATGGGGTGTTTCCGCTTCGTTTTCCTCCGCTTCGCTCTCCTCCGTCTCCATGCTTTCCAGAAGTTCGGCGTAGATCTCTTCGGCGTACATCCCCCGATAGCGCGCATCATAGCGGGCCAGCAGCGGCAGGTCGAAACCGTTCTCGGCCAAAAGGGCGTTGACGGCATAGTCGGTGGCCAGTTCCCAGAGCCGTCGCTGACGCCCCTCTCCCCGGTTCTCGTGCCAGAGGACCCGGTGCATTGCCGCGTTGGCCAGCACCGCCATCATCTCCCCCTCCTCCAGCTCCGCCAGCCAGGAGGGGTTGTAGCGCAGCGTCTCTCCCCGGCTCTGAAAGGTGGGTAGGTCCTCCGAAGCCGCCAGCGTCAGTGTCGCGGCGATATGGCCGAAGTAGGGGGCCTCCGTCATCAGCCGGGCCCGGACCCGCTCCCACCGTCCCTGCTCTCGGGGATTTCGCTTCATCTTTTACTCCAGCAGATAGGCGAAGCGGGCCACCCACTCCCCCCAGGCGGGGCTGAGTTCCGGGTCGATACCCGCCAGCTGAAGCTCCCGCACCAACAGCACCGCAAACTCCCCGGGAAGCTCCATGCTGAACCGCAGCACCGCTGCCAGCGCTTCGGGAGCATTTTCGGCTTTCAGACGGTTGACCAAGCCGGTGACCAGAACCGTCAGGAGTCGGGGATCCTCCTCGACCTCCTCGGCCTCTCCCCTCAGAATCGCTTCAAGATCCGGTAGCTTCTTTCGCACCTGCAGAAAGCTCAGAAACTCCACCGCCGCTGCCCGCCCCACGGCACCGCTGACCGCCTCCAGAAGCAGTTCGGGTTCCATCTGAGCGCCGATCATCCGGTCCACGTAGCTCCAGGAGCGAGGTGTAGGGAAGGCCTTTTCACTGTTCTCGGGGTCAAAGGCGAAGAGGGCTTCGGGGGCATAGCTCAGGTAGGCGATCAGCTCCGGCGCAACTCCCGAGACGTAGGCCCAGGCTTTCCAGTCCTCCAGGGTCGCCTCCATCTCCAGATGGACGAAACGGTTGGCCAGGGGCGGCGGCATCCGGTAGAGGACCCCCCGGTCGTTCTCCCGGTTCCCCGCCGCGACGATACTCCACCCCGCGGGCAGTTCATACGCTCCGACTCTCCGGTCCAGGACCAGCTGATAGGCCGAAGCCTGCACCGCCGGCGGGGCGCTGTTGATCTCGTCGAGAAAGAGAATCCCCCGGGAGTCCGGGTCTTTGGGCAGAAAACTCGGCGGCGCCCAGACCCCCTGCCGGGTCTCGGGATCGAAGAAGGGGATCCCCTTCAGATCGGTAGGATCCAGCAGCGCCAGACGCAGATCGAGAAACTCCAACCCCTCTGCCCGGGCGATCTGTCGGACGATGGAGGATTTGCCGATCCCCGGCGCTCCCCAGACAAAGGCCGGCAGCCGCGCCGCCACCAGCCGTTGGAGCGTCTCTTTTACCTGCGAAGGCCTCATCGTTTACTCCTCTCGATCGCTTTCGGATGTTTCATTTCTGTTTTCCTTCTTTTCATCTCATCCCCATTTCCCGGTTGGCTTCCCGAACGAACTTTTCGTTCCGCTGGAGGATCAGCCAGAGACGGTGGTCCGTCTTGAGCTCATGGAGGATCTCCATGGGCGTGGCGGGATTGGCAGCCAGAGCCTGCAGCGATCCGAAATCCCCTCTTGCGTAGAGTTTCTCAAGAATCGGCTCCGGAGTCGAAGGGTTCCCCGCCAATCCTTCCAGAACCTCTGCCTTCCCCGAAGCAAAAAACTTTTCGAGAAGCGCTTTGGGTGTGGAGGGGTTGCGTGCCAGCAGCGGATGCAGATCCTCCTTGTGGGCCAGGGACTCCAGGACACGGGACGGGACGCTCTCGTTGGCTGCCAGGGCTTTGCAGAGTACCGGCAGCTCAAGCGCGGCCAGGCGCTCGGCTGCCGCTTCGGCCAACTCCCTGTTCTCCCCCAGGATCGTCAGGCATGCACCCTCTTCCCCGAAGCGCTTCAGAATCTTGTCCAGACGGGGCAGATCCACCGGCTGAAAATGCAGCAATGTCTCCGGCACCTCACCCTCTGCTTGCAGCAGACGCTCGAAAAGATCTTCCGCCAGAGCCGGGTTGGCCGCCAGCGCCACAGCGACTTCATCACCCCGCTGCTCCAGAAGATGCCGTTGGAGGTTCGGACTCAGCACTGGGTTGGCGGCCAGGATCCGATCAATTTCCGGCTCACGACGTCGCAAAAGCCTTTTGACGGTAGCCGGATTCAGGATCTCCCGGGTCGCCACCGCCTCGGGAATCGATATCCTTTCCCCCCTTCCCAGTCGGAACGCGAAAGCGGGAAACTCCAGCAGCGCTTCCAGCAGCTCCGCCTTGTCGGTTTGACGAATCAGGCGCAGCAGTGTCACCGGCGAATGGAGGGCATCCCGCTCATAGACGTTCAGATCCAGAAAGCGCTCCATCAGAGCGATCAAAACAGCCCGGTCCCGGTCGCTCTCCATCAGCTCCTCCCCCTCCCAGCGATAGAGCCGCAACAGACGGAGGAAAAAGTCGTTCGCCAGGTATTCGTTGCGCAGCAGACGCAGGAGACGTTCCGTATCGCTCCCCAGCTTCAGAGCCATCAGCACCTCATCGGGACGCAGCTCCCGGCTGATAATCCGCTCCAGCTCCTCCAGGCGGTAGTGGGAGATCCCCTCTGAATAGGCCTGCTCACTCATGAGCTCTTCGGGCATCCACAACCGCCGCCCCTCCAGGGCCGCGACCGTGGCGGGGGTGTACTCCCGGGAAACGCTCAAGCCCCGACGCTCGAGGAAATTTCGGATCTCCTTTTCGGTGAAGTAGTCCGCTTCGCCCAGCAACAGTATTTCACCGGGACCGCCGCTCTCCAACAGCGATTCGAGGGGGGAACGGGACATGGCGGAGCTCCTTGAGACTATCCGGATCCGGAGGATCTTTTGGATCTAAAATACCATCTCCCCGATTAAATCTGAGTTAATTACTCAGGTTTTACCCCTCTCCAACCTCCCTTATGGTAGAATAGTTGCCTTATTTTTCATTGCAACGGCAATGACACAGGAGAAGGCCATGCGGCACTTTCTGACCCTTCGGGATTTCACCCGCGACGAACTGCAGGAGATGATCGATCTGGCGATCACCATTAAGAAACAGCTCAAAGAGGGTGAATACGTCCCCTACCTCAAAAACCAGACCCTGGCGATGATCTTCGAGAAGAGCTCCACCCGGACCCGGGTGAGTTTCGAGACCGGCATCTACCAACTGGGGGGCACGGGGCTTTTTCTCTCCAGCCGGGACATCCAGCTGGGCCGGGGGGAACCGATGAAAGATACCGCCCGGGTCATCAGCCGCATGGTGGACATGGTGATGATCCGCACCTTCGAGCAGAGCAAACTCGAGGAGTTCGCCCGTTACTCCCGGGTCCCCGTCATCAACGGCCTGACCGACAGCTACCATCCGGTCCAGCTCATGACCGACTACCTAACGATGCTGGAGTTCGGCAAGAGCGATCCGGTGGTCGCCTACGTCGGCGACGGCAACAACATGGCCCACTCCTGGCTCTACCTGGCGGCGATCATGGGCTTCGAACTCCGGCTCGCCACTCCCAAAGGCTATGAATGCGATCCCGCCGTGGTCCTGGAAGCGGAACGCCTCGCCGAAAAATACGGCGGCAAGCTGATCCTCGGCTACGATCCTGTCGGCGCGGTACAGAATGCCGACGTGGTCACCACCGATACCTGGGTCAGCATGGGCCAGGAGGAGGAGAAAGAGAAGCGCATCCGGGATTTCGCCGGCTTCATGGTGGACAAAAAGCTCATGAGCCACGCCAAACCCGATGCCATTTTCCTCCACTGCCTCCCTGCCTACCGGGGCTACGAAGTGAGCGAAGAGGTTTTCGAAGAGCACGCCGAAGCAATCTTCACCGAAGCCGAAAACCGCCTCCACGCCCAGAAGGGCATCATGGTCTGGCTCGATGAGCACCGAAACGAGGAGTGAGATGTTGGAGCAAATTCGTCGCTTGAACAGAAGTCAGAAGGTGAGATCGCGCTTCGCGCTGGTGAGAAGGTGGGAAGATATCATAAAATCTATACTACCCACCCTCTCACCCTCTCACCCTCTCACCATTTTTGATCAAAGCGTTGCCAAGCAACGCCTACCGAAATTCTCAATTCTCAATTCCCAATTCTCAATTCCCCGAAAGGCTTCCTTTTGAACCAAACCATCGATCTGGAAAAATTCAGCCGCTACTCCCGGCCCGGTCCCCGCTATACCAGCTACCCGACGGCCCTGGAGTTCAGCGACGCTTTCAGTTACGACCGCTATCTTGGCTTCCTGGAACAAGGCGAAGGGCCTCTGTCACTCTATGTCCACCTGCCCTTCTGCCGGAGCGCCTGCTACTTCTGCGGCTGCAACGTCGTCTTCACCTCCAAAGAGGAGAAACTCAGCGAATATGTCGACTATCTGAAGCGGGAGATCGATCTGCTGGCCCGGCATCTCGATACCGACCGGGAGGTGATCCAGTTCCACTTCGGCGGTGGGACCCCCACCTACTACAAAGCCTTCGAACTCGACGAGATCATGAACTATCTCAAAAAGGCCTTCCCCAACTGGAGCGAAGAGGCAGAGGTGAGTGTGGAGATCGATCCGAGGTTCTTCAACGAAGAGCAGATGAAGGTTTTCAAATCCCACGGTTTCAACCGGATCAGCTTCGGGGTGCAGGATTTCGATCCGAAGGTCCAGGAGGAGATCCATCGCCACCAACCCTACGAGACGACCAAAGCCGCCGTAGAGCTGGCCCGCAAATACGGCATCGGCAGTATCAATACCGATCTGATCTACGGCCTGCCCTACCAGACGCTGGAGAGTTTCAAAAAGACACTGGAGCTGGCCCGGAGTCTCGATCCCGACCGGCTGGCGGTCTTCAACTACGCCCACGTCCCCTGGCTCAAAAAGACCATGCGGAAATTCGACGAGACCACCATCCCCTCCCCCGAGGTGAAACTGGCGATCCTCCAGCACACCATCGACTACCTCACCGACGAGGGGTACGAGATGATCGGCATGGACCACTTCGCCAAGCCCGAGGACGAACTCTTCGGCGCCATCGCCAAAGGAGAGCTCCACCGGAACTTCCAGGGCTACACCACCAAAGGAGGTGCCAACCTCATCGGCATCGGCCTGACCAGTATCGGTGAAGGAGAGCGCTACTACGCCCAGAACACCAAAAATATGAAGGAGTACGAAACCGCCATCGACGCCGGACGGCTCCCCTTCGAGCGGGGCGTGGAGCTCAGCGACGACGACGTGATCCGCAAAAGCGTCATCATGGAGCTGATGGCCAACTTCAGCATCGACATCCCCCGTGTCGAAGCGGAGTTCGGTATCGACTTCTCTGACTACTTCGCCGAGCCTCTGGAGAAACTGAAGGAGTTCGAAGAGGCCGGGCTCCTGAGTATCTCGGATAACAAGATCCAGGTCGCTCCCACCGGCACCCTGCTGATCCGGAACATCGCCATGCCTTTCGACGCCTACATGAACAAGTACGAAGGCAACAAAAAGAGTTTCAGCAAAACTGTATAAGCGGCGAAGGGATTTTGGATGTTGGATTTTGAATTTTGGATGATCGATCGTAATTGGAGCCGCTTATGAGCACCCGCGAAAAGTTTCATTTCACCGAGATCAGTGATGCCTGTATCAAATGCGGGAAGTGCATCCCCGTCTGTACCATCCACCAGGTCAACCCCGACGAGGTCACCTCACCCCGGGGATTCATCGATCTGCTGGGTGCCTATGAGCGGGGAGAGCTGGAGTTGGACAAGAACGCCAAGGAGATCTTCGAGAGCTGTTTTCTCTGCACTAACTGTACCGATGTCTGCCCCAACGACCTGCCCACCGATATGGTGATCGAAGAGGTCCGCCGGGATATTGCCGACAAGTTTGGTATCGCCTGGTTCAAGCGGGCCTTTTTCCTGCTCCTGCGCCACCGCTGGCTGATGGACCTGATGATGAAGCTCGGCTACACCTTCCGGACCTGCGGTTTCCAGGATCTTCCCGAAAAGGGAGGGATGACCCCCCGTTTCAAACTCCCCATCATCAAAAGCGGCCGCCTGCTCCCCAGCCTGGGAAAGACCAGCTTCCTCAACAAATACCCCGAAAATGTACCCCACGGCGGCAGACGCCGCGTAGCGATCTTCATCGGCTGCCTGGCCAACTACAACTACACCGGCATCGGCGACAGCCTCATGGAGATCCTTGAGGAGCTGGGGATCGACGCCTTTATCCCCAAGGAGCAGAAGTGCTGTTCCGCTCCCGCCTATTTCACCGGAGACTTCTATACCGTCGAGACATTGACAAAGCAGAATATTGAATATTTCGAGAGCTTTATCGACGAAGTGGAGGCGATCATCATCCCCGAGGCCACCTGTTCGGCCATGATCAAGCACGACTGGGAGATCTTCTTCCGCAACCGGGGCATGAATGATTGGGCCGAGAGGGCCCACAAACTCAATGAAAAGATCTTCATGGCCACCGAATGGCTCGCAGAGCAGACCGACCTCAAGGAGCGTCTGGCCGCCAAAGGGGTCACCATGCCCCAGAGTGTCACCTATCACGATGCCTGCCACGCCCGAAAGGTCCAGGGGATCTGGCAGCAGCCCCGCTCACTCCTGAGCCAGAACTACGAGATCAAAGAGATGAGCGACCCCAACCGCTGCTGCGGTTTCGGCGGCGTGACCATGCAGACGGAGAAATACCACCTGGCCGAGGCCGCCGGCAAGCCCAAAGCCGCCATGATCGATGAGACCGGCGCCCAGATCGTCAGTGCCGAGTGCAGCGCCTGCCGGATGCAGATCTCCAACTCCCTCCACCAAGCCGAAGTGGATGTGGTTTTCAAAAATCCGGTGGAGCTCATCGCCGAAGCGCTGAAGGCGACGAAGGCAGAGCCTTCGAATGAGGAATTAGGAATTAGGAATTAGGAATTAGGAATTTTGGTTGGTGTTGCTCTGCAACGCTTTTTTTTCAAACGACAAACGACGAAAATTCCCCCAAATCTCCACTGCCTCAATGCCGATCCGAAAAGCGGATCTCAATCGCCTCGCCAAAGGCGCTTCCCAATGACCAATAACTAATAACCAATGACGCTGCCGAAGGTAGCCTCAATCCATCACCACCTCGAAGACATTCTCCCCTTTCTCTTTGTCATAGCGGTAGCGGAAGCCGTAGCCCAGCTTCTCCAGGATGTTGGCGACGATGTAGAGCCCCAACCCGAAACCGTGGCTGCGCTTCTCCTCCTGACTGAAAGGCTCGATATAGTAGGAGAGATCTTCCTTGAGCGGCTCACCGACGGAGCGGACCTCGATCCGGTTCCCCACTGTCATCAGAGAGACATGGTGGTCGGGGCTGTATTTGATCCCGTTGTCCATGAGATTTTTCAGAACCAGCGCCAGCAGTTTGACATCGGTATGCAGAGGGCGGTCGGTGTAATGCAGCGTATATTTTTCCGGATCGGTCATCAGG
Source organism: Campylobacteraceae bacterium (assembly GCA_027035765.1). Classification (GTDB taxonomy): domain Bacteria; phylum Campylobacterota; class Campylobacteria; order Campylobacterales; family Sulfurovaceae; genus Nitratifractor. The sequence goes on from JALVUD010000016.1 coordinate 8,863, forward strand.
ACCCGTTCGGTCCGCTCCAGCACCTTCTGAAGAGTCGTATCCTCTTTCTGAGGTGCGAAATTGTACATCGTGATCCGCTCCACCTCCGCCAGGTCACTGATAAGCTCGTTCATACGCTCAAAGGCGTTGGTTAACACCTCCCTGGCCATCGGATCGTCGATGGTCTCCACGATGATCCGGCCTTTGGTGATGGGGGTCTTGAGCTCATGCATAATGTTGCGCATAAAGAGGTTTTTGGAACTCATCAGCTGCTTGATATGGCGGATCGCCTTGTCGAAGCTCCGTGCGATCTTTCCGATCTCGTCATCTCCGCTCTCCTCGATCTTCACCTCCAGATCTCCCGCCGCGAACTGTTCGATCTGACGATGCAGTTTTTTGAGGGGATAGAGCTTGCGCAGAACCATGACATACATAAAGAGCAGCAGGATCCCCAAAATCGTGGCGATCGTCAGCAGCAGTTTGTAAATGTAATCCTGGGGCTGCTTGTCCAGCAGCATCAGGGTATAGTCGTAGCGATCCACATAGATATAGGTGTGCTTGTCAGTCCGAAAAACCCGCACATCCCCATAGACCGAACGGCCGCTGAATATAGTCCGTCCCTGGGTTTCGATCTCCTTTTTTACCTGGTCGGGATCGACAGGCTCCAGGCCGTATTTTTTGTAGAGTTTTTTCAGTGTGACACTATTTTTGTCCAGTTTTTCCCGAGTCAGGAAGGTGTCGGAGATCATTTTATAACGGTTGATCTGCTGGAGTTTGCGCTGCTCTTTCCCCGAGGAGAGGAGGTAGAAGAAGGTCGCTCCCAGCACCACAATCGCGATGATAAAGATCGTATGGATGAAGGTGGTGACAGAGACGTTTTTCATACTTTGTCGGTCAGCAGATAGCCCACGCCGCGTACCGGCCGGATGTAGGTGTGGTCAGGATCGATTTTGGCGATCTTGTGGCGGATGCGCGAGATGATGACATCGATATTTTTAACGGAGCTGGCATCGTCGATATGTTCGCTCTCATAGAGCAGCTGCTCCCGGCTCACCGCCGCGTTCATATGCTGGATCAGCATCGCCAACACGTCAAACTCCGCCGCGGTCAGTTCCAGAGGAATACCCTTGAAACGGATCACCCGCCCCTCCTTGTCCAGATCGAAGATCGACTCCTCTTTCTTCTTGCTGCCGCCGGTCCGCCGGAGAATCGTCTTGATCCGGGTCACAAGCTCCCTCGGATCGTAGGGTTTGGGCATATAGTCGTCGGCCCCACGCTCCATCCCGATCACTTTGTCGGTGATGTCGTCCCTGGCCGAGGAGATGATGATGGGGATATCCGATTTCTCACGGATCTTCTCCACCACCTCCAGGCCGTCCATCCCCGGCAGGGTCAGGTCCAGAATCACCAGATCGAAATCCTGCTGGGTCAGGGTGGAAAGACCGATATAGGGATCCTCCACCGCCGTAACCTCCATCCCGTACTTGCTGAGATAGCTGCTGAGAACCATCGCCAGTTCGGGGTCATCCTCGATAATGAGGATCTTCATCTTGTCATTGTCCATCTCACTCCCTTGATTGACAGTTTTTACAGTTTTGGTTAACAAATCATAGCACGCCTGGGATAAAAGCGTTGCGTCACTCTACATTGCTGTTGTAGGCCAGATAGATCTGCGTCGCGGCAAAGAGGAAGGTCGTAATCGCCGGTCCGAGAATCATTCCCCAGAAACCGTAGGTGCTCATTCCCGCGATAATGGAAAAGAAGATCACCAGCTCATTGATACGGGTTTCGACGTGCAACAGCCGTTCTTTGATCATCTTGATGATGATCGGTTTGACAAAGGTATCGGCAATGATGGAGATAACGATGACAGAATATCCGGCAATCGCCAGGGCCACGTTCCCCCCCAGTTCACTCCAGGCATAGAGAGAAAGCGGCACCCAGACCAGGGCTCCACCCACGATGGGAATCAAAGAGGAAAAGCCGTAGATCGCCCCGAAAAGCAAGCCGTCAAAGCCGAAATAGCTGACAAAGATTCCAAAGAGAAACCCTTCAAAGACCGCCGTGACGATGATAGAGTAGATCACCACCTCCATCGTGGAGGAGACCTCGTCCACCATCTCCCGGCTCTCGCGGGACGGGGCGGGAATCAGAGCCTCCAGGAGAGCGATGAACCGCTCCTGATAGTAGACCACCGCCGCATAAAAGACAATGACCAGTACCACATCTTTGACAAAACCGATCCCTTTGCTCCCCATTTTGGTGAGATAGAGCGTGATCTCCTTCAGATAGGGAGTCACCTTGTCCGCCTGAAGATACTGATCCACCCAGTGATTGACATAGGGGATATGCTCGGTCAGGCTTCGGATCTTGGCAAAGATCTCCCGGATCGTAGCCTGATCCAGACGGGTCAGATACTCCACACCGGTCGTGGCAATATAGATGATCGGGGCCAGAATCAGCAGGATCAGCAACACAACCATGATCAGCGTCGCCAGTTTGCGCGAATGCAGCGTCGCCGCCAGGTACTGGGTCAGGTTACTGGTCGCCATGGCCAGGAGCACCGCAACGACCATGCTGAGCAGAAAAGGGGCATAGATGGAATATGCCCCCCAGAGAGCCAGGCCGAAGAGAATCAAAACAAAGAGTGTCCGTCTATCCAAAAAGTCCCCCTTCCGCCGGTGGCGGTGTCAGCCTGAAGAGCTCGTAGCTCCTGGGGGTGGCGATCCGTCCCCGGGCTGTCCGTTCGATATAGCCGTTGGCGATCAGGTAGGGCTCGATCACCTCTTCGATGGTCCCTTCATCCTCGCTCAGAGCCGCCGCGATGGTACTGAGCCCCATGGGACGGCCTTTGGCGGCGATCAGCAGTTCCAACAGCCGCAGATCCTGCTCATCGAAGCCGATATGGTTCACTCCCAGCTGGTCCAGCCCGTAACGGGCGGTTTTCAGGGAGATCTCCGTCTCATCGGCCACTTCGGCGAAATCCCGCACCCGACGCAGGAGCCGCAGAGCGATTCGCGGGGTTCCCCGGCTGCGGCGGGCGATCTCCAGTGCCGCCTCTCTGTCGATTCCGATGGCCAGTTTCTCTGCCGCCTGCTCCACGATCCGCGCCAGCTCCTCCGAGCTGTAAAACTCCATCCGGAAGTGCATCCCGAAGCGCTCTCGCAACGGATTGGAGAGCATCCCCGCCCGGGTCGTGGCACCGATCAGGGTGAAGCGGGGCAGGTCAATCTTGACCGCCTGGGCCGCCGGGCCGCTGCCGATGATGATATCGAGGCGGTAATCCTCCATGGCCGGGTAGAGGATCTCCTCAATCGCCGGGCTCATCCGGTGGATCTCGTCGATAAAGAGGATATCTCCCTCCTCGATGTTGGTCAGCAGCGCCGCCAGGTCTCCCGATTTTTCGATCATCGGGGCGGCGGTGGTCTTGATGCTGGCCCCCATCTCGCTGGAGATGATATTGGCCAGGGTCGTCTTGCCCAGGCCGGGAGGACCGAAAAAGAGGATGTGATCCAGTGCCTCGGAACGTTTCAAAGAGGCCTGGATGAAGACCTGAAGATTCTTTTTGATCTTCTCCTGCCCCACATACTCCTCCCAGCTTGAGGGCCGCAAGGTTCGCTCGTAACCGCTCTCCCCCTCGAAACGCTCAAATTCGACGATCCGCTCCATCAGTTCGCTCCTTTGGGAGCGAAAATGAGGAATGAGGAATGAGGAGTGAGGAACCGAGTAGAAACTAGTAACGAGGAACTAGTAACTAGGAACCGAAAACTATGTAGCGTGGGATTGCGATCCCACGAAGGGATGGAAGATGGAAAATGGAAGATGGAAGATTTCGATAGGCGTTGCGTAGCAACGCTTTTGATGATGGATTTTGGATTTTGGATGCTGAATTTCGGGGCGTTGCCTCGCAACGCGTATTTTTGGAGGCGGGACTTCAGTCCCGCAAAATGCAGGGCTAAAGCCCTGCCTCCAATATACCAATACACCAATATACCAATAACTAACAACAGTGTTCCAAACACTATCGGTTCCTCATTCCTCATTCCTCATTCCTCATTCAATAAGAGTGTTCTTCATCGGGAAAGGCCCGGCTCCGTACCTCTTTGCGGTACTGCCGCAAACCCCGGCGGATCAATTCCGCTCCGTTGAGATAGCGTTTGACGAATTTGGGCTTGAAGGCTTCGAAAAAGCCGAACATATCGCTCCAGACCAGGACCTGTCCGTCAGTACCGTTGCCGGCGCCGATACCGATGGTGGGGATCTTCACCGTCTCGGTGATCCGGGTCGCCACCTCGGCTTTCATCCCCTCCAGCAGCAGGGCGAAGGCTCCTGCTTCCTGCAGAGCCAGCGCATCTTCCATGAGGCTTTTCGCCTCCTCCTCACTGCGTCCCTGAACCCGGTACCCTCCTTCGGCACGGACCGACTGGGGCATCAGGCCGATGTGGGCGACGACGGCGATACCGTTTTCACTGAGTTTCCGGACGATGGGGGCTTTTTCCCGGCCTCCTTCGATCTTGACCGCTTCGGCACAGGTCTCCCGAAAGACCCGGGTGGCACTCTCGAGGGCCTGCTCCGGAGTCGCATAGGTCCCGAAGGGCATGTCGAAGACGATCAGCGGCAGACGGGCTCCCTTGCAGACCGCCTTGGTATGGTAGATCATCTGATCCAGGGTGGCACTGAGGGTGTCCGGTTCGGCACAAAAGCTCATATTGAGACTGTCACCGACCAGAATCATCTCCACCTCGCCGTCAAAGAGCCCGGCAAAGAGCGCATCATAAGCGGTAATCATCGTCACAGGCTCCTTGCCCTTGCGCTCCCGAATCGTCCGGACTGTCACCTTCTTCTCGATGGGTGCCGACTGAATACTCATGGAGAGACCTTTCCTTCTTCAAACTGAAGTGATTTTATCCAAAATCAGTATAATATCCCCAACTTTATCACACAGGACAATGCGTGAAACGACTGGTCGCCTACATTACTACCGGATATCCCGACAGATATTTCACTGTCGACCTGGCCATGGCCCTGGCCGAAGCGGGAGTCGATACCCTGGAACTGGGGATCCCCTTCTCCGATCCTGTCGCCGACGGTCCGGTCATCGAAACTGCCAATCTGCGGGCTCTGCAGCAGGGCTTCCGTCTGGAGCATCTCTTTGAGATCTCCCGGGAGATCGCTCCGGCCATTGATACCCTCTGGATGGGTTATTTCAACCCCTTCTACCATCTGGGAATGGAACGCTTCATCCGGGAAGCTTGCGAAGCCGGTGTCAACGGTTTCATCATCCCCGATCTGCCTTTCGAAGAGGCGCAGCCCTACCAACCGATGATCCGGGAAGCCGGCCTGGGCCTGATCGACTTCATCGCTCCCACGGACACGCCGGAGCGGATCGCTATGATCAGCCGCGGCGCCCGGAAATTCATCTACTTGGTCGCCTACGCCGGCATCACCGGCAGCGGCCAGAGCGAAGAGCTCTCCGATGTCATCTCCCGAATCCGGGAAGCGACGCAGACACCGGTCTATCTCGGTTTCGGTGTCACGCCCGAAACCGCCAAAGAGAAGGCCAAAGAGGTCGACGGGGTCATCGTCGGCTCCGCCTTTGTCAAAGTCCTGCTGGACGAGGCACTGAGCCACGGCAACCGAATCGCCACCATCGCTCAGATGGCCAGAGAGATCAAAGAGAAGATCAACGAATAGTTTCACGTAAAGTCATTCGTTGTCATTTATGGTCATTTGAGGTCATTGAGGGAAAGAGTTTCTTGATAGTCGCTCCTCTATTGAGCATCTTTGGTTGATATACCCATAGCCCTTTTCTTGCGATGTGAGGAGCGAAGCTCCGTGCTTGCGACTTGCGACTCTCCCGATCAATGACAGCGAAGCGTATGACCGAGAATCTTAAAAGATCATTCCATCGACGGGGGAGCTGGCGGTGGCGAAGGGGCGTTTGGGGATACGGCCCGCTTTGTAGCTCATCCGCCCGGCGATGACGGCGTGTTTCATCGCCTCGGCCATGGCGATGGGATTCTCGGCCTGGGCGATGGCGGTGTTGGTGAGCACCCCGTCGGCCCCCAGCTCCATGGCCGCCGCCGCATCGCTGGCGCAGCCGATCCCCGCATCCACGATCACAGGGACATTGACCGCCTCTTTGATGAAGACCACGTTGAAGCGGTTCTGGATCCCCAGCCCCGATCCGATGGGAGCCGCCAGGGGCATCACCGCCGCAGCTCCCGCCTCTTCCAGGCGCTTGGCGACGATAGGATCGTCGTTGGTGTAGGCCATAATGGTAAAGCCTTCTTTGGCCAGGACCTCACAGGCTTTGATCGTCTCGATCACATCGGGATAGAGGGTCTTGGCGGTGTCGCCGATCACCTCCAGCTTGATCAGGTCGATCCCCGTCGCCTCCCGGGTCAGGCGGAAGAGGGTGATCGCCTCCTCGGCGGTGGTGCATCCTGCGCTGTTGGGGAGGAACTTCACGTCGGTGTCTTTGAAGTAGTCCATCAGGTTCTCTTCGTCGGGATTGGTAATGTTGACCCGCCGTACCGCCACGGTGATCATCTCGCTGCCGCTGGCCAGGGTCGCATCCCGGGTGGTCTGAAAATCGGGGTATTTCCCACTTCCCACGATCAGGCGGCTGGTAAACTCGTATTTTCCGATCTTGAGGATATCGCTCATCTTTTTCCTTTTACGCTAAGTTTCATTGACTTCTGAGGGTTATAACACAGAGAACTTAATCACATTTTAAAACGTCACAGATTGCCACGGCCAGTGCCTCTTTTTCGATCCGGCGTATCGCATCGTGATACTCTTCGTAGCTTTCGAACCCCTCCTTCTCCAGCTCATACTGCAATATCATCTCCCCGCCATCAAGCTCCGCACTGACCCAATGGACCGTTACACCCCCTTCGGGTTGTTCATCTTCCCAGCTCCTTCGTATAGCATCCAGCCCCCGGTGACGCGGCAGCAGCGAAGGGTGCAGATTGATCGCACGCACCGATTCGGCAAAGAGCGGAGTGAGAATCCGCATAAAACCTGCCAGCACCGTCAGATCGGGACTGTAATTTTCGATCCACTTCACCAGCTCCCGGTCAAAAGTCTCCCGATCGGCAAAATCCCGATGATCGACAATCTCCACCGGCACACCGTACTCCCGGGCAATGGCAATCCCCCCCGCTTCGGGGTTGTTGGTGATCGCCGCCGCTATTTCCAGCTTTTTTTTGTGCAGTTGTTGCAGAAGATAGGAGAGATTGCTCCCTTCCCCACTGAAAAGCACGACGATCTTTTTCATGAACAATCCTTTTCATGAAAAAGAATTGAGGATGGAGAATGGAAAATGGAGAATGAATCAAAAATACACATAATTATGACTGTTTCTCCTCATTGAGATATTTCAGATTATCGATCAGATCCGTCGGCAGCATCGAGTAGTCCGCTCCCTCATAACACCGGGCCGCCAGAGCCAGAGCCAGACTCCCCTGGATCGCCGCATCCAGCGCTTCATACCCCTGGGCCAGCAGTGCCGCGATCAGGCCGCTGAGTACGTCGCCGCTGCCTCCTTTGGCCAGGGCCACCGTCCCCAGGGGATTGACAAAGAGTTCCCCCAGGTGGGCGATGATGGGATTGGCCCCTTTGAGCAGCAGCACCACGTGAGGAAAACGGGCACTGAAACGGCGGGCGTATTCGAAACGGTTACGCTGCAGCTCCTCCACGCTCAATTCCTCCTCCGCCACGATCCGCCAAAGCCGGGAAAACTCGGCGGGGTGGGGGGTGATGATGATCTCCCGTCTCTCCTGGTGCAGAATCTGCAGGAGCTCCGGTTTGCTGAAGGCATCGGCATCCAGCACGATAGGAAGCGGCGAGTCCACCACCTCCTTTTCCAGCATCTCCGATTCAAAATAGTCTCCCAGCCCCATCCCGATCGCCAAAGCCGTCGCCTTGGAAGGGACCGTAGTAGCCGTCATCAGAAATGCGGGAGCCCTCACCTGCTCGTGAATCACCAGGGTCGTCAGCCCGGCTCCGAAGCGGGCCGCCGCCGACGCGGCGATGATCCCCGCTCCCTCTTTTTCCCCGCAGAAAACCGCCGCATGGCCGAAGGTTCCCTTGTGCCCGGCCGGGCGGTCGGCCCGCAGCGGCGGGGCAAAGTCCAAGGCCTCCAGCACCCTGACACTGCTCTCCTCTTCGTAGAGTATCCGATCCACTCCCAGATCGACGCAGCGGATCTCCCCCACATACTCCTTGGCGGCATCGAGATAGAGTGCCTCTTTGAGGGCACCCATTGTTACCGTCAGATCGGCCCGGAAGGCAGTAGGCGAAGGCCAGCCCGCTTCGTCGAGCCCCGTGGGAATGTCGCAGGCGAGTTTGAAACCCTCCAGAGCGTTGAGGCTCTCGACGATCCCGGCAATCTCTTCACTCAGCGGGCGGCTCAACCCGGCACCGAAAATCGCATCCACGACGATCTCGGCCTCTTCGATCTCTTCGACCGTAGACACTCCCACCTTACGGGCCCGCTCCAGCTGGAGTTTCGCCATCGGCGACTTGACCCCCAGAGGCAGAAAGAGCCGCGGTGAGAAACTCCCCTGCAGCAGCCTGGCCAGGGTAATGCCGTCGGCGCCGTTGTTGCCCGGGCCCGCCGCGATCAGCACCCTGCTTCCCGCCTCGAAACGCTCCCGAATGCAACGGGCCATCCCCTCCGCCGCATGTTCCATCAGCAGATCCTCCGTCAGCCCATATTGCTCGTAACACTTCCGGTCCATCGCATAACAGTTTCGATAGAGTCGCTGCATCCGTCACCTCCTTCTCTCTTGGAGAATTATACTCTTTCCGCTCTCCCCAATACACCAATAACCAATATACCAATGACATCACCTAAATCAACTCCCCCTAATCCATATTCCGCTATAATTCCGCCACTTTGTCCCGGCCCAGCCAAAATCGGACATGAAAGGGGGTGATTGCATGCCTGGTATCGTCGTTTCTCCTCGGGATACTTTCGAGGAAGCCTACCGCAAATTCAAGCGGCAGTGCGACCGGAACCTGATCGTCACCGAAGCCCGCGCACGGCAGCACTACGAAAAGCCCACCGAGCGCCGCAAGAAAGAGAAGATCGCCACCCGCAAAAAGATCCTCAAGAAGCTCTACATGCTTCGCCGCTACGAGTCCCGCCTCTAAGGGACCCCGCCTCCGGGCGGACTGGCAATATAAAGTTCATCATTCTTCCTAATTTTTCCCGATAACCAATACGCCAATAACTAATTTACGGTTAACACCATTTCCCTTTTTTCGCTAAAATCACTTCAAACCAATCACATCCTTTGAAAATAGCTGTTAGAGAGGTTTCACTCGATGGCGACAAAGGAGCGCTCAACCCGTGAAACGGGCGCTTGCGTTCGCGACTGCCAGAGCTATCGAGTGAAACCGGCGATTTTTCAGAGGATCCTATCTTAAGATTGAGGAAAAATCATGACCTTTACCACTCCATTGAAAGAAGGCTCCATCAAAATCATGTTGCTCGGCTCCGGTGAACTGGGCAAAGAGGTCGCCATCGAGGCCCAGCGCCTAGGCATCGAAGTGATCGCCGTGGACAAGTACGAAAACGCCCCCGCCCACCTGGTAGCCAACCGGGCCTATACGGTGGACATGCAGGACAAAGAGGCGGTCCTGGCTCTGATCGAGAAGGAGAAGCCCACCTACATCCTCCCCGAAGTGGAAGCCATCAGTATCGATGCCCTCTTCCAAGCGGAGATCCGGGGCTATCACGTCATCCCCAACGCCGAGGCGGTCAACAAAACCATGAACCGCAAAAATATCCGCCGCTTCGCCGCCGAAACCCTGGGACTTCGCACCAGTGCCTACCGTTTCGTCGACAGTATCGAGGGGCTCCGCGCCGCCGCCGATGCACTGGGATACCCCTGTGTCATCAAACCGGTCATGAGCAGCTCCGGCCACGGCCAGAGTATCGCCCGAAGCCCCGAAGATATCCCCCAAAGCTGGGAGATCGCCAAAGAGGCCAGAGGGGACGCCAGTGAACTCATCGTCGAAGCCTTCGTCCCTTTCGATTACGAGATCACTCTGTTGACGGTACGCAATGAAACCGGTACCGTCTTTTGCGAACCTATCGGCCATGTGCAAAAAGACGGCGACTATATCCTCTCCTGGCAGCCGATGCCGATGAAAGAGCAGGCCCTCCAAGAGGCCCAACGCATGGCCAAAGCGGTCACCGACGGCCTGGGAGGTCGGGGGATCTTTGGCGTGGAGTTCTTTGTCAAAGGCGAAGAGGTCTACTTCTCCGAACTCTCCCCTAGACCCCACGATACCGGGATGGTTACGCTCATCACCCAGAGCCAGAGCGAATTTGCCCTCCATGTCAGAGCGGTGCTGGGGCTGCCCCTGGATTTCGAGTTCTTCGCCCCCGGTGCCAGCGCCGCCTACAAGGCCAAACATGAGAGTAAGCATCCCAAAATCACCGTCCCCGACGACGCCTTCGGCAAAGAGACCTTCGTCCGGATCTTCGGCAAACCCGAATCCCACGTCGGCCGCCGCATGGCCGTCGCCCTGGCTCTGGGCAACGATGTGAAAGAGGCCAAAGCCAAGGCCCAGTCCATCGTCGACCGGATGGAGGATGAATAAGACCGCCTATGGCGGTGTTATTGGTGTATTGGTGTATTGGTTATTAGGAAACCCTACCCAGTTACTAGTTACTCGTTTCTAGTTACTAGTTAAACCCTCTGAAAAATGTCCAAGAGAGGTTTCACTCGATGGCGACAAAGGAGCGCTCAACCCGTGAAACGGGCGCTTGCGTTCGCGACTGCCAGAGCTATCGAGTGAAACCGGTTGTTTTTCAGAGTACTTAGTTAAAAAAGGAGTCGCCATGAAATTGATCAGTCGCGTTTTTCTCCCTCTGCTGCTCCTGCTCTATATCGGCTATGAAACCTGGCTCAAGCTCCACCACGAATCCCTCTGCTCCGCCACCGGCTGCAAACTGGCCGGAGAACTGCTCCGTTTCCCTTCGATCTATCTCAACTATCTGGGAATGGCGGCAGTCGGAGCGATCCTGCTCTTTGGCCTGCTCTCGCTCTTCAAACCCGCTTTTGAAAAGCTCTATTTCATTACCCTCTATGCCGCTATCGCCTTCGAGTCGATTATGATCGGCTACCAGATCCTGGCCAACCCCGAGCCCTGTCTCTTCTGTCTGGGGGTCTACGGCGGATTGCTTCTGATTGCCCTGCTCAGCCGTCCGAGGTGGTTTCTCTATGCCCTGCCGGCGATTTTCGCCATCTTTTTCGCGCTGAGTGACCTGGCGATCCCCCGCAACGAAGCCCTCATTACCCGAAACGGTCTCTACCTCATCGCCTCCGACCACTGCCCCCACTGCCGCAAGGTCAAGGCCTATTTCGCCAAAAAAGGAATCCGTTACACCAAGCTGGATGTCAACGACCCCAGTGTCCGCCATTTGGCCAAAGCCCTGGGCATCGATGAAATTCCGATTCTCTTCAAGCGCCAAGGGGGGAAAACGACGATTCTCTACGGGGACAAGCCCATCATCGCCTCTTTCGAACAGGCGCCGGTTTCCGAAAGTCCCAAAAGCGCCCCGCTTCCGGTGACCAATACCGATCTCTACTCCAATCCCGATGAGGGAGGATGTACACTGAATCCCCTGGAGAGTGACGGTGGCGGCTGCGAAGCTCCCGAACCCGAGGTCAAACTGCGATGATCCTTCAGCGGACCCTCACCCTCCCTCCGCTGCCCAGGGGCGTCCACCTCATCACCCGACAGATCGAGCCGGAGATCCAAGGGATCACCACCGGCATCGCCCATCTCTTTCTCCAGCACAGCTCCGCCTCCCTGGCCATCAACGAAAACTACGATCCCGACGTCCGCCGGGATGTGGAGCATTTCCTGCGCACCCTCATCCCCGACGGCTGGAGCGGCTTCACCCATACCCTGGAGGGGCCCGACGATATGCCGGCCCATATGAAAAACATCCTCATCGGCTCCAGCCTCACAATCCCCGTCACCGACGGCCGGCTCAATCTCGGCACCTGGCAGGGGATCTACCTGCTGGAGCATCGGAAACACGGTGGAGAACGTCGGATCATCATTACGCTAATGGGGGAATAGCGTGCTATGTGTTACGATGAAAGACAAAACGATTGATAACATAATTCGTAGCACGTAGCACGTAGCACTTAACACTTAGCACGAAAAAAGGATCATAATGAAACTTGTCCTTCTCGACGCCGAAACCCTGGGAGAGGATCTCGATCTAAGCTCCTTGGAGCGTTTCGGTGAGCTTGTCGTCTATCCGCGCACCGCACCGGATGAAACACTGCAAAGAATCGACGACGCAGAAATCGTCATCACCAACAAGGTGGTTCTCGATCGGGAGATTCTCCGGGCAGCTCCGAGGCTCAAACTGATCTGTATTGCGGCAACGGGGATGAACAATGTCGATCTAAAAGCCGCCGAAGAGCTCGGTATCACGGTGCGTAATGTCGCCGGATACTCCACTTCCAGCGTGGTGCAGCACACCTTCGCCATGCTCTTCTATCTTGGGGAACAACTGGCCTACTACGACCGCTTCGTCAAGGAAGGATCCTGGAGTCACGGCGGGCTCTTCACCCATCTGGGCCGCCCCTTTTCCGAGATCGCCGGCAAGCGCTGGGGCATCATCGGGATGGGGACAATCGGCCGGGAGGTCGCCCGCATCGCCCAGGCGTTCGGCGCCGAAGTGGTCTATTATCCCACCTCGGGAATCGCCCATGAAGATGCCTATCCGGCGCTGGAGCTCGAAGAGCTGCTGCGCGGCAGCCATATCGTCAGCATCCACGCGCCGCTGAATGAGCGGACCCAGGGGCTCCTCGGCGCCGGGGAGCTTGCTCTGCTGAGCAACAGAGCCGTCCTCCTCAACCTGGGCCGGGGCGGCATCGTCGACGAAGCGGCCCTGGCGCAGGAGCTGGACCGCCGGGAGATCTATGTCGGTCTGGACGTGACCGAACAGGAACCGCTGCCCGAAGACTCCCCTCTTTTGAAGCTCCGACACCCCGAACGCCTCCTCATCACCCCCCACATCGCCTGGGCCAGCCGGGAAGCGAGAGAGCGGTTGTTGCAGGGGATTGTGAAGAATATCGAGGAGTTTGTGAATTGATAGTCATCAGTCGTCAGTCGTCAGTCGTCAGTTATGTAAATAGAAAGCGTTGCATGGCAACGCAATCCAAAATTCCTCATTCCTCATTCCTCATTCCTCATTCGGAACCTTCGGTTCCTATTCTCCGAAGGAGAAAAAATGCCTGATCTCCTCATCATCGGCAGCGGAGGCGCCGGTCTCTCCGCAGCGCTGGAAGCCGCAAGCCGGGGAGCAAAGGTCGCCGTCGTCACCAAAACCCTCCCGACCCAGGCCCAGACCTGCATGGCCCAGGGAGGGATCAACGCCGCCCTAGGCAACGTGGAGCCCGACACCCCCGAGGAGCACATCACCGACACCCTGCGCTCCGCCCACGGCCTGGCCGACGAGGCGATGGTCCGCACCCTCTGCGAATCGGCCCCCGAGACCATCGAGTGGCTCGACCGCCTACTCGTCCCCTTCTCCCGCATCGACTCCACCCACTCAACACTCAACACTCAGCACTCAGCACTCTCCACCATCGACCAACGCCGCCTGGGAGGGGCCAGCCACCCCAGAGCCTGCTACGCCCAGGACTACACCGGACTCAAGATCCTCCAGAGCCTCTACGATCGCTGCCTGGAGGCCGGAGTGACCTTTTACACCGGGCACTATCTTCTGGATCTGATTGTCACAGAGGATCGGGAAGTTGTCGGCGCAGATTTCTGGGAGATTAAAACAGGAAAGATCCGGACGATCCGGGCCGGGGCCACTCTCTTGGCGACGGGGGGTTACGGGGCGCTCTATCAGGGTTACACCACCAACGCCTACGGCGCCACCGGTGACGGGATCGCCGCGGTCCTGCGGGCGGGCGGGGTGCTGGAGGATATGGAGTTTGTTCAGTTCCACCCCACCGCCATGGCCCCCAGCGCCGTACTCATCAGCGAAAGTGCCCGGGGGGCGGGCGCCTGGCTGATCAACGACAAAGGGAAGCGTTTCACCGACGAGCTGGCCCCCCGGGACATCGTCGCCCGGGCCATGTTCGACCAGATCGCCGCCGGACGGCACCTCTTCCTCGACCTGCGTCCCGTTCCCGAAAAGGTTCTGCGGGAACTGATGCCCCAGGAGCTCCATCTGGCCCGGCTCCATGCCGGTATCGACGCGACAAAGGAGCCGATCCCCGTCATGCCAGCGGTCCACTACACCATGGGGGGGATCGCCGTCGATTCCCGGTTGCAGATCCGGGGGCTGGGACGCGCCTATGCCGCGGGAGAGTGCTCCGCCGCCAGGGTGCACGGCGCCAACCGTCTTGGGGGAAATTCCCTGCTGGAGATCATCGCGTTCGGACGGCTCGCCGCCGTGAACGCTCTGGAGGAACCGAAAGGTGAAATTCCAGAGGATACCACGCCGGATCGGAGCTCCGCAACGCGAATCGAGGGAATCTTCGCCCGAAAGAACCGCTACAACCACTATCACAAACAGAAGATCCTCGGCAAACGCCTCTACCACGATCTGGGCATCGTCCGCGACGGAACCCTCATCGAGGATGCCCTGAACTATCTCCGGGAGCTGGAGGGACGTCTAGGCGAAACGGGACTGCAGGACCGCTCCCGCAGAGAAAACAGAGACCTGATAGAGCTGCTGGAGTATGAGAATATGCTGCTGCTGGCCCAGGCCCTCAGCCTCTCCGCCCTGAAGCGAACCGAAAGCCGTGGAGCCCACTACCGCCGTGATTTCCCCGAAGAGTCCCCGGAATGGGAGAAGCATATTCAGATCAAAATGGAGAATGGGGAGGTAGAAACGTGCTAAGTGCTATGTGCTATGTGCGGGGAAAAGAGTCGAGCACCTTCGGTGCTTTGCGTCGTTTGTCGTTTGTCGTTTGTCGTTTGAATAAAAGCGTTGCAGAGCAACGCCTACCGGAATCATTCACCATTCATCATTCACCATTCACCAATTCGTGGGATCACAATCCTACGCTACATAGTTCTCGGTTTCTAGTTACTAGTTCCTCGTTACTAGTTTCTACTCGGTTCCTCATTCCTCATTCCTCATTCCTCATTACACCTCGAGGAGGTGTCTCGTGAAGCTCACCATCCAACGCCATCAAAAGGGGAAAAGCTACGACGAAACCTTCGACGTCGCGTCGCTGCGCGTCACGACCCTGCTCGAAGCTCTCTACGAGATCAAAGCCAAACTCGACGGGACGCTTACCTTCGATGCCGGCTGCCGCAGCGGAGTCTGCGGAGCCTGCGCCGTGCGGGTCAACGGCCGTGAAGCCCTCGCCTGCTCCTACAAACCCCAAGACGGCGACCGCATCGAACCCCTCAACTACCATCCCGTCCAACGCGACCTCAAAGTGGACAAAGAAAAGGCCCAGGAGACCGTCAAAAGGATCCTCCCTTCATCTTCCCTCTTCCCTCTTCCCTCTTCCATCCCTCATCCACCGCTGACAGATGAAGAAGAGGCCCGCTTTCGCCTCCAGACCGACTGCATCCTCTGCGACAGCTGCTACTCCGCCTGCCCCGTGCTTGCCGTCAATCCCGACTTCCTCGGCCCCTTCGCACTCACCCGAGCCTGGCGCTACACCACCGACCCCCGCTACCAAGTGGAGGAGTCGCCCAGCGACTCCAACCAAAACTCCTCACTCCTCACTCCTCACTCCTCACTACTGGACGCCGTCCAGCAGAACGGCATCTGGGACTGCACCCTCTGCGGGGAATGCACCGCCGTCTGCCCCCAGCATATCGATCCCAAAAACGACATTATGCAGCTGCGGGGAGAGAGCCTCAAAGCGGGATATACCGATCCCAATCTCTCCAATCCGAGTTTCGGTACCCCCGATTTCGGCGGAGGCTTCGGCTTCGATCCCAACTCAAACTTCTAATGAACGACAATACGATTCCGTCATCCTGAACTTGTTTCAGGATCCAGGGCCGTTTGAGCATCGAAGAACCGGATTCCGCTTTCTAACGCCCGATCGCAAAAGCGTAGAGGATTTTCCCTTCCGTCCCCAGAAACTCCCGCACCTCATCATCATAATAGGCTCCGATGCCGCTGGCCCCGATCCCCAGCACCGTCGCGGCCAGATAGAGCCGATGACCGATCAACCCCGCTTTCTGGTAGAGGAGGGCGTAATTGCGTCCCGACGAAACGAGAAAAAAGGTCACGGCACTTTCACTTCCCAGGCCCTGCTCCAGACAGAGATAGCCTGCCTTGTTGGAGAAGTCCCCCCGCTTGAGATATTCCCCTTCCTTGACCAGCCCCGGCTCCATCCCCTCGACCCGGTTGATCACCCCGTAGAGCTCCACCGTTTCGTCGCAATCGCTCGGTACCGGTGCCTGGGCCCAGTCCAGGATCTGCACCAACTCCTCTTTGCTTATCGATCGACGGGAGAACTGTCGGATGGAGCGACGCCGCAGAATCGCCTCGGCCCATGCTTCCCGCTCGAAAGGGAGCTGGGGAACCCGACACTCATCATGACACACTTGCAAGTGCCCGCTCTCCCGATAGACCGCCTCGATCCACTCGTTGGGTTCGAAGCTCCCCGTAGGATCGGTCTGCCGCAGACTCCCCTTGGGGAGACGAACCTCCTCCGATTCTGGGGTGGAGAGGTCGAATGCCGAGAGCATCCCCTCCTCCCGTCCGAAGCCGAAGAATCGGTTGAGCCCCTCCCGATCGATTCGGTACCGAATCCTATAATCTTTTTTCCATAGCAGCACCGCCGCCTCGCTGCTGCCCAGCAGATGCCCCGCATCCAGGAGCACGTAGCGGAACGCCCGATCACGATACTTCCAGCTTGAGCGCCAGTAGATCCCGCTGACAAAGAGCAGCAGCCCCCGGCGCCGACGGGAGTCTTCCAAGGCCGCCTCCAGCCCTTCGCTCTCGTCGATGGACCGCAGCAGCACCGCCGAAGAGCTCGCCACCTCCAGATGGTAGATCCCATCGGCGAACCCCTCCACTCCCCGGGCCTGGAAATAGACCTCGTTGGGATAGAGGGCCCCGGCGCTGGGGTTGGTCCGCAGATAGTACTCGACTCCCGGATAGCTCTTTTTGGCGGTGATCCCGGCCACCCGGTAGAGGAAACGTTTGATCGGATTCTCCTCCAGCAGGGAAATCCTCGGAAAATCCACCGGGTAGCGTTTGTAGGTTGAAGGCTGGGTCGACCAGTCCAGGGTATAGGCATGCTGCCGCACGGAGATCCAACTGTGCTTCGTCGTCTCGTGGTAAGCATCGGTAGAAGAGAGCGGGTGAAATTCATTCATTGTTGTTTCCGGACTGACATACAGATATGGAGTTAATCTGGACTATAATATCCCAAAGCAGGATGGTATCAGTCAATTCACTTCAAATCCACGTCAAAATAACCGCATTTGGTGCTCTGTGGAGCTATCGTACCATAGTCGAGTCGCACCGGATTTTCTCCATCTGTCGAGCCGTTAGAACCGTTGGAGGAAGTACTTCCCGGGTTGGGGCAGTTACATGCCCCGTTTCCTATACTGAGGTTGGTGATGGTGGTTGTATCGAAGTTACTGTCAACATTGTCTGTGATGATGTTATCGGTTGTCGGAATGAAGTCGCGGTTCCGTACTTCCACGGCATAGCGAATCGTACTCCCCGGAATTCGTTTGGGATTGCTCGTATCATTGACAGGATCACGGAGAACGCAGGAGGTTTTTGTCACTTTCGGTGGACAATGGAAAAACTGCGAAGCGGGGACTTTTTCCAGTGATCCGCCGGGGCGCTGCCAATAAAGGTAATAGTTGTCCCCTCCCGTTCGTTCCTGATGATGGTAGGTGACTTTGTGCCATCCGGCTTCGGCATAGGTTTTGATGGTGTATTCACTGCGATTGTGCCGACCGTGCCCTCCGTACCAGCCCGTGATCAGCTGATCGTCCAGATAGACCTCTACCGCATCGTCACCGTCGACGCCGAAATGGTAATCTCCGGTGTCGGGGAGATAGATATACCCCTCAAAAATGCTCAGGTAGTTGTCATTGGCTCCATAGGGATTCCCCGAACCGTCGATAGCATCCTGATAGCCGCTTCCGTCGTAATGGGAAGCATCGCCGTAATTTTGCACAAGCGTTGCGTATTCATAGCGATCTTTCGGGTAGCTGTTGTAACCGCTCGTATCGTAGGTTCGCATCCCGATTTTGCTTACCGGTGCCGCACAAGCCGGGGTGATGGCTGAAAGGTGCCGATAGGGGCGGTAGACGATATCCTGGCTTTTGTCGATATTGGAGGTGTTGTAGGTATTTTCATCGTAATGACTCGAATCTTCTTTGATCCCAATTGTCGCGGAACTGCCGTCGGTATCGTTGTTGTTGGAGTCTTTGTAACGGAACTTTACGGTGCCGTCTTTGTAGAGAGCCACCTGAAACGAATAGCTTCCCGAATTGTTGTAATGGGGAACCTTGTCCCACCAGACGACAAAATGCTGCCCCGCGCCCGTACCGACCGTGCCGTATTTGATGCTCCCACCTTGATTGGGATTCAAATCATCCCAATAGGGGTAGATGGCATCAGGCATCGCATAATTGGTGCCACTGTTGGTATTCAGATGCCGATTGTTCCAGTGGGCGGCCACGGAACGCTCATTATCGTTAGCAAACTCCCCTGTAGGACGGAAATAGAGTACCCCGTTGGAGGAGATGATCACTTCCGAATAGGTACTGCCGTTGAACGGAAAGGAGAAACCGATAGGAACATGTTCATCGAGGGAATCATCCAGAGGCTGAACGGAACGTTGATAATCTTGAGAATAATCGGTATTTACCGTCTCGAAACCATTGGCACTCCCGTACAGTTCCGGGCCGATGCTTTTGGCAAGATAGACGAGATCGGCGTGAAGAAACGACGAAAGAGCAACGACGAACAAAAGGCTTTTTTTCATCTCAGCACCCCGTCAATCAATTTTTTCAGATCGTTTTGGTCAAATTTCATTCGAATACGCAAATAAGGCCCCTGATAGCGGTAGTCAAGCTCCGAAAAATCTTCGTCGTCGAAGCCCTGGAAGTTGTAGCCGACAGTGAGCTGGGCATTGGTCCAGAGCTTCCGGGTGACGAAGACTCCCACTCCATAGTCGAGGTTCTCCGCCGTGTAGGCATGCAGGAGGCTTCCCTGCAAACCGAAGGCCCAGTTCTCGTCGAAATTGTAGGTGACATCGGCTCCCACCAGGTCAGTCCAGCTGGTATAGCGCTCGCCGTCAAACGTATCGATCGAATATTTGAGGGCATACTGGAGCCCGAACTCCCAGGGGGTCTCTGTGGGCTTCCAGTCGAAATGGAGGTGATTGATGAAACGGCTCGATCGGTCGGTTTCTCCATCATTGCGGTCGAGTTCATCCTTGTAGTCAAAGCGGTCGAGCACGATCCAGTCGCTCCCCTGAGGGCGATAGACATAGGCGAATTTCGCATCCACATCCCGTCCTCGGTTCTCCCCGAAATCCTCAACCCAGTTCAACCCGAATCCAAGTCCTGTATCGCCGCCCCGTTCGGTAGCGAGGGCGGTATCGAGATCGAAATGGCGGTCCCCCCCGCCGACACGAAAGCCGAAAGCACTTCGGAAGGTGTAGCGCTCTCCCCGATAGCTCACTTCGGCGTTAGCCGCATCGAAATCGTCGTCATCTCCCGCCTCAGAGAGCCCCTTTTCATACCCCAGTGAGAGAGTCCACTTCTCGCCGAAGAGAAATCGCCGTTTCAGCCCGAAGGTATCGTAGATCCGTGTCCCGTCTTCTCCCGTCTCCAGTGTCCGCCCCAGGGTGATCTCGCTTTTGTCGTCGGGACGATAAACAAAACCGATCCGTGAACCCCACCGGACACCGCCGACGCCCTGGTCCCGCTCCAGCGATGCCTGCAGCGTCGTATTCTCGTCATACTGATAATCGAGATTCAGCGCCGTTCGGGTCGGATACTCTTCATCGTTGTTGTGCCCCAGACTCTGATCGTGCGAGAGGCTCAAATGCAAACGCCGCTCATAGAAATAGCGGCCGATCATCGCCGTGATCTGGTCGGTACCCTCCCCATCGCCGTTGGTGTGCCGGTAACCCAGCGCGGCGCTCAGATTGCCGTCGTCGTAGCGGGCCTCCGTTTCGAAAACGTTTTCGTCGCTCCGGTTGCCGTCGCCATCATAGCGGCGGTTCTGGAACAGTGTCCCGCGCAGGCTCCACCGATCGTTCAGCCGCCGGGTGGCCTCGACGCCCATCTGACGCGTCCCGGCGAGTCCTTCGTCGAGACGCCCCAGGCCGAAACTCTCATCCTGATAGCGATACCAGGCCCGGGCGCTCAGGTTGTCGTCGCTGTAGTCCGCTTCCAACAATCGGGCGTTTCCGACCACCCCTTTGCCGTCACTGCGGTCCCGGCTCCTGGCGATCTCTCCCCGCAGCTCCAGTGCCTCCGTGATCTTATAGGAGGCATCCAGGCCATAGAGACGGTCATGCCCGTCACCGTGGTCTTCATCGACATAGCTCGCCCCCACGTGCCACCGCTTCCCCTCACCGTCATAGCGGACCCTGCCACCCCAGGTGTAGTGGCGCCCCCCGCTCTCTTCGGTCTCGTAACGGACGACGATGTAAATGGGATTGAAAGTCGGATCCCGGCTGTAGACCGGATCGTGGAAGTAGAGGGTTCCCTGGTCGTAGTCGATATCGTAATCGCCGTTTCGTGTCATCGTTTTACGGGAGAGGACCCGTTCGGGATGATGACGGTCGCGCACCTCGATCGTCACCTCTTCGGACCCCTCCACGATGGGACTGTGGCTCAGCCGGTAATACCCCCGCGTGCCGTTTCCGCGAAGATCGTCCCGGAAATGGAGGCTATCGGTCTGCGCGGCGAAGAGACGCGCTTTGAGCCGGGCGCCGTCGTAATCGGCACGCAGGCCGGTGTAGGCATTGTCAAACTGGGTCAGCTCCGTATCGTTGAGGGCGGTGCGGAAGTCGCCAAAAAGGAGGGAATATTCATTCCGTTCGAGTTTGAGATAGAGTTTTCGCGTGCTGGGGGCCTCGTTGCTCTGGCTCGTCTCGTCGCCGTAGAGGGTGTAGTACCGATCGGGGTCGAGGGTGTCAAACAGCGTACGGTCTCCCCGTTTGCGCCCGGTATCGTAAGCGAGGGTCATCAGCCATTTCCCCCGGATCGCCCCCTTGGCAAAAAGACTCACCCGTCCGTCTTTGTAGAAGCGCCGCTTGATCCCCGCCTCGTTCAGAGAGCGGGCATGTCCGTGCAGGATCCGGTATCCCACGGTCCCCTCGGCGAAACCGACGACGATCCAGTCGCGCATTTTGGGCCGGATTCGCACCTCCAGCGTCTCCTCATTGCCGTTGTAAAGCGGAAGGTGGAGGTGGGCCGTACCGGTCGCGTTGGTCGGCTTGAGTCGGATATAGGCGATCCCCTGGCTGTCGATTCGATAGGAGCCCCTGCCGTTGAGCATCTCCATCGGTTCGAAGCGTCCGTCGGTGGTGAAGCTTCCCATCAGCCCGCCCCGGAGCGGATGGCCCGAAGGTCCGGTGAAACGCACCGCGATGATCGGCGGATGCTTCCCGTCGGCGATCGGCCAGGAGTAGTCGGGGAGATACTCCACGCGGGCGGGGCGGCGGCTCTCCACATAGATCTCCCGACTAAGGCGGGCGATCACCCGGCCGGAAGCATCGCGGATCACCGCCGTAATCACATTGGCTCCCTGACGGAGATCCACTCCTTTGTAGTAGTCGATCTGCATCGACCGGTCGCTGCTTCGAAAAAGGTCCTCGTAGTTGAGAGGATCGACTTTGCGGCCGTTGAGGCGGAGAGCGAGCCGGGTCCCTTTGGGACGGAGGATGGCGATTTTGGTGGCGGGGATGTCGGGGATCCACCCTTTCGGCGGCCAGACGATCGCCGGTTTTTTGCCCAGCGCATCGACCCGCTCGGGGGTGAAGTCGGGCATCGTCACCTGACGGGTCGGCTTGGTCCAGTTGAAGTCGTCGCGCTCTCCTGTGGAGATCTCCTCCGAGCGGGTTTCGGCTTTGCCGGCGAGAATCATCGAGAGATAGGGGCGGTCACTCTCCCGGCGGAAACGGACCTCGGCTACCTCGCTGTGAAGGTCCTGGGCGACGGGGGTATCGTAGTAGAGGATCGCGCGGATCGACCCTTCAGGCTCTCCGTGGGGATCGAGTTTGAGCAGAATCTCCCGGCGGGGAGTTTCCATAGGAACCACCCAGACTCCGTCCTTTTCCCGGGGTTTGGCACCCGGTGTAACAGTTTTGGCGATGCGCACTCCTTCGGGGAGAGAGAGATAGACCTCCGGATTCGAGAGTGCCAGGTCTCCTTCGTAGGAGAGGTTCAGGCGCAGTTCGCTTTTGCCCCGGGGTCTGATCCGCATCTGCAGTGTCACACTTCCCCCCGCTCCCGGCAGGCGCTGCAGGCAGAAATTGGCCCGGTGCATCTCCCCGTGATTCAGATCGACAAAGCGGGAGTAGGCCTTGCCGGCATACTGGACATCCGGGCTGCAGGGCACCGCTTTGTAGCGACCCTTGATACTCTCCAGATCGATTTGGATCACGTGGGTGCCGTTGGATATATCGATAAAGTGGTATTTCCCCTCTTTGTCGGTCACAACGGTACGGCCGTCTTCCATATAGAGCCGCACCCCTTCGACGCCCATCCGGGTGCTGCCGTTAGCCTCCTGACCGACAGCAGTGATCTCTCCCAGGATATACCCGCGGGTCTGCCCCAGCTCATCTACGATGCGGACCGTCGCTTCAGCCACATTGGAACGCGCTGCACCGGGGGCTTCGGCCCAGGCCCGGTTGACCGCCCGGCCCCGGGCGACGGCCCCCACCAGGGTTACATAGCGGATCTCCACCTCCTCTCCCGGGGCCAGGGCGGGGATCTCGTAACGAAGTTCATCTCCGTTGATCGAAGGTGTGGCGGGGGACCCGTCGACACGAAAGCTCCCGTTCTGATATCGGAATCCTCCGGGAAGCCGATCCGTCAGAGTTACCGGGGCAAGTGCCGCTGCGGTCCGGTTGGCGACCCGAACGGTAAAACGGATGAAATCCCCCGCCGATGCCCGGGTTTTGGAAGCACTTTTGCTGACGACCAGGCCGGAGAGATTTGCGAGGATCCGTGCCTGGGCCTCCAGGAGGTTGGAGCCGCCGTTATCGAGATAGCTTGCGGTGATCCGATCCCCCGCCGCAGTCTGCAGCCGGCCGTCGGGACTGAGCGCGGCTGAAGGATCGAGGGGGAGATAGCCGACAAACACCCCGGTATCGGCTCCCGTCTCACGGAGAACCAGCGACTCGGTTTCACCGGTTCGCGGATCGGTGACATTGACGTCGACCGTATCCTGGTGGTTGGGGTCGACGTTGCGGTCCAGATCGCTCAGCCGGAGAAGTACCAGATCATGGGGAGCATAGGCCCCCGTTCCCGACATCCCCACTGACGAAGCGGTGGGGATCGTCGTCCCGTCAGGCAGCGTCGCCGGTGGAGAGGGATGGGTGGTATTGCCGTCCCGATACCGGGTCGGCTCCAGCATCTCCGGGGCTCCGGAGGGATCGTAGCGAAGAAATTCCAGCGTAGCGGGGGTAAAGGCGACAGTGCGGTTAACCTCGTTGGTGCTCAGATTGTGATCGAGCCCTCCCACCCGATAACTCAGATGTGCGGTATTGGCGATCGTCGTTCCGGGGAGTGCGGCATGGAGCAAAAACGGCAGGAGAAGCGACAGCATTGCGGCAAGGAGCGTTCCTCCCTGTCGGGCTGTCGCCTCTCGTCCCGTTTTCTTTCCTGTATAGATCATCGCCTGGGGTCAGATCTCCGCGGCGAAGCCGCGAAGGATCTTAGTTGATCGTCGCCTCGATATAGGCGCACTCTTTCTGACCGGCAGAGACGGTATCGAAGTCAAGCGTTACATCCTGACCCGAGTTACTGGTCGTTCCCGCGTCGTTGCCGCTGGGTCCTGCCGCACAGTCACATGCTCCCTCTTTGATCACGGAGCTGGAGTAGCTCAGGTTGTTGTTGAGTGTATCAGTTGTCTTGACATCGGTTGCATCGGCATTTCCATTGTTGTCTACTTCGATGGCGTAGCGGATTGTCGCTCCGGGGATCCGCTTGGGATTGCTGGTGCCGTTAACCGGATCGTTGACGACACACGACGTCTTCGAAGCGCTCAGATCGGCGCTGATGATATGGTAGGTTCCCCGGTCGGAGTGCTTTCCGTCATGCAGATTGTCATCGGTTCCGGCCGCATCGGCGAAGACGTTTTGAACGGTAGCCGGATCGTCGGCGTTTCCACTGTCATCGCTCCGGCCGTTGATCGCGGCGACCAGCGCGACGGTTCCGTTGTCGTCCGCGTGAACCTGGGTACTGTCGGGAATCTGACAATGCACTTGTACCGTCTGATTGGCATCTTCATTCAATTGAACCTGGGAGATAGAATTCCCCGACGTATCGGTGATAGTACAGCTCGTCGGGTCGAAATCATCTCCGCTGATATTGGAAATGGTACTCAGATCATAGGTCTCCTGATCGTTCCCGGTGTTGGTCACCGTAAAGCTCAGGATCGCGTCGCTGTTCCCCGGAGGAGTATCCACCGGGCTGTTGTCGACGGCGACCGTTACATCGATTTTCCGGTCCACCTTGAAGGTATCCTGGTTGGAATCGACTGCTGTCTGATCCACCCCGCCGACTTTGTAGTTCAGCGTCACCTGGTTGGTGATGTCGGTTCCCGCGGCGGTTCCGGAGGCTTGCAGGCTCATCGAGCCGGCCAACACAATCGCTCCCATCAGTAATAGCCGTTTCATAATCTTGCTCCTTCGAACGGGCTTTTCCCGTTGTCTCTCATCATTTTTTCACCCTCTTGGGGCACCGTGTTCCGAATTGCCGTGCGATCCAGGACCCCTGGGGAGAGGGCTTGGGCGAACCTTCTCCTCAGGGGTCGATCGTCGCTCTGCCCGACTATTTGAGTTTGGCTTTGAACTCCACTGTCACGCTTTTACGGGGATCGATTCGGTCGATTGTCCACTCAATGGCGGTGTAGTCGCCCGGCTTGGCCAGGTGTTTTTTTCCTTTCGCATCGGTAACGAAGAGATGCTTGGGCGTGTCGAAGTGTTTTCCTCCGTCCAGCGAATACCGGATCGCGCAGCCACTTTCGCATTTCGCACTTCCCCCGACATAGCTCAGATGGGGGTTGATCGGATTGACTACCCGAACCTTCTCGAGTACCTTGTCGCTCCGGTTGCGGACGGTATCGACGTAGCGGACCACGTCGCCGGGGACCACTTCGGTCGCCTTTAGCCACTTCTTGACCTTCTTCCCCTCTTTGGTCTTGACGGTTTTGAACTGCAGGGACCGGGTGGTGATCACCACCGGCCCCTCGTCGCGTGCTGCTGCCGTGGCATGGGCATCAGCCGGTGTACCGGCAGCATATCCCGCTCCCACCAGAAGGATCCATCCTGCGATCAGCGCCGCAAGGCTTCGTTTCGGTTTCATTTTTTGTTCCCTTTCTTCATTGGATTTATTGAACCTCCACATCGAAGGTAATGATGCGATGGACTTCCCCCGGCGTGTGCTGCGTCAGCGTCCCCAGGGCCACGACGACCTGCGCCGGCGAACTGTCGTACTCTCCGGCGTCGGCATCGGCGGCATCGCTCAATGTCGTCCCGTCCAGACGGATCGATCCCGGAACATAGGCGGTCCCGGCGGGGATCGGATCGGTGAGGACCACATCCTCGATCGTTCCCGCCCCTCCCTCGATCGTCACGTCGATCTGATAGGTGAGTCGGGTTCCGGTATGGACAGCCCCGTCACTGCTGTGGACCACGACACTTTTGACCGCCTTGAGGGCATAGTCCCGGACCCGATATTCACCGTAATCGACCGAATCCCCCCGGCGGATCACCACGTCCACACGATCGGGAACATCGGGCCCAGCGGTGGCATTGGCATCACTGAAAGCACGGATCCCGTCGGTGGAACGGTTTCCGTCGATCGGATCGGGCATATCGGCGACAAGGAAGAGGGTGGCGTTGGCGTCGGCGGCCAAAGTGAGTGCTCCGGTCTGGGTATCCTGTCCGGCATCGAACACTCCGTCGCCATTGTCGAGATAGATACGGACATTCTGAGGAGGCGGGGTGAAAGATCCTGCTGCCTGGTGGCGGGACTGGAGGGTCAGATTCTCTTCGGCATTGCCCAGGTTGCTGGCAAGAAAACGCAGTACCCGATCGGACTCGCCCGGCCCCACCTCCACCGGGGCGTTGTCGAGGCTGTCGATCCGTATATCGACAATGCGATCCACGACGAAGCGGTCTTCGTTGCTCGAAACCGTCTGGGAAATGCCTCCCAGCTGATAGGAGATCTCAACACGGTTGGAGACCGGGGTTCCTGCAGTCGTTCCCCGGGGAAAAAGCGCAGACGGCCCTGCCAGAATCAGGAGGAGTATCCCCGTCCCGAGCCTTCGATGCAGACCGCCGGCCATATCTGTCTCCTCAGCTTTTTAGGATCATTCGCCGAGCTCTCTCGGATCGGTGATATAGCCGGCGATGGCGCTGGCGGCGGCTACGGCGGAGTTGGCCAGGTAGATTTCGCTGGTGCGGGCCCCCATGCGGCCGACGAAGTTGCGGTTGGTGGTGCTTACGCACTTCTCCCCGTCGCCCAGGATCCCCATATAGCCCCCGAGGCACGCCCCGCAGGTGGGGTTGGAGACGACGGCGCCCGCTTCGATGAGGGTGTCGATGAGCCCCTCTTTTTCGGCCTGCATGAAGATCCGCTGGGTCGCAGGGGTGACGATCATCCGGGTGTGGCGGGCGACCCGCTTGCCCTTGACGATCTCGGCGGCGATGCGCAGATCCTCCAGCCGTCCGTTGGTACAGCTGCCGATCATCACCTGATCGACTTTGATTTTGTCGGCGACCGCCTGCTCCACCGGCTTGCCGTTGCTCGGCAGAAAAGGGTAGGCGATCACCGGAGAGAGCTTGCCCACGTCGATGGTGATCGTTTGGCAATACTCGGCATCGGGATCGGAAGTATGGATCTTGGGCTCGGCCCGCAGCCCGCCGTTGGCCTCGGCCCGTTCCTCGAGGTAGGCTTCGGTGATCTCGTCCACGGCGATGATCCCGTTTTTGGCTCCCGCTTCGATGGCCATATTGCACATACTGAAACGATCGTCCATCTGCAGATACTGCAGCGCTTCGCCGGTGAACTCCAGGGCCTTATACAGCGCTCCGTCGACGCCGAGGATGCGGATCAGCTCCAGGATGATATCCTTGCCGTAGATGTGGGGGCCGGGTTTGCCGACCAGTTCCACTTTGATGGTCTCGGGGACCTTGAACCAGTTGCCCCCGGTGATGATGGCGAAGCTGATGTCGGTACTCCCCATCCCGGTACTGAAGGCCCCCAGCGCTCCGTGGGTACAGGTGTGGCTATCAGCCCCGATAATCACGTCGCCGGGGACCACGAGCCCCTTCTCGGGCAGCAGGGCGTGTTCGATCCCCATATCCTTCTCGTCGAAAAAGTATTTCAGATCGTGCTTGAGGGCAAAATCGCGGCTGATCTTGGCCTGGTTGGCACTGGCGATATCCTTGGCGGGGATGTAGTGGTCCATGACGATGGCGAAACCGTCGGGGTTGGCCAGCTTTTCGGCTCCACTCTCTTCGAAGGCCCGGATCGAGATCGGGGTGGTGATGTCGTTGCCGATGACCATGTCGATGTCGACGCGGACAATCTCGCCCGCCTTGACGGGGCGGCCGGCATGCTCGGAAAAGATCTTTTCGGTGATGGTCTGACCCATGATGTATCCTTGATAGAGGCTAAAAAATTGACGCGATTATATCAAGTAACTGGTAACAAATAACTAGAAATCTGATAAAATCTGAGTTTGCCGTCCATTTCTTCTGTTATAAAACACTGAAATTTTTGAAATCCGGTTAGCAATTGCCTGTTTCTGCCTCCGCAAAGTGCGTTATAATCCGCCCCATGACCCACAACGAACTCAAAGCCCTTGCCGGCTGGCTGGCTGAGCATCGACACATCAAAAAAGCCAGGCGGGTAGAGAACAACACCATCGAACTCAATCTGGGAGAAGAGGAGAGCCTCTTTTTCGATATGACCCGGGGGCACTCCACAGCCTACCTGGCCCCCTCCAGACGCCCGGGCCAGGACTACAACGCCCCCTTTGATACCCTCTTGCACCAGACCCTTTCCCAAAGCAGGATCCTGGCCGCGGAGGTCCCGGACAACGAGCGGATTCTGCGCCTGAGCGTCCAGCCCCGCAGCCACTACAAAGACCGCCGGATCACCCTCCAGCTGGAGTTTACGGGACGCCATGCCAACGCCATCTTGTTGGACGAGGAGGGGCGTGTTCTTGAGGCGCTCCGCCACATCGACGCCGACCGGAGCTTTCGGGTCGTCCGCCCCGGGGTCACTCTGGAACCTCTGCCGCCCCGACCTCCCAAAGAGGAGCCTCCTTTCACGCAAAATCTCACCCAATGGCTCAGAGAGAACTACCGCCGTCTCAACGAAGAACGGATGCAAAATCTCCGGCGCCAAAAGCGCCAGCAGATCGAGAAGAAGCGCAACAAGATCCGCCGGCTGCTGGCGGAACTGCCCGACGAAACAGCCCTGCAGAACGAGTCGGAGCGCTTGACACAGATGGGCAATATCATCCTGGCCAATCTCCATACCATCCGCCCCTACGACCGGGAGCTCAAAGCAAGCGATTTTGCAGGGAGTCCTGTCACCATCCCTCTTCCCGAGGGGATCGCCCGCAACCGATTCGGCGAATACTACTTCCGCAAGGCCCAACGGGCCCGTTCCAAGGCGAAACACATCCATATCGAGCGG
>JALVUD010000017.1 GCA_027035765.1 Campylobacteraceae bacterium
CGCCGCCGCCCCCTCCGCCTCCTCCACCGGAGAAGCCTCCACCGCCCGAGAACCCTCCGGTGTCGCTGGGTGGGGGAGAGGCCGCGGTACCCATGTCCCGTGTGAAATCCCCCAGATCGTCGAAATCGCCGATGAACCAGACGGGGGTGGGGACCTGGAACTCTTCGTAAAGTTCCCGCCATGCGTCGGTGACCCCGAAGAGGATTGCGTAGGGCAGCAATCGGTCCAGATAGTGGGGATCCTGCTTCAAAAAGCGTCGAATCCGGTCTTTTTCGACCCGGGTAACAAACTCTTTGAGCCCCAGGAGATGGTTGTGGATCCGGGCCCCTTCGGGGGTGTAGGGGCCCACTCTGCGGTAGAAATAGGCGATCCCGAAGAAAAGGAGGATCAGATAACCGACCGGTCCGAAAATCAATCCTCGCCATCCATCGAATATCGAAACGAGCAACTGTGAAAAAGCGAACACGACGACGGTGAGCCAGATTGCGGCGAAAATCCCCTGGGCGATACTGCGTTCGCGCCAGGCTTTCAAAACGGCCCCGAAACCGACACTGAAAAAAACACCGGCGAAAAGGATCACGATAATGTTTTCGCTGCCGTACTTTTGGGCGATGTCGTAGGCGATCAGAGCGAGAATCGGCAGGGCGAAAAGGATCGCTTTGATCAGAAAGTTTGAGCGAGCTTTGGCGGGATTTCGATTGAAATACCCTTTTTGCACCGACCACTCATAAAGGGTGTCGTTGAGTTCGTCCAGTGCCGTGGAGAGTCGTTCTCTGCGATCCCGATCGGTTGTACTGATCGTGAACGTAGAGGCCGTGGGAAACAGGATCCGATCGAGCAGGGTACGCTGATCCTCGGTGAGTTTGGATGTATCGGCATCTCCGACACGGCGCAGAACGGTTCCGTTTGGGGTCTCCTCGATCGTCAGATACCCCTTTTGGGCCAGTTCGACGATCGCCGGGGAGATGTCTCGGCGATCGGCGTAGGCATCCAGAAGCAGCCCCGCCTCCAGGAGGCTGAGTCCATTGGGGGGATAGTATTGGGGGGCCACGGAGGTCCGCTTCGTCCCCGGATCCTCCCCCTTGCGGGCGAGTCTGCCGATGAAAAAGAGATAGAGGATCGCGAGCGGCAACGGCAAACTCTCGATGAGGTGTTCGGAAAACGGTACGGAGACATTGGCTTTGCCGCTTTGTCCCAGGAGCCCTTCGGGGTAGATTACTTCGACAGTGATTCCCTCGTGGGGGAAGAGGGCTTCGTCTTCTAGAACGAAGCGGTGTGCATCGAGCCACCGTACAGGGGAGCGGAGGCTTCGCGTCGATCCGTAGCGTCCGGCGTAACTTTTCACCCTGACATTGTCCCGGGAAAGACCCGGCGGCAGGATCACCTCGATATGCGCCCGTCGGATCGGGACGTTCCAGCCTGTTCCGATAACGTTCCAGCGGATCGCATCGCCGCTGCCGTCGGAGGCGGGGAGAACCCCTTTGGCGACCCGGTAGCGGATCGTGTAACGGTGGACGCCGGTTATAGTATGGCCGGGATCCCCGATTTTGAGTCGGACCATCGCACCGGCTTGGTCGGAGCGGATCCCTTCGCGTACCCAACGGACGGGTCGTCCATCCATCGTGACCTGAAAATCCCCGAGTCCCAAATCGACAGGGCGGGAGTGGGGGGTGAGGCGGATTGTTTCGGGGATGTCGCGGAAGATCCCGTGGCGGTAAAGGTTCTCAAAATCATAGAGGATCTCTTCACGAATCGTCAGGGTTCCGTCGGAGTGAATTTTAAGAACCGTGCGATAGTCCCGGATAATTTCGGCATGGAGTAAGGAACTGAATAAAAGTAGAATATTTACCAGGAAAAAAAGTTTTCGCATCTTCCATTTTCCTTCCATTTTTTCTACCCTCTCTTACAGTTTAGCACTTGTATGTTGAAGTCAGAGTAAGCAAGGGATCATTCCCGGAACCAGAGGGGGAGCTCGAACTTGAGTTCGTTGTAGAGCTCCCCCCAGGAATCGCCGTAGCCGAAAAACATCGCATAAGGCAGGAGACGATCCAGGTAATGGGGATCTTCCCGCAGGAATCGGTCGATCCGGTCTTTTTCGACATGGGCGATGAAGGTTCTCAGTCCCAGCATGTGGTAGTGTATCTCCGCGCCCTTGGGAGTATAGGGAGCCACCTGGAGGTAGGAGTGTGCGGCGGCATAGAGAAGGAGCGTATAGGCCCAAAGCTGAGGAGAAGAGAGCAACGCACCGTATCCGTGTAACGCCCCCGCAAAAAAATGGGAAAAGAAAAAGAGGCCGAATCCAAGAACCATCAGGGAGATGATCCCATACGGGAGGTTGCGCTTTTTTACAGAAGTCACAAGCATAAAAAGGCCCAGAGCGAAAACAGGCCCCGCCATCAGGAAACCGATCAGATTGATCTCTCCGTAGTTTTGAATGAGACTGTAGAGGATCAGTCCTAGGATGGGAAGTGCTCCTAACGAGGCTTTTTTCAGAAAATCCTCGCGGGACTCGGAAAGCCGCCGGCTGAAATACCCCGCTTCAGCCGCCCAACGGTCCAGTTTGATTTTCAGGATATCGAGTTTTTCCCGCAGCTCCTCCCGTTGGGAGCTGTCGTTGCGATCCATCGAAAAAGTCTGCGCCTCGTAAGGAAAAAGGATCCCGTGAAGGAGGTAGCGTTGATCTTCGCTCAGCCGGGAAGTGTCGGTGCCTCGTATCCGCCGAAACTCCAAACCGCCGAAGGTTCTTTTGACCTCCAGATATCCTTGCTGAGCCAGTTCGATGATCGCCGGGAGGATGTCGAATTTATCGACGGCGGTATCGAGTAGAAAGGCTGACTGCAGAAGGCCCAGTCTTTTTGGAGGAGTGTAACGCACCGTCACCGAACGGTCTTTGAACCACGGAATCTTCCCATTTTGGGCCATGTGTCGGATCCAAAGGATATAGAGAAGGACCGGGATGAAGAGAAGGTAGGCTTCCATACCTTTGAGAGAAAACTCTTGCCCGATCAGTCGAACTTGATCTCGGGCATCTTCTTGACCGCCGCTTTCTCCGATTCATCCAGTTCGAAGAAATCCTTGGGTTGGAAGTGGTAGCGCTGGGCGATGAGCACGTCGGGGAAAGATTCCAGACGGGTGTTGTAGTCCCGAACGACGGCATTGTAGTAGCGGCGGGCGTTCTGGATGGCGTCTTCGATCTCGGCCAGCTGCTGCTGGAGGTTGAGAAAGTTTTCGTTGGCCTTGAGATCGGGATAGGCTTCGGCCAGGGCGAAGAGTTTGCCCAGAGCCTGGGTGAGCATATTGTCGGCCTGTTCATGCTCTTTGACGGAATTGGCGTTCAGACCCATCTGACGGGCTTTGATCACCTTTTCCAGCGTCTCCGCTTCGTAATCCTTGTAGCCTTTGACGGTATCCACCAGGGCGGGGATGAGGTTGTAGCGGCGTTTGAGCTGGACGTCGATATCGGACCAGGCCGCATCGGCGGACTGGCGCAGGGAGACGAGCCGGTTGTAGATGTAGATGAGATAGAGAACCGCTCCCACGATCAGAAGCAGAATGATGGTACTGGCACTCATGGGTTCCTCCTTGATAGTCTTAGACTAATTCTATCATAGAGTTGCGAAGCAGAGTTCCGGTCTTTTCGGAGAGGAGAGCAGTGGGTATAATGTTTCCAGAATCACTCTCTGAGGAGTCGTCATGAGCCGAGAGCATTCCACCGATGCAGTCTATATCACCTCCCGGGAACCGGGGGCGGGGAGTATGGTCCTGGCTCTGGGACTGATGGAGCTGCTGCGCCGGCGCTACCATCGGATCGCCCTCTATCGCCCCCTGGCCTACGATCGGGACCACGACAGCGACATGGAGACGCTGCTGCAGCACTTCGGACTGGAGCAGTCCCTGGAGTCGACCCAGGGGGTCTCTCTGGAAGAGGCGGAACGTCTCCTGGCAGGCGAGGGGACATCCCGATTGGCCGAGGCTGTTCTGGAGAAGTACGAAGCTCTCCGGGAGAGTGCCGACTTCGTCCTCTGCCTGGGGACCCGGATGGAGGAGCTCAACCGACAGCTGGGGATGGATCTCAATATCGAACTGGCCAAAAACCTCTCGGCCCCTGTGGCGGGGATCTTCTCCATGGCGGAGGAGGAGGTCGGGAATCTGGAGGAGCCTTTCGCCCTCTGGAGCCGGGCGATACGGCAGGAGGGGGCGGAGATCTTTCTGCTCTGTGCCAACCACTGTAGCTTGGAGGCGGCGGATCGGTTCGCTGAGGCCCCCTGGAAAGCCCATTACGATTTCCCGATCTTCTGTCTGCCCCGACTGGAGGCGCTGGAACATCTGAGCCTCTTGGATCTCATGGAGAATCTTCCCGTGGAGTGGCTGGCGGGAGCGGAGGAGCAGAAGGAGAACGATCTACACTCTTTCCGTTTCGGCACCATGGAGCTGGGGAGCCTGCTCAGAGAGCTGCGGCCCTACGAGTTCATTGTCACCGCCTCCGACCGGGCCGATCTGGTGGCGGGGCTGCTGCTCTCGGCCCAGAGTGTCACGACTCCCATGAACGGTGGAGTCCTCCTCTGCGGTGAGGCGCCGGATCCCTCCCTGATCCGACTTCTCGAAGGGTTGGACGAGATCCCGGCGCCCGTGTTATATACTAAAAAATATGAGCACGAGCTGATCCCGGCGGCCATGGGAATCAAACCCTCCATCCGCCCCGGGAATCGGCGCAAGATCGATCTGGCACTCGAGCTCTTCGCTGAGCAGGTGGATACCGCGGCTCTCGAAGAGCGCCTGGCGGCGATGCCCAGGGAGATCCTGACTCCGCCGATGTTCCGGATGCGGCTCTTCGAACGGGCGCGTAAAGATCTCAAACGGATCCTGCTGCCGGAGATCGAGGATGACCGGATCCTGAGAGCGGCGGAGAGCCTGCTGCGCCGGAAAGTGGTACGGATCCTCCTGGTGGGGGAGAATGAGGAGATCACCCGCCGGAGTAAAAAGCTGGGGATCGATCTGAGCGGAGCGGAGATCCTGAACCCGACCGACGAAAGCCTCCGTCGGCACTTTGCCGAGCTCTACTACCAGGAGCGCAAAGCCAAGGGGGTCACCCGGGAGATGGCCCTGGACCGGGTCAGCGCCAACAAGACCCTTTTTGCCACCATGGCACTTTATGACGGGCGGGCCGACGGACTGGTGAGCGGAGCGATCCACGCTACCCGGGATACGATTCTGCCGGCGCTGCAGGTGATCAAGACCGCCGAGGGGTATCCCCTGGCCTCCAGCTGCTTCTTCATGTGCCTGCCGACCCGGGTCCTGGTCTATGCCGACTGCGCCGTCAATCCCGATCCCACCGCCGACGAGCTGGCGGTGATCGCTCTGGAGACGGTGGAGACCGCCGAAAAGTTCGGCATCGATCCCAGGGTGGCGATGCTCTCCTACTCCACCGGAGAGTCGGGGGTGGGGGCCGATGTGGAGAAAGTACGGCGGGCCACGGAGATCCTGCAGCGCAAACGTCCGGATCTGCCGGTAGCCGGCCCGATCCAGTATGATGCCGCCATCGACCCGGAGGTGGCCAAGATCAAGATGCCCGACAACCCCGTAGCGGGACACGCCACCGTCTTCATTTTCCCCGATCTCGATACCGGCAACATCGCCTACAAAGCGGTCCAGCGCTCCGCGGGAGCCGTGGCCGTGGGGCCGGTGATGCAGGGGCTGCGCAAACCGGTCAACGACCTGAGCCGGGGCTGCAGCGTGGATGATATCATCGACACCGTGGCCATCACCGCCATCCAGGCCCAGGAGAAGGAGTCGTGAAGATCCTGGTCCTCAACTCCGGCAGCTCCTCTCTGAGGTTCAAGCTCTATACGATGCCGGGGAAAAAGCTCCTGGCCCAGGGACTCGTTGAGCGGATCGGCGAGGAGGGATCGGAAGTTCATATTTTTTACGATGAAAAGCGGC
Source organism: Campylobacteraceae bacterium (assembly GCA_027035765.1). Lineage (GTDB taxonomy): Bacteria > Campylobacterota > Campylobacteria > Campylobacterales > Sulfurovaceae > Nitratifractor. The sequence continues at coordinate 5,941 of JALVUD010000017.1, forward strand.
ACGAGACGACACAGACGATTCGGGACCACCGCCACGCTCTGGAGATCCTGGAGGGGCTGCTGCCGAGACTGGGAATCCTGGAGAGCTTTGCCAAGTTGGGAGGCGTGGGGCACCGGGTGGTCCACGGGGGCGAAGCCTTCACCCGGGCGACTCTTATCGACGAAAAGGTCCGCGAGACGATCCGACAGCTGATCCCCCTGGCGCCCCTGCACAACCCGGCCAACCTCCTGGGGATCGAGGCGGTGACGGCGCTGGCCCCGGCGCTGCCCCAGGTGGCGGTCTTCGACACCGCCTTTCACCAGAGCATGCCGCCGGAAGCCTACCGCTATGCGGTACCGGCGGAGTGGTACGAGCGTTATCGGGTTCGGCGTTACGGTTTTCACGGTACTTCCCACTTTTATGTCTCCCGAGAGCTAGCACGGCTCAAAGGAACTCCACTGAAAAATATCAATTGCATCACCCTCCACCTGGGCAACGGCGCCAGCGCCTGCGCCGTTAGGGGAGGAGAGAGCATCGAGACCTCCATGGGGCTGACCCCCCTGGAGGGGCTGGTGATGGGAACCCGCAGCGGAGATCTCGATCCGGGGATCCATTTTTATATGAATAAATATGGAAATCGGAGCCCCGAGGAGATCGACCGGGAGCTCAACCGCGAAAGCGGGCTCAGGGGCCTGGGCGGCAGCAACGATATGCGCGAGATCCAGTGTCGGATGGAGGAGGGGGACGAGGCGGCGAAACTGGCCTTCGAGGTCTTCATCCACCGCCTGGTCAAATATGTAGGGGCCTACGCCGCGCTCTTGGGACGGTTGGACGCCGTCGTCTTCACCGGCGGGATCGGCGAACACAGCGCCCCCGTGCGCCAGGCCCTCTCTGAGCGTCTGGGGATCCTGGGCGTGGCGCTGGACGACGATGCCAACCAGGCCCCCGGCACCGAGGCCCGAACTATCCATGCCGACAGCAGCAAAGTCGAACTCTGGGTCATCCCCACCGACGAGGAGGGAGTGATCGCGGAGGAAACATACAATTTGATTTTGGATTTTGGATGATGGATTTTTGATTTAATTGTGGTGTGGGATTACCATCCCACGCTACGAGACTAGTTATTTAAATGAAAGCGTTGCAAAGCAACGCATACCGAAATTCCTCATTCCTCATTCCTCATTCCTCGTTACTAGTTACTAGTTATCTCCCGCCTATTGGCCCGATCCTGCAGCCAGTCGGAGATCTGGATCAGGCTGAAGGTCACCAGAAAGATCATCAACCCCGGGAAGAAGCTGACCCACCAGGCGATCTCCATGACCGCCTTGCCGTCGCTGAGGATGCTTCCCCAGCTCATATCGGGCGGGGTGATCCCCAGGCCCAGGTAGCTCAGGCCGCTTTCGGCCAGGATGGCGCCGCTGACGCCGAAGGTGAAGCTGACGAAAAATATGGGGGCCAGCAGGGGCAGGAAGTATTTGAAGATGATGGTCCGGGTGGGGACCTTCGCCAGGCGCAGGACCTTGATGAAGGGCTGGGAGGCGATGCGGTAGCTTTCGCTGCGGATCAGCCGGGCAGTCCCCATCCATCCGGTGACGGAGATAACGACGATGAGGATCAGGGACGAGGCGGGGATATAGCTCACCAGGGTCAAGAGCAGAAAAAAGGTGGGGAAGGTGAGGAAAAGATCCACAATCACCACGAAGCTCTTGTCCCACCAGCCCCGGAAATAGCCCGCCGTAACTCCCATAATGAGCCCGATCAGTGAGGCGATGACCGCCGAGCCGACGCCGATGAGCAGGGAGATGCGTCCGCCTTCCATCACCCGGGCCAGGAGATCCCGCCCCAGCCGGTCGGTCCCCATAGGGTGGGCGAGGCTGGGGGCCTGGAGGATCAGCTCCCGGTGGAAGGTGTAAGGGGCCTGGCCCCAGAGCAGGGGTCCCAGGAGGCTCAGGAGGACCAGGGCGATCAGGATCCCCAGGCTGATGAAGGGGAGCTTACGACTCATCGCTTGGGGCCGGGCGGTAGTAGCTGAGGGTGCTTTTGCCGAAGCGCCGTTTCTTGACCAGCTCCAGCGCGCCGATCTTTTCGGGGAGGTCCACGGCGGTCATATGTTCCACGATGGCCATTTCGCAGCTCTCGGGCCGGATCTGCTCCAGAAGCCCCAGGGTCTGCTCGTAGATCTCCTCCATCCCCTCCCGGATGCTGAAGGGGGGATCGAAGTAGAAGTAGGCCTTCTCTCCCGCGCTTTCCACCTCCCGGTAGACCCGTGGGAACTCTTCGAAGCTGTCGCCCCAGATCGTCTCGATGCGTCCGTGGGCGATCCGCTCCACGTTGGCGCGCAGGATCTCGTAGACCTCCCGGTTCTTCTCCATGCACCAGGCCCTGGAGGCGCCGCGGCTGACCGCTTCCAGGGCCACGGAGCCGCTCCCGGCGAAGACCTCCACGAAGGGTTTGCCCATCAGGTCGAACTGCAGGGTGTTGAAGAGGGACTCCCGCAGGATCGCCTTGGAGCTGCGGGTGGTGGCCACCGAAGGGATTTCCACCGCCTTGCCCTTGAACTCTCCGGCGATGATGGGGGCGGCATAGGTCTTCATCCGGCTTTTTCTGCGTCGGGGTGCTGGCATCTTGGGACTCTTTTTTTATCGTTATTATAACGTGTCGTCCCTATACCGCTGCGTAGAGACTGACGCCGTTTGCTTCTTTTTATCGGTAGAGGAGTACAATAGAATGGTCAAAAGGAGTCGACGATGATCCGCCGCAGCGGCAAGATGCAGTTTCTCTTCTGGGCCTTTTTCTTTTCGGTGTTGCTCTATCTCTGGATTCTTTGGATCGGGGTGCGGACCTTTCTGTTACACAAGGGGCCGATGATGGAGCTGCCCCAGCAGGAGGTGACGCTGCTCTTTATCCTCTACGGCTTTCTGATCGTCACGACCATGGCGGGAACGGTGGTCTCCATCATGATCGGCAACCGCCCCTATATCCGCCGTTTCGGGGCGATGGTGATTCTGGTCTTCGCTACCATCGTGGCCTCCAAAGGGATCTTTGGCTGATCCCTGCCGGAGCTTAGGGCAATTCGGCTCCATTTGGGATACAATGGCGCCAGATTTTCCCCGCAGCCTTGACGCGGGGTATGGAAGGTAAAGCGGCCATGCGTTATGAATGTACGATCCCTCTGATGAAGGCTCAGGATCCCCGGATCACCGAAAAGTTCGGTCCGCTGGGCCGGATCCTCCCCAACGCTTCCGATTCTTTGGAGGAGCTGCGGGACTTTTTTGAGCATGCGATTCTGGATGTCTTTCCCCAGCTGCTGCCCGAGAACGATCCGCGGATCAAACTCCTCGACTGCGAATACTTCCGCCTCTCGGCGGAGCGCCACTATCTGGAGTTCGCCCGGCGGGTTTTCCGCGAGAACGGCGGGGTCTGCTACTGGCACACCCAGGAGTTCAAGCTGGGGGATATGCAGAACTACCTCTACAAGATCAAGCTCATGGACCGGATCGACGAGATGATCTACTCCCGGCAGTTCGAGATAAGGGAGGGCAATGTCCTCTTCCGGATCGAGGATCTGGAGATCCTGGAGTTCGCGGTCAAGTATTTCCTCCGGGAGCTCATCGGCGGAGCGCTCTTCTTCGAGAAGCGCCCCCTGATGCTCGTCTACAGCTACGACCTCTCGCTGCCCGTTCTGACGGAGACTCCCGAAGATCTCGCCCACTACCGGGAGATCGCCCGAGCCGCCGGGCTTTACTTCCGCTGAGGTCCCGACGATGCCCTGGGAAACCCTTCTCCTGGCGGCATCGATCCTTCTGCTCTCCAGTTTCGTCCAGTCGGTCATCGGCTTCGCCTTCAACCTCCTGGCGGTGCCGCTGCTGATCTGGAGCGGCCTCTCCCTGGCTCAGGCGGTGGCGCTCACTTCGGTGCCGATTCTGGTGCAGGTCTCGGTGGCCACCTGGAAGCTCCGCCGGGAGGTGGTCTGGCGTGACGTCCTCCCCGCCTCGGCGATCCGCTATCTGACCCTGCCTATCGGTATCTCACTGCTCTATCTCATCAACCGACTCGACCCCGTCACCGTCAAGCAGATCGTGGGGGCCATGCTGCTGCTGATCCTGGCCAGCCAGCGCTGGATCCGGATCACGCCAAGGGAGCGGCTGCCTCTTGTCTGGGATCTGATCGCTTTCGGTCTCAGCGGGATCATGCTGGGGATGATCGCCATGGGCGGACCGCCGGTGGTGCTCTGGCTCATGGCCCACGACTGGAGCGCCCTGCGGACCCGGGCCTTCATGGCGGCGCTCTTTCTCATGGCCGCCCCGGTGCAGCTGGCGCTGCTCTACTGGAAGCTGGGGCCCGAGGTGGCGGCCTATTTCCTCTACGGCCTGCTGATGACCCCTCTGGTGATCGCCGGCTCCCTGGCCGGGATCCATCTGGGCAACCGCCTCGATCGGGAACGCCTGCGCCGGCTGATCCTCTTTTTCCTCTTCCTGACCGGCCTGGTTTCGCTGATGAGCCCGTTTTTTAAATGAGGAATTAGAAATTAGGAAATAGGAATTTTGGTAAGCGTTGCCTTGCAACGCTTTTGTTCAAATAACTATCGACTGGCGACTATCGACTGCGCCGAAGGTGCTTCCAACACTTTTTTATAATTGCTCCAGACCGGATTCTCTTCGGGGAAATACTCCAGGACTGTCTCCACGTAGCGGTCGAAGGGGTTTTCGATGCGGTTCAGCTCCCGGCGGCGGCGCCAGGGGAGGTCGTGGGTGGTCAGCAGGGTGGTGAACGGCACGGGGAAGTCGGTGCCGAAGAGCAGCTTGCCGTGGATTCGCTCCTGTGCCGCCAGATGGGGAAGGGCGCGGGCCCGGACGGGGGTGAGGATGGCGGAGATGTCGGCGTAGAGGGTCTCGTGCTCCTCCAGCATCTTCAGGAGACGGTGGTAGTGGGCGCCGAAGTGTTTCGGATTTTTCGAGAGGGCTTGGATCGGGTGGCGGGGGGAGTACTCCAGCCCCATGTGGGCGGCGATGGTGGTCACCCCGGCCCGCAGCGGCCCCTCCAGCATCTCCAGCCCCTCGTTCTCAGGATGGGAATGGACGCTGCTTTCGCTGCCGATGTGGACGATCAGCGGCAGGTTCAACTCCGCCAGCTTCCGGAAAAAGGGCTCGAAGCGTTTCTCCCTCGTGTCGATCCCCCAGTAGTTCTGCAGGAATTTCACCCCCCGGCATCCCTGCTCGGCGTAGCGCTCCACCCGCTCCAGGGCGTCGGGACGGAGGGGGTTGACTGACATGAAGGGGATGATGCGATCGGGAGCTTGGCAGTAGAGGTCCAGGAGATCCTCGTTGGTGGCGCAGACGGTCAGATCCCGGTGTAGCTCTCTGCCCTGTTCGTCCACCCGGGCATCGACGCCGAAGAGCACCGTCTTTTCCAGGTAGCGGGACTCTTCCAGGCGATGCAGCAGCGTATCGCAGTAGGCTTGGTAGGGATCGGCGATGAGGGCCGCCGGATCGGCCCCCAGCTTCCGGCCGAAAAAGCGGATTGCCAGGCGGTCGTAGAAGCGGTCGAAGCGGGCACAAGAGTTGAGGAGGTGCATATGGATGTCAACGGTCTGCATGATGATCTCCTTCCTGAGTTCTCCGAAAAATCGTCGGTTTCACTCGATAGCTCTGGCAGTCGCTAATGTGAGAAGCGTCAACGAAGGACAACTGCTTGTCCTTCGTAGCTACGAAACCGGAACGGTCGGAGCGAAGCGAAGCCGTGGAGGCTGTAGCGCCCGTTTCACGGGTTGAGCGCTCCTTTGTCGCCATCGAGTGAAACCTCTCCGGAATGTCATTCTGAGGGGTCTCTCTGAAAAAGCTCTCTATCCGGCGGGTAAATTCTCGAACACTGCCGTTATAGTAGCACGCTTCACCTATATGAATGTCGATGATGAAAGGGACCCAGAGGGCTTCGTCTTTGGGAAGGACTCGGTCGGTGCCCCGGATTTCGACGGGGATCACCGGCACCTCGGGGCGCATCTTCGCCAGGTGGGCGAAGCCGCTTTTGAAGGGGCGCAGCTCACCCGGTTCGCCTCGGCTCCCCTCGGGGTAGATGATGAGGATCTCCCCCCGGTCCAGGGCTTCGGCCAGGGGATCGAGAGGGTGGTGCCCCGGTTGGTGTCTCACCCCCCGCCGCTCCAAAGGGAGGATCCCCACCAGCCGTTCGGAGACGAAGCGCCGAAGCGCTGTGGCGTAGAAGTAGTCCCTGGCCGCCACGGGGCGGACCCGCGGCAGCGTCGCGGCGGGGAAGAGGCTCATGAGGGCCAGGGTGTCCAGGTGGCTGTTGTGGTTGGCCACCAGGATCGCCGGCCCCTGGCGGGGGAGGCGCTCGCTCCCTTCGGCGCGGATTCCGCCGAACAGGAGGAGCAGCGGCCGGACGATCAGGAGGAAAAAGAGGGTTTTGAGTCGCATCGCAGTTCCTTATCGTAAGTTCCGAAGGCCTTCGTCATTCCGGGCTTGACCCGGAATCCAGGGCCCGGAAGTTCAGAGAGCGTGGATCCTGAATCGAGTTCAGGATGACATGCCCACACCGCTTTTTTCCGTCCGATCCATTCAATAAAAAATATAGTAGACCCCGTGGAAAAAGAGGGGCGCCGTGTAGGTGAGGCTGTCGATCCGGTCCAGGATCCCGCCGTGCCCGGGGATGAGATCGCCGCTGTCTTTGATCCCCACATCCCGTTTGATCATCGAGACCACCAGATCCCCCACGAAGCCCGCCGTGGCGATCGCCGCCCCCGCCGCCAGCGCCTGGGGCACCGAAAAAGGGGTCAGATAGCGCAGGGCCAGAGCGGTGAGGGTGGTGGCCGCCAGGGCCCCCAGGAACCCTTCAAGGGTCTTGCCGGGGCTGACGGCGGGGGCGACGGGCCGGCGGCCCAGGCTCTTGCCGAAGAGGTACTGATAGATGTCGTTGAGCTCGGTGAGCACCACCAGATAGAGGAGCAGCTCCACGCCGCCGTGCCCCTGTACCTCGGGCAGCCCGTAGAGGAAGGCCAGGTGGCTGACGGAGAAGACGAAGAGCATCATTCCCCACTGTACCTTGCCGGTGGACTCCAGAAATCCCCGGGTCTCCCCCGTGAGGATCTGGCGGAAAGGGAGGAGCAGAAAGAGATAGACCGGGATCCAGATGATGAACATGCCGTACCACCCCTCGTAGGCCCACCAGTACTGCAGCGGGATCGCCAGATAGGCCCAGAAGATGATCCGCCGGTCCACCCGCCGGATGGGGATCATGGTGAAATACTCCTTGACCGCCAGGTAGCTTACCAGGGCGAAGAGCCCCACCGCCCCCGCTTTGCCGGAGAGGATCAGGGCCAGGAAGAGCCCCGCCATCACCCACCAGGAGCGGATCCGCGCCCCCAGCTCCCGGTAGGGCAGCCCGCTGCGCCTCCGCATGATCTTCAGGATCAGGGTCGCCAGAGAGAGCAGGGCCAGGATCAGCCCGCCCGTGAGCACGACCCGGTTCATCGCAAACCTCCCCGGACCCGGTTCCAGGCCGTGGGCGGGGTCAGAGCCGCCGCCAGGGTGACGAGAGGATCCCCCCAGCCCGCCGGGAGGATCCCCGGGCCGCTCAGCAGGGCGAAGACCCCCAGAAAGAGGGTCCGATCACTTTTGCCCATTGGGCCGTCGTAGCGACGTCCGTTCCCCACCGCCGCCCCCAGGACGCCAGCGAATTCGCTCAGCCCCGCCCCCAGGGCAAACAGCGCGGCGCTCCAGAGGGAGACCCCCGGCACGAAGGCCAGGGCCAGGATCAGGACCGTATCGCTGAGCCAGTCCCCCAGTTCGTTGAGGTAGGCCCCCAGCCGGCTTGTGAGTCCGAACTCTTTGGCCATGATCCCGTCCAGGGCGTTGAGGGCCATCCGGACAAAGAGGACGATCGGCAGAGCCAGCAGACTCCAGGCTGCCCCGCCGCCGAGGGCCACGGCCCCCGCCGCCAGGAGGGAGAGCGCCAGGGCCGCCAGAGTGATGGCGTTGGGGGTGATTCCCCTTTGCACCAGTCGGCCGGCCAGTGGGCGCAGCAGGTTTTGGAATGCTGGTTTGAGGTTGTAGACGGTCATGGGAGACTCCTTTCGTTTGTCATCACACCGACACTTTCGTCATTCCGGACTCGATCCGGAATCCAGGGCCCTGAATACCCGGAGAGCGTGGATCCTGAATCGAGTTCAGGATGACGCGCTTCTTCCGGGGCTTCGTTTCATACCTTTTCCGCCACCACCACGCCGAAGATCCCGCAGGGCTCCATCTCGTGGCGCAGATAGCGCAGCCCCGCCTCTTCCATCCACTCCCGGAAGAGTTCCAGAGAGCGCAGCCGCATCACCCAGGGTTCTCCGGTATGGGAGCGCAGGGTCCGGGCGATGAGCTCCAGCTGGGGATGGTCGGGCTGGATGGTAAAGATCAGCCGTCCGCCCCTGCGCAGGGCGAGAGCGCAGTCGTGCAGGCACCGGCGCACCAACGCATCGTCGGGGACGATCTCCCAAAAGCCGGAGCTGAGGATCAGATCCCGGCTCTTTTCAGGATAATTGCCGCTGTCGAAGGCGTCGGCCCGCCGGAAGCGGATCCCCTTCAGCCCCAGGGCTTCGGCGTTGGAGGCCGCCTTGTCCAGGTTCTCCTGCCGGTAGTCCCGCAGTTCGGCGTCGATCCGCTCTGTTTGGCACTCGGCGATCGCCTCCAGATCGTATTCGGCTCCGCCGCAGGCGATGTCGAGGTAGTCGATCCGCTCTTTTCCCTTCAGGAGCCCCTCCAGTTCCGTGACGATGGCCCCTTTGGTGATCTCCTTGCGGTTGCGGATCCCCCGCCAGCCGACGGAATCGAGATAGATCCGGTCGATGATCGTTCCGATCCATCCTCTGCCGGAGGGGCGGTTCTTGTAGACGTAGTCGAGCATCACCCCCGAGTCGTATCCGTAGCGGTTGCCGATACGGATCCCGTCGGAGAGATTTCCCGGACCGTTCAGAAAGGCCCGGACGGTTGCGTACCAGATACGTCTGGGATCGAGAGGGTGGAGGGGTCGCTTCAGATCTTCGTAGCTCTTTTTCATCTTTTTCTCCTTTCTTTCCCGGATTTTTCCGGGGGATAGTGCCATTTTAATGAATAAAGCATAAAGTGTCAAGTAATACTTTACAAAATGGAAACAAGACGGAATAACGTCGATAAAATGGGGATTCCTGCAGACCGACAGGTGAGAGGAGTCGTGAAAAAGAGTGGTTTTTCTTAAAAAATCGGCTCTTATGGGACTTTGGCTATAATGGCACTGCTTCTACAGGGCCACACCGACGGAGAGTTGGCAGAGTGGTCGAATGCGGCGGCTTCGAAAGCCGTTGTCCGGGCTTCCCGGACCGGGGGTTCGAATCCCCCACTCTCCGCCAGCTATTTTTCTTCTCATCAGCTATAAAAAAGAAATTCTGTCCTAAAATCCACATTTAATTTTCATAACAGGATGTGGTTTTATGATCAAAACACTTGGAAAATTGGCATTGATCGTCGTTTTGGGAATCTCTGTTTCAGGATGTGCACAGCGTGCTTCCTCTATTGAACCGGAGTACGTCTCTCCTATCACCTACGAAAAGTACTCCTGCGGCAAGCTGCACGGAGAGATGAACAGAGTGGCTGCCAGGGTCAAGAAGATTTCGGACAATCAGGATGGATTGGCAGTGAAAGATGCTATGGTCACCACAGTGGGAGCGCTGGTCTTTCTCCCCGCATTGGTCTTCTTGGCGGCAGGTGATGACCACAAACCCGAGATCGCCCGCCTCAAAGGAGAATACAAGACGATCCGGGAAGTTGCACAGAAAAAGCAGTGCCGATGGGCACGGGATCTTCCCCCGCTGAAATAGAGGTGAGGCCTCTTTACTCTACTCTCCACTCGATCCCTACGGGCAGGTGGGCACGGTCGTAGACCTGGCAGTGGACGTCGTAAGCCACCAGAAGGCGGCGGAGTTTGCTTTTGAAATCGGCGAGGGTGAGGCGTTTTTCGTGGAGGAAGCCCGGTGCGTGCTCATCCCGTTCCAGAAAGAGGATCATCTGCACGTGGCGGGAGTGCTCAAGCGGCGGGTAGAAAGGGGCAAACTCCGGCAAGCCCGAACGCCGGGCTCCCACGAGGGCCGAGAGGGTGCAGACGAACTTCTGGGCCACTTCGATGAGGAGGGCGCCGCTGGTCTGGCGGCGGAGGTTCTCCCGGCTGTGGCCCCGGAAGTCTTTGACCTCCATCAGGATCAGCCGTTCCCCTTTGGCAGCGAGGATATCCACCGCCTTCATCCCGTTGAGCCGATCGACCCGCTCCCGGTAGAAGCGGCTGCTGTCAAACTGGCTCACGGCCCAGTCGTCGGGGAAGGTAAAGGTCAGCTGCGTCGGCGGGTTCCCCTCGAAGATCTCGATACTCACGAAACTACTCCATCTCCAGATAGCGGTCGGACTGCTCCAGCGACTCCTCGAGGCTCACGATGGGCTCGACCTCTTCGATCCGATCCCCCTGGACTGCCGTGACCGTGCCCCCTTTGAGGCTGAAGGTGATGTAGTGCCGGGGCACGGAGGCGTAGCGCTGCTCCTGGGAGAGGATCTCCAGCTCCCGCAGCAGAAAGAGACTGTGGGTCGCCAGGACGATCTGCACCCCCCGCCGTGCCAGCTCCGTCAGGATCCCCGCCACCGGCCGGATGAGTTTGGGGTTGAGGTTGGTTTCGGGTTCATCCCAGAAAAGCAGGCTCCCCTCCCGGATCGTGCCGTTTTGGATCAGGCGGTAGAGGGTGGCGAGCCTGCGGATCCCTTCGGCGCTCAGATCGATCTCCAGTTTCCCGCCCCGCCGGCTCTCCAGGAGGAAGCGTCCCCCCTCCAGCCGGAGCCTCCCGCCGATGAGCTGCTCCAGACGCCGCAGCAGGGTATGAAAGGGCTCCAGCTCCGCCTCACCGAGCGGTGCAGCCTCCAGCGCCCGAGCCAGATCGAAGTAGGTGGCGTCGAAGCCTAGGTCGTGGTGCTGATAGAGCTGCGCAAAACCCGGCCAGATCGAGAGGATCTCCCGACTGGGCAGAAAGACCGCCGGGGTCGAGAGAAACGCTGCGGGACTTTTGCTCAGCTTCACATCGCTGCGGCTGCGGGCGGAGAAGCCGAAGGCGTAATCACACGCCGCCTCCCTGAAACCCACCGCCACCCGGCACTCCTGCGCCCCGTGGTGGACCAGCCGCCCCAGACTCCCGGGCCGAAAGACCCGCAGCAGCTTCCGCCCCACCATCCGCCCGAACTCTTTGGCTTCGGGACGTACCGCCGCCGCTTCATGGCTGATGGCGGCCAGGGTATAGGCGAGCTTGAGCAGATGGCTCTTGCCCGAGGCATTCTCTCCGATAACCACATCGAGCCCGGGGGAAAAATCGAAGCGATGCTCTCCGGAGAGGATGGTGAAGTTGTTGACGCTGAGGGAACGGATCATCAAGCCTCCTCGATCGTGGTGTGTCACATCTTTCGATTATACAACGATCGGCGTCTTGAAATATATTGGGGGCTTTCCCAATGGAAATGATAGAATCATTCCAAAGCATCGAGCATTTTTCAAAAAGGGTGTTTATGAGCGAAATCGTTATTTACGAAGATGGAAATGTCAGACTGGAAACGGCGGTAGAGAGTGAAACCATCTGGCTGAATCAAAAACAGATGGGGGAACTTTTTGATAAAAGTACGAAGACCATCAATGAACACATAAAAAATATTTTTAAAGAAGGGGAACTTGAAAGAGATTCAACTGTCCGGAAATTCCGGATAGTTCAAACTGAAGGAAAGAGAGAGGTAGAAAGAGAGATAGATTTTTACAATTTGGATGTCATCATCTCAGTAGGCTACAGGGTCAAATCAAAGCGAGGTACACAATTTAGAATCTGGGCGACGAAAGTCCTCAAAGAGTACCTCCTCAAAGGCTACGCCCTCGATCGTGAACGTCTCCAAAAGGATAAACTCCGGGAACTGGAGCAGACCATCGCCGCCATCAAACAGGCCGTCGAAAACCGCACCCTCAGCGACGATGAGGCCAAAGGTTTCATCGAGATCATCGGCACCTACGCCAAGAGCTGGGCGCTGCTGCAAGGCTACGACGAGCAGACTCTGCAGGAGGTGATCGCCACCAAGGAACAGCGCTTCATCCTCGACTACGACGAAGCCAAAGCCGCCATCGCCGCGCTCAAAAAGGAGCTGATGGCCAAAGGGGAGGCCACGGAGCTTTTCGGCAACGAAAAGGCGGGCGAGTTCAAAGGCAACCTGCTCAACATCTACCAGAGCTTTGGCGGTGTCGATCTGCTCCCCTCGGTAGAGCAGAAGGCGGCAAATCTCCTCTACTACATCGTCAAAGGACACCCTTTCAGCGACGGAAACAAACGCATCGGCGCCTATCTCTTCGTGCTTTTCCTGCACAAAAACGGCATCCTCTACCGCGAAAACGGCGAAGCGAGGATCAACGACAACGCCCTGGCGGCGCTGACCCTGCTGGTGGCCACCTCGGATCCCGAGCACAAGGAGATCATTATCCGGCTCATTATGAATATGCTGGTGGATGAGGTGGGGTAGTTTTGGTTGAATTTTAATGTATAATCAAAACAATAGAGGTCATGAAGAAAGAAGATGAGATGAAAAAGTGTCCGGAATTCAAGAAAAAGATTGTTACGGTAGTTATCCGCTCCCAGGCAATCGAAGGCTATAAGCAAGGCAGCCGCTCGGCTGTTACGAAGGTCAAAGCACTCAAAGAGAAATATGAGCTCAAAGTATCGTCTCGATAATAGCTCCATCTACATTCCCGGAACTTCCATACCCTACAACAAACTCGGCATCGAAGATTCCGAAACGCTCCATCTTCTCGAAGGGGAGCTTCTCAAAGAGGCTTATAGCATTTTCTATGACGAATTGACGGATGAGACGAAGTTCGACGAAAGCTATTTAAAATCGCTTCATCGTCGCACCTTCGAAGCTCTTTATGAATGGGCAGGTGAATATCGTCCTTTCAATATGAGCAAAGGGGAGAGCCGTTTTTGCCAGGGGGCGTATGTGGCCTCTGAATCGAAACGGATCTTCAAAGAGTTGGAAAAAGTCGGTTGGCTTCGTGAATTCAACGATCGAAATTCCGAAGAATTTGCGAAAATGATCGCCTATTTTCAGGGGGAACTGATCGCTCTTCATCCCTTTTATGAGCTCAACGGACGGATCGTGCGACTCTTTTTTGATATGATTGCACTGTATAACGGGTATGAAGCAATCGATTACGGTAAGCCGGAGGAGTATATCAAGGCCTCTATCGCTTGCGTACAATATGCGGATACGGAAAAACTGACGGAGATTATCCGTAGGGGATTGAAACGCTGATTGATGATGTTGCCATTTGTGGGTTGTATCCAGCAATATGGGAATGTTTTTGTCTGGTGCAACCTGCAAATGAGCAGTAGATCGTCGAAATCGGCGGCAGGAAAAAGAGTTTTCGTCAAATCGAGCGTGTAATGCAGAGCTTTGTGGCTGCCGACGGCATCGTCGCGGGATCGGGCAACAGGATCCCTCTATGGATGTTCGGGTTTTTGTATTGAAAAGGTGGAGGGTAGGCTATCGGTTGTTACCTGGGACTTTTTCTCTCCCCTCCTTCTCCTCCTCGGCGGGAATACGAAAGTAAGCCATTGACTTACTTGGCAAGATCGGATAAAATAGTCAGATGGAGATAGCGGAGACGTCGATTTTCACGAAAGAGATCACCAGGCTTCTCGATGATGAGTCGTATCGGGAGCTTCAGGAGTTTTTGGCGGCACATCCGAAAAGCGGCAGTGTCATCAAGGGTTCCGGCGGTCTGCGGAAATTGCGTTGGAAATTGTCGTCCAAGGGCAAGAGAGGCGGAATCAGGACGATCTACTATTTTTATGAAGCGGATCATCTTATTTTGATGATTTTTGTCTATGAAAAAAGTAAAAACGAAGATCTGACTCCAAAGCAGATCGAACTGCTGAGGAAAACATTTTTGGAGGGGACATGATGGATAAGGAACTGTTCAACGCTCTACTGGAAAGTACGGCGGAAGCCAAAGAGATTTTGCAAAAAAAGAGAAAAGCGAGTCGAACGTTTTATATCGAAGAACCGGACGCCAAAGCTATCCGCACTCAGCTGAAGCTGACACAAAATGAGTTTGCGGCACTGCTCAATATCAGCGTCAATACGCTTCGTAACTGGGAGCAGGGCAGAAGGGTTCCGGAAGGACCGGCAAAAGTATTGCTCAACGTAGCTAAAGAGTACCCGGATGTGCTTTTGAAGCTTGGGGCTTGAGTATTTCACACTCGTTCCCACCATCCCAGTCTGTAAACACATAAAGCAAGTTATCGAACATGCCACCTGTGTGACATAATGTTGTCAAATCCATATGCTACAATACCGATGTCTCAATTGAGAGATACTCACTGGCCTGCCGAAAAAAATGTGTCGTCGGCAGTCACCGTAACTTAGGACAATAAAACCTTCACCGTTTCGATTCCCGAAACTTCGACCGTTTTATTGCCTCTATTCACCAGGAGGTAAATTATGAGAACTTATGACACCCTTGTACGCTTCGTCAAAGAAACCGATCGCAAAGAGCTGCTGCGCTCACTGGGCTATCGCGATCTCCGAAAGGGAGAGGAGAGTTTGAGTGCCTTTTTGGGCGCAGGATCGCTGCGGAATTGGCTGGCGAAAGGACATTACGATTTCGTCCACAGCTCCGAAAGCTTCGCCAAAACGCTCGCCTCGCTCGCCGGAGTCGATCCCGGCGTGATCGACCGGATCGTCGAAGCGGAGGCCGAACGCCGTGCCACACTATCGCAATTGCAGACCCCCTACATCTTCGTCGATACCCGTTTCCGAAGAAAGAACGAACCGATCTTCGCCCTGGCGTTCATGGAGTCCAAACGCCATATTTCGTTGGATAAAGAGACGGTCTACGACCAGGGTCTGGAAGCGACCCTCCAAGAGGTGGGCCGGATAGTCCGCGAACACTACCGCGACACCGGCGGCGAACTGAAAGTGTGGGGGAAGATCCACGAATACCGCTACCACCACCTCGACGGCAGGACGTTTCGCTTCGATACCGAGGGGCGTCTGGTCGAAGAGCTTTCCCGTAATCTGGACGAAGGGGGAGCCGTTTTGAGCGTCGGGGGGAGGGAGATTCCACCTGAGATGCTCGCCCCCGATGGGTAGGGATGCGTCTTTCGGATACAAGGATTAATGGTAAAGCCCCGACGCATTGACCTTCTTAGTCGCCGGTTCTGATTTATTCCAGATTTATGGCATCATATCAAAGCAACATATGGGCGGAAAGAGGGGAAGATCGGAGTATGCAGGTTATCGACAATGTCAGTTCGCTGTTGGGTGACGATCTAAAAAACACTCTCCGACCCGGCGACAGGCTCAAAATCGCCGCCGCTACCTTTTCCATCTACGCCTTCGAAGCCTTGAAAAAAGAACTATCGAGTGTCGATGCGTTCCAGTTTATTTTCACCTCTCCTACCTTTGTCCCGGACAAAGCCCTGGATGCCATCAAGAAAGAGCGCCGCGAGTTCTACATCCCAAAAAACGAAAGGGAAAGAGGCTTTTACGGAACGGAATTCGAGATTCAGCTCAGAAACAAGCTGACCCAGCGTGCCATCGCCAGGGAGTGTGCCGACTGGATCCGCAGAAAGGCTACCTTTCGATCCAACAAAACTTCGGCTTCCATGCAGTCTTTCGCATGCGTACAAAGTCCTGATCGTACCGTCGTTTACATGCCTCTCAACGGATTCACCGCCGTCGATCTCGGATATCAGAAAGGAGACGCGCTCAGCAATATCACGACCCGTTTCGATGATCCGTTGGCTACTCAGTCGTTTCTGAACACTTTCGACCAGATCTGGAACGATCGGGAGAGACTCGAAGATGTCACCGACGCCATCATCGAACACATCAGCACCGTTTACCGGGAGAACGCCCCCGAACGCATCTACTTCCTGATGCTCTACAACATCTTCAAAGCGTTCCTCGAAGACATCAACGAAGATGTGCTGCCCAACGACCTGACGGGATTCAAAGAGACGCTGGTCTGGAAAAAACTCTACAACTTCCAAAAAGACGCCGCCGTGGGGCTCATCAACAAGCTCGAAACCTTCAACGGCTGCATCCTGGCCGACAGTGTGGGGCTTGGCAAAACCTTCACGGCTCTGGCCGTCATCAAATACTACGAACTACGCAACAAATCGGTCCTGGTGCTCTGCCCCAAGAAGCTGGCCGACAACTGGCTCACCTACAACACCAACCTGGTTACCAACATCTTCGCCAAAGATCGTTTCAACTACGACGTACTCAATCACACCGACCTCTCCAGAACGCGGGGCCATTCCCACGGCATAGACCTCTCCCGCGTCAACTGGGGCAACTACGACCTGGTGGTCATCGACGAATCCCACAATTTCCGAAACGCCGCCGCCTACAAGGACAAAGAGACCCGTTACCAGAAACTGATGAACAAAATCATCAAAGCGGGCGTCAAGACCAAAGTCCTCATGCTCTCGGCCACCCCCGTCAACAACCGTTTCGCCGACCTTCGCAACCAACTGGCCTTAGCCTACGAAGGTGAATCGGAGCAACTACAAAAAAAGCTGGGCACCACCCAAAGCATCGAGGAGATATTCCGCAGAGCCCAGGCTGCTTTCAACGCCTGGTCCAAACTCCCGCCTGAAAAGCGCACGGCCAAAGCAATTCTGGATATGCTCGATTTCGATTTCTTCAAACTGCTCGACAACGTCACCATCGCACGATCCCGCAAGCATATCCAGACCTTCTACGACACCACCGATATCGGAACCTTCCCCAAAAGACTCAAGCCCAAAAACTTCCGTCCGCCGTTGAGTGAGCTCTCCCGCCTTCCGGACTACGATGAGATCTACCGGACGCTCAACTCCATGACCCTCTCCATCTATGCGCCAATGAATTTCGTTTTTCCCAGTCGTCTGCACAAATACGAAGAGGCTTACGACACCGAAGTGCAAGAGGGCAAAGGGCGCTTTCGCCAGCGTGACCGTGAGCGCAGTCTTCAGGCACTGATGACCACCAACCTCCTCAAACGCCTGGAAAGCTCCGTCGAAGCCTTCCGTATCACCCTGAACAAACTCAAACAAAACCATGCCGAGATACTGACGCAGATCAGCCGTTTCGAGCGGGGCGATACGAGTGTGAAAATTTCGGATGTGCCTGACAAAGCGGTCACTGAAGATATCGAAGAGGATGAAGAGGCATTCATCGGCGGCAAAGTGCGTATCGCCCTGGAGGATATGGATATCCGCTCCTGGAAAGAGGATCTCAAAAACGATCTTTTCATTGTCGATCGTCTTCTGATCGAAATGGATCGGATCACCCCCGATGACGACGCCAAGCTCCAAGACCTGATAGAACACGCCAATAGCAAAATCGAAAACCCCATCAACTCCGGCAACAAAAAGCTCCTCATCTTCACCGCCTTCGCCGACACCGCCCACTATCTCTACGAACAGCTGGCCCCCCATTTCCTGACCAAACACGGTCTGCACACGGCGCTCGTCACCGGACAGGGAAATCCCAAGACCACCGTTCACAAAAAACACTATGATTTTCAAAGCGTCCTGACCCTCTTCGCCCCCAAGGCCAAAGAGAAAGCCCTGGTCATGCCAAACAACAACGACGAAATCGACATCCTCATCGCCACCGACTGCATCAGCGAGGGGCAGAACCTGCAGGACTGCGACTATCTCATCAACTACGACATCCACTGGAACCCGGTGCGCATCATCCAGCGTTTCGGGCGCATCGACCGTATCGGCTCCCCCAACGCCCAAATCCAGCTGGTCAACTACTGGCCCGACATTACCCTGGACGAGTACATCAACCTCAAAGAGCGGGTGGAAAATCGTATGACCATCGTCGACATCACCGCCACGGGCGACGACAACGTGCTCAGCGCCAAAGCCAACGACATCAGCTACCGAAAAGAGCAGCTCAAAAGGCTCCAGGAGGAGGTCATCGACCTCGAAGAGCTCAAGACCGGCATCTCCATCACCGACCTGGGGCTCAACGAGTTCCGGGTGGACCTGCTGGGCTATATCAAAGAGCACGATCTCGACAACCTCCCAAACGGCCTGCACACCGTCGTCCCGGCAGACAGAGACAAAGGGCTGGAGCCCGGCGTCATCTTCACCCTCTACAACCGCAACCACGGCATCGAAATCGACCGCCAAAACCGCCTGCACCCTTATTATCTGGTCTACATCGCCAACGACGGCCACATCGTCGCCGACCACACCCAGGCCAAACGGCTGCTCGATTTGGCCCGCGCCGCCTGCAAGGGCCGCAGCCAGCCTATAGAAAAAGCCTACAAAGCCTTCAATGAAGCCACCAAAGACGGGCGGGATATGCACTTTTACTCCGAACTGCTGGACCAAGCTATCGCCTCGATGGTCCAAAAACAGGAAGAGAGCGACATCGATTCGCTCTTCAGTGAAGGGCGCACTACGGCACTGACCGCCAAAATCGAAGGGCTGGACGATTTCGAGCTGATTAGCTTCATCGTCGTGATGGAGGTGGATTAGTGCGCTACGACTTCCCGCCCGCCACCCGTTTTGGCAGAACGATTCCCAAGACCAAATTCTACGAACACGCCGCGATAGAGGGGAAACTCAAGCGCAAATTCATCGACCAAATCGAAAAAATCGTCTGGAGCCACAAACTGGCCGAAGAGACGATGAACCTCCCATCTTCCCCCGAAGTCCCAGAAATCGAAGTTTTCGACATCTACCTCAAAGGCGACCATCTCGACGACGCGGTGCTAAAGACCATCGACAAAGCCATCCCCAAGCCGATACTCTTTTACCTCCACGACACTGGGGGCCGCACCAAGCTTAAAACCGCCTACAAACGCCCGAGTGAGAGCGGCGGCAAAGGGTGGGTCATCGAAAACTACTTTCAAAGCGATTGGATGGATGAAGACGCGCTGCCGCAGCCTCTACCCACGGCTTTGGATTTGCAAAAACTCTACGCCGCCATCATCGAAGCCCTGATGCCCCGAGACATCGCCGCATCCGACGTCGAAGGATTGCAAGAGCGGGTGGAGCGGCTCAAAAAAATCGAAGCCAAAGAGCGGGAATACGCCCGGCTCAAAGCCAAACGCGACAGAGAGAAACAGTTCAATAAAAAGGTGGAGCTAAATGAAAAACTGCACCGATTGAAGCAGGAGATAATTGAATTAAAAAGAGAGGGTACAGATGAAAATTGCACAGTTTAAAGGTTATTTATTAGAAGAGGCCTTGGCATACCTAATTCGAACCAGTGGCTATTCTTTAATAAATTCACCTTCGAGTCATGACCCAGATTTGGAAATCAAAGGAAATGGACTCAATTTACGTGGGAGGGGAGCATATCATCAAATCGATGTAATCGCAGAGTTGAATTGGATTCCCGCATTCAATTATCCCATACGATTACTTGTTGAAGCAAAATTCCGTGATGGTAAAACAGGTATTGATGTCATACGTCAAGAAGTAGGGATTTTGTCTGATGTAAATGAAAACTATTTTATTCCAACCGATTCGACTGCAAAAGCAAGATATCGTTATGTGTCGGCGGTATTCTCCACTTCTGGCTTCAGTGAACCGGCAGTGGATATGGCTATTGCCCATCAAATCCAGATTGCTGATTTAGGGATAGAAGAATATAATGATTTAAAACGGATTATCAATGATGCGGCAGAGGCCATATTCGGTGATGCGGAAGAGATTAGCAAAGAGGAGGGTAAGCGTCTTAGAAAACAATTTAGGAATAGCCTTTTTGGATTTCACAATGATGAAGAAACTAATGAGAATATCTTGGAATTAAGCCGAAATATAAAAGATGAATATCGTGAGCTTTTTATTGGTATGTCTGTAGGTGGGCACATGCTTCTACTCAAAGCAGACAATCCAGAGAACTTCGTTAGATATATAAAAGAACACGGAAGTCATGATATTGTAATTCATTGGAGAGACATTGATAATGGAAAAAGATGGGAAATACGTCCAGCGATAGATAGAGAGAGTTACACTTTGGCTTTTGTATTACCGTCTAAACTGCATCGCTATATTTTCGAAATTGCGGAGAATCGATACACAGAGGCAATTAATCAAAAAGAGGTCCATTTCTCAAAAATAACCGTTACTTACTACGATAAAGACGAGGATAGGGAATATATAATTAATTTAAAATTCAATAAAGATAATTTTGAATTAGCGCAAAGGAATGAAAATGGATAGGCTTGACCTACAAACCCCTGACTTCACCGAAGAACACATCCACAAACTGGCGGAGCTTTTCCCAAACTGCGTGACGGAAACGGCGGATGAAAAGGGCCACATAAAAAAAGCGATAGATTTTGATTTGCTCAAACAAGAGCTCTCCGCCTACCTCGTCGAGGGGCCCAAAGAGCGCTATCGGCTCGACTGGCCGGGCAAGCGGGCCTCCTTGCTCAAGGCCAACACCCCCATCACCAAAACCCTGCGCCCCGCACGCGAAGAGAGCGTGAACTTCGACACCACCCAAAACCTCTACATCGAAGGCGACAACCTCGAAGCCCTCAAACTCCTGCAAGAGGCGTACCTGGGCAAGGTCAAGATGATATACATCGACCCGCCCTACAACACGGGCAAAGATTTTGTGTACAAAGACAACTTTGCAAGGAGCCGCGAAGAGGAGTTGATGGAGAGCGGGCAGGTTGATGAAGAGGGCAATCGTCTGGTGCAAAACCTGGAGAGCAACGGGCGCTTTCACAGCGATTGGCTGAGTATGATGTATCCGAGACTCAGGCTGGCGCGGAACCTGCTGCGAGATGACGGGGTGATTTTTATCTCGATAGATGACAATGAAGTGCACAATCTGCGGAAGATGTGTGATGAAGTATTTGGGGAGGGGAATTATATTGCAGAATTTATTTGGGAAAAAACATTCAGGCCGTCTAATTTTGGCAAAACAACCCGAAAAAATACCGAGTATGTTATAAGCTATTCTAAATCTAATCCTATCGAATTGAAAGGAAGTCTTGAAGATTCAAAAGGTGATTTCTCTTTAACAAAAAAATTACACAATACACATACATTAAAATGTCCTTCGAACTATGTGCATGTGAACTTTCAGGATGGAATCTATAAAAAAGGGAAATATGGCGACGGTTACGAGTTATTAGATGACATTTATGTTAAGAACGGAAAAGTTAAAAATGAATTTAGAATAAAAATTAAGCAATCAATATGGAGTCAAAAACATTTAAATAATGAAATTGATAGAGGCGTGTATCTTGTTTTAAAGAATGAGAAAACAATGGCTCTTTATGCAAGAAAAGTCTATAAAAAAAATGAACTGAAGCCTACAACACTTCTTCCAAATGACATTGTTGGCGATGTTTTAGAGGCAAATAAAGAGATTAATAATTTATTTAAAACAAACTTATTCGATTATCCAAAGCCTTCTTCTCTACCAAAATATTTAATGACAACATGTACGGAAGATGAAGACATCATCCTCGACTTCTTCTCCGGCTCCGCCACCACCGCCCATGCCGTGATGCAGCTCAACGCCGAAGACGGCGGTAATCGCCGTTTCATTATGGTGCAGCTGCCCGAACCCACCGACCCCAAAAGCGAAGCCTACAAAGCGGGCTACACAACCATCGCCGACATCGGCAAAGAGCGCATCCGCCGCGCGGGAAAAAAGATAAAAGAGGAAAACAAAGAGAAAGAAGGCATCGAAAAACTTGACATCGGTTTTCGGGTGCTCAAAGTCGACAGCTCCAACATGAAAGAGATCTACTTCACCCCTGACGAAGTGAGCAAGGAGAGCCTTTTTGAAACCGTCGACCACATCAAAGAAGATAGAACTCCCGAAGATTTGCTCTTTGGGGTGCTGGTGGACTGGGGTGTGGATTTGAGCTTGCCCATTCGCACCGAAGAGATAGAGGGCAAAACGGTCTACTTCGTCGGACACGGCGACCTGGTCGCCTGCTTCGAAGAGGATATCGACGAAAACTTCGTCAAAACCCTGGCCAAAAAGCTGGCCGACGAGGATGTGCTGCGCGTGGTCTTCAAGGAAAGCGGCTTTGAAGACGACAATATCAAAATCAACACCGAACAAATCTTCAAACAGCTTGCCCCGGCGGTGGAAGTGAGGGTGGTCTAGCGAATGTGCCTATATAACCACTCGCCCAAAGACATTGAATCTTTTTTGCAAGAAATTTATGGCAGAGGGCTACATCGAAGTCGTGTGCTAAACGATGCCGATATCAAAAAAATCCTGCACACGATCGGCATCTTTCGATTCAAAGGCTATCTATATGCTTTTCGAAATGAGTTTGACCGGCACACTATCGACGAAATATTGACACTCTACTATTTCGATAAATACCTGACCCGATATGTGATGGAATTTACCGCCACGATAGAGACTTTGCTCAAAACCAGAGTCGTGGAGCTTTGCTATAAATGGACCAATAATCCATTTTTTTATCTGATTCAGGAGAATCACAAGTTTTCAAACTTTCGGATCAATCAACCCACTCTGGAAAACTGGAAATCCCGAGAAAAGCGTGACGGTGAAGATGATGAGTGCTATACGCATTATTGCCTCTACTACAAAGAAAAGTATCTTTTTGAGAAAAATAAGCAGATTTATTTATTGGGCGTGACTCTGATAGAGATAAAAGAAGATGTTAACTACCCTCCGTTTCATTACCTTGTTGAAAGTGCTACGCTTGGGGCATTAATTTCAATGATAAAAAGCATAAAGATCGGAAAATATGATTTACTACACGGCGTTTCGAGAGAGTTCGGGATCAACCCGAAGCTTTTTAGACCTTATCTTGATCGACTCAATGAAGTGCGCAACCGTGCCGCACATAGAGAAAGACTCTTCAACCGAGGATACCGAAGCGTCCGGGCTTTCAAACGATACCATCGGTTGCGCAAATCGATCGAACCGCATAGTTTTGCCGACGTCTATCTCTATTTTTACTTCATGCTTGGCAGGGTCGATCGGTATGAGAGTTTTGATGCATTCTTTCGACAAGAGATCGAACCATTATTTGTCGAATATCGAAACGACAGGTTTATTGCACAGGACGCAAATGGTCTCAATCGGCAAATGGGCGAAACGGAGTTTGTGAGAATGAAAAGTTTTATTTTGAAGGGAATGGGAATAAATGAAAAAAGCCGGGCATGACAAGGTGACTCACGCCCCTTGCCAGAGGACCCGGCGTTTGTGACGGTTGCATTATAACGAGATACGTTTAACGTATCCTGAAACTAAATCAGAGGATAGCCGATGAAAATACGCTTCAAACACCAGCAATACCAGGCCGACGCGGTGGCGGCGGTGGTGGATTGTTTCGAGGGCCAACCCTATAATGCCGGATTCAAATATACCATTGACCCGGGTAGGGCTGCGGGGCAGCAGACGATGGAGTACGACGATGA
This sequence comes from Campylobacteraceae bacterium, assembly GCA_027035765.1. Classification (GTDB taxonomy): domain Bacteria; phylum Campylobacterota; class Campylobacteria; order Campylobacterales; family Sulfurovaceae; genus Nitratifractor. The sequence continues at coordinate 29,405 of JALVUD010000017.1, forward strand.
AGGGATTCGCAACTACCCCTTGCGACTCAGCGAAAGCGCCTTGCTGCACAATATCCAAAGGGTCCAGCGCAACCAAAATCTCCCCATCGACCCCAATCTGGTCAAAACCCCCATCTGCAACGTAAACCTGGATGTGGAGATGGAGACGGGGACGGGAAAGACTTACGTCTATACCAAAACCATCTTCGAGCTGCACAAGCGCTACGGCTGGAGCAAATTCATCATCGTCGTCCCCAGCATCGCCATCCGCGAAGGGGTGGCCAAGAGTTTCGAGATGACCCGAGAGCATTTTTTGGAAGATTACGGCATCCAACCGCGCGTCTTCATCTACGACTCCAAATCACCCCAGAACATCAAGAGTTTCTCCACCGACGGTGGGATACAGGTGATGATTATCAACGTGCAGGCTTTCAATGCCGAAGGAGAAGGAAGGAGTGAAGCAAGTCGTCGTATTTATAGAGAACTTGATGAGTTTGAATCCAGGAGGCCGATTGATTTAATCAAAGCCAATCATCCGATTCTCATCTTGGATGAACCTCAAAAAATGGAAGGCGCAAAGACAGTCAAAAAATTAAAAGAATTCAATCCTCTGATGATTCTTCGCTATTCCGCCACTCACAAAACCAAGCACAACCGCGTCTATCGCCTCGACGCCATCGATGCCTACAACCAAAAGCTGGTCAAAAAAATCACCGTCAAGGGCATCGAAGCCAAACATCTGGGAGGAACGAGTCCTTATATCTACCTCCAAGACATCGAAATCTCCAAAGAACGTCCGCCCATTGCCCGACTGGAGCTGGAAGTCAGGCAAAAAAGCGGCATCAAGCGCATCGTCAGAAAGGTAGAAAAAGGACGCAATCTTTATGAGCTGTCCAATGAACTGGAACAATACAGAGGAATCACCGTTACCGATTTGGATGCCGTTTCAATGGAATTGAGCGACGGAACGAAACTACAGATCGGCGACGTGGTGGGGGATGTCAACGAAGCGTTGCTGCGGCGCATCCAGATACGCGAAGCGATACGCTCGCACCTCAATAAAGAGAAAGAGCTTTTCTATAAGGGCATCAAAGTGCTTTCGCTCTTTTTCATTGACGAAGTGGCCAAATACCGCTACTACGACGAGGAAGGTGAAGCGCAATCGGGAGAGTATGCCGAGATTTTCGAAGAGGAGTACAAAGCGGCTATTGAGGATTTCGGTTCCCTTTTTGGGCCGGAGTATCACGACTATTTGCGAAAAATCGACGCGTCCAAAACCCACAACGGCTACTTCTCCATCGATAAAAAAGGGAGGCTCACCGACCCAAGCGTCAAAGGACGCGGCGAAGAGAAGGGGCTCAGCGACGACGTGAACGCCTACGATTTGATACTCAAAGACAAAGAACGGCTCCTCTCTTTTGACGAGCCGACCCGCTTTATCTTTTCCCACTCGGCCCTGCGGGAGGGGTGGGACAACCCCAATATCTTCGTCATCTGTACCCTCAAGCACTCTGACAGCACCGTCGCCAGACGCCAGGAGGTGGGACGGGGGATGCGCTTGTGTGTGAACAAGCATGGAGAACGGATGGATGATCCGTCAACGGTGCACGAAATCAACGTTTTGAGTATCGTTGCGAACGAAAGTTACAAAGACTTTGCCAAAGGGCTTCAGAAAGAGATCGCGGAGTCCCTCACAGACCGTCCGAAAACTGCTGACGTCGATTATTTCAAAGGCAAAGTGCTTCCTTTTGAAGAAGAAAAGGTTGAGGTCAACGACAAGCAGGCTCGTCAAATCGTTCGTTATCTCCTCAAAAACGATTACGTGGACGATGATGGCAAAATCACCGAAACTTACATTCAGGCCCGGGAAAACGGAAACCTTGCTCCCCTGCCCGAGGATCTGCAGCCCTACTCCGAAGCGATTCTCCTCCTGGTCGACTCGGTCTATAGTGACGTCAAACTCCCTGCGATCGAAAATGAGTTTTCCCGAAAAGAGAATCCCCTCAATGAGGAAAATCTGAAGCGGAAAGAATTTCTGGCCCTTTGGGAAAATATCAATCAAAAAGCGGTTTACGCCGTCCATTTCGATACCAAAGAACTTGTCGTCAAAGCCGTGGGGGCTTTGGATCGGGAGCTGAAAGTGCCCGAAATCACCTACCGAGTGGTTGAAGGGGAGATGGAAAGTGACGTTGACGGAGAGGAGATCCGAAATGGAGAAGGGTTCCGCGTCAGAGAGGACCGTGACGAGACGACGCTTAAATCGATCCATTCCGAAGTAACCTATGATCTGATCGGAAAACTGGCCGAAGAGACTCAATTGACGCGGAAAACGATCGGCGCAATTCTACGTAAAATCAGTGACAGGACCTTCAGCCAGTTCAAAAAGAATCCGGAGATTTTCATTCGAGAGGCGGCCCGCATTATCAATGAGCAAAAAGCCGCGACGGTCATTGAACACCTCTCCTATGATAAGCGGGAGGAAAAGCATCGGCTCGAAGAGATTTTTGTTCCCCAAAACAGCGAATATAAACGCCTTCAGGAAGTGCAAAAACACGTTTATCAATATCTGGTAACCGATTCCGGGAAAGAAAAAGAGTTTGCCGAGGCACTCGACAGCGCTACGGAAGTCGTCGTCTATGCCAAGCTTCCCTCGGCCTTTTTTATCCCCACACCGGTGGGGGACTATAACCCCGACTGGGCCATCGCCTTCGAGGAGGGGAGTGTCAAGCACATCTACTTTGTCGCCGAAACCAAAGGTTCGCTTTCCTCAATGCAGTTGCGAAAAATCGAAGAGATGAAAATCGAATGTGCCCGTAAATTCTTCGAAAACATTGCGACGGACAAGGTAAAGTACGATGTCGTCGACAGTTTCGATCGGTTGATGACGCTGGTTCGGGAATAGGCCCCTATTTTCTCTCCTCCGCCATCCTCTTCGCCCCTTTGAAATCCACTTTGCCGCTGGCCAGTTTTGGCAGCGTCTCGACCTGCAGGATCCGCGAAGGCTGCATGATGGGGGCGATGTCGGAGGATTTGATCCGCTCATTCACCTCTTCGGGAGTCAGATCGCCGCTGTAAAGCAGCACCACCGTTTCGCCCTTTTTCTCGTCGGGGAGGGCGACGGCGACGGTTTCGATCGCTTCGCCGAATACCCGGCCGATCGCCTCCTCCACCGCCCCCAGGCTGATCATCTCGCCGCCGATTTTGGCGAAGCGGCTGTAGCGATCGACGATGGTGATGAAACCTTCCTCGTCCACGTGGCCTTTGTCGCCGGTCTTGTAGAAGCGCATACCGTCCACCTCGGCGATCACCTCGGCGGTTTTGGCCGGGTCGTCCAGGTAGCCCTCCATCACCTGCACTCCGGCCACCATGATGAGGCCGTCTTCGCCCACGGGGAGCTCCTGGAGGGTCTCCGGGTCGGCGATGCGGATCACGGTGCCCGGCAGGGGCTGGCCCACGGTGCCGGGGCGGTTGCCTACGATCACCCGGAAGGTGTCGGGGTCGAGCATGTCGGGCATATTGACCGCGATCACCGGAGAGGTCTCGGTAGCGCCGTAGCCCTCATACAGCTCCACGCCGAACTTGGCCCGGAAGGCCTCCTTGATCTCCGGTTTGAGCTTCTCCGCCCCGGCGACCCCCATCCGGATCGAGGCGAACATCAGGGGGTGGAGCTTGCGATTGCGGGCGTAGAGGCGGAAAAAGGTTGAAGTCCCGAAAAGGATCGTCGCCCCGTAGCGGGCCGCCATTTTGCCCACGCTCAGGGCGTCGGTGGGATCGGGGACGGCGGCGACCGGGATCCCTTCGCACAGGGGCAGCAGCGTCGTCACCGTCAAGCCGAAGCTGTGGAAGATCGGCAGCGATCCCAGGATCAGATCCTCGTCGCCGAAGTTGAGCATGGCGCCGGTCTGTTTGATGTTGCCCAGCAGATTTTTGTGGCTCAGCACGATCCCCTTGGGTGTCCCTTCGCTCCCGCTGCTAAAGAGGATCGTCGCAGGATCGCAGAGCCGCACGGGGGCGAACCAAAGGGCCCGGATGAGGCGCTCGGGAAGCAGGAGTGCCGCGGCGAAGGCCAGGGCTTTGTCGGCTTTGCCGAATTCCGCGCCGATTGTCTCGGCCATCAGGAGCCGATCCCCCAGCAGCGCCGCGGGGTCGAAGCCCTTGGCGGAGAGCTTTTTGAGGAAGCGTTCGGAGCTGACCACGGTCTGCAGATGGGCCTTGGCCACCGCCGCCTCCATCGCCTCGGGGCTGAGGGTGTAGTTGAGATTGACCGGGCGCTTGCCCAGGGCCAGGAGGGCCAGGTTGACGATGCTACCGGCGGCGGAGCTGGGGAGCAGGACGCCCACGTTTCGCTGCCCCCGCAGCCGCGGCTTCAGGGCCCGGATAAAAAGGATCACGGCGCTAAGGAGCTGCGCCCGGTTCAGATCGGCCCCCGAGGCGTCGGCGATGGCCCGCTGGAAGGGGTGCTCCTTGGCCCGGCTGAGCCACTGGTAGTGCAGCGGCTCCTGGGTGGCGATACTCTCCTCCCAGGCCGCGAAGGAGAGGGTCCGCACCGCCTGCTTGACCTGCGAAGCGGCGGCATGAGACGGCAACGGCGCACCGAAATGGACCCGCAGATCCCGCCGCGCCCCGTGGCGGGAGATGAGGCGGTAGCGGGGGTTGGCCCGGGAGAATGTGGAGCCCCAGAGACCGTGGAGGTAAAACGGCACGATGGGAGCGTCGCACTCCTCCATGATCTTCTCGAAGCCCTTTTTGAACTCCCCCAGCTGGCCGTTGTAGCTGATCCGCCCCTCGGGGAAGAGGGCCACCACTTCGCCCCGGCGCAGCCGCTCCCGGATCGCCTCCATGGCCCCTTTGGAGGCGGAGCCGGAGATGGGGATCATCCCCAGGCGCTTGAGGAAGAAGCGCAGATACCACTGCTCGTAGATCCGCTTCTCCATGACGAAGGTGATCCGCCTCGGGGAGGCGACCTGGAGGATGAGCCAGTCGATCCAGCTGATGTGGTTGCCCAGCAACAATACGCCGCCCCGGGGAGGCAGATGCTCCAGCCCCTCTACGGCGAGGCGGTAGCGGGTGTGCAGCAGGGGCAGGAGCATCAGCCGCGCCCCCAGCTGGGGCAGCTGGCTCATGGCGTAGAGCGCCGCGGCCAGGGTGAGCCAGGCGGCGGTGTGGAGGATCCCCAGGGTCGAAAGCCCCAGCTGCACCAGCACGATGGTCCCCAGCAAAGCAGCCAGCATGGCGATGTTCTGGACGAAGTTGCTGCCGGCCAGGATCGTCCCCAGCCGCTCCAGGGGGGCCAGGAACTGCACCGTGGCGTTGAGCGGCACGATGGCCAGCCCGCCGAAAAAGCCGAAAGCCAGGATCGCCGCCCCCATCCAAAACGGCGTCGCCGAAGCCGCCAGGAGGCTCAGCGCTCCCCAGAGCCCCAGCGCCCCCAGCGGGACGAAGCCCAGCTCGATATGAAGCCGCGAATAGCGCCCCGCCACCAGGGATCCCAGGATCACCCCCACGGCGCTCAGGGCCAAAAGCCCCTGGATCATCACCGTGTTCTCATCGCCCGTGAGTGTCTTGTAGTGGGCGGGGAAGGCGGCGATGACCAGCTGGCTGAGCGCCCAGAAGACCGCCAGCCCCACGATGGAGAGCCAGATGTTGCGGTCACTTCGGAGGGTGGCCAGGTTTTTTCGCAGATACTCCAGCCGCAGATAGCGCCCCATCTCGAAAGCCTCCCGCACCGCTTCGCCGGTGGCGGGGATCCGTAGCGCGCTCAGATACTCTAAGGCGCTCATGGCGATCAGCCCCCAGCCCAGGGGGGCGACGGAGCGCAGCACCGCTCCCGGCGCGGCGCTGCCGTCATAGAGCGATTCAAAGAGGAACGAAAAGAGCAGGCCGCTAAGCAGAATTGCCGCGATGGTGAGGGCCTGGACCAGGGCGTTGGCACCGGCCAGGCGCTCGGCGCCAGCCAGATGGCGGATGAGGGCGTATTTGGCCGGGGAGTAGAGGGCGCTTTGCACCGCCAGAAGCAGCGTCATCCCGAAGGCGGCCAGGAACCACCCCTGATAGTAAAAGAGCGTCGTCAGTACCGACAGCACCAGCCCCGCCAGGGCCATGGCCCGGACGATCCGGCTCTTGTCGTATCGGTCGCTGAGCCAGCCCGAGGGGGAGAAGAGCAGAATGAAAGGGATCAGGATCAGGGCGTTGACTAAGGCGCTAAGCACTACCAGGGTATCGCCGGAGTAGCTTTTGATCAGGACGTTCTGGATGGTGATTTTGTGGGCGATGTCGGTCATGGCGTTGAAGACCAGGACCGCCAGGAACGGCAGGAACCCCTCCAGACGCAGCAGCGCTCTCATGCGTTCTCCTTTTGGCGCCGCTGATCGCCGAAGCGCTGGCGGTAGGTTTCGAAGAGCTGCATATTGAAGAGATAGGGTTTGAGGATCAGCGTGGCGTCGAAGAGCGCCTTGACGGTGCGGTTGGTGTCGAAGCTGTAGTCGATGAGCCGCTTGGCCAGATCCACCTCGGAGCGGGCCACGGAGCGGGCGTGGGCGATGTAGGCCTGGACCAGCTCCCCGTCGGGATCGACGGCCTCCAGCTCCTTGAGGATTTTCAGGATCTCCAGCTCCTTTTCGCTGAAGCCGTCGCCCCGGTCGAAGAGGGCATCGTTGATGAGATAGTGGTCGAGGCGGTCACAGTCGATTCCCGCCGCCCGGCAGAGCTCCTCTTTGGTGTAGCGTTTGGGGGAGGGGGGTGCCATGAGCAGATCCAGGGTATCCAGGATCGCCTCGTAGCCCCGGCTCAGATCGAAATCCTCCCGCTGCATCAGCTCCCGGATCTGCTCGATGGAGGCGTGGAAATTCTTCTGGAGATATTTGATGAACTTGATCCGCTCGATATAACTTTCGTCGTAGAGATGGACGTTGGGTTTGGGCTTCTCCGGTTCGGGTAGCAGGCCCTCTTTGATGTAGTAGAGGATCGTCGATTTGGGGGTGTCGGTGGCTTCGACCAGGTCTTTCATTTTCAGAGGCATCTGAGGCTCCATGAAGAGGGTTTTCGGACATTTTACCGTGAAAAGCGAGAAGTGTCAAGTGAGACTTTACAATATATATAATTCCCATATTATGGGACATTGGTTGCATGATCAGTGTTATATTTATTAATATGTTATACAATATCCTTTTTTGCTCTATTAGGGGAGAGGTCGGGGCCGTTCGATCCGTATAACCCTCGGATAAACAGAAAAATTTTTATTCTGTAGAGTAAACTTAAGAGACGCTTCTTACTGAGATGTGAGACCTTCGTCGAAGGAAGAACCCACTACAATGCGCGCGACGTTAAAAGTTCGCAAGGAATAGAATGAAAAAAGTACTGTTGATCCTCTCGCTGCTGATCGTGGCATCCGGCGGAGTCCTCTATGCGCTCAAGGGCAAGAGCCAATACGAGCCGGGGAAATACTCCCTGGAGATCCGGCCTGCCGACAGACCCTTCGGCGTCGGTTCGACCCTGAGCTACCGATTGCCCGATCAGTTCGGCAAAGCCCACCGCTCCTCTCCCAAGACCCGGACCATCGCCTTCGCCTTCTCCAAAAACGCCGGGCATATCCTCCGCAGCACCATGGAGGAGAAACCTGCCGGATACCTGCAGAAGCACCGGGCCGTGCTCATCGCCGATATCAGCGGAATGCCCACCGTGATTCAGAATATGTTCGCCCTGCCGGATCTGAGGAAAAGCGCCT
>JALVUD010000018.1 GCA_027035765.1 Campylobacteraceae bacterium
CGGGGAGCGTCGAGGAGATCATCCCTTTCGAGGTCGACGGCGTCCGCTATGGACTGCTGATCTGTTTCGAGCTGCGGTACAAGGAACTCTGGGCAAGGCTCGAAGGGTGCGACGTCATCCTGGTTCCTTCCCAATGGGGATTGCCCAGAAAGCGGCATCTGGAGATCCTGGCACGGGCGCTGGGAGTGATGAATCAGTGCTACGTACTGGTCGCCAACAGCGCCCGGGAGGATATGGCGGCTTCCAGCCTAATCGCGTCACCGAACGGGGGAATGATATTGGAAGATATGAAAGAAGCGATTCACGGTGAGATCGACCTCTCTCTGGTCCGTAAAATCCGCCGCTACATCCGGATGTCCTGAGCGGCATTTTGTAATGAACAAATGTTCATATGCCCCCTTTCCTGCCCGCGTCATCGATCTTTAAGCCCTTTCGGAGAGAAAAACGGCTAAAATCCTTATTAAAAAATATGGACAACCTGTCCGGAGAAGATTTCACGATGGTCAAACAGCTCCAGTTGAAGAAAATGGTGGAAAAGATCGATGAAAAGTTTTCCCTCGAACCTCACGTCAGGGATGCCTTCCTCTCGGTCGACCGTGAAGCCTTCGTCCCACCGGGTTTCCGCCACCTCTCCTATACCCTCGATGCTCTGCCCATGCAGGAGCAGCAGTGGATCTCCTCCCCTCTGACCGTGGCCAAAATGACTCAGCATCTCGAGCTCGAAGGTGTCGACAAGGTCCTGGAGATCGGTTGCGGCAGCGGCTATCAGGCTGCGATACTCTCCCGCATCGTTCGCAGGGTTTTTACCATCGAGCGGATCGAGCCTCTGCTCCGTGAGGCCCGGGAGCGCCTCCGGGCCCTGGGCATTCAGAACATCTTTACCCGCTACGACGACGGGCAGCGGGGGTGGAAAGAGTACGCCCCCTACGAACGGATTCTCTTTTCGGCCACTGCCGACCGGGTTCCCCAGATCCTCTTCGATCAGTTGGCGGACGGTGGCATCCTTCTGGCTCCGGTCAACGAAGGGGGACTTCAAATCATCACGCGTTATTACAAACGGGGTGAGAGCATCACCTCCGAAGCGATCGAGCCCTGCCTCTTTGTCCCGGTACTGGACGGGACCCAACATTGAGTCCTATGGCTCCTTTTCACGATCGTAAAGCAGCCCCTCCTTTTTCAATTTTTCATAGATCTTCTCGGCCAGAAGCCTGTAACCTTCTGCATTGGGGTGGATCGGATCGCTTTTGAGACGACGGTCGTTCAGAATTTCCGGCAGGGCCTTCTCTTCCAGGGGGAGGGCGTAGTGGTCGGCCAGGTCACTGTAAAGCGGCAGGCTCTTCGGGCCGAGAATCCCGAAGTCAGGCACGCCGATCAGCAGCAGCTCCGAGTCGGAGGCTCGAATCTTTTCGATCATCGCAGCGAGATTGGCCAGGATCTGTTTATGTGAAACCCCCTGAAGAATGTCGTTGCCTCCCAGGCAAAGAATCGTCAATCCGGGTCGGTATTCTCGAAGCAGTCTGTCGATCCGTCGCAGACCTTCGCCCGTAGTCTCCCCGTTGACACCGGCATTGATGACCCGTTCCCCCGTCAAGCGGGAGAGAACGGCCGGATAACTCTCTTTGCCGGGATCGTCGCTTCCGTAGCCGTAGGTGAGACTGTCACCAAAGGCGAGAATGGTTCCGTTTTTCAAATCTTTCTGCGGCATCTCCTCTCCTTTTTTCATCACGATCGTCAATCCCAGCAACAACAGTACCGGCAGAAGTATGTAACGCATATATCCCTCCCTCATCGGGCATGAT
>JALVUD010000019.1:0-29168 GCA_027035765.1 Campylobacteraceae bacterium
TCTTCCACCAGGACATACTGGACCTTTCGGCCGTTCTCTTCGGTCACTTCGCCTCGCAGTTCACCGGTGTTGATCTTTTTGATGACCTGAAAGAGGCTCAGTTTGTGGTGACGGGCGTAGGTTTGGGCGGGGATCTTTTTCATCGTTTGCCTCCGGGGCGTATGATCTGATAGGTGTGGGTGATGTCGTAGGAGCGGTAGCGTCCGGGCTGACGGCGGTTCTCTCCGCCGTAGCTGAGCATGAGGGCCCGATGGCGGCGGCGGTCGAGCCAGGCGATGAATATGCCGCTGTGTTCGATATTGCCGTAGGAGTGGTTGACGTGGAAGATCCAGTCTCCAGGCTGCAAAAGGTTCAGATCAGCGTAGGGGCCGGCTTTGCGGCTGCGGAAGAGCACCCGGCGTTTCCCGGGGCCGTAGCCGGCACGACGGTAGGCGGTGTCGAGCCAGTTCCAGCAGGAGCCCCGGATAATCTCCCGGCGTTCCACCATGCGCCGCGCGGTACGCAGCACCTGCCGTCCCCGCGGGGTGGCGCCGCTTTCGGCACTTTTGATGAGGGCGGCATAGCGGGCTTCGCCGTTTCGGAAGGAACGGGTCCATCCCGGCAGGGAGAGAGCGGAGCAACTCAGGATGAGAAAATGACGACGTTTCATAATGATATTGTATCCCAAGAGGCAATGCAAATAATGTTATGATTCAAGGTAACAGCGTTTCCTGCATGAAAGAGAGGTAGACCATGGCCTATTATCTGGGAATGATGGAGTTCATTCTGGCGGTGATGGCCCTCTTTCTGACCTGGCAGGCGTGGCGCTGGTATCGGAGGATGCGGCTTCTCAAAAATATCGAGGAGGAGCCTTTTCCGGAGCCCTGGCGGGTGTGGCTGAAACAGACCCCTCACTACCCTCTGCTGCCCGAAGCGATGCGTGAGCAGGTGGAGAAGCGTCTGCGCTACTTCATGGAGAGCAAATCCTTTGAAGGGGTGAAGACGGAGCTGACCGACGAGATGCGGGTGGTGATCTCCTTTTATGCCTGTCTGACGGTTCTGGGCAAGCCGGAGGAGTGCTATGACATTCTGCGCAGCGTCCTGGTCTACCCCAATGTCGTGGTGGCTCCACGCAAGGAACAGAATGGCTGGATCGTCCGGGAAGAGGAGGCGCTGCTGGAGGGGGAGTCGGCGGGGGATACGGTGGTGATCGCCTGGCACGAGGCGCGCCGCGACGCCTATCATACCTGGCCCCACAATGTGATCATCCACGAGTTCGCCCATGTGCTGGATTTCGAAGACGGCAGTGCCGACGGCGTGCCGCCGTTGATGCTCCGGAACTACCGGGAGTGGATCGACGTGGTCTCCCGGCGCTATGAGGAGCTGCGTAAACGGGCCGAAGCGAACCGGGACTGGGGCGACTACCGCCTCATCGGTGACTATGCCGCCACCAACGAAGCGGAGTTTTTCGCCGTGACCAGCGAGCTCTTCTTTCAGCGGGCGGAGACTCTCAAAAAGCATTTTCCCGATCTCTATCACGAGTATCGGGAGTTTTACGGTCTGGATACGGCGCAGCTCTTTGGAGATCTGGACCGGCGTCTCGGGCATCGGCACTGAGACACCGGGCCGTTGGTTTACGGTTAAGCGAGAAAGATTATACTTTCATTATCACACTGCACTGAAGGAGATCAGAGATGAAGAAGGTAGCGATCAACGGATTGGGACGGATCGGAAAGATGGTGCTGTGGCACTATGTCACGAATCGGCCCGACAATGTGGAGATCGTCGTGGCCAACGGCGGCAGCGGCACGCCGGAGGACCTGGCCTATATGCTCAAATTCGATTCGGTCCACGGACGCTTCCCCGCGGAGGTGGAGTACGACGAGACAAGCCTGACCGTGGGCGGCCAGAAGATCGCCATCGTCGACGAGCGGGATCCCGCCAAGCTCCCCTGGGCGGAGATGGGGATCGATATCGTCCTGGAGTGTACCGGCCATTTCACCGATCGGGACGGTGCGGCCAAGCATCTGGAGGCGGGAGCCAAAAAGGTGATCATCTCCGCCCCCGGCAAAAACGTGGATCTGACCGTGGTCCTGGGGGTCAACGAGTCCTGGTACAAGCCCGAAGAGCATCACGTCCTCTCCAACGCCAGCTGTACCACCAACTCCCTGGCCCCGGCCATGAAGGTCCTGGAGGAGCGCTTCGGGGTCGAAAGCGCCCATATCACCACCACCCACGCCTACACCTCCAGCCAGGTGACCATCGACCGGAAAAAGCCCGGCAAGCACCGCCGGGGCCGGGCAGCGGCGGTCAATATCATCCCCACCACCACCGGCGCCGCCAAAGCGACCGTGGAGGTGATCCCCGATCTGGTGGGCAAGATGACTGCCATGGCGCTGCGGGTTCCGGTGCCTGACGGAGCGATCACCGAGATCGTCGCCAACCTCAAAAAGGAGACCACCGTTGAAGAGCTCAACGCCGCCTTTGCCGAAGCGGCTCAGGGTGAGTTGAAAGGGATCCTGGAGTTCAGCACCGAGGAGCTGGTCTCCACCGACATCCTGGGCAACCCCCACTCCAGCATCATCGACGGTCTCTCCACCCAGGTTCTGGGGGGCAAAATGGTCAAAGTGATGGCTTGGTACGACAACGAGTTCGGCTACTCCGGACGGCTCCTGGAGCTGGCGGATCTGATCGCTTCCAAAATGTGAGGGGCGTGACGAAGCCCTTTGCACTCTCCGCCGGCGGGCAACGGACCTGCCGATTCTCTTCTGATCTTCACCTATAGACTACAAGCTCGATTCATCCGCATCTAGTTTCCCAGATCGATCGAGGTGATGCCGTATTGATGATGAAAAGTGATGTGTAACCCGTCACGTCGATAATCGGATCCGCTATGGACCCGGCAGCAGAGGTATCGGAGATCAGTGCCCCTGCAGCCGCCGCAGCAGCTCCACGGTGGGGTAGGCATCCATGGGCATGCCCAGCTGCTTCTGGACCTTCCTGACCGCAACGCGGGTCTTTTCGCCGATGATCCCGTCGATCTTGCCCACGTCGTAGCCTTTTTGGGCCAGAATCTTCTGCAGGGTCTGGATCTGACGGGCAGAGAGAGAATGGATGGGGGCGCGGTCGGGGCGCATGGTGGGAGCACCGGCCAGGCGGGTGGCGAAGTAGGCCGCCGTCAGGGAGTAGAGCAGAGAGTTGTTCCAGGTGAGGTAGGTGTTTTTGAAGTTGTCAAAAGCGAGAAAGGCGGGGCCGTCCTTGCCCATCGGGAGGAGGAGGGAGGCCTTGAGACTACCGTTCAGCGGCTCACCGTTGCGCCCTCTGACACCCAGTGAGGCCCAGTGGGAGAGGGAGTAGCTCTGCTCCAGGCCGCTCTGCTCCCAGGGCATATTTTTCGGGACGGTCACCTCCCGGATCCAGGGTTCTCCCCGGTGCCATCCCAGCTGACGGAGGTAGTTGGCGGTGGAGGCCAGGGCGTCGGCGCTGCTGTGGATCAGATCCCGCCGACCGTCCCCGTCGAAGTCCACCCCATACTTGAGGTAGTAGCTGGGCAGAAACTGGGTCTGCCCGATCTCCCCCGCCCAGGAGCCCCGCATCTGTGAGGGGCGCAGATCCCCTTCGTCGATGATTTTCAGGGCCGCCAGAAGCTCCTGCTGAAACTCCTCGCTGCGCCGGCAGTCGTAGGCCAGGGTCGCCAGGGAGCGGAGGGTGTCGTCTTTGCCCATGTTGGAGCCGAAATCGCTCTCCAGCCCCCAGAAAGCCACGATCACGGGGCCGGGGACGCCGTAACGCTTTTCGATGGCCTCAAAGAGCCGATGGTACTTTTTCAGGAGGCGGCGGCCCTTTTTGATCCGATAGGCGGAGACGATCCGTTTGGCGAAGGTCCGGAAGTCGTAGGAGAACTGATGCTGCCGCCGGTCCCGTCGGATCACGGAGGGGTCATAGCGGAGACCCCGAAGCGCCTCGTCCAGGGTGGTCTCGGAGATCCCCTGGGAGCGGGCGTAGTCCCGGAATTTCCCGAGCCACTGGTCGAAGGGCATGCCGTGCCCGCACTCCAGGGCCGAGAGCGGCGCCAGCAGACCGAGCAGCAGGGTGGTGATAATCAAAACTCTTTTCATTCTTTTCCCTTTCGTTGATAAATGCTGTGTCTCTATTATAAGTAATTTGGCTTTGTCGAAAGCGCAGGGGGCGAATCGGCAGGAGGAGCTAGGCGGAGTGCCCTTTTTCCAGCAGGGCCAGGAAAAAGCCGTCCATTTCGCTGTCGGGCAGGATGCGCCGGGTCCGATCGAGGGTGGGGTCGAAGCGCTTTTTCTCCCAGGCGGTCAGGCCCTCCATGTAGTTGGGAACAGGCACCTCGAGGGGAAGGAGCTTCGCCTCCGGCTTTTTCTTCAGGAGGAAATTCACCACCGCTTCGTTCTCCTCGGGGGCGAAGGAGCAGGTGGAGTAGAGGAGCCGTCCGCCGGGTCTGAGGCTCTCCCAGGCCGAGTGGATGAGGCGCTTCTGGAGCCGTTGGCTCTCTTTGACCTTGCGGGGGCTCCAGTAGGCGTAGCTCTCGGGGCGGAGGGTGGAGAATTTGGCCTCCGAGGAGCAGGGGGCATCCAGCAGCACCCGGTCGAACATCAGCGGACAGGCCCGGCCCACCCCCCGACCGTCTTTGAGGTAGGTATGGATGATCGTGGCTCCGGCGGTCTCGATATTGCGTCGAAGCCGGTGGAAACGCTCTTTGACCGGCTCCACGGCGCTGAGCCAGCCCCGATCCTCCATCATTCCCGCCATCATCAGGGTTTTGCCCCCCGGCGCGGCGGCCAGGTCCAGGACCTGCTCACCGGGACGGGGATCCAGCAGCAGAGGGGCCAGCATCGAAGAGAGGTTCTGGATATAGAGCCGTCCCTCGTAGAAGGCATCGCTCTCGGTCAGGGCCCGGCGCTGGGCAGGGTCGCTCAGGCGAAAGGCTCCGGGGAGCCACTCCACCGGCCGGATACGCAGCCCCGCCGCCTCCAGTTCACGGTGCAGCGCCTGGGCGTCGGTTTTGAGAGGATTGACGCGGAAAGTGGTGCTTTTGGGCCGATGAAAGCTCGCTTCGACGTCGGCGTAGCGTTCGGGGGGCAGGAGACGGCGGAGCCGCTCGGTAAACCCGGCGGGGAGTTTCGCTTCACTCATCCTCGCTCCTTTCGGATAGGCGGAGCTTCTCCCGGGTCCGTTTCTCCCGCTTGACCGAGTGGATCCAGAGCCAGTTGATCAGGAGGTAGATGAGGGTGCTGACGACGATGGAGTAGAAGGCGGTCCCCACATAGAGGGGCAAAACGATCTCGCTCCAGTGTTCCCGGAACCACTCCATCGTCAGCCGGACGTCATGGACTCCGGGAAGCCCCAGGATCAGGTTGCCCGTGAGGTACTCCATGTAGTACATCGCCGGCATGGTGAAGGGATTGGAGAGCCAGACCATGCTGATGGCGATGGGGACGTTGAAACGCATCAGCGGCGTGGTGAGCACCACGCCGAGCATCTGCATCGGCATGGGGATGAACCCCCAGAAGAGCCCCACCAGCACGCCCCGGGAGACGGAGCGTCGGTTGATGGAAAAGTATTCCCGGGGAATCTTGTATTTCGCCAGGAACTTCCCCAGTTTGCTCTCGGGATCGTGGGGCTTCTTTCGGAAGAGGCGGCGGATCATAGAGGGGGTCAGGCGTCCCGGAAGAGGGCGGAGCCGATCCGGACCATGGTGGAGCCGCACTCGATGGCCAGCTCGAAATCCCCGCTCATTCCCATGGAGCAGATCTCGGCGCCGTCGCTCTGCAGATCGTCGAAGATCCGGCGGGTGGTCTCGAAACTGCGCCGGACGATCTCTTGGTCTTCGGTGTGGGCTCCGATGGTCATGACCCCCCGCAGATCGATCCGCGGGAAACGTTCGGCGATCTCCCGGTAGGTGGCCACGGCGGTCTCGGGATCGACGCCGGCCTTGGTGGCCTCCCGGGCGCTGTTGATCTGGAGCAGGCACTCCATGGTTTTGCCTTTGGCCTCCAGGCGTTTGTCCAGGGCCTCGGCCAGCTCCAGGGAGTCGAGGGACTGGAGCAGGAAGGGGTCACAATCGATGAGCTTGTTGATCTTGTTCTTCTGCAGACGGCCGATCATATGCCACTCCAGCGGCAGATCCTCCAGGGCCTCCATCCGCTCGGCCAGCTGCTGGACCTGGTTCTCCCCGAAGGCCCGTTGCCCCAGGTCGTAGAGGGTAGCAATATTCTCGACGGCGGTGTATTTGCTCACCACCACCATTTTGACGATATGGTGCTCGTCCACTTTGATCCGTGCCGCTTCGATCCGCTGGATCACGGCATCCAGGTTGCGTGCCAGAACCTCTCTGCTTAAAATCTTCTCAGCCATGTGCGCCTCCCAATAGTCGGTGAAAATCGTTGTAGAGTCCCAGGAACATGATGCCCCCCAGGATGAACCACCCCAGGAGCGTCAACCGGTAATAGGCGGTTTCGCTGGGTTCGTGCCGGGTGATCATCTCGTAGAGATTGAACATGATGTGCCCGCCGTCCAGGGCCGGGATGGGCAGCAGGTTGAGGACGCCGAGGTTGACGGAGATGAGGGCGGTGATGAAGAGCAGATAGATGAAGCCTTCCCGGGCGAATTTCATCATCACGTCGAAGATGGTGATGGGGCCTCCCACGTTCTCCGTGCCCACCTCCCCGGTGCTCATCTTCTCGACCCCCCGGGCGATGAGCAGCGAAGCCTTTTTGGTCTCGTTCCAGGCGTAGAAGAGGGCTTCGGAGGGGGAGAAGCGGATCACGGCATCCCGTTTCACCGCAGGAGAGATTCCGATGATGCGGCGCTGGATCTTCTGACGGAACTCGTTTTCGGCCTCCACCACCTTGGTGGGGAGTTTCAGCAGCAGCTGATGGCCGTTACGTTCAATACTCAGGAGGATCGGCTCGGGAGCCTGCTGGATCGCTTCGCCGATCTGGTACCAGTAGCGGACGGGATGACCGTCGACGGCCAGGATCCGGTCACCGGGCTTCAGCCCCGCTTTGGCGGCAGGCGTTTCGGGGGCGACCTGACCGACGACCGGAGGGATGTAGTCCCGGGCGGCGATGAGCGGGGCACCGTGCAGGGCGATGATGAGGTAGAGGAAAAAGGCGACGACGAAGTTGGCCAGTGGCCCGGCCAAAAGGATGATGATCCGCTGCCAGGGTTTTTTGGCGTTGTAGCTGTCGGGGTCGCTGCTGCGCAGCGTCGGATCGCTGTCATCCTGCCCCTTCATCTTGACATAGCCCCCCAGGGGGATGGCGCTGAAGGCCCATTCGGTCCCGCAGCAGTGCCATCGGCTGAGGATCCGCCCGAAACCGATGCTGAAACGCTCTACCGTCACCCCCATGAGCCGTGCGGCGGTGAAGTGCCCCAATTCATGGAAAAAGACCAGGACCGAGAGGGCGGCCAGCGCAAGAAAGAGATAGAAAATGAGTGACATGATACTCCGGATATTTTTTGGAAAATTATATCCAAAAGCACCGGAAGGCGGTTCAGTTTTTTTTGTTACAATTGATCCCAAGCGATCTCAAAGGAGCAATCATGGCAGAAGAGAAGGAAGTACGGCAGGAACAGGAGAGAGCGGAGACGCCGGAAGAGGCCCCGGAGCAGGCGGCAGAGACGACGACCGAGGCGGAAAGCGTCGGGGAAGGCACGGCGGCTCAAGCACCGGAAAGCATCCCGGAGACCCAGGAAGAAGCCGCCACCGAAACGGGGGCGGATGCCTGTGAAATCGTGGTTCCGCCCGGGGAAGGAGACCGGCATACCCGGGCCCAGAAACAGGTGGAAGCGGCCCGGGCGCTGGTGGAGAGTGCCGATGCCGAGATCGAAGAGTGCATCGCCAATATTCGCAACGACCTGGCGAAATTCGAAGAGTACGAGCATTCGAAACTGATGCCGGTGGTGGAGGAGAGCCGCCGGATCCTCTCCGAACTGGGAGTCGGGGAGCTGCCCCCGGGTGCGGTGGTCTCCGAGGTGGAGCTGGAGAATCCGGCCGAAGAGCGTCTGGAAATCGAGGACCTCTCCTCCGGAAAGGGGAGTGCTTTCGGCTGGGGGGTGCTGGCGGCGCTTCTGACCCTGCTGGGCTGGTACCTCTACGGGGCCTCCCGTGCCGGGGTCTCTCCCATTCCGGATCGGACGCCGGATCTGGGGTTCTTCTCCGCCATCGCCGGAAAGATCTCTCTCCTGATCGACCAGGCGGCCAACCCAGCCGTGGGCGCGGCCATCGCCCTGGTGACGGCTCTGCTGGCGGGATGGATCGTCTATGCGGTTCTGGTGGCGCTCCGGGCTTCGCGTAATCAGCGTATCGCCGAGGAGATCGCCCAGGAGGCGGGCTTCTACTGCCGCAAGAAAGAGGAGTGCAAAGAGAAGATGGCCCAGGTGAGAGAGCACCTCAAAGAGCTCCAGCGAACCGTCCAGAAATATCTCGTTCTTCTGGATGAGAAGAATGCGGCCCTGCGCCGGGCCCTTTTCATCGAAGATGCCGATTCGCTGGAGAAACTTCATCGGCGATCTCGCCAAACCGTGGAGGAGATCCAGGAGCTTCTGCAGGAGCTCAACCGCATTCTGGCTACCCCGATGGCCAAAGAGGGGATGCTGACCAAAGAGAGTGTCGATTCCCTCCGCCACGCCAAACGTGTCGTCAACGACCATATTCTGAGACTCTACAGCTGAGCCGGGTGTGAGCGGGCACTACGATCTGGCGATTCTGGGAGGCGGCGCCGCGGGATTGATGCTGGCCGCCCGTCTGGATCCTTCTCTTTCGGCGGTGCTCATCGAGGGGAACCGGGAGCCCGGAGCCAAGATTGCCGTCAGCGGCGGAGGACGCTGCAACCTGACCAACGCCGAAATCCGTACGGAACGCTACCGGGGCGATGCCTCCTTTATCCGGCCGGTCCTGAAACGTTACGACCGACGATGGTTGCTGGAGTGGTTTCGGCAGCGGGGGGTGAAGACCCGGTTGGAGAAGGGGTCCCAATATTTCTGCGTCGATCGGAGTCCGGCGGTGATTCGGGCTTTGAAGGAAGCTGCTTCCGGTGTCGACTCGTTCTACGGCACCCGCATTACAAAGGTCGAAAAAACATCAGAGGGCTTTCGTCTGATTTCGGAAGGGGGAAAGTCTCTGCAGGCACGTCGTCTGGCGGTGGCAACGGGTGGGCTCAGTTTCCCCAAGCTGGGAGCGAGCGCCATCGGCCTGGAGACTGCCGAGAGCTTCGGCCACCGGATTGTCCGCCCCGCCCCGGCCCTGGTGGGTCTGACCCTTCAGCCGGCGCAGAGCTTTTTCAAAAGCCTCAGCGGTGTGGCGACGGAGGCGGAGATCCGGGTGGGGGACCGGCGCTGGCGGGACCGGCTGCTCTTTGCCCACCGGGGGATCAGTGGACCGGCGGTGCTCAACGCCTCGCTCTGGTGGGAGCGGGGGGAGATCTCCGTCGACTTTCTTCCCGGAGTGGAGCTCCTGCGCCTCCGGGGGGAGAAGAAGCATCTCAGCAGCCTCCTGCCCCTTCCCCGGCGGGCGGCCAAGGCCTTTCTGGAACATCTGGAGATCGCTGACGGCCCTTGTCACCGCCTGATCGTTTCCCAGTGGAAACGGCTGGAGGGGCTGCACGACTACCGTTTCGCACCGGCGGGGACCTTCGGCTACTCCAAAGCGGAGGTGACCCGGGGCGGAGTCTCCACCGAGGAGGTGGATCCACAGACGATGGAGAGCCGGCGGGTGCCGGGGCTCTATTTCGTCGGCGAGGTCCTGGATGTGACCGGGGAACTGGGGGGCTACAACTTCCAGTGGGCCTTCAGTTCCGCCGCCGTCTGTGCCGACGCCGTCAACGCATCTGTGGTAGGATAGAACTATGCATACCCTGGCTGATTTTCTGACTTTTCGAACCTTCGTGACGCCTTCGGTGCTTCTGGGTGTCTACTATCTGGGGGCGCTGGGGATGCCGGCTCTGTTCCTCTATCTCCTGCGCTTGGAAAGTTTACGCAAGATACGGGAGCAGCTCAAGAGTGCCTGGCAATGGCGTTTGATCATCTTCCTCTTTTTCCTGGCAGGGGAGCTGGCCTGGCGGATCTTTATCGAGTTTTTCGTCGCCTATTTCCAGATCCGCGCCGCGCTGACAGGTGTCTGACGCGTGTCAAAATGACCCGTAGGGGCGACTTGAAGCAAAAACTGATAAAATTAAGACAATTTTTACCAAACACGTAAAATATTAATAAATATTAGAAAGTGAGACAGGCCGATGGTTCGAAGATGGAGCAGGTTGATCATTGCCGGAGCGGTGCTCTGGCTGGCGGGGTGTACCGGCGGTCCCCATTTCGGGGATGCCCAGGGGTGGAGCAGCTCCCAAAAAAGAGCGTTTGAACGGATCCTGGCTTCGGACCGCTACGCTTCACTCTGCGAACTGAAACCGCTCTATGAAGAGTACCGCCGGACCCATGACACCCGGATCCTCTCCAAACTGCTGGTGGGCTATACGCAGAATCTGGCCAACAGCTGTATCGATCTGCCGGCATTCAAAGCCGCTCAGAAGGCCAGAGAGGAGCGGAAGATCCATACAAAGTTCACCCCCTATCTGCAAAGTGCCTCCGCCTCCACGATCCTCTCCGAACTGCGCGACGGCCAAAACATCGAGCAGATCCTCCAACCCTACATTCCTCCGGTACCGCAGTTCGGGCGGCTCCTTTCGGTCTGGCATGGCGGCGGGCTCACTCCGGATCAGCGGCGCAAAGTCCGTCTCAGCCTGGAGCGTGCCAAGCTGATGAAGCCCGATCCCGAAGCCTGGAAGACCTACTTCCTGGTCAACGTCCCCGAGTTCAAGGTGCGATTCTTTGAGAACGGTCGTCTGGCCTTCGTCATCGATACTGTGGTGGGGCAGAAGAGCTGGCAGACCCCGATCTTCAGCGCCGAGATGAAATATGTGGTCCTCAACCCCACCTGGAACGTTCCCGACAATATCGCCCGTGCCGAAGAGATCCCCCATCTGCTGAGGAACCCCAGCTATCTGAAACGGAAGCGGATGGTGGTGCTCAAAAGCTACGACATCGACTCTACTCCTGTGGATCCGAGACGGGTCAACTGGCGGAAATACCTCCGGCCCGAGTGGAAGAAAAAAGAGCTCCCCTACAAACTGGTGCAGCTGCCGGCCAAAGGCAACGCTCTGGGACGGGTGAAGTTCATGTTCCCCAACGGCAACTTCGTCTATATGCACGATACTCCCATGAAGTCGCTCTTCAAGCGGAACTACCGGGCCTACAGCCACGGCTGTATCCGCCTGGCACGCCCCATGGAGATGCTGCAGTATCTGGCGGAGCACGGTTATCTCAGCAAAGACTGGGCGGGCGTGAGGGCCGATCTGGATACCTGGAAGCTCAAAACCGTCAGTCTGGTCAAGCCGATCCCCGTCCATGTCGGCTACTTTACCGCCTATGTGGCCCAGGGGGGCGGTGTGCGCTTCTTCCCGGACATCTACGGCTACGACAAGATCATGCAGCTCAAAAAGGCGCAGTAGGGCCATGGCGAGTCGAACGATCCGATACGGTGGAGAGCCTTATGAGCTCTCCTACGAGATGCTGCATCCCTCCAAGGAACCGACAATCCTCTTCCTCCACGGCTGGGGGAGCAACAAGGAGCTGATGCGACAGGCCTTCGGCCCGATGCTGCCCGAATGGCGGCAGCTCTATCTGGACCTTCCCGGTTTCGGCCAGAGCCCCAACGAACGTTTTCTGCGCACCGCCGACTATGCGGCGATCGTTCGGACCTTCCTGCAGGAGCTCGGTATCGTGCCCCGGGTCATCGCCGGCCACTCCTTCGGTGGCAAGGTAGCCACCCTGCTGGATCCTGACTGCCTGGTATTGCTCTCCTCGGCGGGGGTCCTGGTCCCAAAGCCCTTGTCGGTCCGGGCAAAGATCGCTCTTTTCAAAACGCTCAAGCCTTTGGGGGTAAGCCGCCTGCGAAAACTCTTTGTCAGCGAGGATGCCAAAGAGATGAACCCGGGGATGTACGAGACCTTCAAAGCCACCGTCAACGAGGATTTCGAGGAGAACTTCCGCCGGGTCCACGGCAAAGCACTCCTCTTCTGGGGACGGGAAGATACGGCGACACCCCTCTGGACCGGCGAACGGATCGCCGAGCTGATCCCCGATGCCGATTTGCATCCGATGGAGGGAGACCACTACTTTTTCCTCCGTCCCGAAAATGCCGCCTTCGTCGCTGAAACTATCGACAAAGAGTGCGGGGAAGCGGGCAAGAAATTCAGTGAGGAGTGAGGGGTGAATATCTGTCGTTTGGAAGAAGTCGGCAGTCGGCAGTCGGCAGTCGGCAGCAGGGGCACCTCCGGTGCTCTTCGTCGTTTGTCATTTGTCGTTTGTCGTTTGAACAGAGGTCAGAAGGTGGGATCGCGCTTCGCGCTGGTGAGAATGTGGGAAGGTATTGTAAATCCTATACTACCCACCTTCTCACTTTCTCACTTTCTTACCTTTTTTGGTAAGAACGTTGCTAAGCAACGCAAACCGAAACCATTCACCATTCATCATTCACCATTCACCATTCGAAAGCATAGCTTTCGTTTTCGGTTCCTCATTCCTCATTCCTCATTCCTCATTAAAAATCCGTTACTAGTTGCTAGTTACTCGTTACTAGTTCCCCCATTCCTCATTCGGAGCAAACCATGCTACTGACTCTCATCAATGTCTTTGCCTACTTCCTGATGCTCGGGATGCTGGGCTACTACATCATCACGACGCTGCAGTGGTACAGCTACCGGCTGGAGCGGGTGATCTTTCACCACACCAAGCCGGTCTGGAACTACCTCTATTTTCTGCTTCCCTTTGTCAGTTACGACTTCGTCATGGCGGTGACCCGGCAGCGCTACGGTTTCGTAGTGACGCTGCTCTATCTGCCCCTTTTCATCCATTGGTATCGGGGAATCGACAAAAAGCTGGTCTTTACCGGCCGGGTCAAGCGTTTTTTTGCCGCTTTGGCATTTTTTGCGGTTTTTCTGCTGCCGGTTTTCAAAATCTATAGTGTCTTTATCCCCATCCTGCTGGCCTGGTTGACCTCGATAGCGATCGAAAAGATGCTCTTCGGCGCCTTCTACCGCCGGGCGCAGCGACGCCTGGAGTCGATGCCCGATCTGACGGTGGTGGGGGTGACCGCCAGCTACGGCAAGACCAGCATCAAAAATTTCCTGGCGACGATCCTGGGAGAGAAGTATCGGGTCTACGCCACGCCTCGCTCCGTCAACACCCTGGGGGGCGTGATGAAGGATGTCAACGAGGAGCTTCCCGAAGGAACCGAGGTCTATGTCGTGGAGATGGGGGCGAGGGGCGAGGGGGACATTGAGGAGATCACCCGTTTCGTCCGGCCCCACTATGCCGTCGTGGGCAAGATCGGCCCGGCCCATATCGAATACTTCAAGACTCTGGAGCGGATCCGGGATACCAAGATGGAGATCCTTCGTTCCCCCAGGCTCAAAGAGGCCTGGGTTCACGAGAGCGCCCATATTCAGCCCACAGAGCAGATCCATATCTTCGGTCCGGAGATCAAGGCGGTGGAGGCGACCCTGGAGGGGACCTGTTTTACCCTTGAAGGGGAGCGCTACTGCGCCAAAATTCTGGGAGCCTTCAACGCTGTCAACCTGGCGGCGGCGATCCATGTCGCCAGGGCCCTGGGGCTCACCCCCGATCAGATCCGCGCCGGCCTGGAGCGGATCGCTCCGGTTCCTCACCGGCTTCAGCGGATCGACGCTGGGGGCAAGGTGATTCTGGACGACAGCTTCAACGGCAATATCGACGGGATGATGGCCTCCTTCGATCTGGCGGCTGCCTGGCCCGGACGCAAGGTGCTCATTACCCCGGGCCTGGTCGAAGCCGACGAGGCTCTCAATGAACAGGTGGCAAGGCGCGCCGACGAGATCTTCGACCGGATTATCGTGACGGGGAATCTCAACTACGCGATCTTCAAAAAGATCGTCTCCCCGGAGAAGCTTCGGCATTTGGAGAAGAAATCGGAGATGGAGCAGATGCTGGTCGAAGAGACGATGCCGGGAGATCTGATCCTCTTCGCCAATGACGCGCCGAGTTTTGTCTGAGGGCCTTCTGCCTTCAGACAAATTAGGAATTAGGAATTGAAGGGGTTGATAAAACTTATCGGTTAGGACAGATCCCTCAATCCCCAATTTGTTCTACTGAAGAGCGAAATGCTGCTCCGGTCCTTCGCCGTCGTCCAGGACCTCTTCCCCTTCCGCCACCATCAGCTGCAGATCGTTGTTTTCGATGGAGACGAGGGGAGTTCGGATTGCACCGTTTTTGACGAAGCGGATCAGGCCCAGGTCCACCTGGTTGGAGCGCAGATAGACCAGAGAGCCCAGATTGCCCCGATAGTCGTTGAAGGTGACGGGCCGGGTTCCCCGTGTACTGTCCGAAACCCAGAGGCGGCAGACCGACCCCTGGGGAACGCTGAGGCTGAAGCGGGCTTTCCCGCCGCCGTAGATCTGACTGCGGATCTCGTAAACCTTTCCGTTGTCACAGGTAAAGATCAGATCCGAGGGAAGGGTGGTCTCTCCCCGCAGCACTGTCTTGTCCGTTGATTCGATCGGGGAAGAGGCTGCAGCGGTGTTGTCACATCCGCCCAATCCCATCCCCAACACAATCGCTCCCAGGATCAAAGATAGTCGATTCATGTCAAGCTCCTTCTACCTGCAAGCGTAACAGAGGAGCGTTACTTCTGTATGTCCCCGGGGGAGGAGGGATGAGCACAAAATATATCTGGATATCCGTATCATGGAGCGTATGACCAAGCTGAGTTTTTGTCAACGGCAGTTGACAAATCCCGGGAATCTATCGCCGATGAAGCGTGTTAAAGAATCTATCGGCTATTGGCCAGCGACTACAACCCCTTGAGAACGAGACGGTAAAGGTAGTCCACTTCGCTCTCCTCCAGCCAGGCGGTTTTGCCGGTTTCGAAATAGCTCTCGAGCTTCTTCCGTGAAAGAGCGGGGCCGTAGATACACTGGGGGTGGGCCGGAAGCAGAGCGGTCATCAGGGCGACCTCTTCGCCCAGCGGCTTTTCACAGATATAGCAGCTTTGGGGAGGATGGAGGCGGCCTTCGAAGTCCAGGAGCCGGTGGGCCGCTTCGCAGATGATCCGTTTGGGGTTCTGCTTCTCCCAACGTCTGGCCGCATCCAGCAGCAGATTGAAATAGAAGGGGTCCAGGGTCTGGGCATCCCGCAGATGGGGCTCAAAGAGGCCGATAAACTGCTGCCAGAGCATCAGGCGGTTGCGCCGGTAGAGCCAGGAAAATCCCAGATGGCTCACCCGACGCAGCCGCGGCATGAAGCGGCTCTCCTCCTCGCTCTCGTAATCGATGAGATAGCCCAGCTGAAGAATCGAATGCCGGGCGCCGTAGAAACGGTAGTAGCTCCGCAGGGCCTGCTCCTCCAGGAGGGTGACGATGAGATCCTCGTTTTTGGCGGGACGGAGGGAGACGATGAAACCTTTCATAGAGAAGTCCCTTCTCCGTGAAAGGATGGAAGATGGAAGATGGAAGATGGAAGATGGGAAAAAGAGAAAAAATAGAGGTTTTCCAAGTTATATAAATGTATCAGATTCCAGGTGGGAAATCGTTGATTATAAAATTCCTCACTCCTCACTCCTCACTCCTCACTGCTAATCAGCCGCCTGTAATCCACTTTTCGATAAAATCTAGGGCTTTTAGGGAAACACAGGACCCTACTAAAATACTCTTTAAGGTTGGCTTATGAGAGATCTCTTTACCGCTTTCAAGGACAACTGCGGCTTCGGTCTGCTGGCGTCCATCGACAATATCCCCTCTCACAAAAATCTCGACGATGCCGTCACGGCGCTCTCCCGGATGATGCACCGGGGGGCTATCGCCGCCGACGGCAAGACCGGAGACGGCAGCGGGCTGCTTCTCTCCATTCCCCGGAAATTCTTTGCCAAAGAGGCCAAGGCAGCGGGAGTCACCCTCCCCGAACTCTACGGGGTGGCGATGATCTTTCACCGGCATCCCGAAGATCTGGAGACGGTCCGGGAGATCTGTGAAGCGAACGATCTGAAAGTCTCTTTTGAGCGGAAGGTCCCTCTGGATACCAATGCTCTGGGGGAGCAGGCGCTGGAGACGCTGCCGATGATTACCCAGATCTTTGTCGTCCCCAACTCTCTGGTGGGCACCCGGCGTTTCGACGCGCTGCTCTACCTCTCCCGCAAAGAGATCGAACACCGCCTCGCCGGCGATTCGGACTTCTACATCGCCTCTTTCTCCTCCAGCGTCGTCTCCTACAAGGGGCTGGTGATGCCGACCCATATCAAAGAGTTCTACCCCGATCTGCAGGATCCCGATTTCGAGATCGCCTACTGCCTCTTCCACCAGCGCTTCTCTACCAACACGCTGCCCCAGTGGCGTCTCGCCCAGCCTTTTCGGATGATCGCCCACAACGGAGAGATCAACTCTGTCACCGCCAACCGTTTCAACGCCGAGGCCAAGAGTGAATACATCGTCAGCGATGTTTTCAGCCAGGAGGAGCTCGACCGGCTTCTGCCCATCATCCAGTCGGAGATGAGCGACTCGGCCAGCTTGGATAACTTCTTCGAGTTTCTCCGGGTCAACGGCGTGGACTTCTTCAAAGCGGCCCGAGCCGTCATTCCCGCCCCCTGGCAAAACGCCCCCCATATGGATGCCGATCTGCGGGCCTTCTACGAATACACCTCCACCGTCTTCGAAGCCTGGGACGGCCCGGCGGCGGTGAGCATGTGTGACGGCCGCTATATCGGCTGTGTCCTTGACCGTAACGGTCTGCGCCCCTCCAAATATATTGTCACCAAGGACCGGCGCCTACTGATCGCTTCCGAATACGGAGTGCTTCAGATCCCCGACGAGGAGATTGTGGAGCGGGGGCGTCTGCAGTCCGGCGAGATGATGGGGGTCGATCTGAAATACGGGACCGTCCTCAAAAACGAAGATATCAATGGATACCTCAAACAGCGCCAGCCCTACAGCCAGTGGCTCAATGCCAACATGGTCTATCTCCAGGAGTATATGAGCGATCCCTTCTCCACTGTCGAAACCCCTCCGGCACAGGTGATGGAGGCGCGCCAGCGATACTTCAACATCACCCTGGAGACCATCGAGCAGGTGATCGAGCCGATGGTCAAAGAGGGCAAGGAGGCCACCGCCTCCATGGGAGACGACACCCCGCTGGCGGCTTTCAGCGACAAGCAGCGCAACTTTACCGATTTCTTCCGTCAGAAGTTCGCCCAGGTCACCAACCCCCCCATCGACCCGATCCGGGAGCGGGTGGTCATGAGCCTCAATACCGGTTTCGGCGAGATCCGCAACATCCTCAACGAAGATGCCGAGCATGCCAAGCGGCTCAAAACCGTCTCCCCGATCCTCAGCTACGAAAAGCTGATCATCCTCGAAGAGTTCGGTACCGAAAGCGATCCCAAATACGATCCCTGCTACAAAGCCAAGCGCTATTACACCGGCTTCCGCAACGATCTGCGCAAGAGCCTCAACGAACTGGTGGAACAGATCGTGAAGGAGGTCCGAGAGCAGGGGATCCGCACCATCATCCTGGATGACCACACGCTCAACGATCAGGTGATGCTGATGCCGATGCTGATGGTGGTCAGTCGGCTCAATCACGCCCTCCTGGAGGCCAAAGTCCGCCATCTGGTGAGCATCGTCTGTGTCACGGGCGAGGTCTACGACTCCCACGCCGCCGCGGCGCTCATCGCCTTCGGTGCGGCGGCGATTCATCCCTACATGCTCTTTCAGACCGTCGCCCTGATCGAGCGGCGGAAGAATCCCGAGGTGGATCTGGCCCCGGTGCTCAAGAAGGTCCGCAAAGCGATCAACGCCGGTCTGCTCAAGATCATGTCCAAGATGGGGATCTCCACCATCGCCAGCTATCGCAACTCCATGCTCTTCGATATCCTGGGCCTGGGCAAAGAGATCACCGATGAGTGTTTCCCCCGTGCCAATGTCCTGCTGGGAGGTTTGGGCTATGCTGACATCGAGGAGAGGATCCGCCGCTTCCATGCCGAAGCCTTCGACTGGGAGACCACCAACCGGATTTTCCCTCTCAATGTGGGCGGTTTCTACAAATATGTGGACGGAACCGAATACCATGACTTCGCCCCGGCGACGGTCCATGCCATCCATAAATTGGCCCAGAGCGGCAAAAAAGAGGATTTCGCCGTTCTGAAAAATCGCATCGAGAACCGGGACAAAAAGTTCATCCGGGACTTCTTCGAGTTTGCCAGTGACCGGGAGCCGATCCCTGTCGAAGAGGTGGAGCCTGTCGAGGCGATCTTCAAGCGTTTCTGCACGGCGGCGATGAGCCTGGGATCGATCTCTCCCGAGGCCCACGAGTGCCTGGCCGAGGCGATGAACCGCATCGGCGGCCGGAGCAACTCGGGGGAGGGGGGTGAAGATGCCGCCCGTTTCGGCACCGTCAAAAACTCCAAGATCAAGCAGATCGCTTCGGGGCGCTTCGGCGTGACCCCGGCCTATCTGCGTAGCGCCGAGGAGCTGCAGATCAAGGTGGCTCAGGGAGCCAAGCCCGGCGAAGGGGGACAGCTCCCCGGCCACAAGGTCAACGATCTGGTCGCCCGGCTGCGCCACACCACCCCCGGTGTGACACTGATCTCGCCGCCGCCGCACCACGACATCTACTCCATCGAGGATCTGGCCCAGCTGATCTTTGACCTCAAGCAGGTCAATCCCGAGGCCAAAGTGGCGGTCAAACTGGTCTCTACCGCCGGGGTCGGAACCATCGCTGCCGGCGTCGCCAAAGCCTACGCCGACAAGATCATCATCTCCGGAGCTGACGGCGGAACCGGGGCTGCGCCCATCGGCTCCATCAAGTTCGCCGGAAACCCCTGGGAACTGGGGCTTATCGAAGCCCACAACGCCCTCAAAGCCAACGACCTGCGGGGGATGGTGGAGCTGGAGACCGACGGGGGGCTCAAGACCGGAATGGATGTGGTCAAAGCGGCCATCTTCGGCGCCGAGAGCTACGCCTTCGGAACCGGGGCCCTGACGGTCATCGGCTGTAAGATCCTGCGGATCTGCCATCTCAACCGCTGTACCGTGGGAATCGCCACCCAGGAGAAGAAGCTCCGGGAGCACTACGAGGGAAGTGTCGAACGGGTCATCAACTACTTCACCCTCCTGGCGGAGGATGTCCGGGAGATCCTGGCCTCTCTGGGCTATCGGAGTCTGGGCGAGATCATCGGCCGCACCGACCTGCTCAAGGTCATCGATGATGAATTGGCCAAAAAGTTCGACCTGGAGAGCCTGCTGGTGCGCCTGGAGGGTCCCGATACCCGCCAGGTGCCGAGCAACGAACCTTTCGACAAAAACGAATTCGAAAAGGCGATCCTCGAGGAGGTGATGCCCGCGATCAAAAATCCTTCCGAAAGCATCGTTCTGGAGAAGGAGATCAGCAACCTGAACCGGAGCTTCGGAACCCTCATCTCCGGAGAGATCGCCAAATACTACGGCGACAAGGGGCTGCCCGACAAGACGATCGAGCTGCGCCTCAGAGGAACCACCGGCCAGTCTCTGGGGGCCTTCCTCAGCAACGGAGTCGCCCTCTATGTCCACGGTGCGGGTAACGACTACGTGGGCAAGGGGATGCACGGCGGACGGATCATCATCACCGGCGACAAGAGCGGAGAGGCCTTCTCCCTGGCGGGGAACACCTGTCTCTACGGCGCTACCGGCGGCAAGCTCTACGTTGCCGGCCAGGTGGGTGAGCGTTTCGCAGTCCGCAACTCCGGGGCCGTCGCCATCGTCGAGGGGACGGGAGACCACCCCTGCGAATACATGACCGGCGGGGTCGTGGTGATTCTGGGCCGCACCGGGGTCAACTTCGGTGCGGGGATGACCGGCGGAGCCGCCTTTGTCTACGATGCGGAACATGAGTTTGTCGAAAACATCAACCGCGAGCTGATCGAGGTGCTGCGGATCGATACCGAAGATACCGATATCGAGCGCTACTACCTCAAGAAGCTGCTCAAAGACTACCACAACGAGACCCGCAGCGAAAAGGCGCGACAGATCCTGGAGAACTTCCGGGTCGAGATCCGCAACTTCTGGCTGGTGCGTCCCAAAGATATGAAAGCGCCGTTCAAGATGATCGTCGAGGAGGGAGAGTAAGATGCTGAGATTTTTTGAACTGGAACGGATCGATGCCGCCAAGCGTGATGTGGTGGTTCGGATCAAGGATTTTGAAGAGATCTACGAGATCTTCCGCCCCGAAAAGGCCGCCGAACAGGCCGATCGCTGTATCCAGTGCGGCGATCCCTACTGCCACAACGGCTGCCCGCTGCACAACTTTATCCCTCACTGGCTCAAGCGGACGGCCGAGGAGGATCTGGAGTTCGCTTTCAACCTCTCCAACGAATCCTCGCCCTTCCCCGAAGTGATGGGACGGATCTGTCCCCACGACCGCCTCTGCGAAGGCTCCTGCACCCTCAACGACGGTTACGGCGCCATCACCATCGGCTCCATCGAGACCTTCATCAGCGAAGAGGGGTTCAAACGCGGCCTGCGCCCCCGCTTCTCCGAACAGAAGTGCGACAAAAAGGTGGCCATCGTCGGAGCCGGCCCCGCCGGGCTCTCGGCGGCGACTTTTCTGCTGCGGGAGGGGGTCGATGTGGAGATCTTCGACCAGCAGAACCGCCCCGGCGGCCTGCTCACCTACGGCATCCCGGGCTTCAAGCTGGACAAGAAGGTAATCGAACGCCGGGTGAAGCTTCTGGAAAAAGCGGGCGCCGTCTTCCATCAGAATACCGAAGTGGGCAAAGATGTCACCTTCGCCAGCCTGGTGGAAAATTTCGATGCTGTCTTCATCGGAGTCGGTGCCACCAAAGGGCGTCGTCCCGGGATCAACGGCGAGGATGCCAAAGGGTGCTACCTGGCCATGGAGTTTCTGGTGGATATCCAGAAGAAGCTCTTCGGCGAAGAGCGGGAGCACAACATCGAGGTCAAGGGCAAAAAGGTCGTAGTCATCGGTGGAGGTGACACGGCGATGGACTGCGTGCGGACCAGCCTGCGGGAGCAGGCGGCGAGTGTCAAGTGTCTCTACCGCCGCGATGCCCACAATATGCCTGGTTCCCGCAAAGAGTACATCAATGCCAAAGAGGAGGGGGTGGAGTTTGAATTCTACTGCTCTCCCAAAGAGGTGCTCAAGGACGAAAACGGTGCGGTGATCGGTGTGGAGATGATCAAGACCCGCCTGGGCGAGCCCGACGCCAACGGCCGCCAGCGTGTCGAGGAGATCCCGGGCAGCGAGTTCACCGTCCCGGCGGATGTGGTGATCTTCGCCCTGGGCTTCGACCCGGTTGTCTATCCTTTCCTGGCCGAAAACGGTATCGAGACCGACAAATGGGGCGGCATCCTGGTGGATGAACACTACGAAACCACCAAAGCGGGCGTCTATGCCGGCGGAGATTGCCACCGGGGCGCCGATCTGGTGGTCACCGCGGTCCGGGACGGCCGGGAAGCCGCCAAGGCGATAGTGAGAAAGTTCGGGATCCGGTGCTGAACCCAAGACGATGAACGACTTCTACCGGGCGGCCGTCACGGCCGCCCATCAGGCCCGGGAGCTGCTGCTCCATCCGCAAGATGATACACTCTATGCCAAAAACGGCTTCACCGGGGCCGGCGGGGATCTGAGCAGCGGGCTGGATCTGGCGCTGGAGCGGATCTTTGCCGAGGCGCTGCAGCCCTTTGGACGGATCGAATCGGAAGAGTCGGGGGTGATCGGCGAGGGGGACTCGACCCTGATTCTCGATCCCCTCGACGGCAGTTCCAACGCGCTGAGCCGCTTCCCCTATTACGGCGTCTCCGTCGCCCGCCTCAATAGCGAAGGGATCCTCACCGAAGCCTTCGTCGCCAACCTGGCCAACGGCGACCTTTTCCGGATCGACGGGGAGGGAGAGGCACTCCAGGGATCGCTGCTGGGTGAAGGATGGCAGCGGCCCGCTCCCGCCCCCCATCCCGAGATCGGCCTCTTTGAAAAAGCCTACGCCCAGCCCAAAATCGTCGCCGCGCTGGATGAAGCGGGGCTCAAATTCCGCGCGCCCGGCGCCGTGGCCCTCTCCCTGGCCTATGCCCGCAGTGTCAACTACTTTCTCTTTGTTGGTCCCTTCCGCATCTACGATTTCGCTGCCGGTCTGGCGCTCTGCAAGGGATTGGAGATCGAGGTGCAGGAGGAGTATGTCATCGTGGCCAGAGAACGGGAAACCCTGGAGCGGATCCGTGGGATCGTTCAGAAACAAACGGGTGACTAACTGATAAAATCGAAAAGTCTAAAAATCCTCATGTCATTCCGGGCTTGACCCGGAATCCAGGGCTCGAAATGCCTATGGTGCCCTGGATCCTGAATCAAGTTCAGGATGACAAATATGCCAATACACCTAGATACCAATCACCGATACCCCGAATAAAGGAATAGCAATGGCCAGCGGATTTTTCGCCCTCTTTGACGATATCGCCTCCCTGATGGACGATGTGGCGGTGATGAGCAAAACTTCCGCCAAGCAGACCGCCGGGGTCCTGGGGGACGACCTGGCGGTCAACGCCAACAAAGCGGCGGGGTTTCCCCCCTCCCGGGAACTGCCGGTGCTCTGGGCCATCACCAAAGGCTCCTTTCTCAACAAGCTCATTCTCCTTCCCATCGCCTTTCTCCTGAGTGCGTTTGCCCCACAGGCTATCGTCCCGATTCTGATGCTGGGGGGACTCTACCTGGCCTACGAAGGGGCGGAAAAGGTGCTGGAGTGGCTCTTTCACCGGGACGAAGAGGAGGAGGCTGATGAAGCAGGTTCCTCCACAGAAGAAGATCCCCTGACGGCGGAAAAGGCCAAGGTCCGCTCCGCCATCGTCACCGATTTCATCCTCTCCATCGAAATCGTCATCATCGCACTGGGGACCGTCAGCGATCAGCCGCTGAGCGTGCAGATCCCCGTGGTGACGCTGGTGGCCTTCCTGGCAACGGTGGGGGTCTACGGTATTGTGGCGTTGATCGTGAGAATGGACGATATGGGCCTGGCGCTGATTCGCCGCAGTCACGGAGAGGGATTCGTGGCCAAACTGGGGAGCTTTCTGGTGGCATTCCTCCCCAGGGTTATCCAGTCTCTCTCCATCATTGGGACCCTGGCGATGCTGCTGGTGGCGGGAGGGATTTTCCTCCATCATGTGCCGCAGCTGCACGAATGGTTCCATGCCTGGCCGGGTCTGTTGGCGGAGCTGGTGATCGGATCGGTGCTGGGGCTGGGGGTTGTCGTCATTGTCTGGCCGTTTCACAAGCGCCTTTGGCGCGGTCATTAGTCATTGGTCACTGGTCATTGGGAGAGGGCCCTGAGCATTTTGTGCGCTTTCAGCGCTTTCGTTGGGGAGAGGACTTCAGCCCTGAATGGCGGGAATGAATTTCCGCTTCCGGATAAATTGTGCTACGTGTTATGTGCTAAGTGTTAAGTTTCTCTCTCGTTCCCACCATTCTGGTGGGAACACATTTCCCGAGGCATGATGGTATGAAATGCGTATAGCGAAGATGCGGAAGTTCCGTAGCCGTTCCCACCGGGGACGGATGGGAACGAGAAAAGTGTAATCAGCTTCTAGTTTCTAGTTACTAGTTACTAGTTACTCGTTACTAGTTTCCCAATTCCTCACTCTTTTTCCAGTCCGCTCCGACCGCCTCGGAAATATTCTCGAAGCCGTCGGCCCGCAGGAGCCGGATAAGACCCCGGTTGATCCGCTCGATGAGGGCGGGGCCTTCGTAGATCAGCAGGCTGTAGACCTGCACCAGGCTGGCTCCCATACGGATGCGGCGGTAGGCCTCTTCGGCGCTGTCGATGCCGCCGACGGAGATCAGCAGGGTCTTGTCGTGAAACTCCCGGCCGATGGCGGCGAAGAGCTCTCTCGATTTCTCCGTCAGCAGGGCGCCGCTGATACCGCCGAAGTTCTGGGCGTTGGGGGTGAGGGAGTAGTCGACGGTGGTGTTGGTGGCGATGATCCCCGCCGCTCCGGCCTCCACGGCGACGCGGCAGAGCTCCAGGGCCTGTTCGGGACCCATATCGGGAGCGATTTTGAGCAGGATCGGCTTGTCGGTGATGGAGCGCCCGATGCGAAAGACTTCCCGGATAAAAGCCTCGTTCTGCAGATCCCGCAGCCCCGGGGTGTTGGGGGAGGAGATGTTGATGACGATGTAGGTGCCGTAGTCCCGGAAAGCTTTGAAGAGGGTTTCGTAATCGTTCAGGGCTTCCTTTTCGGGGGTGAGCTTGTTCTTACCGATATTGATGCCGATAGGATAGTCGAAGAAGCGCAGCCGTTTGAGGCGCTTGATCATGTGATGGGCGCCTTTGTTGTTGAAGCCCATGGCGTTCTGGATGGAGCGCTCTTCCACCAGTCGGAAGAGCCTCGGTTTGGGATTGCCGGGCTGGGGACGGGGGGTGACGGTGCCGATCTCGGTATAGCCGAAGCCGAGAGCGGGAGTCCCCCGCACATAGTCGCCGTTCTTGTCGAAGCCGGCGGCCAGGCCCACCGGATTGCGGAAGGTCCGGCCCCAGAGGTTTTGCCGCAGCACGGGATGGTCGACGAAATAGCGGTCGATCATGGCGTTCCAGGCCGGGGGGCAGCAGGGGAGAGCCCTGAGCCCGAATCCCGCTACGGTATGGGCGGTCTCGGGATCGAGGCGGAACATCATCGATTTGAGTGTGTCATAACTGAAAAAGGACATCACGGGCCTTTTTTAACAGGATTATAGCGAATAAGCCTCTTTGAGGTTTATTCTAGTGAGTAATGAGGAGTGAAGAGTGAGGGATTTTGGGGCATTGCCCTGCGGCGAGAACAAAATGAAAATAGAACTTCAGGCCCTTTCTTCATTCGTAACACTTAGCACATAGCACGTAACACGCGCTACTGATCGTCGCTGTAGACGTCGCTCATGTCGAAATCGTCTTCGGGTTCGATCACCGGGATCTTGTCCAGTTCGTGTGGATCGACGGTTTTGTCGCTGAGGTTGTAGTCTTTGCCTTCATAAAAGGCCTTCTCTTTGGCGTATTTCTTCTCTTTTTCCATCTGCTCTTTGATGTGCTTCTGGGTCAGGTTCTGATCGTTGGCGGGAGTGGAACGGTTGTCGTCTCCCGCCCAGACCAGTGTCGCGGCGATTAGGATCAAAGGGAAGAGGCGTTTCATCTTGTAAACCTTCTATTTGAATAGTTTATGATAATCATAACATAAACTGACTATTTGCTCTCCGTTTTTACTGCTTCGACGACACTGTGGCGTTTACGCCACTGGGGTAGCTTGGCCCTCGGGACGAACTCCAGGACGGTAGCGTTGATGCAGAAACGACGTTTTCCGCCGGGGGCGTCGTTGAAGACGTGACCCAGATGGGCGCCGCTGGTTTTGGCGATCACTTCGGTGCGGTGCATGCCGAAGCTGTTGTCGGGCCGTTCGATGACGGCACCGGGCTGCGCCCGGTAGAAGCTGAGCCAGCCGGAGTGGGAGTTGAAGCGATCTCTGCTGTCGAAGAGGATCTCGCCGGAAAGTCTGTCGACGAAGACCCCGTCGCCCACGTTTTTGAAGATGGCGTATTTCTTGCAGAATCGCGGTTCGGTGCCACGGTTGAAAGCGATATCGTAGGCTTCGCTGCTTGTTCCCAGTTTGAAGGCCCCCAGGGCTTTGTAGAACTCTTTGGGACTCAGATAGCCGGTATGGGCCGCCACCTCTTTGCCGTCCACGATGAAGTAGATCGTCGGCGTGCCGATGACGGGCGTTTTGAGTCTGAAGCCTCTGATGCGGTCCTCGTGGGCGAAGCGCATGGGGATTGTCCCGTGGTAGGTGGCGGCGACTTTCTTTTTGAAGGCTTCGCAGTAGGGGCAGTTCTCGGCGTCGATGACCAGGATCTCTTTGCCCCCCAGGGGGGTAAGGGCTTTGGTGTCTTGGGTCTTTGCTTTGGCCTTGTCCGGGAATTTGACCCCGGTGGCATGGTTGGGGCAGTAGCCGCCCGGGTTCTTTTTGAGATAGTCCTGATGGAAGGCTTCGGCGGGGTAGAACTTTTTCAGCGGTCGGATTTCGGTGACGATCCTGCCGTAGCCTGCCTTGGAGAGCAGCTTCTGATATTCGGCTTTGGTCCGCAGGGCGATCGCTTTCTGTTCGGGGGTGGTGTAGAAGATAGCGCTGCGGTAGTTGTTGCCCCGGTCGTTGCCCTGGCGGTTCTTCTGGGTGGGGTCATGTAGCTCCCAGAAGGATTTGATGAGATTCTCGGTGGAGATTTTGGCGTCGTCGTAGGTGACTTTGACCGATTCGGTGTAGTTGACGACCCCTTTGGGGGTGTCGTAGCGGTAGGAGAGGACCTTGTGATAATCAGGATCGGGGTAGTTGCCCCCGGCGTAGCCGGATTGGGCATCGATCACGCCCGGGAGGTTCTCGAAATGCTTCTCCACCCCCCAGAAGCACCCGGCGGCGAAGACGATGGTCTGGGGTTTGGCCATGAGGCCCAGTGTGAGGGCGAAGAGGAGGGCGAGGAGTTTCATGTGGATCCTTTGGGAGAAAATTTTTTATCTGAGAAGTTATAGCATAATTTTAGTGTAGTGTTTGTGTAAGGAGTAGCCCCTCGCATACTACCGTTATAGGTGGGAAATTCATAAGTACATAAAAAAGATCGGAGCTAACAGATTAGGTTAAGTGTTGTTGTCAACCCTAGCTTATTTTATATGGTGTTATGACGATATAGAAGATCCGGTATATCCACGAAAACCCCGTCAAATGGTGATATATGAATGAAGTGAAGCGATGGTAATACAGTTCGGCACGGGATTTTGAGGGGAAGCTAGGGGTGATCGAGGTGGAGCGGTTTTGGTAGATTGTGTTCCCGTAGGCGTTCCCATTGAGACAGTGGGAACGAGGGAAGAAAGAAGTAGAATATTTTTTTTATATAAATTAGAAACATTATAAATATGATTCAATTTCTTCACGCATACTTCCATTTAAAGAAACTGGCCCTTTTTTATTCGCCATATCTATAAGACCAAGTTCAGTAAGAACTTTTAAAGATTCATCAATACCGTATACAGTTTTACAATAGTGGTTCTTTAGTGTTTCGATACTTACTGTTTTCCTTCCCCAAAAATTTTTTCTATAAAGTGTATGTAAAACCCTTCGTGATCCAGAATCTAGTCTTTTTCTTGTGCTGAATCCAAGAATTGAAGTATCGAGATTTTCAAGAATCCCATCATAGCCATCAATGCCAAAGTAGTGACTATGTGTTCTTCTGATCATTGTTACATCTGATGAACCCACAAGAACAACCTCATATCCATCTGTTTCACTGTATTGATTTTCACTAGAAACATATGCGTCATAAGCTTTCTGAGGGTCTCTTGAAATAGAAGTCCAATTTACAAAATTTCCAGTATTCCAGTCAAAAACAAGTAACCAGTTATTGATTTGACCAGATTTATTTTTTTGTGCACTGAGCATTGAATTTATTACACCTTCGTTAATGTAACTATCAAGAGGAGCTCCTCTTCCTTCCCTTGCAATTATATCCTCAGCAGCTTTTCGTTGCTCATCCAATTTCATTTTTTCCTGAGGAGCTGGTTCTCTCCCACATTCAATTTCGTAAAAAATATGAGATAAAAGCTTGAAATATTGAAGTATCGTTTCATCTCCAACATTCTCTTTTAGATGATAACCGTAAATTACGGATGTTCTTTCTATACTCTCTGACCAATAATGTTGAGCTCTACTTCTTATTTGTAATTCTATTTTTCTTCCATCAACAAAAAGTATAATATGCAATGCTCGATATCCAGTATCATCTCTTCCTTCTGGGCGGTAGTCAGTAACTCTAAATATTGATATATGTTTTTCAAGAGATAGCTTTTCAGTGATAAATCTATTCAGTCGCTCTACGTCTTCATTTGTATCAACTATGATTCTATTTCCTCCAATATCCTGCAACTGTGAAAGACGCACACTAAATCTTCTAAGTTTACGTAGTATCTGTGGTTTTCTTTTTAGACGTTGTGCTATGTAATATTGCCCATCGTATCCACTGAGCCAAGTTTGTAGAAGATGCGTTGTTTCCGTTAATGGCTGTAAGTGACTTTTTCTGTAGTCATCAAATATTATTTCAGATTCTATTTCATCATCTTCAGATTTAAATGTATTTTTAGAAAGGGAACGTCCAGATTTATCAATTCTATTTTTGGAATACAAAGATATCCTTTCAAATAATAGCAGTAAATTTGATAATTATATATTATTTTCCCTTAAAATCTTATTCAATGATTTGATCAGTAAAATGTTAAGGGGTGGGAGTAAAAGGATTAGATAATAGCAATATTCTTCTTCCAAAGAAAAAGAGGTAAAGTAAAAGTAGGAAGTGAAAGTTAATGAAAGGAATCATGTGTCAGCAATAGTATTTTCCCCGATGAGATTCTCAAAGGGTATCTTCAACCGATCATGCAGCTTACGGATCATCTCAAGCGTCAATCCCCGCTTGCGGTTGAGCAGTTCGGAGACCCGCGATTTGCTTCCGCCGAGGATCTCCACAAGATCTTTCTGCTTCAATCCCTCCTGCTCTATTCGGAACTTGATCGTATCGACGGGATCGGGGAAATCGATGGGGTGGTTAAGCTCCAATATCCACGACCATTTTGATAATGAGTTGATCGTTAACCACACTATAATTACCTATCTATACATTTTAACCTGGTTATTTTGAACACTGCGTGAAAAATAATGGATACAATATAAAATCTCTAGCTAGATCTAGCTACGGAGAGACCGTATGCTCCGACTATTATCCAAGTTCTTCCTGACCTTTTTGGCAGTCCTCTGCGTGGCAGAAGCACAGCAGCGTTTCCTCGATCCCGGAGAGTATCGCCTATCCACCCGCACTCTCTCGGAGAAATACTGCACCCGGATCGACAAAGATCACTCCTTTTGCGAAGGCAAAAAGCTAAGCTATCTCGACACCAATGTCAGCGATCTACCCGCGTTTCTGAAAGGTGCCCATGCCTTCATCGATCCGATCCTCGGTTCCTACCGAAAGAATAACCTCAAAAAAGAGGTCTTCGATACGATCAAGGAACTGGGCGGTGATGTCAGAGGGGAGTGGTATGGCGA
>JALVUD010000019.1:29178-111625 GCA_027035765.1 Campylobacteraceae bacterium
GCCAAAACCCCTGCCACCTACACCCTCGCCATCGAGTCAAACGGCTACACCGGAGGGGCCCACGGCTACGACACGGTGGGTTACACCAATGTTTCCATCGCGACGCAGAAGAAGCTGAGCCTGCAGGAGCTTTTCCTTCCAGGTACGGAAGAGAAACTAAAAGCGGTAGCGCTCAAGTTTTACAGGATGCAGCACAATCTCAAGCCTTCCCAACCGTTGACCGACGATGACTGGTTCGAGAACCGCTTCGTTCTGGCGGAGAATTTCGCCATTACTCCCAGAGGGCTTTATTTTCTCTATAACCAATACGAGATTAAGCCCTATGCGGCGGGACGGACGAGTTTCTTTCTTCCTTATGAGGCTATCAGGGATCTGATCGATCCGAAAGGGCCTTTGGCTTTTGTGAAATAGAGGGGTCTGAACGCGCTTCGTCATTCCGGACTCGATCCGGAATCCAGGGCCAGATACTCATGGAAACGTGGATGCTGAATCAAGTTCAGCATGACGGTATCGGCTCGAACCGTTTTTCAAAAGGCTTAATCCTCACCGGAGCAAATTCTGACAGGGGCGACGATCAGAGCTTCTCCCATTTGGTCCCTTCGGGGGTGTCCATCAGGGCGATTCCCATGGCGGCCAGCTCGTCGCGGATAGCGTCGGCCCGGGCGAAGTCTTTGGCCTTTTTGGCCGCGTTGCGCTCTTCGATCAGCGCTTCAATCTTGGCACGCTCTTCATCGCTCACTCCGTGCTGGAACCATGCGAAAGGATCGGAGCCGCCGAACCCCAGGAGTTCGTCGACGAAGGCGATGTTGCCCAACACTGTGCGCTTGAGGACCTTGTCTTTGGGGTTGGCGTCCAGGGCTTCGTTGGCCTCGCTGACCATTTCGTCGACGATGGCCAGGGCTTTGGAGGTGTTCAGATCGTCGGCCATCGCCTCCTTGAGGGTGGAGACGAAGGCGGCGTCGGCTTCGCCCGCCTTGCCCGGTGTGAGGCGTTTTTTAAGCCGGTAGAGCTTGTCGAGGCGCTTTTTGGCCGCTTTGAGGTCCACTTCGTTGAAGTTGAAGTCGTTGCGGTAGTGGACCCCGATGAGGTAGAAGCGCAGCAGCTCGCCGGGGTAGATCGCCAGGGCGTCTTTGAGAAAGAAGCTGTTGCCCAGGCTTTTGGACATCTTCTCCCCGTCGATCTGGACGAAGCCGTTGTGCATCCAGTATTTGGCGATTTCGTGGCCCGTAGCGCAGCGGGTCTGGGCCGCTTCGTTCTCGTGGTGGGGGAAGAGCAGGTCGGCCCCTCCGCCGTGGATGTCGATGGTGTACTCGCCGTTGCCGTGGAAGTGCTTTTCGATCATCGCCGAGCATTCGATGTGCCAGCCCGGGCGGCCGCTGCCCAGCTCAGTATCGAAGCAGACGTCCTCTTCGCCGGCGCAGGCTTTCCAGAGGGCGAAGTCTCTCGGATGCTTCTTCTCTCCCGTTTTCAGTTCGCAGAGTCGGCTGCGGGCCTCCTCCTC
Organism: Campylobacteraceae bacterium; assembly: GCA_027035765.1. GTDB lineage: Bacteria > Campylobacterota > Campylobacteria > Campylobacterales > Sulfurovaceae > Nitratifractor. The sequence continues at coordinate 30,680 of JALVUD010000019.1, forward strand.
GTCGCCCAGCATGTGGGAGATCTCGCCGTAGTGCTCATCCTTGCAGGTGTCGAAGTAGATGTCTTCGCTTTCGGTCCGGTAGGCGCAGCCGCGCTCCAGCAGCCGCTCCACCATCGCCTGGATGGCGTCCAGGGATTCGGTGGCCTTGGGCTCGATGTCGGCCCGCCGCACCCCCAGAGCTCCCATCTCCTCAAGGTAGCGGGCGATGTAGTAGTCGGTGATCTCTTTGAGGCTTTTGCCTGTTTCACGGATCTTTTTGATGATCTTGTCGTCGATGTCGGTGAAGTTCTTGGCCAGGGTCACCTCGTAGCCCAGGGCCCGTAGGGTCCGGCTGAGGAGGTCGAAGCTGAGGGCACTGCGGGCATGGCCCAGGTGGGCGTCGTCGTAGACCGTGGGGCCGCAGACGTAGATGCTGGCTTTGCCGGGATGGATGGGTTCGAAGGGGACCTTTTTTTTCATGACGGAGTCGAAGATCTGCATCTGCATCGCATTTCCTGTGGGGAAGTAATGGAGGGATTATATCGAATGAGAGGTGCGGAATCGAAGAGGAGCGCCTCCGGTTGCATTGCCGGGGAGGATTAACTGATATAATCCTATAAGGATCGTGTGACATTTTTGTCACATCGGTAGAATGAAATATCCAAGAGACAAGGAACAAAACTCAATGAACGAAAAGAAAAAACATATCGCGATGCTGATCGACTGCGACAACGCTTCGCCCTATGCCATCAAGGGGATCCTCAAAGAGCTCTCCAAATACGGCGAAGTGATCGTGCGGCAGGCCTATGGCAACTGGAACAATCAGCAGCTGACTCCCTGGATGGACCGGCTCCTGGAGCACTCCATCAAGCCGATCCAGCAGTTCGACTACACCCGGGGCAAGAACGCCACCGATATCGCCATGGTGATCGACGCCATGGATCTGATGTATACCCGGGATCTGGACGGATTCGCCCTGGTGACCAGTGACAGTGACTTTACGCCCCTGGCCCAGCGGCTTATGTCCAACGGGCTGACGGTCTATGGCTTCGGGGAGAAGAAGACCCCCAAGGCCTTCATCAACTCCTGCAGCCAGTTCATCTACACCGAGAATCTGGAGAAGGAGGAGAAGAAGTCCAAATCCCGCACCGAAGAGGTGGTCAAGAAGAAACGGAGCAAAAAGAGCGCTCCCAGCGAAGCCGAGAGCAAGATCGATTCGGTCCTGGAGGACGAGGAGTTCATCGATCTGCTGCTGACGGGCCTGCGCAAGACTGCCGGAGAGAACGGCTGGGTCAACGTCTCGGATCTGGGGCAGTACCTGAGCAACAACTCCGCCTTCAGCCCCGTCAACTACGGCTACGAGAAGCTGGGAGCCCTGCTGCGCAACATCCCCTTCCTGGAGAGCAAGTTCGAGAACAACAATTCGATCATGTATGTGAGGGAGAAATAGGCTACAGGCTTTCGCCGCTAGTTCTCAGCCTCCATCACTCCGGCGGACGGTCGGCGAATATGGCGATGAAGTAGAGGGCGATCGCGATGATCATGAGGAGGGGTATCAGGTTCATCGGATCGCTGAAATCCGTCTCCAATAACTGATTGATCTTTTCCATGTCCTTATCATAGCATTTTGACAGTGCCGCTCTTTTGAGGATAGAATAGAGTTCAGATGAACAACAGGTTCAGAAAAAGGATGCACTATGAAAATTGACTACGCGAAGATTCCCGCTTCAGACCGCTACAAACTCATGGCCCAGAGCGTGGTGCCCCGTCCCATCGCCTGGATCGTCACCGAGGATGAGGGAGTGCTCAACCTGGCGCCTTTCAGCTACTTCACGCCCCTCTCTTCGGAGCCGGCGACCCTCATCGTCTCGGTGGGGCACCGCCCCGACGGCACGCCCAAAGATACCCTGGCCAATCTGAGAAAGCACGGCCGCTGCACCCTCTGCCTGGTCTCGCCGGAACTTTTGGAGCCGATGCACTACAGCTCCAAAGCCCTCTCCCATGAAGAGAGTGAAGTGAAGCATTTCGACATTCCGATGACCGGGATCTTCGAGGGCTTTCCTCCGATGGTCGAGGGGGCACCCTCCGCTTTTGCCTGTACCCTTTTGCAGGAGGTGGATCTGGAGGGAAGCAAAACCCGGCCCCTGATCCTGAAGATCGAAGAGCAGCATATTGATGAGAGCTGTGTCGTCAACCCGGAGCGTCTCTATCTCGACTGTGATCTGATCGCCCGGGTGGGGCCGAACTATGCCCGACTGGGGGAGCGGATCAAGGCGCCGGAGATTCCGGAATGAGCGTGTTGAACGTTGAGCGCTGAGAAAAGAGGTGAGCATGGCGAAGATCGAACCCTTCGAAAAACATACGGAACGGTACGAGGAGTGGTTTGAGGAGCATCCCGATCTCTATCGCTGGGAGCTCAAGGCGATCGAGCGTCTGTTGCCGGCCTTTTCCGAAGGGGTGGAGATCGGGATCGGGACAGGACGTTTCGCTCTGCCGCTGGGGATCCGGCTGGGGATCGAGCCCTCGCCGAAGATGGCAGCCCGTGCCATGGAGAAGGGGCTTGAGGTGATTCCCGGGACTGCCGAGGAGATCCCGCTGCCTGATGAGAGTGTCGATTTCGCTCTGATCGTGACGACGATCTGCTTCGTGGACGATCCCCGAAAGGCCCTGCAGGAGATTCGGCGCATCCTGCGGCCTGGCGGATGGGTCATCGTGGGCTTCGTGGATCGGGAGACCCCGCTGGGGCGCTACTATCTGGAGCATCGAAACGAAAGCCGCTTCTATGCTCCGGCGACCTTTTTCTCCGCCAAGGAGGTTGCCGGCTTGCTGCGGGAAGCGGGCTTTGGAAAGCTGGAGGCGGTGCAGACCCTCTTCGGCGAAGGTCTGGAGTCGATGGAAGGCGGGGTCCGTCCCGGCTGGGGCGAAGGGGCCTTTGTGGTGATCCGGGGGCGCAAAGTTGAGAATGCGGAGAGAACGGAATGAGAAAACATCGGGGACCGGCGCCGGAGGATGGGCTCTTTCGCGATCCTGAGCGGCTGCGGCGGCTTCGGGAGGCGGTGAAAGACCTGAGCTGGCTGCTGCGTCGGGGCTACGCCGCCAAAGCGGCCGCCGAGCTGGTGGGCAACCGTTATCAGTTGACCGGCCGGGAACGCCTGGCACTGAGCCACGCCAGCTGGGACCGCAGCGATCGTGCCGGTCGGCTTCGGCCGCAAGAGCTGCGGGGAGAGCAGGTCTGCGTGGACGGTTTCAATCTGCTGATCACCTTGGAGACAGCCCTGGGCGGCGGGGTACTGATCCGGGGGACCGACGGCCGGATCCGGGATCTGGCGGCGGTGCACGGCAACTATGCGCTCCGGGCCGAAACCGAGGCGGCGGTCCGCCTGGCCCTGGAGGGGCTGCGGGAGCTGGGGGTGAAACGGAGCCGCTGGTATTTCGACCGCCCCGTCTCCAACAGCGGGCGTCTGGCGGCCCTGGTGGAGTCGACGGCCCGGGAGCTGGGGGTCGAAGCAGAGGCCGAGGCGGTGGACGGAGTGGATGGCCGGCTCAAACGCTGTGACGGGGTGGTGCTCAGTGCCGACGCGGCGATTCTGGACAGTGAGGGGGTGCGCTGGTTCGATCTGGCGGAGTATCTGATCGAACGGAAGATCCCCGGGGCGTGGATCGTGGATCTGGGGGATGAGCGTTAAGTGTTGAGTATTGAGTCCGTTTAATTCTCTGATCAATGAAAAGGAAAACGATGAAACTGACGATCCTGTTTGACAATGTGCCTCATCGAGAGGAGATGACACCGCTTTGGGGCTTTGCCTGCTGGGTGGAACCGGAAAAGGAGGAGCCCTGGCTCTTTGATACCGGCAGCAACGGGCGGGTTTTGCTCAAAAATGCTTCGATCGCGGGAGTGGAGCTAAACCGGGCGAAGGAGCTGGTGCTCTCCCACCCCCACTGGGACCATGTGGGCGGACTCGATACGGTGCTGGAGCTGGTCCCCTCGATCCGACTCTACCTGACCGAGAGCTTCTCCAAACTCTGGATCCGGGATTTGGAGCGACTAAGCGGCGGGGTGACCGTGGTCGGAGAGAAGCCGATGCCCCTCTTCGACGGGGTGGAGTCCACGGGGATGATGGCAGAGATCGGAGAGCAGTCGGTGCTGATCCGTAGTGCCGCCGGGCCGGTGCTGCTGACGGGTTGTGCCCATGCCGGCATCGTGGAGATCGCCGCGCGGGCCACGGAGATGGCCGGAGAACCTTTGGCTCTGGTGATGGGGGGATTCCACCTCTTTCGCAGTGAGGAGTGGGAGATCGAAGAGACGATCGAAGGATTGGTCGCCCTGGGGGTCCGACAGGTCTGTCCTACCCACTGCACGGGAGAGCGGGCGACGGAGATGTTCCGTACCGCCTTTGGAGAGGATTGTCTGCAAGGCGGCGTCGGAGCGGTTGTGGAGATTTAAGGACGGGCCATTCCCTTTTTGGTCCGGCGGGTCGGTGTGGCGGTGAAGGGATCCTCTGGCCAGTAGTGTTTGGGGTAGCGTCCCCGCATCTCTTTGCGCACATCCGGATAGACCCGGCGCCAGAAGCTCTCCAGATCCCGGGTGAGGGCGAGGGGACGGCGGGCCGGGGAGAGGAGCTGCAGTGTCAATGGAAGCTCTCCCCCCAGGATCCTTGGGGTCTCCCGCCAGCCGAAGAGCTCCTGAAGCCGTGCCGCCAATACCGGAGCCTCGGGATCAGCATAGTCCACGACTGCCCGGGTGCCCGTGGGCAGCTCGATCGTCTCGGGAAAAAGCCGATCGAGACTCTGCCGCTCTTCCCAGCTCAGTGAGCCCTCCATAATATTTTTCAGGTCAAGGTTTTTGAGATCTTCCAGGCTGTTCATTCCCTCTATCCAAGGCAGCAGCCACTCCTCCAGGCTCTCCAGGAGTGCCTCGTCGCTCCAATCGGGGAAGATTTTGGGTCGGTGCCGGTGGGCAGCCAGGAGCCGCTTGCGAAGAGCACCGGCCGAATTGCTCCAGGGGAGAGACTCTACGCCCCGCTGACGTATCCCTTCCAACAGAAGCTGTGAAACCTCCTCTCCTTCGGGACGGGGGAGGGGGCGCTGTTCCAGGATCAGACGGTGAAAGCGCAGCTCTTCCCGTGCCTCTACTCTGCCCGTGGTGTCGTTGTAGCGCAGCTCTCGGTGCCGTTGCACCGTGTGAGGATAGGCTTTTCGGAGATCGTCGTGGCTCAAGGGTGCGGCTCGGCGGATCAGTCGGGTCATCCCTTCGCCGGAGCTTTCGGCGACTGCCAGAAGCGGATGACGGGCCAGAGTGCTCCGGGGCGGGAGGGTCATTCCCCGCCCCGAGGCGGCCAGGTAGGCGCCGTCATTCCCCCGCTGCCTGGCGACGCGCTCGGGATAGGCCAGGACAGTCAGCAGACCGGCCCGGTCGCTGCGGACCGTGGTTTGTGCTTCCGTACCGCTCTGCCTGAGAAGGGTCCGGAAACGCTGTCGCAGCGTCGGGGGAGTCGAGGAGCCCGACAGGAGGCGGTGGAGCTCCTCCATCTCCTCGGCCAGGTCATCGCTGCGAATGATCGGGAGGCGTTCGGTCAGGAGTAGGGTCAGCAGGATCCCTTCGTAGCCCAGTTCCATCTCCGCCGCCCGCAGGAGCATGTGGGCGATGCGCGGGTGCTCCCCCAGATCCAGGGCGCGTTTTCCGAGAGGGGTGAGGGCTCCCTCCTCATTCAGCATCTCCAGTTCACGGAGCAGGCGGATCGCCTCCTCCATCGCCTGCCGAGGCGGCGGATCGATCCAGCCCAGCTCCTCCGGGGCGGCTCCCCAGCGGACCAGCTCCAGGGCCAGGGGTGCCAGGTCGGCCTGAAGGATCTCCGGTGTGCTGCGGGGTGCCAGCGCCCGGTGCTCGTGCCAGAGGCGGTAGCAGACCCCGGGGGCGGTACGTCCCGCCCGACCGGCTCGTTGGCGGGCGGAGTCGGCGGCGATGGGGCGGGTCCGCATCCGCCCCATTCCGACGACGGCGTCGTAGGAGACCTCCCGTCGGTAGCCGCCGTCCACGACGATGTGGATCCCGTCGATGGTGAGGCTGGTCTCGGCCAGATTGGTCGCCAGGATCACCTTGCGCCTGCCGGGGGGTGCGGGGCGGATGACACGACGCTGCGCGGCGGGATCCAGGGCTCCGTAGAGCTCCAACACCTCCACCTCCGGTCCCATCCCCTCCAGAAGGCGGGCGCATTGTCGGATCTCCCGAAGGCCGGGGAGGAAGGCGAGCAGGGAGCCTTCGTGCCGCTGCAGCGCCTCTTTGACGGTGCGGGCGGTTTCGGCAGCCAGCTTGTCCGGCGTGACGGCAGGGGCGCGGGGGTCACGGTAGTGCAGCGTCACTGGATGGGAACGGCCGGCACTTTGGATCAGGGGGGTCTCCTCGCCCAGCAGGCCGAGGAGTTCATCGCTCTGTAGCGTCGCGGACATCACCAGGATTCGCAGATCCTCCCGGAGCAGCTCCTGGCTTTGGAGCGCCAGGGCCAGCCCCAGATCGGCGTGGAGGGAACGTTCGTGGAACTCGTCGAAGATCAGCAGCCCCACCTCCTCCAGGGCGGGATCGTGCTGAAGCATCCGGGTCAGGATCCCCTCGGTGACCACTTCGATCCGGGTACGGGGGGAGACCTGCGCCTCGCCCCGCATCCGATAGCCCACCCGCTCTCCCGGACGTTCTCCGAGGGTTTCCGCCATGCGCGTGGCCACCATCCGAGCCGCCAGGCGTTGCGGTTCGAGCATGAGGATCCGGCGATCTTGGAGCCAGGGCTCCTCCATCAGCTCCAGGGGGACTACGGTACTCTTGCCCGCTCCGGGATCGGCCTGGAGGATGACGCGGTGACGGGAGTGCAGTGCTTCCCGCAATCGGGGAAGGACGGCGTAGATCGGGAGAGCGTTCATTTTTCGTTCTGTCGTTCCCGACCGAAGAGCATTCGCCAGCATCGGAGGGATCGGGGAACGAGCGGTGTCTGCCGGCGGTACTCCCGGTAGGCGTCACCGAATTTCCCGATCGCTTCTTGCTCCTCCAGGGTCAGGATCATCACCAGGATGAAGAAGGCCTCCGCCGGCGCGACGAAAAAGATGAAGGTCGGTGATCCCAGCAGCAGGGCGACCCCCAGAGGCAGGAGCATCAGGCCGAAAAGCATCGGATGGCGGGTACAGCGGTAGATCCCGCTAGTCACCAGACGGTTGGTCTCGAGACGGGGGAGATTGCCCTCACGCCCGTGTCGGGCCAGTTCCCGTCCCCCGACGGCGGCAGCCCGAAACGAGAGGGTCAGGACAATCAGCCCCAGGGGCAGGGTCAGGAGGTGGAACGGGAGGCTGCCGAAAAGCTCCGGGAAACGGTTCAGATCATTTTGGATCGAGAAGGCGACTCCTCCGACCAGCAGGAGAATCCAAATCAGGATCCGAATAACCACCGAGGGGGTGGTGATGCGCTTCATCCCCGTCAGATCCACTTCTGCTTTTTGAGCCAGCGGTAGATAAACCAGCCGATGGCGATGTTGAGCCCCCAGACCAGGGCGTAGCCGTACTTCCATTCCAGCTCCGGCATATATCTGAAGTTCATCCCGTAGTTGCCGACGATAAAGGTCAGCGGCAGGAAGATCAGGCTGATGGCCGCCAGGCGCTGCATCGCCTGGTTCATCCGGTTGCTCAGAAAGCCCATGAGCAGGTTCTGCAGATAACCGGTGCGATCCAGATAGGTTTTGGATTCGTTGATGGAGAAGGAGAGGTGCTCCTTGAGATCGATGAACTCGTATTTGAGCTTTCGGCGGGTCTCTACGGGGAAATGGTTGTAGATCTTGTTGACCACGTCCGTCGATTGTACCGAGAGCTTGGCGATGCGGTTGAGGGTGCGCCGGGCGAAATAGAGGTCTTTCTGGACTGTCTCTTCGTCCAGGTCCTCGGCGAAGATCCGGTCTTCGATCTCTTCCAGACGATCGTCGATCCGGTCGATGATCCACATTGTGTGGTCCACCATGATGTCGATGACCGTGTAGGTGATATAGGGGAGGGAGTCGCTCTGGCGGTAGCGTTTGTAGAGCTTGGAGGTGAGGCTCTTGATGATCTTCTCGTCCCGTCCCAGGAAGATGAAGGTGTTTTCGGTGACGATGATGACCACGTTCTCGTCATGGTAGAGCAGGTCATCCTCTTCGTCGCTGATGAAATATTTGAGGATGATGAGCTTGAACCGGTCATGCTCTTCGTAGGTGATACTCTGGTCCTCGTTACGGATGTCCTCGATGAAGCTTTCGGGAAAGTCGTGATCCCGGAGCCACTGGAGGATCGTCTCGTTGTCGATGGTGGTGAAGATCACCTGTTTTTTGTTGTCATTCAGAACGATTTCGTCTTTGCGGTAGAGGCGGTCGGAAAAGAGATACATCTCAACCCTCCTTGGGTGGCAGTAGTTTGAAAAAAGCCTCTTTGGGCAGGGGCCGTTCGAAGTAGAATCCCTGGCACATGATTTCCGGATAGATTTTGAGCAACTGTTCCAGCTGTTCCCGGGTCTCGATTCCTTCGGCGACAACTTTGTAGCCCAGGTGCGAAGCGATCTCGCCGATGTGGGTGACCAGGAAGGAGGTGTTACGGTTCTCTGTGATCCCTGCCACGAAACTGCGGTCGATTTTGAGGATGGAAAAATTGAGCCGCTCCAGATAGGAGAGGGAGGAGTAGCCGATCCCGAAATCATCGATGGCCCAGCGGATCCCCAGTGATTTGAGCCTCTCGATGGTGCTATGGAAATTTTCGAAATTGTCCACGAGAGAGTTCTCGGTGATCTCGATGACCAGTTGTCGGGGATCGACATTCTGGGTAGAGAGTGCCTCCTCCAGCGTCGGGATGAAGTCCTCATATCCAAGTTCACGAGCGTCGATATTGGTGGAGAGAAAGGAGAGATCGCTGCCCCGTTCGCGCAACTCCCTGAGGGTGCGGCAGACCTCTTCCCGGGCCCAGCGGCCGATCTTGCGGATCTCGCCGCTCTCCACGGCGAGGGGAATGAATTCGGCGGGAGGCAGGAGCCCCAGGGTCGGATGGCGCCAGCGTATGAGAGCTTCGGCCCCGATGAGGCTTCGGCACTCCAGGCCGTAGATAGGCTGATAGTGGAGTTCCAGCTGCGAAAGCAATTCCGGACGACTCAGCCCCTGGCGCAAAAAGAAACTTTTGCGTCGATGCTCGTCCATGCTGCTGTTGTAGAAAGCGTATTCGAGCTTCTGACTCTTGGCCTGGTACATGGAGATGTCCGCAAGGCGGATGATCTCATCGGTATCGTGCATCTCGGGGGTTATGATGACGATCCCGATGCTGGCGTGCATGGAGAGATGATACTGGTCGAAAATCATCTGGCGTTCCAGGGCCCGGTTGATCTCCCGGGCAAAACGGGCCCCGGTCTCTCTGGCCTCCTCTTCGGTCCGACAGCAGTAGGAGTGGAGAATGACGAATTCGTCTCCTCCGTGCCGAAAGACCTCGGCCTCTTCGGGGATCATGGAGCTGAGCAGCTCTGCCACTTCCTTGAGCACCTCGTCACCGAAGGTGTGGCCCAGAGTGTCGTTGATGGGCTTGAACTGGTTGAGGTCGAGGAAATAGAGCAGGGAGAGTTTGGAGTCGTCTCGTTGCTCCTCTACCAGGGAGTGGAGGCGCTGAAGGAGACTCCGGCGATTCCGCAGATTGGTGAGCGGGTCGAGTGAGGCCAGCTGCTCCAGGTATTCGATGCTTTTGATCTCCATGGTTCGATCCTGAAAGCTGACGATCCCCCCGATCAGTTCGCCGTTGTAGTTGAATAGCGGAGCGATCTTGGCCTGGAGCCAGTACTCCCGGGGATCGAAGGTGGAGAGATAGAGACCGTTGTACTCTACCGGCTTACCGGTTTCGAGAACTTCCCGCATCAGATCCACCGCTTTTTGATAACGGAGCTTGGTGACATCGAAGCCTTCCATCTGCAGATCGGGAGGTACGTTGAAAAAATCTCTGAAAGCCTGGTTGTATTTTCGGATCTTCAGATCGTTATCGAAATAGAAGATCGGTGTAGGCGTCTGCTCGAAGAGGGCATGAAGCTCCTCCTCTTTGGCCAGCAGACGCTTGCGCTGTTCATAGACCTGTGTCATATAACGATGGGTGGTCTGAGCGATGAGGGTCAGGGTCACGACGAAGAGGATGATGACCAGGCCGTCGAGCAGGGCGAAGCGGTCAGGCAGTCGGATTAGGTGGACGATCAGCGGAAGGGTGGTCAGTACGGCATAGGAGGTGGCCAGCTTGAGACTGGGGAAGAGTGCGGCCATCGCTCCCGCGGCGATGCCGATACTGTAGATATAGAGAGCGAACTGCAGGTAGATGTCCCGCAGGTAGGGGGCGAAGAGCGGGACAGCAATCCCCGCCAGAAGTGCGGTAATCATCGCCATGATGAAAAAATTCCGATAGAGCCGACGGGCCCGGAGAGCATTGAGTTTTCCGGGAATGTCATTTTTCAGGAAATGCTGTACCCTGCGGAGGCGAAAGATGATGATTCCCAGAAGCAGTAAACTCCAAGTATAGAGCTCGAGTCGAGGGATCGCATCGACTTCGGAGAGGAGCGCGGTCAAAATGATGGTGATGAGTATCAGGAAGAACAGACTGCGCCGGGCGTGGCTGTAGAGCTGCTCCACCATAAAAGGTTCGATCGGCTCCCTGCATGGTGCAAAAGATATTTGAAAGTGCCGGCTCTTTGGTCTTGTCTGCATAAAAGGGATTGTAACGGAAAAGGACTTAGGCGAGCGCCTCAGCATCCTGGCATGCATTGGAATCGATCGGAATCTCCTGTAACAATCTGATACACTCTTTGTGAGCGTGTGAACCATTCTTCCCGATTATCAAAGAGTTTCATCGGGCTTCTGCTACCATCAGTGTTACCCAATCCAAGACAACGAGGGAGAAGCGAATGTCTCTGATCGAAGATTACAAAAAACATACCGAAGAACGGGCCAAGCTGGGCGTCCCCCCGCTGCCGCTGACGGCGCAGCAGACCGCCGAACTGGTGGAACTGCTCAAGCAGGATCCCATCCCCGAAGAGGAGTATCTCCTCGACTTGCTCAAAAACCACATCAATCCCGGTGTGGATGATGCCGCCTATGTCAAAGCGGCTTTCCTCAACGCCATCATCACCGGTGACGCCCACTGCAAAGCCATCGACAAAGTCGAGGCGGTCAAAATCCTGGGCACGATGCTGGGCGGCTACAATGTCGGTCCCCTGGTCGAAGCCCTCAAGCACGAAGATCCCGCCGTGGCTCAGGCGGCTGCCGATGAGCTCAAGCACACGATCCTCGTCTATGACGCCTTCAACGATGTCAAGAGCTTGATGGATGAAGGCAACGCCTTTGCCAAAGAGGTGATCGAATCCTGGGCCAACGCCGAGTGGTTCCTGGGTCGTGAACCCCTGCCTGAAGAGATGAAGCTGACGGTCTACAAAGTCCCCGGTGAGACCAATACCGACGACCTGAGTCCCGCCAGTGAAGCTTTCACCCGATCCGACATCCCTCTGCATGCACAGTCGATGCTGACCAGCCGGATGGAGAAGCCCCTTGAAACCATCAAAAAGCTCAAAGAGAAGGGCAACGACCTGGCTTATGTGGGCGATGTCGTCGGAACAGGAAGCTCCCGCAAGTCCGGAATCAACTCCGTACAGTGGTGGTTCGGGCATGACATCCCCGGCGTCCCCAACAAGCGCACCGGCGGGGTAGTCATCGGTTCCATCATCGCGCCGATCTTCTTCAATACCGCCGAGGACAGCGGCTGTCTGCCGATCGAAGCCCCCGTCGACAAGCTGGAGACCGGCGACGAAATTATCGTCAAGCCCTACGAGGGTGTCATCCTCAAAAACGGTGAAGTGGTCAGTGAATTTACCCTCAAGCCCAACACAATCCCCGACGAGATGCGTGCCGGCGGCCGGATTCCCCTGATCATCGGCAAAGGGCTGACCAACAAGGCCCGCGAAGCTCTGGGCCTGGGCCACAGCGACGTCTTCGCCAAGCCTGAGCAGCCGGCCGACAGCGGCAAAGGCTACACCCTGGCCCAGAAGATGGTGGGCAAAGCCTGCGGCATGGAGGGAGTGCGCCCCGGTATGTACGTTGAGCCCGTCGTTACCACCGTCGGGAGCCAGGACACTACCGGCCCCATGACCCGAGACGAGATCAAGGAACTGGCGGCCCTGAGCTTCGGCGCGGACCTGGTGCTGCAGACCTTCTGCCACACCGCAGCTTACCCCAAACCCGCCGACGTGGAGCTCCAGCATACCCTGCCTCCCTTCTGGACCAGCCGGGGCGGCGTGATCCTCAAGCCCGGTGACGGGGTGATCCACAGCTGGCTCAACCGGATGGTTCTTCCCGACACCGTGGGAACCGGCGGCGACAGCCACACCCGCTTCCCCATCGGGATCAGCTTCCCCGCCGGTTCAGGACTGGTGGCCTTCGCCGCCGTCACCGGCATGATGCCGCTGAATATGCCCGAGTCGGTCCTGGTCAAGTTCAAAGGCGAAATGCAGCCCGGTATCACCCTGCGGGATCTGGTCAACGCCATCCCCTATGCCGCAATTCAGGAGGGGCTGCTCACCGTCGAGAAGAAGGGCAAGAAAAACGTCTTCGCCGGCCGGATCCTGGAGATCGAGGGGCTGGAGGATCTGAAGGTCGAGCAGGCCTTCGAGCTCTCCGATGCCTCCGCCGAGCGCAGCGCCGCCGCCTGTACCGTCAAACTCAACAAAGAGCCCGTCATCGAGTACCTGCGCTCCAACATCAAACTCCTCGAGAAGATGATCGAGCAGGGCTACGAAGACAAGCGCACCCTGCAGCGCCGCATCGACAAGATGAAAGAGTGGCTGGAGAACCCAACGCTGATGGAGCGGGACGAGGATGCCGAATATGCGGCGGTCATCGAGATCGATCTCAATGAGATCACCGAACCCATCGTCGCTTGCCCCAACGATCCCGATGACGTGGCGACCCTGAGCGAAGTGCTGGCCGACGAGAAGCGCCCCCACAAGATTGACGAGGTCTTCGTGGGCAGCTGTATGACCAACATCGGCCTCTTCCGTGCCCTGGGCGAGGTGCTCAAAGGCGAAGGTCCTGTCGATACCCGTCTCTGGGTGACTCCGCCGACCAAAATGGACGAAAAAGAGCTCATCGAAGAGGGGTACTACGCCATCTTCGGTGCCGCGGGTGCCCGGACCGAGATTCCCGGCTGTTCTCTGTGTATGGGGAACCAGGCGCGGGTCCGTGACAACGCCGTGGTCTTCTCCACCTCCACCCGGAACTTCGACAACCGGATGGGCAAAGGGGCCCAGGTCTATCTGGGATCCTCCGAACTGGCGGCGGTCTGCTCCCTGCTGGGGCGTATCCCCACCAAAGAGGAGTACCTGGAGATCGTCAACCGCAAGATCACCGAGGATAAAAAGGATCAGGTCTACAAGTATCTCAACTTCGATCAGATTCCCGAAGAGACCCTGGACGAAATGGTCGGCTGACGGCCTTTTCTCTTCTCCTTCCTCCGGGATACTTCCCGAAGATTAGATCTCTCGTATTCAAAAACCACCCATAATTTCTCAGCCATAAGCAAGTATATTAACTTTTTTAGAAGATAATACATTAATAAAACTAATAGTATGATATCTCCTACTAAAAAGGAGGAACATATCATGGTGACCATACTGCCCTTTGTAGGACTCGCTCTGATTTATAGTTTGATTATCTTTTTTCTCTGTGAAGAGAAGTCTCTTAAGCATAAAAAACTGACAGAGCTCAGAGAGGTGGAATATGACCCCCAAAAGGTTTTTGTCGCTTTGGAGAAATACCAGACACTGAGATATGCAGGGTACTATTTTGCTGCCGTTTTAGTCTATACATTGGTGATGGCCTATGTGGCGTTTGTCAAACACCACCTGGGACTCCTGGAGGTAATCTCCTATATCTTTCTGACTGCCTTCATCGGTTCGCTTTTCATCTTTCTTTTCAAATGGAGGAAAAATCTGCTTATCAAGGTCTTCTCATCATTCATGTACGGCTCGCTCTTCATCGCCGCCAGCGGTATCGGAATGGCGATTGTCTATCTGACAGATTGAGGCATTGGTTCTTTCATGCGGTGATGTTCAGGGAGGGTTCACTCCGGGTGCGGAACAAGGAACTCAGGATCCGGGCGGAGGAGATCAGGGAAACGACAACGGCGATGATAATGGAGGAGGTGACGATGCTTATAACGGAGAGTAACAGAGAGTAATCCGGAGAGACCGATGGTCGGTTCTCCTCCGGTTAGTGGTAAAGTGTAGCGATGATGGCGTAGCCCAGGAAGAACATCAGGTGACTGATCCCTTCGAAGTAGTTGGTCTCGCCGTCATCGGTGGTCTTCCAGGCGAGGATGATGGTGAGGATCAGGGCACCGACCTGAAAGGCGTTGAAGTCCAGGGTGAGACGGATGCCGTTGCCGTAGGCCAGGGCCATGAGGATGGGAACCGTCAGCATGATCGAGACGGTGGAGGCTCCCATGGCGATGTTGATGACCCGCTGGATCTCGTCGTCCCTGGCCGCTTTGATGGCGGTCATGATTTCCGGAGCGACGGCGATGAGGGCGATAATGAGACCCGCCAGTCCGGTGGAGATTCCCAGGCCTTTGGCGATAGGCATGCCGTCGGTAGCGAAAAGTTCCGCCAGTATTCCGATAACGAAAATAAGAACAAAGATTGAGATAAAGTTGGTTACATTGCCCAGGCGCTCAAAGAGATAGTCCTCGTCCTCTTCGTCCTCCTCTTCGTTCCGGTGTTTTTTGATCCTGAAGAGCCGGCTTTTGGCGGTCGCTTTGAAGAAGTGGGAGTGGGTCCGGGTCTGGAAGATGAAGATCGCCACATAGAAGCTGATCAGCAGGAGCGCGATCATCACCGAAGCTTCGAAAAGCGTGCGGGTATTGTCGGTATAGGTGAGGATACTGGGAACCAGAAGGGCGGAGGAGGCGACCAGCAGGATCGTGGTGTAGGTGCTGGAGGTATCCTCGTTGTGTTCTTGCTCCTTGTAGCTCAGTCCTCCGATGAAGACCGCCAGTCCCAGCAGCACGTTCATATCCACGATGACGGCGGAGATGATCCCCCCTTTGACCGTCTCCAGGGCCGCCGGGTTGTGGACCCCTTCCCGGACGATCATAAAGAGCAGGATGATCTCCACGGCTACGGCGGAGAAGGTCAGGACAAAGCTGGCATAGGGCTCCTCCAGCCGCTCGGCCAGAATCTCGGCGATTTCGGAGACGGTGATGGAGAAGGCCCCGATGGCCACGGCGGCACTGATGACCGAGAGGTAGGGGCTGTGGCTCAGATGAAAATAGAACGCCAGCAGGCCAAAGATCGAACCCAGGATCATATCGGAATACTCAGCGAGAAAATGCAGCGTATTGTTGTGGGAAGAGTGGGAAGTACCCGATGGAGGTTGCGAATCCAAGTATATGACTCCTGTCTTGTATGTAGTAGTTGATGTGGCGAATCATACCATAATTCTTCGTCACAAGTCTCATGAACGGTACAGGATATTCCCGGGGAGGGAGGTCAGAAAGTGATGATCTGCTGCAGGGTATTGATCAGTTTGCTCTTTTCCCGGATGTCGGGAAGTTCCCTGCCCGGTTCGGTGGTGGTGATGATGGTGCGGCAGAGCGGGTATTTGCTCCAGTCTTTGAGCCGGATCCCCCAGTAGGTGTGCATGATCACCGGCTCGTTGCGGTAACGGCCCAGATAGAGGGTGATATGGCCGGGGACGTAGAGGAGGGAGCGAAAGGGCTTGGCTTTGGCCAGGATGACGGCTTTTTTCCTCGCTTTGGGGAGTCCCCTGATTTTCAGGGCTCGGCCCGCTTTGGCCTGCTTGGCGGAGTTGCGCTTGAGGAAGATACCGAAGACCCCCAGAAAATCCCGGGTGGTGGCGGAGCAGTCCCGTGTCATCATCTTGCCGCCCCAGCCGTAGGGTTCGCCGTAGAGTTGCCGGGCGACCTTCGCCACGTTGCGGGGGGTGAAACGCAGGGGTTTCAGATCCGCCAGCTTGCGGGAGGGCGGGGTGATCCGCTGCAGCAGAGCGCGACCGCCCGGGCCGCGGGAAGCAGCCAGGAGCCATCGGCCGCTGCGGTCCATGGGGAAGATCGTGCTGAGTTTTACGAGAGTGATCCGTTTTTTGCCGTTTTTGAGCCAGAGATTGTCCCGGGTTGTCACGAAATAACGGCCGGTTTTGAAAGCTCGGACGAAACGGTCGTTGACCAGCGCGATATCTTTCGCCGGTACCCAGCCGTTGGCATGGGCCGCCTGGACAAAAGCCCATCTGCCGTCCCGGGAATAGTGGGAGAGGTAGAGGGGAACGTCGGGGTGGAGTTCACTGTTCTGGAAATAGTCGAAGGGAAAGCCTTCGGTGTTTTTCCAGGGATCCCGGTAGGCGGGAGTCCGGGTGGGCAGGGCCCGCAGATCGGTGTGGCGCACAGAGATTGCCCGGGCGCCGACGGTACCGAGCTTCTCCATCTGGGCGTTGCGGATCCAGCCTTCGATGACCCGGGGAGGGATGAGGCGCTTTCGGGCATTATAGATCTTTTTTTTCCTCGCGAAAGGGATGACCCAGAGCAGCTCCTCTTTGGGCTCCTTGATCCGATAGCCTGATTCCCAGGGGCTGAAATAGATGCGGTTGTACTCCCGGTCGTAGCTGAGCTGCCGGCTCCGGGGGATAGGCTTGAGTTGTCGGGCGTAGTAGGCGGGGTTTTGGGGGATGGTTTTCATATCGCGCACGCTTTTGAAGTGGAGCCGGTCGATAGCGCTGCGGGGCCGGTGTCCCGGCTCCAGGTGCCAGGCGGCCATGAGCCAGAGCGGAAGGAGCAGGAGCATCATCATACGGAACATCTTCACTCCTTAGCGATTGAGCAGCCAGAGGATCAGGCTGAAGAGGATCGAGAGCAGCAGCATCGAGCCCAGCGGCGCGTAAAAGACAAAATGCTCTCCCTCGTACCGGAAGTCTCCGGGCAGGTGCCCGAACCACCCCAGCAGTCCCCATTTCATTGCGATTCCCGCCAGCAGCAGGAGCAGTCCGGCTCCGATGAGAAGGTTCCCCATCATCTTCCCTTCGTCTGTCGTTTTTTTGTACTCTACTTTACACGATTTTCCCCCAATCTTTTATTGGGATCGGGATATAAAGAAAAATCTGAAAAAAAATAAAGTTTCTCTCGACGGGATATACGGTTTCGGCCGGAATGACAATGTGACCCTATTTTTTCTCTTCCCGTCATACTCCTGATATAATGGCCCTGACTATAAATATATTTCCAAATATGAGGCAGCATGGTATTTGAGATAGATTCAGAAAAACTGAAGTGGATCCTTTGGGGAAGCGGGGGAGTGTCTGTCGGGATTTTGCTGGTCGGACTGACCGGCTGGATAATCCTGAGTAAAAGAGAGCGCCGCCGGACCGAGGAGCGGGAGACACTGGAACGACGGCTGGAAGAGAGTGCCACTCTGGGGGAGTCGCTGCAGCGGGAGCTGGAAGAGGAGCGACTGGCCCGGACCCGAGCGGAGACGTCACTGGAGCGAATCCCCGAACTGAGCCGGATGCTTGAGAAGCGAGAGAAGGAGATTGCCGGATTGCAGGAGGATTTGAAGGCGTCGGCGGCAGAGCGGAGTGCTCTGGAGAGCCGGCTCGAAGAGCAGGAGCGCCATTACCGGCAATTGACCGGGGAGCTCAAGGAGGCCAGGGAGGAGCTGCAGCGGCAGTTTCGGCGTATGGCGGGGGAGATCATGGAGGAAAACGCCCTGCGTTTCCAGAGCGTTTCCCGGGAGGGGGTGGCCCAGATCCTGCGACCGCTTCAGCAGCAGGTAGAGCGTTTTCGCAAACGGGTGGACGAAGTGCACAGCGAAGAGAGTCGCGAGATGGCGGCACTGCAGACGGAACTCAAAACTCTTCGGGAGCTCAACCGGCAGATCTCCGAAGAAGCTCACAACCTCACCCGGGCCCTCAAAGGGGAGCACAAGAGCCAGGGAATCTGGGGCGAGATGGTGCTGGAACGCATCCTGGAGGCTTCGGGACTCCGGGAAGGGGAGGAGTTCGAACGGGAGTTGAGTCTGCGTGACAGTGAGGCACGGCGCTTCCGTCCCGATGTGGTGGTCCATCTGCCCGGCGGACGGGATGTGGTGATCGATGCCAAAACCTCTCTGAACGCCTATGAACGCTATATCGCTGCCGAGAGTGAAGCGGAGCGCCGGGTCCAGGCTCGGGCGCATCTGCAGGCGGTCAAAGCCCACATCGAGGGTTTGGGTGCCAAAAACTACGCCAATCTCGAGGGGATCGAGACCCTCGATTTCATCTTTATGTTTCTGCCTATCGAGGGGGCGTTGAGCCTGGCGATGCAGGAGGATCCGAGGCTCTACGAGCGGGCGCTGGAACGCCAGATCATCCTGGTCAGTCCCACCACGCTGCTGGTGGCTCTGCGGGCGGTAGAGAGCAGCTGGAAACGGGAGCGTCAAAACCGCAACGCCCGGGAGATCGCCAAACGGGCGGGGGCGCTGTATGACAAGTTTGCTCTTTTCGCCACGGAGCTGGAGAAGCTGGGGCGGCAGATCGAAACGGTGCAGGGGACCTATGGGACACTCTGGAACCGCCTGAGTCAGGGCAAAGGGAACATACTGCGCCAAATCGAAGGTCTCAGAGAGCTGGGGGCCGAGACGAGCAAACAACTGCCTCCAAAACTTCTGGAAGAGAATGAGGTGTAGCGGAGCTCAGGGGTGGAAGATCCCGGCCTCTTCCATCCATCGGATCGTCGTGTTGAGCTGGAGAGTCTGATTGGGGTTCTCACAACGGATTTGTGTGAGCATTTTATTCCCCGGTTCTTTGTAGAGACGGATCAGTGAGCGGCCACGAAGCGGATCGATGAGATCATACCTGATCGGGCCGTTGCGAAAAGTGATCGAGGCGTTTCCCGCGGCATCGACGCTATAGCGGAATCTCCCTTTGGGTTCTACTCTCCCTTTTGGATATCTGAGGAGGACCGTTCCATGCTTTCCGATGCGAAATTGGAGGTAGTCTTGTAGCTTGTCGGATTGTGGGGAGGCACAAAGCACATACACTTTTGTGCCGCTGACACAGCGCCAAAGGGTCTGCTCATCTTTGTGGCAGAGGGAATGTTTTGTATCGCTGCGGTTTGGTTTTGCCGTCGGGGTGGAGGAGTGCGCATAGAGGGATGGATGGTTCAGGAGTGTTATAGAAAGGAGAAAAAAGAGGTTTTTGATTCTGGTTT
The DNA here is from genome assembly GCA_027035765.1 of Campylobacteraceae bacterium. GTDB lineage: Bacteria > Campylobacterota > Campylobacteria > Campylobacterales > Sulfurovaceae > Nitratifractor. The sequence goes on from JALVUD010000019.1 coordinate 49,919, forward strand.
GGTGATGCATATGCAGGAAAGATCGTCTTTGGAATTCAGTGGTGAATGGTCGGGGTGACAGGATTTGAACCTGCGACCTCCTCGTCCCGAACGAGGCGCGCTACCAGGCTGCGCCACACCCCGATATGATTTCGGAGCGTATTTTATCCTTTTTTCCTTACACTCGGGACAGAGGGCTTTCTCCGGGAGCTTCAGACCTCCTCTTCGCTCTCGTCGAGGAAGATTCTGTCGGGGCAGGGGAGGCGTTCCAGAGTTTTGTCTCCGGTCTGCGGATCGAGGATCACCCGATAGAGGGCGCCGCGGATGAAAGCGGGTTTGAAATCGAAGCTCTCCACCTCCAGCGGAATCTTTCCGTACCGGTTCCGGGTGGGAACCAGGGTATCGCAGAGGGCGTCGAAATAGCTTTCGGTGAGGATCGCATAGGTGTCCAGATCCATGCTGCAGTCGTAATAGCCCAGCTCCATCTCCTCGGCACGGAAGGTCTCTTCGTCACTCTCGGCCCCCAGATCCCAGACTCCCTGTCCCTCTTCGCTGCGCAGATAGAAGATCTCTCCGGGTTCCGCCCGCTGGATAATGGCCAGCGGGTCGGTAATGGGGATGTTCTTCAGCGTCAGCGCGTCCCGGTCGAGCGCCTGCTCTTCGGCACCGTCGACCGTGACGGTCAGGACATCCAGGGATTCGGGGTCGATCCCGGTGACCACCTCTGCCGCTTCCAGGAGATCCAGCTCTCCGCTTTCGACCAGGGCATTCACATCCTCCATATACCGCAGCAGATCTTCCCGGTCCGTCAGGTCATAGGCATCGCTTTCGATCCCTTCGAGTTCCAGCTGATCCAGATTGTAGAGCCCCACTTTTTTGGTCGTCCCTTCCAGATGAATCGATAGTTCCATCATTGACTCCTTCGCTTTTTTATATACTGTTACTATAGCAGAGCAAAGCCCATTCGAGGGCGACCCAGGTAGCCAAAGGAGAAAAGATGACCGTCAGTGCGGGAATTCTGCCCTATCGTCGGAAAAAGAACGGGATCGAACTCTTCCTGATTCATATGGGAGGGCCCTACTGGAAGCACAAGGAGCGCTCCTGGAGTATCCCCAAAGGGATCGTCGAAGAGGGGGAGAGTCTCGAAGCGGCAGCCCGTCGGGAGTTCGCCGAAGAGACGGGTCAGAGGATTGACGGGCCCTTGATTGATCTGGGAGAGGGACGCAGCGGCTCGAAGCGTTTGCGGATCTTCGCCGTCGAGGCACCGCAGCTTTCCGAAACGATCCGTTCCAACACTTTCAGTATCGAATGGCCGCCCCACAGCGGCAGGGAACAGGAGTTTCCCGAAGCGGATCGCGCCGCCTGGGTCTCCCCGGAGGCAGCGCGGAAAATCCTGGTCAAAAGCCAGCTTCCCTTTCTCGACCGACTCGAAGAGAAGCTTGGCTCCTAGAGGTCTTCTCCCAGGACGTAGGCCAGCTCGTAGTAGTTGTTGACGATATATTCGAAGTCGCTTTTGCTCTCTTCGGTGGCGGCGATGAGAAGCCGCATTCCTGCCTCCAGAGGCAGGTCGTCTCCCGGCATGAGTTCGAGATGTCGTTCATCCCATTTGCAGAGCAGAATGAGCAGCGGCAGACTCTCCTCCCGATTGGCCCGGGAGCGCCGCAGGGCTCCCAGGGGAATCTGCCGTCCTTTCTTCAACTCCTTTGCCAGGGCGTAGGCATGCTCTTCGTCAAGGGTGATCTCGAAGTGCATCGGGTTCTCCCCCAGGGTCGCGTGCATCTGCTCTACCACTTTCGCCCCCCACGCTTCGTCCTTGGTATGCAGAAGCCGGACAAATCGGTAGGCCAGAGGCCGGGCGATGAAGAGGTAGGTGAACTCTGCAAGGATGTGTTCGAGAATATAGACCCGGTTGATCCTGGCGGCGCGAAAGATACTCAGGTCATCCAGGGTGTTCTCCCGTCCGATGGTATAGATTTCGGGGTTGAGCTTTTTGGCGGTGGCCAGGATGGTGAGGTTGATCAGGTCGTCTTTGGTGGCGGCGATGATGGCTTCGGCCTCTTTGACCCCCGCTTCGATCAGGGTTTTGTAGTCCTCTCCGTCTCCGAAAACGGCGCTCTGTTTCTCTTCTTTGTAGTCGGTGGACTTGATATCGACATAACTGTAGGGGATTCCGGCTTTCTTCAGGGCCCGTTCCAGAGCGTGTCCCATTCGTCCGTAGCCGCAGATGATGTATTTTCCCCGAGGGAGCTGCTCCCGATCCCTTACTCTGAGGATATGACCGAAGGTCCACATCTCCAGCAGCCAGAGGCTGGGGGCTGTCAGGGCCAGATACATCCGGTTGGAGACGAATTGGAAAGGATCCTCGATGTAGCGGACTCCCAGGTTGTGGAGATGTTCGCTCTGGGTCTGGGTGGTCGATTTGATGACCAGTTTGATCCGTTTGTTGAGGAGTTTGCAGAGCAGGGCGATCTTGGTGTTTTTGATATCGTCTTCGAAGAGGGAGACCACCGCCTGACAGCTTTTCTGATGGATGCCGGCCATCTTGAGCGTCTCGGGGGTGGTGACATCGGCGGCGAGGGAGGGGACCTCGGGGATGAAGTTCTCCAGATCCAGGGCTTCGATCTTTTCGGGGTCCCGGTCCACGACGACGACCCGGATTCCCTCCCGGTTGAGCCAGTCGATGATCAGGTGGGTGATGTTGTTATAGCCCAGGATGATGGTAAAGGGCTCCCGGAGTTCCTGGATCTTTTTGCGGAAGCGGGCGATGTCGATCTCCCGGGCGAGGCGCTTGTCCTGGACCAGGGCCACGATGGCCCCGATGCCGTAGAACCAGCCGATGACCGTGAGGTAGATACAGGCGGAGACCCACATCCGCTGGGGATAGGTGAAGGTGTAGGGGGCTTCGCCGAAGCCGATGGTGGAGGCCATGTAGCTGACGAAGTAGAAAGCGTCGAAAAAGGACATCTTGTAGGGATGCCCCTGATCGTCCATCCCTGGGATCAGCGTCAGGCCCAGGATCGAGATGGAGAAGGTGACGATGATGACCAGGAAGGGGATCCGCATCCGGCGGATGATGATCCAGATGGTGTTGTTGGTTTCCATGGGGTCCCCGCGGGGAGTCTCCTATCGCTTGGACTTGAGGGTGTCGCCGATGAAGAGGGTCACCGAGACGATGTTGGCGATGAAGGCGCCGGCGGCCAGAGAGACGACGGCGACGGTACTCTCCAGGTTCATGCCGTTCATCACATAGACGGCGAAGGCCCAGACGGTCGCCGAAGCGATGAGCTGGATATCGGCGACGAGGCTGGTGGCCAGGAGGACCGAGCCGAGCTGGGTCTTGTCCCCGAGCTTGAGGATTGTGGCGATCAGGTTGATGACGATGGCGGCGAAGAGTTCGTAGCCGCTGTGATACTCCAGGTTGGCAGGGTCGCCGTAGACAAAGCCGAAGTTGATGGTCATGGCGAGGATAAAGAAAAATCCGGAGATTACCTTCTCTGTATTCATACGCGCTCCTTATGGTGATGATAGTGTAGAACGGAGCGGCTTAGAAAGTGATGGACGTAAAAGCCGGTATTTTCAGATCGTCGTTTTGCGGAAGAAGTCCCGGACATATTCGTAGCCGCTGTAGAGGGTCAGGGCGACGGCGATCCAGAGCAGCAGGGTGCCGCCGGGCCACTCCATGAGCAGGAAGCCGATGGCGAACATCTGGCTGACGGTCTTGACCTTGCCCATCCAGCTGGCGGAGATGTCGATCCCCTGGCTGACGGCGGAGACCCGCAGGCCGGTGATGAAGAGCTCCCGGGTCAGGATCAGGTAGATCGCCCAGGGATCGGCCCGCCCCAGGAGCATGAGCCCCAGGAAGCCCGCCAGGGTGAGCATCTTGTCCGCCAGGGGGTCCAGGATCGCTCCCAGGGTGGTGATCTGGTCGAAGGTCCGGGCGATGTAGCCGTCGAAGAAGTCGGTGGCGCTGGCCAGGACGAAGAGAAAAGCCGCCGCGTAGTCGAGCCAGCTGTAGTGGATCCCGGCGAAGATGCCCCAGTCTCTGTCGACCAGCAGCATATACATCAGCGGTGCCATCAGGAGGCGGATGAAGGCGAGAAGGTTGGGCACGTTATACACGATCCCTCCTGCTGGAGTGATCGTGAGTGAAGAGTGAAGAGTGAAGAGTGAAGAGTGTTATATTTATCGACGGCAGATTATTCATTTCCAATTCTTCGTTCTTCACTCTTAATTCTTCACTCGTTCCGCTGATACAATCAGCGGAACGTCGTTCCTCCGTCGACGACCAGGGTCTGGCCGGTGATCCAGCCGGCGTCGTCACTGCAGAGGAAGAGGATGGCGCCGGCCAGGTCTTCGGGAGTGCCCATGCGGTTGAGCGCCGAGCGTTTGACGGTTTCGGCTTTGACCTCTTCGTAGTTGGTGAAGGCCCGCAGGGCGTCGGTTTCGATGGGGCCGCCGCTGACGGCGTTGACCCGGATGTTCCACTCCCCCAGCTCCACGGCGGCGTAGCGGGCCATGGCTTCGACGGCGGCTTTGTTGGTGCCGTGGCCGGCGTAGTTTTCGATATAGATCAGGTTGCCGGTGGAGCTCAGGGTCACGATGGCACCGCCTCCCACCTTTTGCATCCGTTTGGCCGCCTCCTGGCTGCCGGCGACGAAGGCCCCCACGGTGGCCATATAGATATTGGCCAGGCCCTTTTTGGGACGGAGCTTCATGAACTTGCCGTAGCCGCCGACGACGGGGCGGCCGTAGATCATGGCGTTGGAGACGAAGAAGTCGACCCGGTCGAAATCTTTGTCAATCGCTTCAAAAAGCGGTTTGAACTGATCGGTATCGAGGATATCGAGAGGGTAGCAGCGGGCTTTGACGCCGTAGCTCTCCTCCAGCTCCCGGGCGAAGGTCTCGGCGGCCTCCTTGTTGGAGTTGTAGGTGAAGGCGACGTTGATGCCGTTGCGGGCGAATTTTTCGGCGGTGGCTTTGCCGATGCCCTTGGTGGCCCCGGTAATGACCAGGGTTTTGCCTTTCATGTTTTCGTACATCTTATTTGACTCCGGGAATGGTGTAGTTTTTGAGGGCCGCTTCGATCTTTTTCATACTTTCGGTGCCGGGAGGAACGAGGGGCAGGCGGTACTCCAGGCTGGGGATGAGGCCGGCGATATACATGGCGGCCTTGACGGGAATGGGGTTGGACTCGACGAACATCGCCTTGTTGATGGGATAGAGCGAATCGTTGATCGCCTTGGAGGCGGCCAGGTCTCCCGAGAGGGCGGTATGGACCAGCTTTGATTTGAGATCGGGCAGGAGATTGGCGGTGACGGAGATGATCCCTTTGGCCCCGTTGGCCAGGAGAGGGTAGTCGATGGCGTCGTCGCCGCTGACGAGGCAGAGTTCGGGGCGGGCCGCCAGCAGGTCCACCGCCCGCTCCATGGAGCCGGTAGCCTCTTTGATGGCATAGATGTTGCTCACTTCGTCGAAGAGGCGGAAAACCGTCTCGGGGCGGATATCCACCGAGGTACGGCCCGGGACGTTGTAGAGCATTATGGGAATCTCCACCGCTTCGGCGATCGCCTTGTAGTGGCGGTAGAGCCCCTCCTGGGAGGGTTTGTTGTAATAGGGGGCCACGGAGAGGAGGGCGTGGGCGCCGCAGGCTTCGGCGTGGCGGGCGATGTCGATGGCCTCGTGGGTGGCGTTGGATCCGGCGCCGGCAACGACTTTGACGTCAGTCCCCCGGCAGACCTCCACGGCGATCTCGATGCAGCGTTTGTGCTCATCGTGGCTGAGGGTGGCACTTTCGCCGGTGGTGCCGACGGGAACCACGGCATCCATGCCGTGGGCGATCTGGCGGCGGATCAGCTCGGCGTAGGTCGTCTCGTCGAGTTGACCGTTTCTAAAAGGGGTGATCAGGGCGGTCATCGCCCCGCAGATGGTGGAACTCATTGATGGTTGCTCCTGAGAATGATGGTGGTCGATCGGTTGTGATCGAAATATTTCCGGGCCACTTCCTTGACCCTTTCGGGGGTAATTTTATCCAAATCTTCCTCATACTCCAGCAGGGGCTTCAGGTCACCTCTTGCCAGATAGGAGCCAAAGAGCGTCGCGGTGGAGGAGGAGCTCTCCAGCTCATGGATGAAATCGACTTTGGTATTGAGGCGGACTTTGCGCAGCTCCTCTTCGCTGACGCCGTCACGTTTGATCCGCTCGATCTGGGCCAGGATCGCCTTTTCGAGATCTTCGGCTTTGACGCCGGGGTTGGCGACGGCGAGGAAGAGGAAGATTCCGGGGTCTTTGAGTTCCATGTTGTAGCCGTAGACCTGAGTGGCCAGGGGGTGCTTCTGCATCAGCTCCGCCTGGAGACGGCTGCTCTTGCCGCTGCTGAGGATCTCGGCGATCATGGAGAGGACCACCTGATCCTTGTGGCGGAAATCGGGGATGGGATAGGCGATGGCGATGGTCTCGGCGCTGTTGTTCTCTTTGTGGAGAATGACCCGCTTGGCTCCGTCGGTAGGTGGTTCGTAGGGTTCGTTGGTGGTGAGGAGGGAGCAGTCGCACTGCTTCGCGGGGGCCTTGATCTTGCCGAAGGTCTCCTCGGCGGTGTGGAAGACCGCTTCGGGCTTGATGTCACCGGCGACGATGAGGACGGCGTTGTCGGGGCGGTAGAAGCGGGCGTGGAACTCCCGGATATCCTCGATATTCCAGTGCTGGATATCGTGCATGAATCCGATAGGAGTCCAATGGTAGCTGTGCTCGACATAGTGGGTGTTGAAGAGGCGGAAATAGAGGTAGCCCATCGGGTTGTTGTCGGTGCGCCAGCGCCGCTCTTCGGCGACGACTTTGCGCTCTTTTTGGAACTCTTCGTCGGTGAGCTTGAGGTTGGCCATCAGCTCGGCATAGAGCTCCATGGCCATCTTCATGTTGGCGCTGGAGGATTTGATGAAGTAGTGGGTGTAGTCGAAGCCGGTCGAAGCGTTGTTGACCCCGCCGTGGGCTTTGACGATTCGGTCGAACTCCCCCTCCGCCAGGTGCTTGGTGGATTTGAAGTTCATATGCTCCAGCATGTGGGCGATGCCGGTCTTGCCCAGGATTTCGTCCCGGCTGCCGACCTTGTAGAAGATATCGGTGGTGATGACGCCGGTGCCGTTTTCCAGCGGGATGGCGTAGACCTCCAGGCCGTTGTCGAGGGTTTTGTGGAAATATTTGGGCAGTGAGTTTGCCATGAGTGCTCCTGAGAGCGGCAGCGCCAGCACTGCCGCAGTGAGTAGTGAGTAGTGACTAGTGCGTAGTTTTTTGATGAAATTTTTGCAAAATTTCTTGAGTTGCTCGATCATTGTCATTGATCCTCTGTCGGGATACTTTTGCAAAGGAAGGATAGCGAATTTGTGATAACAGGTCGTTGGATAGGGGAAGGTGGTGGGTCCTCCGGGACTCGAACCCGGGACCGCCCGGTTATGAGCCGGGAGCTCTAACCAACTGAGCTAAAGACCCTTCTGCTCACCATGCTGCTTCTGTCGCTCCCGGATCCGGCGGGGGACATAGGGGACCTGGGTTTTGATCCGGCCCTTCTCCATCATGGTGATTTTTGCGTCGGCATTATACTGGAAATAGTGCCGGAAGGCAATGAGATTGATCAGGATCCCGAAGAGCACCGCGAAGATGATAAAGGAGGTCCCCCCGTGGCTGAACATGGGCAGCGGTACCCCCACCACCGGGGCCATGCCGATGATCATGTAGATGTTGACATCCATGTAGATGAAGATCAGAAAAACGATGCCCGCTGCCACGGTCTTGATGAGATAATTTTGCTCGTAGATCCGAGAGAGGACCAGCAGGTGGACGATGAGGAGGATATAGAGGGCGATGACCGTCAGCATCCCCTTATAGCCGAAACGTTCCCCCAGGTAGGCGAAGATGAAGTCGCTGGAGGAGATGGGGAGGAACTTGAGCTGGGTCTGGGTCGCCTCCTCTTTGGCCTTGCCCTCCAGCCCGCCGGAGCCGATGGCGATGAGGGCCTGACGGACATGATAGCTGGGTTTGCCCAGGAAGTCGGAGATGCGCTTCTTCTGATAGTCGTGGAGGTGGTTGTAGAGTACCGGGGCGGAGAGGGCGGTGATGATGGCCAGGGTAATCCAGACCCGCCAGCGCACCCCGACGAGAAAGAGGACGCCCAAACCGGTGAGCATCAGGACCAGCGCCGTTCCCAGATCCGGCTCCTTGGCGATGAGCAGAAAGGGGATGACGATGATGACGGAGAGTTTGAGAAAGGTTTTGAATCCGTAGCCCTCTTTGGGGGGCGGATCACGGTAGATCAGGTAGGCGAGCATCAGAATGACGCTGATTTTGATGAACTCCGAGGGCTGTACCGTGGCGTGGGTCCCGGGGATCTCGAGCCAGCGCCGTGCTCCCAGGATCCGTTTGCCCGCCACGTCTACCGCCAGGAGCAGCAGCAGGTTGACCACATAGCTCAGCGGGGCGAACCACCAGAGGATCTTTTCCCAGGGGATGAAGACGGCGACAAGGAAGGCGATGGCTCCGACGGTATAGTAGACCATCTGCTTGGTGAAGAGATCGGGATTGATCTCTTTGATGAGAATCGAGGAGATGACCAGCAAAGGGATAATCTGGATGATGAGAAGATAGTCGAAGTTCTTTGGAAGGGTTCTGAAGTAGTTGGATACCTCTTTCCAGTCCAGATCCATGGGCCTCTCTTCGTGAATCGGAGCAACGCAGTCGTGGAGTCTCTCTGCATCGTCCGGCTTAAAGTTTGCGCTATTATATCCAAACGTTATCGGGCTGCGATGAGGAGAGAAAAATGAACTGTCACACCTCCCGGATCCTGGAAAAACTGCCCGGGATCAGGCACTGTATCAGCGAAAAGAGTTTTGCGGAGCCGTTGGGGTTCTCCCTGGCACTCCACACCGGAGAGAACCCGGAACTTGTCAGAAAAAATCGCCGAAAAGTGGCGTCCTATTTCGGCCCGGAGGCTTCGTTCGTTTCGGCACTGCAGGTTCACGGTGACAGGATCTATGCGGTGGAGCGGTCGGAATCGAGGGGGTGGGAGCTTCCGGATGATAGCCTCAAAGCCGATGCCCTGATCACCCGGCTTCCCAAGGTGGTCCTGACGATCCTGACGGCGGATTGCGTACCGATTCTCCTGGCGGATCCCCTCCTCGGCGCGATCGGTGCGGTCCATGCAGGGTGGAAAGGAAGTGCCCTGGAGATCGTGAAAAAGACAGTTGCGCAACTCTCCGAACACTATGGGAGCGATCCGGGGAATCTGCATGCCTTTATCGGTCCCGCTATCGGCGGATGCTGCTACGAAGTAGGAGAGGAGGTCGCCGGGCGGTTTCGGCATCTGGAAGGAGCAGTGAAAGCCGGCAGTCGGGGGCGGCCGATGCTGGATCTCAAACGGGTCAACCTGCTGCAACTGCTGGAGGCAGGGGTTCCGGAATCGTCGATCGAGATCAGTCCCCACTGCACCGCCTGTGAACGGGGGCGCTTCTTCTCCTACCGGGCAGAGGAGGGGTGTAGCGGGCGTTTTATAAGCTCCATAATGCGGGTTGAGTGCTAAAGGGGCTTAGCCCAACCTTCTTTTGAAATCTTCGTAGCCGAAGCGGCGATCGATTGTCAGGTTGTCATTTTTATGGAGCGTGGCGATGGCGGGGAGGGGGATGCCGTTGAAGGTGGTGGCCTTGACCATGGTGTAGTGCATCTGATCCTCAAAGAGGATTTTGTCTCCTATTTTCAGCGGCTCATCGAAACTGTAGTCCCCCATGATGTCGCCTGCCAGACAGGTATTGCCCGCCAGACGGTAGGTGTGAGGCTTTTCTCCCGGTTCGCCGGCTCCCCGCACCTTGGCTTTGTAGGGCATGATGATGGTGTCGGGCATATGAGCTTCGGCGGAGGTGTCCAGGATGGCGATCTCCATGCCGTTATTGACAATATCGAGCACCGTAGCGATCAGGGGGCCGGTCTCCCAACCCACCGCTTCGCCGGGCTCCAGGTAGACCTCGAGATGGGGATGGCGGGACTTAAAATTATTTAATATTAAAATAAGCCTCTCCCGATTGTAATCCTCCCGGGTGATATGATGGCCTCCGCCGAAGTTGACCCATTTGAGCCGAGGCAGCCAGCGACCGAATTTCTCCTCGAAAGCCTGCAGGACACCCTCCAGGGCTGAAGCGTCCTGTTCGCAGAGGGCATGGAAATGAAAGCCTTCGATCGCCTCGACTGTCGCTTCATCCACGGCCTCGGCCAGAGTGCCCAGGCGGGAGTGGAGACCGCAGGGGTTGTAGAGCTCCACGGGGGCTTCGGAGTATTGGGGGTTGACCCGCAGTCCCAGGGAGAGCGTGGGATTGACGGCACGGGCCCGAGGGCCGAAACGCTGCAGCTGGTCCGGGGAGTTGAAGACCAGGTGATGGGAGATCCGGGCGATCTCTTCGATCTCCTCCGCTTTGAAGGCAGGGGAGTAGGTGTGGGTCTGGCGGCCGAACTCTTCGTGAGAGAGCTTCGCTTCGTAGAGGCCGCTGGCACAGCAGCCGTCCAGGTACTCCCGGACCAGTGGAAAGCTGTGCCAGAGGGCGTAGCCTTTGAGGGCCAGGAGGATCATCACCCCGCCCCGGTCCTTAATATCTTTTAATATCATAAGGTTCTGTTCCAGTAGATGCTCTTCGAGCAGCCAGCAGGGAGAGGGGAGTTGTCGCAGGATCTCCGGTGTGATCCTGCTTCTTTTTTCCAGAGATTTCATAAAGGTATTATCTCTCAAAAATATTAGAGGTATCCTTCAGGCTTTTGGAGGCGGGGTTCCAACCCCGCATTTGCGGGACTGTAGTCCTGCCTCGGAGAAGTGATCGAAGTTGTTTGTCGATGGGGCCTGCAGCGGCGTGCGGGTAATGGTGCCCCAAAAGAGCATTGAAAGGGGGGATCTTACTTCTCTTCGGGGCAGAGTCCCTGGCCTTTGGCGGCGGCCAGAATCTCGTCCAGATGGATCGCCCGCTCTTCATCGGGATCGTCCTCCCGGCTTCGGCACTTTCCGCAGGCGGTGCCGGCATCGGTGGCGTCCATCAGAGACTCCAGATCGCAGTTGCCCTCTTTGATCGCTTTGAGGATCTCGCCGTATTTGACGTCCATGCATTCACAGACCACATAGATATCTTCCACTTCTTCCAGTACGCTCATCTTCTATCCTTTTTCATCTTTTTGGATTTTGTTCTGTAATTCTAACGCTTCCAGCATAGCCAAAAAGCGACCGGAGTTGCAATCCCGGGTTCTCACTCTGCCAGTTTCATCCGTGCCAGCAGACCCGCGGTAGTGGTGTAGCCGGTTTCGACAAATTTGAGTTTGCCGGCTGCGTCATAGATTAAAGAGGTGGGGTAGGTCGTGATCCCGAAGCGTTTGGCCAGGGTGCCGTAGGGGTCGTTGAGTACAGGGTAGCTGATCCCGCGCTCCCGCATCCAGGCCCGGATCTCTTCGGGACTGCCGCTGTTGACGGCGACAGTGAGGACAGGATAGCGGCGGGCCACCGTTTCGATATTGGAGGCCTCCTGGCGACAGACAGGGCACCAGGTCCCCCAGAAGTGCAGGAGGATAGGCTGCCCTGTTTTGTGCAGAGATTTGATGCTGCGGCCTTCGAGGGTATGCCCGGAGAGATTCGGAAAACGGCTCTCATCGATCTTCGGAGCCCGCCAGAGGTTCAGAAGGGTGGAGAGGACAAAGAGGAGCAGGACAAAGAGAAGAGCCTCTTTCCCCCAGCGCCACAAGGTGGTTTTGAGCTTCATGGATCTGCTTTTTGTGGGATCGTTTCGGGAATTATAACCACAATCCGGAACTCTCTGTATCATTTTGATACTTCTCGGTCCCCAAAGCCGTAGATCGACAGATCTGACGGACTTTCTAATGCATAATTCGTGATAATTGGACTGTCTGTGCAATCGGAAACGGACGGAGTATTCGGAGAAGAAGGAGAGAGTGATGAATCATGAGGCGACAATGGTATCAACATCGATGCCCCTCTACCTGATGGTCGGTGGCGGGGTGTTGATCGTAATATTAATCTATCTGCTGCTCAGGATGCGCCGCGGCGAGACCCCGACGGATCAGCTGCAGCGACCTGCCGGTGAAGCGAAAAGAGAGACGGTGAAAGCACCGGAAGCGCAAGCGAAACCTGCAGGGATACCGGAGGCGAAACCGCAGAAGGGTCCGGTCGAGGCTCCTCGGAATAAAACGGCCAGATCTGCAGCCAAAGAGGGGCTCCCCGTCTACGAAAAGCCGATTCCTGAGACGGAGGGGATCGATCGGGAGAGTTTCAGCACGTTTGCCGGGAGCCGGATTCTGGCCGTGGACGACAATGCCCTCAACCTCAAGCTGATCGAGCGTTTGATGGAGGGATCGGGGATCGTGATGGAGACCGCTTCCAACGGCATAGAGGCCCTGAAGAAGCTCCGGACACCCGGTGCCCGATACGATCTGGTACTGATGGATGTCAATATGCCAAAGATGGACGGCTTGGAGGCAACCCGTCAGATTCGTCAGGATGTCCGGCTCCGGGAGACTCCGGTCCTGGCCTTGACTGCCTCGACCGAGAAGGAAGAGGTGGAACGTATACTTGACAGCGGAATGAACGGCTATCTGGACAAGCCCATAGTTCTCGGTAAACTTTTTACCGCCTTCAAACTTTTTACCGGCCGATCCCGGCAACCGAAGCAGGCCAGGGTGATGGTCGCCAACAAAGGGCGTGACGATCTGGTGACCAATCCCGAGGTCCTGGATATCCGGAGTGGGATCGAACACAGCAACAGTGACGAAGCACTCTATCGGGCTCTGCTGGATGAGTTTCTCCGGGAGTATTCGGAGTGTGATCGCCGCTACAAAGAACTGGTGGAGGCGGGGAAATATGAGGAGCTTCACCGTCTGACGGTCGATCTGGACGGTCTGACGGGAACCCTGGGAGCGATGGAGCTCTACCGCCTGGTGGATCGGATCAAGCAGATCCTGGAGAGAGGGACCTACACCCTGCTGGGGGATTATGGTCCGGAGTGCCATGAAGCTTTCCAACGTTTCCGCCGGGAGGCCCGCCGCTACCTGGCGGCCTGAAAAACCTTGTTATCACATCGGGGGAGGCTCTCCCCGTCAACTTCTGTATAATACGCGAAAACTTCATCCGTAATCCAAGGAATATCTCTATGCTTTCAACTGTCAATCTGACCCAGCGCTACGGCAAGCGCGTTCTGTTTGAAAAGATCAACCTCACCCTTGACCCCGGCAAGCGCTACGGCCTCATCGGTGCCAACGGAGCGGGCAAATCGACCTTCATGAAGATCCTGGCCGGCGAGATCGAACCCAGCGAAGGGGAGGTGCAGATCCAGCCCGGTGCCAAGCTGGGGATGCTGGGGCAGAACCACTACGCCTTCGAGGAGTTCACCCTCAAGGACGCGGTGCTCTACGGCAACAAGCGCCTCTACGAAGCCCAGAAGGAGAAGGAACGCCTCTACATGGAGGGGAACTTCGATGACGACAAGGTCAACGAACGCCTGGGTGAGCTGGAGATGATCTGTGTCGAGGAGGATCCCACCTACGAGAGCAACGTGCGGATCGAAAAGCTCCTGACGGCCCTGGGATTCCCTGTGGAGCAGCACGACAACCCCATGAGCTCCCTCACCGGCGGAGACAAGTTCAAGATCCTGCTGGCCCAGGTGCTCTTCCTCAAGCCCGACATCCTGCTGCTCGACGAGCCGACCAACAACCTGGACATGGAGACCATCGCCTGGCTGGAGGAGGAGCTGCGGCGCCACGACGGTGTCCTGGTCGTCATCTCCCACGACCGCCACTTTCTCAATGCGGTGACGACCCATATCCTGGATCTGGACTTCCAGACTATCCGGGAGTTTACGGGGACCTACGACGACTGGTATATCGCCGCCAACCTCAAGGCCAAACAGGCGGAGATGGAGCGCAGCAAGAAGCTCAAGGAGAAGGAGGAGCTGGAGAAGTTCATCGCCCGCTTCAGCGCCAACGCCTCCAAGGCCAAGCAGGCCACCAGCCGCCAGAAACAGCTGGAGAAGCTGGATATCCAGGAGATCAAACTCTCCAGCCGCCGGGATCCTTCGATCCTCTTCAAGCCCAACCGGGAGATCGGCAACGAAGTCCTGGAGGTGGAGCACCTGGCCAAGAGCTACGGGGATCACAAGGTCTTCGAAGATCTGAGCTTCAAGGTGGAAAAAGGGGACAAGATCGCCCTCATCGGCGGCAACGGGGTGGGCAAGACCACCCTTCTGGAGATCCTCATGGGCAACCTGGAGCCCGATGCCGGGCGGGTCAAGTGGGGTCAGACGGTCCATCCCACCTATTTCCCCCAGAACACCACCGAGATCGTCAAGGGGGAGGAGAAGCTCTATCAGTGGATCCAGAACCACAACCAGAAGTGGCACATCGATGAGATCCGCAAGTGCCTGGGACGGATGCTCTTCAGCGGTGAGGAGCAGGAGAAGCAGGTGGAAGCCTGCTCCGGTGGAGAGAAGCACCGGATCATGATGTCCAAGATGATGATGGACGACGCCAACTTCCTGGTCCTGGACGAGCCCGACAACCACCTGGACCTGGAGGCGATCGTCGCCCTGGGCGAAGCCCTGCACAAATACGAAGGGGGCGTCATCTGCGTCACCCACGACCGGGAACTCATCGACGCCTTCGCCAACCGGATCCTCAAACTGCATGAAGACGGAACCCTGACCGATTTCCGGGGGAATTACGAGGAGTTTGTTGAGAGTGAGGGTAACTAGGAACTAGAAACTAGTAACTAGGAATGAGGAATGAGGAATTAGGAATTAGGAATTAGGAATTTTGGAGGCGGGAATTCATTCCCGCACTTTAATCCAAAATCCAAAATCCATCATCCAAAATCAAACCATGATGTCCCCTGAAACCTTTCGCCGTTGCCTCGATCTCCTTCGTGCCGACTATCCCAATTGGGACGCGCCGGCGAAGCGTTTCGAAAACGCCTATCACCGCACCCCCTATACGATCCTTATCTCCACACTTTTGAGCTTTCAGACCCGGGACGAGGTGACGCTGGAGGCGGGGCGGCGGCTTTTTGCCTTGGCGCAGACCCCCCAGGCGATGCTGGAGCTGAGCGAAGCGCGGATCGCCGAGGCGATCTATCCGGTGGGGTTCTGGCGCAAAAAGGCCGCGTCGGTTCTCGAGGTGAGCCGGGTCCTTCTGGAGCGCCACGGCGGGGAGGTGCCCCAAACCCTGGAGGAGCTCACGGCCATCAAAGGGATCGGCCCCAAAACCGCCAAGATCGTCCTGGAAAACGCCTACGGGGCTTCGGTGGCGGCGGTGGATACCCACGTTCACCGGATCCTCAATCTCCTGGGCGTTGTCGAAACCGGCACCCCCGAGGAGACGGACCTGGCCCTGGGACCCCTCCTGGAGCCGGAGGAGCTCCGGGGGCTCAACAAGCTCCTGGTGAGCTTCGGTCAGACCATCTGCCGTCCCCGATATCCCGACTGCATCCGCTGTCCCATCCGCTCCTGCTGTCCTGTTGCCAAATAGATAGAACTAATAATTATTATCAGTTTTTGTAAAACTCTTTCGACTATAATATCTCCAGAACGATTTCAACTTTCAATCAAAGGAGTTATCCATGAAAAAGAGTCTTTTCCTGATCTCCCTGGCGGCGGCCACGGTACTGAGCGCTGCCGAGGCTGTCCCCGCCCAGGATTCCAAAGCGGTCGCCATGGAGGGTGTCAAGTACATCAAGATGCTGGGCAAAGAGCTCAAAGGCAATCTGGTCAAATACCTCAAGCAGGATCCCACCGGGCTCCAGGCAGCCTACTTCTGTGCCAAAAGCGCTGAGGATCTGACCAAAAAGGTCAACGAGAAATTCCCTCCCAACGTCCTCGTCCGCCGTACCGCACTGAAATATCGCAATCCCAAGAACAAACCCGATGCTACCGACAGGAAGGTGATGGAGAAGATGATGGCCGAGATGAAGGCCGGGACCTTCAAGAAGAAGCCGATGGTGGTCAAAGTGGGAGAGGCCAAGCGGGTCTATGTGCCTCTGATCGCCGAAAAGACCTGCCTCAAGTGCCACGGTCCTGCTGACAAGATCGATCCCAAAGTGCGGGAGACCATCGCCAAGAAGTATCCCAATGATATGGCGACAGGATTCCACGAGGGGGATCTGCGGGGCGTCATCGTCGCCGAGATCACACCTCAGAACTGAGTTTTTCTTCTTGAGGCTATCCCCGGAAAAGGGGATGGCCACTTTCCCTTTTCACGACTTCTTCATTGGAAACGGATAGATTCGTATTTTCGGGTGCTCCTTCATTTCTTTTCTTTGTTTCGCGACAAAGAAAAAGGAAACAAAGCAAAGAAGGAAATATATTTCAAAATGAAATATATTTCCAATAGTATATCGTCAATATGAAATAATGTCTCCATAATGGAGGCGAACAATGGGAAAAGAGATCCTGCGACAGCTTGACCGCCTCGACGAGGAGGTACACAACCGACTGACCCACTACCGCTTCAACCGCCGGATCGAGGGAGATGAGCGCTACCGCAAGGGGCGGATCGCCGCTTTGAGCTGGCTGGCGGCGCTCTGTGAGCACTACCGCCGAAAGGCCGAGGCGATCCCGACGGAGATGGAGGAGAGCCTGGAGCGGGAGCTGGGCAAGATCCGATGGCTGGAGCCCTCACCCTATCGGCAGGGGATCGAGGATGCGGTGCGGGAGTTCCGCTGGCTGCTCCGGGAGGCGTGATGTTCCTGCATATCGACATCGACAGCTTTTTCGTCTCGGCGGAGCGGAGCCGGGATGCAGCGCTGCGGGGTGTGCCTGTGGCGGTGGGGGGCCGGAGCAATCTGGAGATCTTCTCCACCCGCCGCACTCACATCCGTTTCATGGACGAGAACCACGGCGCCTTTGTGGCTCCGGTTTTCTATAGCGACCGTCGAAAAACATTTCGGGAGCATTTCATCGACCATATTGACGGGCGGGAGAAGATCCGGGGGATCGTCACCACCTCCAGCTACGAGGCCAGAGCGCGGGGAGTGCGTACCGGGATGCCCCTGGCCCAGGCCCTGCGCCTCTGCCCCGAGCTGATCGTGCTGCCCAACGATATGCTCTTCTACCATCAGCTCTCCCACGCCCTGGCCGGGTTTCTGGCCCGGGAGATCCCGGTAGTGGAGCAGTTCAGCATCGACGAGTTTTTCGGGGATCTGCAGGGCTGGATCCCGCCGGGGGAGGCGGAGGGTTTCGCCCGGGATCTTCAGCAGCGGATCTTTCGGGAGTTTCATCTGCCGGTCTCCATCGGCATCGCCCGGAGCAAGTGGACCGCCAAGCTGGCCACGGAATATGCCAAACCCTACGGGGTGCTGAAGGTGGAGGATGTGGAGGCTTTCATCCGGGAGATTCCCATTGACAAGTTCCCGGGCATCGGCCGGGGCTACCGCCGCCGGCTGGAGGAGCGGGGGGTGCATACTCTGGGGGAGCTGATTCCGATGCGGCGGCTTTTCGAGAGCTGGGGCGTGCCTGGGCGGCAGCTCTATCGCCGGATCCTGGGGATCGACGGCGAGGGGATCGCCCGCCGCCCCTCCCGCCAGTCGGTGGGGATCAGCCGCACCTTCGATCCCATTGAGGAACCGGAGGAGCTCCGCCGCCGGATCATGGTGATGGCCAGGCACGTGGCCTACATCACCCAGAAGCTGGGCGCCAATCCCACCCGATACTCCCTGCGGATCCGCTATCTGCAGAACCTGCGGGCCAAGGGGGCGGTGCGGGTGGATCGGATCTTCAGCGAGACCCTCTTCAAGGCGGAGCTCTCCCGCCTCTTCGACCGGATCCACCGCCCGGGGGAAGGGGCGATCAAACTGGCCCTCTCGGTCTCGGACTTCACCCACCTCCACCCCCGAACTCTCTCCCTCCTGGACCTGGAAGCCGACCGCCGCGCCCGGGCGATCAGCGAAGGGATGCAGCGGATCCGGGAACGCTTCGGCCTGGATGCGATCCGGACGGGGAATGAGTTGGCGGCGGTGAGTAACTAGAAACTAGAAACTAGAAACTAGTAACTAGTAATGGGGAGTGAGGAGTGAAGAGTGAGGAACCGAAGGTTGGAAACTAGTAACGAGTAACTAGTAACCGATTTTGTAGCGTGGGATTGTTATCCCACGAATTGGGGCGGTCTATAGCGCCTGAACGAACCAGGTAAACGTAGCCTGAGATGTCAAAACACCGTTTATATCTTTCACTTCGACGTTGATCTGAATTGAGGCTCTGCCTCTTTTTTCAAATTGGGATCTGAATTTGGCAACATCCTCTGCATCTGTCGATGCGAAGGCGATGATTTTCTCTTGGGCCGGTTTTCTGTATTTGATCTGAGCGTCCCTCAAGACAGGCAGGACTTTTCCTTCAAGCTCCGGAAAGAGCTTTTGGAGGTGTATACCGCTTTGTGTCTCCGCCAAGGCGAACTGGGCGCTTGCATGGATCGTTTCTATGTGGTTCAATACATCGTTTTTGAAATCCAGAGACAGTTTACTGTTTTCTTCTTCTATTCCTAGGTGTCTGACAAACGGGATATCTGTTGCTTTCAATTTATGTTCCTTATCTATCCCCACCGATGACGGTGGGAACGAGTTTAAAAAAAATCAATTATCAAAATTTCTTGGTGGCAGAATATCATTAAAGAAAATCCTTTCCGACTTTTTCCCAAAGTAATTAAAGAAGAGCAGTGCCACTCCTGATTCTTCATGCCACTCGTGATCTTTGTAGTATTCCAAAATCCATTTTACAGGTTTATCGTTTTTCATGACAACTCTTATTCTCATATTTTTTGACAATAAATCCCGTACCAATCCGAAGGCGTAGGAGAGAGCTTCCTGTTTTGACGGAAAATCTTTAACATATATATGGTCATGATATCCGATATCTGCTCCGATGAATATGCTCTCGCCCTGGTCCTCCACAATAATATCAAAACCATTTTCGTTTTCTTTTTTGAATGTGATGGTGGAATCATTGTCCTGGTAGTGATTGAGTTTTAATATTTCATGATTGGAATCAAGAAAAGTCTTTAATTGATACACACTAAGACCCTATTTTGTTTTCCTAAATAATCCGTAAGGTTATAATTTTTAAAGAACAATCAATATGCATTTTGTGATAGCTCTTTCCTGGCAATAGTAAGTGCCCACTCTCTAAACTCCTCCACACTCATATTCTCATCGGCATCACCAAAGTTTCTATGCATTGTCTCATCGTGAGCACCCAATGCACATGTTCCATATATTCTTCCAATTTCCAAACTCAATATTAAAATTGGTGTGTATTCACTATTTTTGAAGAAAAACATTCGATATGGGTAATAGAAAACTCCAATAGGCTCATCTATCTTCATCAATACCATTCGATAATCACCGAACACCCCTTCCTCAATAATTTTACCTTTTATATAGCTTTCTTCCCATCTGGGATCACTTATCATTTTTAACTCCTTTTTTCTTTCGTTCCCACGGAGACCGTGGGAACATACACGGCACTGAATTAATCCACATTGAGACTGGTATTTTATTCTATCAAAAAATATGCATTCCCACCGGGGACGGTGGGAACGAGTGCAAAGACATCCCTCCAGGTAAACGCCCCTCTTCGATATAATATCCCTCAAAAACCAAGGACACAATCCCATGATCGTCGATACCCATGTCCATCTTGATGATCCCCGTTATGCCGAAGATCTGGAGGAGGTGCTGGCGCGCTCCCGGGCGGCGGGGGTGAATCGCTGGATCATCCCCGGGGCCGATCCCGATACGCTGCCGCGGGCTGTGGAGCTGGCGGAGAGTCACGACGACATCTTTTTTGCCGTGGGGGTGCATCCCTACGATGCGCGGCGCTACGACCGGGGGCTGCTGGAGCGCTATATCGGGCACGAAAAGTGTGTGGGAGTAGGGGAGTGTGGGCTGGACTACTACCGTCTCCCCGAAGGCGAAGAGGCGATCGCCGAGGAGAAGCGGATCCAGAAAGAGGTCTTCGTCGATCAGATCGCCCTGGCCGGGGAGCACGACAAACCCCTCATCGTCCACATCCGCGAAGCGAGCCGGGACTCTCAAGCGCTGTTGGAAGAACACGCCTCGGAGCGGGGCGGGGTGCTGCACTGCTACAACGCGGATCATCAGCTCCTCCAGCTCGCCGAGCGCAACTTCTACTACGGCATCGGCGGCGTCATCACCTTCAAAAACGCCCGCAGACTGGTGGAGGTCTATCCCCAAATCCCCAAAGACAGGCTCCTCATCGAGACCGACGGCCCCTACCTGACCCCCCATCCCCACCGCGGCCAGCGCAACGAACCCGCCTACTGCACCCTCGTCGCCCAAAAGATGGCCGAACTCTCCGGAATCTCCTACGAAGAGCTCACCGCCATCTGCCGGGAAAACACCCGACGGCTTTTTGGAATATAAATAACGGGGATTTTGGATTTTGGATTTTGGATTTTGGATTAAAAATCGGTTTCTAGTTACTAGTTACTCGTTACTAGTTTCCAAACTTCGGTTCCTCATTCCTCATTCCTCATTCCTCATTCAAAAAATTCTACCCACTACCCACTACCCACCACCCACTCCTCTCTCTCGTCGCCGATTCCTTCTGGGCCTCATCGCTCTTCCTCTCGCCCTGAATGCCCTCGCTCCTATAGAGACGAAGTTTCCCAGCTATAGCTATGTGATGCAGGAGTTCGACATCGCCCCTACCTATATCCGGGATCCCTGGTTTCAGGACTTCGTCGTCAAAAATGAAGCCAAATACCGCCGCTTCTACGAAAACTCCACCCGCCGGGGCAAGGCCTACATCCCCCTCTTCAAAGATCTGCTCAGCTCCGGAGGACTGAGCCATCTCTTCATCTATATGTCCATGACCGAATCGGGCTTCAAATCAACGGCCAGATCCTCCAAAAAAGCGGCGGGGCTCTGGCAGTTCATGGCGGCGACGGCACGGCGCTTCCATCTGAAAGTGGGCAAGAACCGGGACGAGCGCTACGACCCCATCGCCTCCACCAAAGCGGCGATGCAGTACATCCAGACCCTCTACCGGATGTTCGGCAAATGGTATCTGGTGATGATGGCCTACAACTGCGGGGAGGGGAGGCTGCAGCAGGCGATCAAAGCGGCGGGAACCGACGACTTTGCCACCCTCATGGACGAGCGCAGAGCCTACCTCCCCAAAGAGACCCGCAACTACCTGCGCAAGATCCTGCTGCTTTCGATGATGGGAGAGAAGATCAAGAGCTCTCCCAAACGCGAAGATCGCAAGATCCGCAAAGAGATCCTCCCCGACACCGAAGTGCTGGTCAATATCTACGGCGGAACGACCCTGGAGAAGATCGCGGAGATGCTGCGGATGAACGTGGGGCGTCTGGCAAGGCTCAACCCCCATCTGGCCGGGGGGCATATCGGCGAGGAGATCGGGATGACCCAGATCTTCATTCCCGCCGACCGGTTGCCCTACTACCGGGCCTACTACACCCCCCCGACCCTGGAGCAGATCTACCGCCGCAAACACTACGCCAAGCTCATCGCCCACATCGTCCGGCCCGACGACACGCTCAAAAAGGTCGCCCGGCAGTATCATGCTACGCCGCTGGATCTCATCGTCGCCAATCAGCTGCAGCACCTGGAGCTCAAGCCTGGTACTGTGCTGATGGTCCCAGTGACCAAGGCCTACTATGAGGGGCACCTTCGTTTTTAAGAGACAGAAAAGTCAAAGCCAAAAGCCGTTAGAATTGATATTAAAAAATGAGAAAGCGGTATCGATGAGAAAAGTCCTCAATTTCGGCCTGGTTGCCGGCATCGTCCTGGCAGGGATCGCAAGCTTCACCGGATGCTCCCATCGGAGCTATACCAAACCGGGCCACACCTCCGCCGCCCGTCACCGGGCAACCATGCGCACCTACACCGTACGGGGGCGCACTTACCACCCCACCTATGTCGGCGTCGGCGACACGATGAGCGGGATCGCCAGCTGGTACGGCCCCAACTTCCACGGCAAGGCGACCAGCAACGGAGAACGGTATAATATGAACGCGATGACCGCGGCCCACAAAACCTGGCCCATGGACACCATGGTAAGGGTGCAGAATCTGGACAACGGCCGCAGCTGCGTGGTGCGGATCAACGACCGTGGCCCTTTCGTCAAAGGACGGGTCATCGACTGCTCCTACGCCGCAGGCAAAAAGCTCGGACTCGATCGGACCGGGACCGCCAGGGTCAAGCTGACGGTCCTGGGCTTCGCCGGCAAAGTCTACCGGCCCAGCCGGGCTCAGAAAGCGCGCAAAGCCCCCGCACCCCGGGTGCTGCTGAGCAATTTCGGTGTGCAGGTCGGAGCCTTCCGACGTTACGAGGGGGCCAAGATCTATCAGCGCCGCTATGCGGCGACGGTGGACCGCCCCGAACGGGTGCAGATCCGCAAGTTCATCGTGGACGGCGCACCGCTCTATCGGGTCTGGGTCATGGGATTCGGCTCGGAAGAGGAGGCGAGAGACTATATTCGCGATCAGGGAATCGCCGGCGGCTTCCTGATCCGGAACTGACCCAATACTATCCAAAGGACGCATGATGATAGAGAAACAGCGAAGCACCAAAGAGACCGAGATCCGTGTCTCCCTCAATCTCTACGGCCAGGGGAATTCGGCCGTGGAGACCGGCGTGGGCTTCTTCGACCATATGCTGGAGTCTTTTGCCCGGCACGCCCTGATCGATCTGGAGGTGGAGTGCCGGGGGGATCTGCACATCGACGCCCACCATACGGTGGAGGATGTGGGGATCGTCCTGGGCCAGGCGCTGGGGGAGGCGATCTATCCGGTCCAGGGGATCGAACGTTTCGGCAACGCCGTGGTAGTCATGGACGAGGCGGCAGTGGAGTGCGACATCGATCTGAGCAATCGTCCCTTCCTGGTCTATGAGCTTCCCGTGGAAGGGAAAGTAGGGGAGTTCGATACGGAGCTGACGGAGGAGTTTTTCCGGGCACTGGTCTTCAATCTGCCCCTGACCTGCCACCTGACAGCCAAACGGGGGCGGAACCGCCACCATCTGATCGAAGCGGCCTTCAAAGCCTTTGCCGTGGCGCTTCGCCGGGCGGTGACCCCCAACGAGCGCATTGGAGTCCCCAGCACCAAAGGGGTGCTCTGAGATGGGGATTCGGCTGATCGTCCTGGATGTGGACGGCTGTCTGACCGACGGCAGAATCATCTATACCGCCGAGGGAGACGAGGTCAAAGCCTTTGACGTCAAGGACGGGTTGGCCATTGCCAGCTGGATCCGTCTGGGGCGTCAGGCAGCCATCATCACCGGTCGCCGTTCCAAAATTGTGGAACGACGGACCAAAGAGCTGGGGATCCACCATCTCTATCAGGCGGTTCAGAACAAACAACAGCGGCTGGAGACGCTGATGGAGGAGCTGAGGCTGAAACCGGAGGAGACCGCCGTTATCGGGGACGATCTCAACGACTGGGGAATGTTGGGAATGGCAGGCCGCTCTTATGCCCCCGCCGATGCGGTCCCGATGATCCGGGAACGGGTCGACCGGGTATTGATGGCCCCGGGGGGCCGGGGAGCCGTGCGGGAGATGATTGAGGATCTTCTGGAGCGTGAAGGTCTGTGGGAGGAGTATCTCCGCCTATGGTCAGCCGTTTAGAGATTTTCCTGGGGGCGATGCTCCTGCTGGCCCTGGGACTGGGACTTTTCAACCGGACCGAGATCACCCGGGCTAAGGCGCAGCAGAAGCAGGTACAGAAGTCGGCGGAGCTTTTCGACGCCCGAAGCCGTGAGGTCAACGCCACCGGGGTCAAAAACGAGTTCGCCGCCGCCCATGCGGTGCTGATCCGCAAAACCTGGTGGATGGAGGATTTCCGGACCCACAATGCCGATATCCGTATGCTGCGGGCCCGGAAAGCGATGCGCAACGATCGGCTGACCCGTCTGGACGGCAACGTGACCCTGGTTCGGACTGACGGTGCCGTCTATCGAGCCGAGACGGTGATCTATGATCGTCAGAAAAAGACGCTCAACTCTATAGGCCCCTTTTACGGAAGAAAAGGGGAGAACTATGTACGGGGGATCGATTTCTTCTACGAGATCGTCCCCAAACGTACCCGGGCAGAGCAGGTCTTCGCCCACTATCTGCTGAAAGATGCCAAGCAATCGTTACGATAGCTGGCTATAATAAAACAACGCAAAGGGCATGAGGAGCAGCGAGATGTTACAAAGAACGGTTTGGTGGATGACAGCGGCGGCCTCGCTCCTGTGGGGTGCGGAGAATCTGGAGGTGACGGCGGACCGCTTCACCCATCTTGAGAAAGAGCAGAAGGCGATCTTCGAAGGGCATGCCCACGCCACCCAGGGCAAGAGCCGGATCGATGCCCGCAAGTTCATCGTCAACTTCGACAAAGACGGCAATGCACGGGTTTATCAGGCGATCAGCGGGGTCCGCTTCGAGATCGTCAAAGCCCCCGACCGTCATATCAAGGGGAGCTGTGACCGCCTGGTCTACCGGGTGGCGGAAGATACCTATCGTCTGATTGGTCACGCCTACGTCAACGATCTGGTCAACAAGCGGGTTATGAAAGGCCAGGAGATCTATCTGGACAACAAAAAGGGCCTTGCCACGGCCAAAAGCGGCAAAAAAGGACCGGTAAAGTTCGTCTTCCCCATGAAAGACGCTACCGGCAAGAAGAAGAAAGGAAAACGCTGAGGTGCAGTCGTCAAGAATCCCCAGGCCGGTACGGGCCGAATTTCTCAAATCGGCCCAGTCTATCAACGACAGTGTGGAGGAGAGTCTGAGCGAAGTGGTCTTTCTGGGGCGCTCCAATGTGGGTAAAAGCTCCACGATCAATCTGCTCGCCGGCCGGAAAAACCTGGCCAAGAGCTCCTCGACCCCCGGCAAAACCCGGCTGATCAACTTCTTTGACGTCGGCTACAAGCTCGATGACCGGGACTACACCGTGCGCTTCGTGGATCTGCCCGGTTTCGGCTACGCCAAGGTCTCCAAGTCTATGAAGGAGATCTGGCAAAAGAACCTGGTGGAGTTCATCCGCCACCGGACAGCGATCCGGCTCTTCATCCACCTGCGCGACGCTCGGCACCCCCATGCCAAGATCGACGACGAGGTGGAGCGCTATATCGGAGAGTTCCTCCGTCCCGATCAGCGCTATCTGACGGTCTTTACCAAAGCCGACAAGCTCAATCAGAAGGAGCGGGGAGCGCTGCTGCGAGATTTCCCCGGAGCGATCCTCATCTCCAATCTCAAGAAGAGCGGTCAGGAGCGAATCCAGCAGGCGATTTTCGAATCGATCTTCGGAGAGAGTTTCCAATGATCCGTTACCGCAAAGCGACGCTCTCGGACATCCCCGAGATGCAGTCTCTCGTGGTCAAGGAGGTCGAAGAGGGAGTGATCCTGCCCCGAAGCGACGATGAAGTGGCCACCAACATCCGCAGTTATATTCTGGCGGAGGCGGAGGGGATGATCGTGGGATACGGAGCCCTGCATCTGCACTCGCCGCGTCTGGCGGAGATCCGGAGTCTGATCGTCGCTCCCACATGGCAGGGACACGGCATCGGGCGCGGGATCGTGGAGGAGGCCCTCCGGGAGGCGGAGGCGCTGGGGGTCGCCGAGGTCCTGGTCCTGACCTACCTGCCGGAGTTCTTCCGAAAACTCGGCTTTCAAGAGATCGACAAAGAGAGCATCCCCGAACACAAAATATGGACCGACTGTATCAAATGCATCCACTTCCCCAACTGCAACGAAATCTCCCTGATCCGACCGGTCACTCCCAAAGGATAGCCGTGGGGAAAATCTGGCGTTGGCTTTTGTGGCTCGGGATCTTTGCCTTTGTCCTGCTCTATCCGATGCTGGTTTCGGTCTATGTGACCCTGCCGCTTTTTATCGGCTTTGCCGGTTATCTGATTCTCCGGGGTCTGGAGGGGGAGGGGTGGCGCTATCTGCTGCTGCCCCTTTTCTATCTCCTCAATCTGGAGATCAACCTTTCGCTGCCCCTGATGCTGAGCCTGGCGGCGGTCCTGATCTACTATCTGACCCTCTACTCTTCGGTGCTCTTTCTCAAGCGCTGTCGGCTCTGTGTGGCTTTTTTGTCGGTCCTTTTCATCGATCTGATCTACCTGGGGCTGATTGAAATCTACGATTTCATCTTTACCACCTCCAGCATCACGATCAATATGCAGCTGGTCTATTCGCTGCTGATGGATCTCCTTGCGGCGGTGCTCCTGTGAGATTCAAAATCGTTCTTCTGATCTTCGCGATTTTCTGGGTGGTGCTGATCGTGCGGCTCTACCATATCAGCATCAAGTCAAATTTTTACTACGAGAGACTGGCCAAGGAGAATATCGAACGCAAGAACTACCTCAAGCCGGTCCGGGGAGAGATCTTCGACAGTAAAGGAAAGTTTCTCGCCGTCAACAAGATCGGCTTCTCCCTCTCCCTGGCTCCCCATCTCAGCATCAAAAAGGGCGAGCTCCAGACCGCCATCGCGACGCTCAAACACTATTTCCCCGATCTCAACGCCACGGTGATGGAGCGGGTCTATCGGCGCCAGAACTCTCCCTATAACTACCGCTATATCAAGGTGATCGATTTCGTTCCCTATGACACGATGATGCGGGATTATGCCCGGCTGAGCGCTCTGCCTTTCGTCAAGATCGATACCGAGACCAAGCGTTATTATCCCTACGGGCGCTATGCGGCGCATATCGTAGGGTACGTAGGGCGGGCCAATCGGCGGGAGATCGTCGCCGATCCGGTAGCCGAGATCGTGGGCTATACCGGCAAGAGCGGCCTGGAGCGTTACTACAACCGCTGGCTGGAGGGAGAGCCGGGCTATATCCTCAGCAAAGTCAACGCCCGCAACAAGGCCTTGAAGGTTCTCGAACGCAAAGAGCCGGTCAACAACCGTTCTCTGAAAGTCAACCTGGATATGGATCTGCAGAAGTATATCTACGATCTCCTGGGGAAAACGCCGGCGGTCGTGGTGGTGATGCGGACCACCGGGGAGGTGCTGGCGGCGGTAAGCAACCCCAGCTTCGATCCCAACCTCTTCGTCGGAGGGATCAGCGTCAAGGATTGGAAGGCGCTCCAGAACAACCTGGGACACCCCTTTACCAACAAGTTCATCCATGCCGTCTATCCTCCCGGTTCGGTGATCAAGATGGGGGTGGCCCTGGCCGCTTCCAAAGCAGGCCACGGGATCCTGGACGAGCATGAGTACTGCAAAGGCTACATCACCATCGGCAAAAGCAAACACAAGTTCCGCTGCTGGAAAAAGTGGGGACACGGCGACGTGGATCTGCGCAAATCGATCCGGGAGAGCTGTGACGTCTACTACTACGACAAGAGTCTCAAGATCGGCATCGACCGAATCGCCAAGACCCTCAAAGAGATCGGCCTCGGGGTCAAAACCGGGATCGACCTGCCCCGGGAGTATCGGGGGATCATCCCCGACAAAGCCTGGAAACGCAAACGCTACCATCAGCCCTGGTACAAAGGGGAGACCGTTATCGCCGCCATCGGCCAGGGGTATGACAACATCACCCCCATGCAGGTGGCCCGCTACACCGCCTTTCTGGCGACGGGAAAACTGCCCACTCCGACCCTGGCCAAAGAGCTCGACGGCAAAAAAGTCACCCCAAAGCGGATAAAACTGCGTTTCAACCCCTACCACATGAGCCTCATCCGTCAGGGGATGATCGACGTCTGCAACGATCGACGGGGAACCGCCTACAAGACCATGCACGATCTGCCTATCAAAGTGGCCGGCAAGACCGGAACCGCCCAGGTGGTCTCCATCCCCCAGGAGATCAAGAAACGGGTCAAAGAGCAGGACCTGGCCTATTTCAAAAAGTCCCACGCCTGGATCACCACCTACGCTCCGGTGAGGAAGCCGGAGTATGTGGTGACGGTCCTGGTGGAACACGGGGGACACGGAGGCAGCGCCGCCGGTCCCATCGCCGCCAAGATCTACAAGTGGCTCTACTACAACGGCTACTTCAAAAACCATCCTGTGGAGAAGATCCGGGCGGAACTGGAGAGACGGATGCGTGAAGCCAACGCCACCGTACCTGCCGCGCCGGTTCCTCCGAAACTCAGGATGGATCAGACGGGGAGAAAAGTCGGAAATCAGGAGTGAAGAACCGAAATTTGGAAACGGGTAACGCGTAACCAGAAACTCAATTGACCTACGCAGCGGGGTATTGCCCTCCCACGGTTTACGCTATCGCCGGACGAAAATCCCCCGTTGCCGATCTTTGACAATTTGATTGTGGGGGAGAATCAGTCCGTGCATGGCGATGTAGACGCCGGGAGTGTCGTTGCCCAGCATCCAGCCCAGGGCGGAGGCCAGGTTGGCGGTGGCCTCGACCGGATCGATAGACCAGGGGATCATAGCCCCGGTCAGAAGGATCTGCCGGTCGCTGAAGCGCTCGGCCAGATAGGCGGCGCTTTTGTCGATGGTGTCGGTGCCGTGGACAACGAGAATCTTTCGGTTTATCTCTTCCCTAATGGACCGGGCGATCTCTTCCCGGTCTTTCTCATCCATCTCCAGGCTGTCTTTGCCGATAATGGGCACAAGTTTCAGGCGGCAGTGCCAGGCTTCGGCGATCTGCATAACGGCCCGGGCTGTGGGATCGACCCTGAGCTCTCCGGCGATGGGATCGTAGATTTTGTTGAAGGTCCCGCCGGTGCTGAGGAGAGTGACGCTCTCGATAGTGTTCATGGCTCGCTCCCGTTTTTCCGACGATTGTACCACAAGGCGGGGCTTTCGTCCCATTCGATAAAATACACAAAACAGATCCGATGCAAGGAGTCCCGATGCCGATCAAAAAATGCCTTTTTCCCGCTGCAGGATACGGAACCCGTTTTCTGCCGGCGACCAAGGCGATGCCCAAAGAGATGCTGCCGGTGATGGCCAAACCGTTGATCCAGTACGGTGTGGAGGAGGCGGTCGAAGCGGGGATGAAGATCATGGCGGTGGTGACCGGCAGGGGCAAGCGGGCTATCGAGGACCATTTTGATATCAGTTACGAGCTGGAGCATCAGATCAAAGGGAGCTCCAAAGAGTATCTTCTGAGGGAGATCCGGGAGCTGATCGGGCGCTGTACCTTTACCTATACCCGTCAGATCGAGATGCGGGGGCTGGGGGATGCGATCCTCAAGGGAGAGCCGCTGATCGGACAGGAACCCTTTGGTGTCATGCTGGCTGATGATCTCTGTACCCGGGAGGATGGTGAAGGAGTGCTGGCCCAGATGGTTCGGATCTATGAACGTTTCGGCTGTTCGGTGGTGGCAGTCCAGGAGGTCTCCCGGGAGGAGACGGGCAAATACGGGATCGTCGCCGGAGAGCGGATCGACGAGGATCTGATGCGGGTGGAGACCATGGTGGAGAAGCCCGACCCGGAGGAAGCTCCTTCCAATCTGGCGATCATCGGACGCTATATTCTGACGCCGGATATCTTCCGGCGGATCGAGGAGACCAAGCCGGGCAAAGGGGGTGAGATCCAGATCACCGACGCCCTGATGGCCCAGGCCGCAGAGGGGAAGGTGATCGCCTACCGTTTCAAAGGCCGACGCTTCGACTGCGGAAGCATCGACGGTTTCGTGGAAGCGACCAACTACTTCTACGAAAAAGAGCGGGGGAGAGAAGAGCCGAAAGCCTGAAAGTGAGTTCAGCCGGGATAGACTGTTTCGAGAGCCGCGTAGAGCGCTTCCGGTTCGATGCCGGGATTCTTTTCCAGGAGCTCCTGCATCACGACGTTATCCTCCCGTCCGTCCCAGATCTTGGTGTAGCTTCCCTCTTTGTAGCCGTGATCCTGGCGGAAGCGGTTGAGGATGTTTTTCCCCACGTAGAGGCTGTAGAGCGCGGGGAGATCCAGATCTCCAAGTCGCGCCACGTCGAAGAAACGGGCGGTGAGTTCCTCGACGCTGGCTCCGGCGAAGAGGGCGGCGACGAAGGATTCGACGGTCTCGATCTGATCGTAGAGATCTTCGGACTTTTCCCCCGTTCCCGCTGCAAAAGCTTTGTAGGTATCGGTAGTGGTGATACGCCAGGCCAGGTCGGCGATATCGCCGCCCTTTTCCAGGGCATTGAGACGCAGGGCTTCGCTCATGACGAAGTGCCAGATATCCACCGCCTCGATGCGGATGTTGTCATAGTCGGGCTGGGCGGCGATGTTCTTCCAGTGTTTCCAGGGGTAGCTCTCCACCAGCTCCGCCGCTTCGAGCCAGATGCAGCGCCGCCAGTCTATCCGTTTGCCTTGGTTGGTGACGCCCTGTTCCCAGCCTTGGCCGTTGGTCTCGTCGTTGAGCTGTTGTTGAAGGCGAAGCATGGTTTCGAGCATGAAAACTCCTTTTGAGGGATGATGGATTTTGGATGTTGGATGTTGGATTTCGGTTGGCGTCGCTTTGCGACGCGTTTTAATTTAATGGAAGCGTGACTTCAGTCGCGCACTGCACGGCTCAAGCCGTGCCCCCAATGACCAGTGACCAACTCAGAAAAGCGTCGCCTCTTCCCGCATCTCTTTGAGCAGCTCTTTGTCCAACGAATAGACGAAAGCGTAGTTGAAGTGGGCTTTT
Source organism: Campylobacteraceae bacterium (assembly GCA_027035765.1). GTDB lineage: Bacteria > Campylobacterota > Campylobacteria > Campylobacterales > Sulfurovaceae > Nitratifractor. The sequence continues at coordinate 80,512 of JALVUD010000019.1, forward strand.
TTGAGGATTTCTTTCGCCTCTTCCGGGGTCTCGAACCAGTAGGGACGATCGACATTCTCCACTTTGGTCCTGGGCGGGGTGAGGACGATGCTTTTGGCCCAGCTGCTCTGGAAGCGTACATACTCCCTTGCCTGGACGATATCCCCGATATTGTCGACGAAGATCACGACCCGGTCGGAGGCCCCTTTGGGGACGCTGCCCAGGTTGGCATCCACAAACAGAGGCTGGAAATGTCGGGTATAACGGAGCTTGTCCAGGGAGTAGGGGAGCTCTTTGCGGTCACAAAAGGCCACCACCTGCAGCAGATGATCCAGATGGAAAGGGGCCATCTCTTTCTGTTGATAGATGTAGCCGTGGACCTTGAACGTGGAGCGAAAGAGGGTATCGCTGATCATCTGCCCCTCAGCCGGCTCTCCGAGGTGTTCCGGCTCGGGGGTGATCGTCTCCAGCAGCTCCCGGTCGCTGCCGACGAAGAGATGTTGATCGCTGTTGAGAATGGTCTCGAAGGCTTTGGTCCACTCTCTGGGGAGGAAAGTGACGTTGCCTTTGTGGGTGAGGATCATTCGCAGGAAGCTCTCTTCATGGGGGCGCAGGAGGACAAGGTCAGCCTCTTTGCGCAGCATGACGTAGCGCAGGAGCTTGAATGCGGCCTCTTTGACCGAGTCGACGGCGATCCAGGCGATCTCTTCGTCCAGGTTTCGGGGGCGTTCTCCCTCATGGATGACGGTATAAGCTCCCCGCTCCACGGCGGTGGGGATATCCTCGCTGCGTGCGGCGAAAAAGAGATCGCCCGTTTCCACTTTGGAGGGAAAGACTGTGGCGCTCTCGATCGCCTGGACCTGGGGCTCGTTCTCCAGCCGCCCGCCGGTGATGTTGATCAGATCGGATATCTTCATCGTCACCCGATCGGGGTCCCGGCTTTTTTGGGTGCTTCGGGGCGGATCAGTGCCAGCCCCTCCTCATCCTTGGCTGCCAGGAGCATCCCCTCGGAGAGCATCCCCATGAGCTTGGCGGGCTTGAGGTTGGCCACCACGCAGACCTGAGTCCCTACCAGATCGGCCGGGGAGTACCACTCTTTGATTCCGGCGATGATCTGCCGCGGCTTCTCCTCGCCCAGATCGACCTGGAGACGCAGGAGTTTCTTGCTCTTGGGAACCTCTTCGGCCTCGACGACGGTCCCCACGGCCAGCTTGGTCTCAAAGAATTGGTCGATGGTGATGAGCCCCTCGACGGGTTCGCTTTTGGGTTTCTCTTTCTTTTTGCTCTTCTCGGCGGCTTGCTTCTCCTCGGCAGCGGGGACAGCCTCTTTGAGCCGCGGCTCTTCGATCCTTGGGAAGAGGGGCGGAACCTTTTCGATGGTGAAGTCGCTCAGCAGATCTTTGCGTTGGATCAGATCTTCGTAGGCGGTACCGTTGATGGTAAAGCCCAGGGCCCGCGCAATGGTCTGGGTGGTCTTGGGCATGATCGGATGGAGCATGACGGCCACTTTGGCCAGGATGTTGGCGATGAGCCCCAGCAGGGCGTAGGCCTCTTCGGTTCGACCCTCTTTCATCATCACCCAGGGCTGATGGCGGTCGATGGCCTTGTTGGCGACGGCCAGGGGCTTCCAGAGCTCCTCCAGGTAGCGGTGCAGCTGCATCTCAAAAAGCAGGGGCTCCAGCTTGTCCAGGGAGTCGTGGACTTCGGCCAGTTCGTCACCGTAGAGCTCGGCCACCTTGGCGCTGCTGACGGCGCCGTTGCCGTACTTGCCGCTCATGCCGATGAGGCGGTTGAGCAGGTTGCCCAGGTCGTTGCCCAGGTCGGAGTTGATCCGGTCGATGAGGGCCTTCTGGCTGAAGTCGCCGTCGCCGCCGAAGGGGACTTCGCGCAGCATGAAATAGCGGAAGTTCTCCAGCCCGTAGGCGTCGGCTACCTCTTTGGGGTTGATGACGTTGCCCTTGGATTTGGACATCTTCTCCCCGTTGCGGGTCCACCAGCCGTGGGCCGCGATGTGCTTGGGCAGAGGCATGTCGAGGCTCATGAGGAACGCGGGCCAGTAGACGGCGTGGAAGCGGAGGATATCTTTGCCGATCAGGTGCACCCGTGCCGGCCAGAAGTCCATGAGCTTCTCGTCAGTGCCGTAGCCCAGGGCCGTGAGGTAGTTCATCAGGGCGTCGAGCCAGACATACATCACATGCTTGGGATCGTTCATCTCCTCGGGAAGTTTGACCCCCCAGTCGAAGCTGGTGCGGGTGATGGAGAGGTCTTCGAGCCCCCCTTCTACGAAACGCATCACCTCGTTGCGGCGGGTTTTGGGGAGGATGCACTTTTCGTTCTCACGATACCACTCCAGGAGTCTGTCCTGGTACTTGCTGAGGCGGAAGAAATAGCTCTCCTCCTCGACAATCTGGGTCGGCTTGCCGCATTCGGGGCAGAATTCGCCGTCGACCAGCTGGGTCTCGGTAAAGAAGGCTTCGCAGCTGATGCAGTAGTGTCCCCGGTAGACGTCTTTGTAGATGTCCCCCTTGTCGAACATCGTTTTGAACGCCTTCTGGACGCCGATCTTGTGGTCTTCGTCGGTGGTACGGATGAATTTGTCGTAGCTGATGTCGAACTCGTCCCAGAGGGATTTGAAGCGTCCGCTGATCTCGTCGGCGTACTCTTTGGGGGATTTGCCCCGCTTTTTGGCCGCCTCTTCGATCTTTTGGCCGTGCTCGTCGGTTCCGGTGAGGAAAAAGGTCTCCAGCCCCGCCATCCGCGAATAGATCGCCAGAGAGTCGGCGATGATGGTGGTGTAGGCGTGGCCGATATGGGGAATGTCGTTGACGTAGTAGATAGGGGTAGTGATGTAGGCTTTTTTGCAATGTTTGGACATGAATCGCTTTCCTTGGAGGGTTCTCTTGATTGAATTGAAGGTATTTTAGCGAAAGCTTGCTTTATCGCATTTCGACAACTCTTTTTTCGATATGTGAACGTTAGGGAAGTGTTTATCGTTCCGCTGCCTGAGTGTTTCGATTACTCCTCAATAACATAAAAAATAATTAATTATATAGATTAACAATATAATAATTTATTTATCACTATTATGTATTATGAACAAGAAAAGGAGTCACAGATGAAAAAACTACTCTTGATGTTTGTGATGCTGTCGGCAGGAGTAATCGCGGCGGATGTGGAGAAGGGAGAAGCCCTCTATCTCAAAGCACAATGTCAGAAATGTCATCTACAGGGCAAAAGCTTCGATCCGAACTCGGTCAATAAAGAAGGGAAAGTCTCAAAAGTCAGCGATGTACGGGGGATCCATAAATGGGTTGAGGGGTGTGCCCACTATTTCAATATCGGCTGGTTTCCTGAAGAGCAGGATCTGGTGAGCCGCTATCTGAATGCGGTGTTCTATCACCTCGAAAAATAGCTTTATTCCGAGAGTGCTGCCTCCACCGCCGCCAGCGCATGGATCCGGGTGGTGTCGAAGAGCGGTACGTCGGTGTGTTCGGGGCCGATGAGCATCCCGATCTCGGTGCATCCTTCGATGATCCCCTCAGCGCCCCGGCGGCGCAGATCGTCGATGATACGCAGATACTCCCGGCGGGATTCCTCCCGAACGATTCCCAGGACCAGCTCTTCGTAGATGATTTGATGGACGATCTGCCGGTTGGCAGGTTTGGGGATGAACACCTCCAGATTCCAGCGCTTACGCAGACGATCGGCGTAAAAATCCTCCTCCATCGTAAAGCGGGTCCCCAGGAGCCCCACGGTCCGCAGCCCCTCCCGGCGGATCGCCACCCCGGTGGCGTCGGCGATGTGGAGAAAAGGGATATTGATCGACTCTTCGATCTGCGGGGCGAGTTTGTGCATGGTGTTGGTACAGAGCAGTAGCAGCTCGGCCCCGGCTGCCTCGATCCGGCGGGCTTCCTCGGCCAGCAAGGTGCCGGCCCGCTCCCACTCTCCGGCCATCTGAAGCCGCTCGATCTCGGCGAAGTCCACGCTGAGCATCACGCAGCGGGCGGAGTGCAGACCCCCCAGATGCTCTTTGACCGCTTCGTTGAGGATCCGGTAATAGAGCGCGCTGCTCTCCCAGCTCATGCCGCCCAACAAACCGATGGTCTTCATCGTTTTCCCTTTGGATAAAATTACAAAAGTATGCCACAGACTTGCAAAGGCGAAGCGGGATGGAGATTTTCGAATATATACCGGTCAGAGAAGAGACGCAACTGCGGCAGCTCTATGCTCTCAATCGGGAACTGGCGGAACAGGAAGGGCAGGGAGGGCTTTTTCGGGCGGAATACCCCCGATATCGTGAAGCTTTTCTTGGTCACTGTCCTGCGGCGCAGGGGTGGTTGATTGTGACTAAGACAGAGTCTGTCGGATTCCTGATCGTCCTGCGAAAATTTGCCAGCTACCTCGCGTCGGTCACCGCCTACATCGAGGATCTCTATTTACAGCCGGACTGTGCGGATCCGAAAAACTATCTTCAGGTGCTGAAAGCGATGACGGATGCGTTGCAGAAAGAGGGGGCAGATCGTGTGGAGATTCGGGTTTTGAAAAACGGTGTGTTGGAGCCGAAAATCCTCACCGAGGCCGGTTTCTCCCCCGTGAAAAAGTGGAGAGTCTGGCGGGTAGAGCAGGAGCGGGGAGCTTCGGGATGACAAGGATTTTATCGAAAGGCGGAGGAGGGTGGCAGAAACTGCGTGAGCTGATACAATGGAAACCTGTCAGAAAGATCGCTGCTCACGGGACAGTGCTGCTGGTCTGCTTCTCCGTCGGCCTGGCAGCCGGGGCGCTGCAGGAGGCGATTGACACCGCGGCTCCCGGAGCGACGCTGAAGCTCTCGTCGGGTGCGTTCAGGGAACAGGTGCATATCGACAAGCCTTTGACGATTCGGGGAATCCCGGGGCGGACAGTGCTCGAGGGGCCGGGGACGGGAACGGTGGTGAGGATTCGGTCCTCCCATGTACGGCTGGAAAATCTGGTCGTCACAGGCTCCGGGCATCGGCGGGATGCCCTGGATGCGGCGATCAGTATGGAGGGGGTCTCGGATATCCGAATCCGTGGATGCCGTATCGAGAAGAGCCTCTTCGGCATAGTCGTCGAGAGGAGCAGTCGCGTCAAACTCGAGGGAAACCGTCTCCGTTCCTATCCGGAAAAAGTGGTGGATAACCGGGGAGATTTCATCCGAATCTGGGGCTCGAGGGAGGTAACGGTTGCCGACAATACCCTGAGTAGGGGGCGGGATCTTTCCGTCAGTCGTTCCCGGGATGTGCGGCTGGAGAACAATCGCATCGCGGAGGCCCGCTACGGGGTCCTGCTGTCTATGGATCGGAATGTGAGCGTCATCGGAAACCGGATCCGGCGCGCCTATGCCGGAATCTTCGTCCAGGGCGGGCTGGATCTGAACCTTACGGGCAATCGGATTGTCGCGACCCGTCTGGCTACCGGCACGGGGATCCTGCTGCAGCACGGACAGGGGATCCATGTCACGGAGAATCTCCTCCTCGGCTGTGCCCAGGCCTTCTATATCGACTCTTCTCCCGTAGAGATTGGAATGCGCCGTTTTATCGAAAGAAACCTCGTGATCGACAACGTCACGGCACTCCACTTTCACGCCGCCATCCGCAACAACCGAATCCGGGACAACGACTTCATCGGCAACCTCGACGATGTGGTCCTGGATATTCCCCGGGCCAAACGGGGAGACAACGAGATCGTCCGGAACTACTGGAGCCACTATGAAGGCTTCGACCGAAACGGCGACGGATTGGGAGATACCCCCTACCGGGTGTTGATCTATGCCGACAAACTCTGGCAGTATGACCACCGTCTTCGCTTCTTCTACGCCACTCCGCTCCTCTCGCTCCTCGACTTCATCGAGCGGATCGCCCCTTTCAGCGCACCGGATCTGCTCCTGACAGATCCCGAGCCCCGTATGGAACGGGTCACCCCTCGGATCAGTGAGACACCGGAGTGAACGGGGCGAAGAAGTTATTACCGCACCAAGTAGATACCCAAAAGTTTGAGAGAACGAGACGGGATGAGATGTGCGTGAAAAAATCTGCAGGACTGGCCGTCGTCAATTCAAAGATTTTGGTAATAGGGATAATATCACCAAAAAAATGAAACGGAGCCCGATGAACCCTTTTTACCTTACGGACCTGGACAAAACCTTTTTGAGGACAGATTTGAGTCTCTCAGACTATAGCCGCAAAGTTTGGAACGAATGCGTGGAGCAGGGGACGCGGCTCTCTGTCGCCACCGCCCGAAGCCTGACGGGAGTGCGCAAGCTTCTGGAGGGGCTGCATCTGCGGGAACCGCTCATTCTGCTCGACGGCGTGGTGATCGCCACGATCGAAGGGCGGCTCATCGATGTGGCGGCGCTGGACCGGGCGCTGGGAGATGCGGTGATCGATATCGCCCGGCGCGAGATGGGGATGGAGCCGCTGCTGGTAGGGATGGAGGAGGATGGGCAGGAGAGTTTCCTCTATCCCCATGCTCCCAACCGCTGGCAGCGCGAACTTCTCTCCACCTTTCACAACGACCGGCGGGTGCTGGATGTCAAGCAGATGCGGGCGATGGATCGGAACCTCAAGCTGGTCTTTCTGGAGAGCGAGGAGCGGACTGCCGAGTTGGAACGGATCCTGCGGGAACAGCTGGGGGCGGCGATCGAGATCAAACGTTCCGCCGACCCCTACATCGACTGTTGGTTCATGACCGTCCTGCACCCCGAGGGAGACAAGGCCCACGCCCTGGCGAAACTGGAAAGGATCGAAGGGGTGGACAAAGTCCATACCACGGTCTTCGGCGACAGCCACAACGACATCGGTCTTTTTGAAATGGCCGGACGCCGCATCGCCGTGGCCAACGCCATCGAAGAGCTCAAAGAGCGGGCCGATCTTATCCTGCCCCGGAGTAACGATGAGGATGCGGTGGCACGCTATCTGGAAGAGACGATCCTCAGCAGGGCTGATAGAAGCCGCTGAAGAGCAGAATGTCCTCGTCCTCCCGGTTGTCCAGATCCCGGGTGATGAGCCGTTGGAGGATCCCGGCGACCGCCGGTGCGAAGGTGATGCCCAGCCAGCCCAGGCCGGTCGCATAGACGAGATTCCGATATTGCTCGTCCCGGCCGAGCAGGGGCATATCGTTGGGAGTCAGGGGTCGGTTGCCGGCCCAGTAGCGCGGATGGCGCAGAGGAAAAGGGCGGGCGTAGTGTCTGAAAGTCTCCAGGATACTTTCGATACGTCGGGGATCGGGAGTGTTGTCGGAAACGCCGAGTTCCAGTTTTCCGGTGAGGCGCAGATCGTTTTTCCGGGGGGTCAGAGCGATAAAGAGATCGGCAAAGAGAGCGGCGGTGGTCGGACGCAGCGCCGCATCGGTTTCGAAGGTGATGCTGTAGCCTTTGGCCGGGACCATCAGCAGGTTTCGCCCCAGGCTCCGGGCCAGGGAGGTATCAGCCCCGGTGGCCAGGAGAAAGGTGTCGGCCCGGTAGCGGCCGTGGCGACCGACGGCTGAGAGGATTCGCCGGTCGTCATGTTCGAATCGAAAGATTCTCTCTTTGGGAACCCAGGTGACTCCCCGGCTGCTCAGCCCCTCCTTCAGCGCGTTCATCAGCGTGGCTGGGTCGAGATGGGCGTTGCGGGGGAGGAGGAGCGCCCCGGCGATCTTTTCCGGTCGGAGGAGAGGGAGGGCCTCGGCGATCTCGGTACGGTCGAGGATTCGGTAATGTTCCGCTGCCTCCCCAACCCGGGCGAGTTTCCGGGCATAGCTTTTCGTTTCGGTGAAGACCAGCATCAGACCGTCGCGGTGATATTCGAAATCGATCCCCGCTTCCCGGAGCGCTTCGTATCCTTCAATCGCTTGTCGGCCGTACCGTTCGAAAAGAATCAGTGTCTTTTTCAGCCGCTGCGGTGTGGCATTGCGGAGAAAACTTCGCAGCCATCGGGCCAGCTGAGGGTCGAAACGGGGCGGAAGGATCAGCGGTGACCGGCCGCGCAGCATCAAGGAGAGAGTCGAGAGGAGGATGCCGGGATGGGAGAGCGGTTCTTTTTCGAAAGGAGAGATGAGACCAGCGTTGCCGAAAGAGGTGTTTTCACAGAACCCCCCCGCATCGATGACCGTCACCTCCCACCCCGATTCAAGGAGGGACCAGGCATTCATCAGCCCGATGATCCCTCCACCGATGATGCAGACGTTTTTGGGGGCCATGGCGGACTCCTTTTTCGGGAAAGACCTCAGTATTGATTATAGCCGAAACCGTGCCGATATACGGGAAAACAGGAGAGCAGAGGGCCGGGACTATGCTATAATGGCCGGAAGATTCTCGAAACGGAGGCAGTGGATGGAGATCAAACAGTGCAACTCTCTTGAAGAGGCCCGTCAGGAGATCGACAAGCTTGACGAGCAGATTGTGGAGCTGATCGCTGCCCGCAACGCCTATATCCGGCAGCTCGCCCATTTCAAAAATTCGGTCGATGAGATCAAGGCGGAGGATCGGATCGCTGATGTGATCAACCGGGCCCGGGCCAAAGCCATCGAACTGGATCTCTCCCCCAATCTCATCAACGATCTTTATCTTCGGATGATCGATGCCATGGTAGACAGTGAAGTGGCGGAGTTCAAAAACGCCAAAAATTTCTAAGTGCCTTTCTGAGTGGTAACTGCCCTGAGAAGGGGCAATAAAGAGCGCTTCCTCTCCTAATTATGACAAAATATCTCCGAATTAAACTTTTTTCTGCTAAAATGGCTTGACACGAGGGTTTTACCCAGGTATATAGAGTGAAACGCAAACAGTAAAGGATTGTCATGGCACAAGAAGAGCTGGACAAAGCGGTCTCGGGCGAGTATGCGCTTGGCTTCGAGATCGATATCGAAGAGGACAAGGTTCCGCCGGGCCTCAGTGACGAGGTGATCCGCTTCATCTCCAAAAAGAAGGAAGAGCCCGACTGGATGACCGAGCTGCGCCTCAAGGCCTATCACAAATGGTTGGAGATGGAGGAGCCCCACTGGGGCCATCTGGAATATGAGCCCATCGACTACCAGTCTATCAGCTACTTCGCCGCTCCCAAGAAAGGGCCCGAGAGCCTGGATGAGGTGGACCCCAAGATCCTCGAAGCCTATGAGAAGCTGGGGATTCCCCTGGAGGAGCAGAAGCAGCTGGCCGGCGTAAAGGTCGCTGTCGATGCCGTCGTCGATTCGGTTTCGGTCAAGACCACCTATCAGGAGGAGCTGATGGAGAAGGGGATCATCTTCTGCTCCATCTCCGAGGCGATCCGGGACTACCCCGAGCTGATCAAGAAGTATATGTTCAGTGTCGTCCCGATGAACGACAACTACTTCGCGGCCCTCAACTCGGCGGTCTTCACCGACGGGACCTTCGTCTACATCCCCAAGGGGGTGCGCTGTCCTATGGAGCTCTCCACCTATTTCCGGATCAACGCCCTCAACACCGGACAGTTCGAACGGACGTTGATCGTCGCCGACGAAGGAAGCTACGTCAGTTACAACGAGGGGTGTTCTGCCCCCATGCGGGACGAAAACCAGCTCCACGCCGCCGTGGTGGAGCTCATCGCCCACAAAGACGCCGAGATCAAATACTCGACGATTCAGAACTGGTACCCCGGAGACGAGGAAGGCAAAGGCGGAATCTACAACTTCGTCACCAAGCGGGGGCTCTGCGAGGGGGAAAACTCCAAGATCTCCTGGACCCAGGTGGAGACCGGATCGGCGATCACCTGGAAATACCCCAGCTGTATCCTCAAAGGGGACAACAGTGTGGGTGAGTTCTACTCCGTCGCGGTGACAACTCTGGCCCAGCAGGCCGACACCGGGACCAAGATGATCCACCTGGGCAAAAACACCAGCTCCACGATCATCTCCAAGGGAATCAGCGCCATGAAGGGACAAAACACCTACCGGGGCCTGGTCAAGATCGGCGCCAACGCCGAAGGAGCGCGAAACTACAGCGAGTGTGACAGCCTGCTTATCGGCGATCAGTGCGGGGCGCACACCTTCCCCTATCTGGAGAGCAAGGATGCCCACGGGCAGGTAGAGCACGAAGCGACGACGACCAAGATCAGCGACGAGCAGCTCTTCTACCTGCGACAGCGGGGGATCAACGAAGAGGACGCGGTGAGCATGATCGTCCACGGTTTCTGCAAAGAGGTCTTCAGCCAGCTGCCCATGGAGTATGCGGTGGAAGCGAAAGCACTATTGAATCTGACATTGGAAGGAAGTGTAGGATGAGCAACGTTGTTATGGAAATCGAGAATCTCCACGCCAGGATCGGCGCCAAGGAGATCCTGAAGGGATTGAACCTTCAACTGGAAGAGGGCAAGGTCCACGCCATCATGGGACCCAACGGAGCGGGCAAATCGACCCTCTCCAAAGCGATTACCGGCCACTACGACGTGGAGGTGACCGAGGGGGCGATCCGTTACAAAGGGCAGGAGATCGTCGACTGGGAACCCGAAGATCGGGCCCTGGAGGGGATCTTCCTCAGTTTTCAGAATCCGGTGGAGATCCCCGGCGTCAACAACGCCTATTTCCTCCGCACCGCCGTCAATGCCAAGCGCAAGCATCAAGGCCTCGAGGAGCTCAACGCCGCCGAGTTCCTGCGGGAGATGAAGGCGCTGGTCCAGGAGCTGGGGATGAAGCCCGAGATGATCAACCGCTCCCTCAACGAGGGTTTCTCCGGCGGTGAGAAGAAACGGAATGAGATCCTTCAAATGATGATGCTCCAGCCTGACCTGATCATCCTGGACGAGATCGACTCCGGCCTCGACATCGACGCCCTGCGGGCTGTCAGCGAAGGGATCAACAAGATGAAAGACGGCAAACGGAGCTTCCTGGTCATCACCCACTACAGCCGGATCCTCGACTACATCGAGCCCGATTATATTCACGTCCTCAAGGACGGGAAGATCATCAAAACCGCCGGCCCCGAGCTGGTCGCCGAGCTCGAGGAGAAGGGTTACGGCGCCATCGAGGAGGCGTGATGAGACCGATGCTGCTGGGGGAGATGACCCCCGAGACCCTGATGGAGGAGCTGGGTACGTCCCCGTCGAAGGCGCTGGCCGCCAGACGCCTGGCGCAGCTGGGCATGCCCACCCGCAAAAGCGAGGCCTACCGCTATTTCGATATCGAGCCTCTGATGGCGCATGACTGGGAGATCTTGCGGAATGAAGCATCAGCGGAGATCGCCGAGAGCGAGGAACAGATCGTCATCACCGACGGACGGGTGACGGCTCTGCCCAAAGGGGTGGAGGTTCAGGTTGGCTGCAGTGACGCCATCGACCTGGACGGGAACCATTTCGATCCGCTCTACTACCTGGGGCATTTGCTCAGTCCCGAAGTGATCTCGATCCGTTTCAAAGAGGATGCGAAAGTGACGCTGGTGCACCGATTCACCCAACCGGGAAAACTTCTGGCCTACCGGACGGCGATCTATCTGGATGCCAACACCCATGTTCAGATCGACGAGCGTTTCGAGGGAGAACAGGCCTGCGGTGCGCTGATCCTCAGCGGCAGTGACGTTTTCATCTCCCGGGATGCCACCCTGACGCTGATCAAGGATGAGACGCTGAAAGAGGGAGATTATGTTCCCATTCTCTCCCATCGGATCAAAGTGGACTCCCAGGCCCTCTGTCGGCTGCACAGCTTCGACTTCGGCGCCGGAAGCGGCCTGCAGCTGATCCGGGTCCAGCTCCACGAGCATGCCCGAATCGACGCCGACCATCTGCTCTATGCCACCGATCACGCCCGCCGGGGCACCGTGAGTCAGATCGTCCATATCGGCCAGAGTTCCGTCAGTAACCAGCGGGCCAAAAACATCCTCGCGGAAAAAGCCCGAGGCATCTTCGACGCGCTGATCAAAGTGGAGCATACCGGCAAATATACCAAGGCCCATCAGAACTCCAAGGCGATCCTCCTCAACGACGGCGCCTATATGGCCAGCAAGCCTCAGTTGGAGATCTATATCGACGACCTGGAAGCGAGCCACGGCTCCACCACCGGCCAGCTGGATGAAGCCCAGCTCTTCTACCTCCGCAGCCGGGGGATCGCCAAAGAGGAGGCGCGCAAGATGCTGATCCTGGCCTTCGCCAACGAACTGATCGATGCCCTGGAAGATGAGAGGATGCGTGAGCGTCTCCATGCCAGTTTTGAAACCGCCTACTGGGGGGTGACTAATGTCACCTGCATGGAGACCTGCCACGGATGCGAGGATTTGGCTGCGGGAACCGCAGCCAAATAGTGAAGAGTGAAGAGTGAAGAGTGAGGAGTTTTGGATTGCGTTGCATTGCAACGCCTACAATTGATTTCTAGTTACTAGTTTCTAGTTGCTAGTTACTCTAAAAAGGAACGATCATGTCCACCATCCAAGAGGTTCTAAAACGTTACAAAGAGGATTTCGACCTCTTTGAGACCCCTGACGAGAAGTTCGAATATATTTTCGATCTGGGGAAGAAACATACGACCCTGCCGGAAGAGGAGAAAAACGACGCCACCTTCATCGAAGGGTGCGCCTCGCCTGCCTGGCTGGTAGGGGAGTGCCGGGACGGCAAACTGATCCTCCGGGGAGAGGGGAGCAGCGAAATGGCCAAAGGGATGCTGACTCTGCTGCTGGATATCTTCAGTGACAAAACGCCAGATGAGATCCTGAATTTCAATCCCGAAGAGCTGAGGCAGTTGGGAATCGTGGAGCACCTCTCTCCGGTTCGCCAGAAGAGCCTCCAGGCCTTTCTGGAAAAGGTCTATCAGTATGCCAAACGCTGCAAGGAGAAGAATGCATGAGCAAAGACCCCCGAGAAGTCACTCCCGAAGAGTCCGAAAAACGGATGATCGAGGAGCTGCAGAAGATCTACGATCCGGAGATCCCCGTCGATATCTACAACCTGGGCCTGATCTACGACGTCAAGTGTGAAAAGGATCCCGAAACACGGCTCAACCGCTGCAAGGTGGTCATGACCCTCACCTCGGCCACCTGCTCCATGTCGGAGATCCTGGTCGACCTGGTCCGTTCCACCCCCTCACGGGTAGAGGATCACTCCATCGAAGAGGTGGATGTGGAACTGGTCTTCGATCCCCCCTGGGACCAGTCCAAGATGAGCGACGAAGCGAAACTGCAGTTGGGGTTGCTTTAATCGTCGTCCGGGAAATCCCCCTTTTACCAATTCTAGAGTAAAATAGACCCTTCTGAATCACATTGACAAAGGGATCGACTTCATGAGTAACTATATGCTCTTTTCCGGGACCGCCAACCCTCAGCTGAGCCAGGCGATCGCCGACTATCTGGAGATGCCCCTCTCCGGTGCCACCATCAACCGTTTCTCCGACGGGGAGATCAACTGCCAGATTGCCGAGAGTGTCCGGGGCAAGGATGTCTTTATCATCCAGCCTACCTGTGCCCCGGCCAATGCCAATCTGATGGAGCTGCTGATCATGACCGATGCGTTGAAGCGCTCGTCAGCCAAATCGATCACGGCGGTGGTTCCCTACTACGGCTATGCCCGCCAGGATCGCAAAGCGGCCCCCCGGGTCCCCATCTCCGCCAAGCTGGTGGCGGATATGATGGAGACGGCGGGGATTACCCGGGTGGTCACCGTGGATCTGCACGCCTCCCAGATCCAGGGCTTTTTCAATATCCCTGTGGACAACCTCTACGGAGCGATTCTCTTCATCGACTATATCAAATCCAAAAACTTCGAGAATCCGGTGATCGCTTCCCCTGACATCGGCGGGGTCGCCCGGGCCCGCTATTTCGCCAGCCGGCTCGGTCTCGATATGGTCATCGTGGACAAGCGGCGGGAGCGGGCCAATGTCGCGGAGGTGATGAACGTCATCGGTGATGTCGAAGGCAAAGATGTGATTCTTATCGACGATATGATCGATACCGCCGGAACCATGGTCAAAGGGGCCGCCGCACTCAAAGAGCTGGGGGCCAACAGCGTCATGGCCTGCTGTACCCATCCGGTCCTCTCCGGTCCCGCCATCGAACGAATCCGCGAGGGGGCTCTGGATGAGCTGGTGGTCTCCGATACGATCCCCATCGCCCATGAGTGTGACAAGATCAAAGTCCTCTCCACGGCCAATATGCTGGGCGAAGTGATTCGTCGGGTCCAAAACAACGAAAGCGTCAATTCACTCTTTGTGACCGGTTGATCCCCACGGAATTTGCCGGAAAGCCCCGCTGACCCTTTCCCCACGCCTCTCCCCAAAAAGAGTGCAGTAGCGGGTCTATAGGTAACAAAACTGTCAATTTACCTACTATTTTTGCCGCTTTTGATTGAAATTCCTTTTAAAAACCTCTTTGAGTCTGATATGATTAGAGATCTGGGTGTTTGTCAGCCGAGAAGATAAAAAAGGGTGGACAGCCGATCGCCTCGACAGAGGGATGAGGACATCACTATGCGTATAAAACTCTATCATTTCAAACATGAGTGGAACGAACCTTTTGACCTGTCGCTGGACAGTGAGAATACACTGCTTCTGATTTTCGGCGAAATTGGCAGGGTTCCAGAGCTCGACTCGGCGATCGGAGAGCTGTGTGAAGCCTATCCCCATGCAATCACGGCAGGCTGTTCGAGTGCAGGCGAGATCTGTGACGGCGAGCTCTACGAACACTCCCTGGTCGCAGCTGTGATCCGTATGGAAAAGAGCCGGATCCGCAAAGTGGAGCTACCCATCGCCTCGGCCGATGACTCGGAACGGGTGGGGAAGATGCTGGCAAGTGAACTGCTGGACGAGGAGCTGAAGGGGATCTTTGTCATCAGCGAGGGGTTGAAAATCAATGGGACGGAACTGACCCTGGGGATCAACAGCCGGCTGCCGGAGGGGGTGATCGTGACGGGCGGATTGGCAGCCGACGATGATCGTTTCGAAGTGACCTATGTTCTGGATGAAAATTGCCGTCCCCGGTCCGGCATCGTCAGCGCCATCGGTTTTTACGGTGCGTCGCTTCATCTGCGGGCCGGATATCGGGGAGGCTGGGACCGGTTCGGGGTGGAGCGCAAAATAACCTCCTCCCGAAAAAACGTCCTCTACACGCTCAACGACGAGCCGGCACTGGAGGTCTACAAACGCTATCTGGGAAAGTATGCCGAAGAGCTGCCGGCCAGTGCGCTTCTTTTTCCCCTGGCGATCCGGGAGTCCAAAGAGAAAGAGGCCAAGGTCAGGACGGTGCTTGGGGTGAACGAGACGGAACAGTCGATCACCTTCGCCGGCGAAATACCTGAAGGGGGTTCCGCCTCTTTTATGAAAGCCAATTTCGATCGGATTATCGATGGGGCCTATGAAGCGGCGCAGAGCCTGATGGAGGTCGGAGAGGTTCCCGGTGAGCCCCTCTGCATCACTGTCAGCTGTGTGGGGCGGAGATTGCTGCTCAAACAGCGTACGGAGGAGGAGCTGGAAGCAACCCTGGATGCCCTTCCCAAGGGGACGCGGCAGATCGGTTTCTACTCCTATGGAGAGATCTCCACCATGCATTCGGGAGAGTGTGATCTTCACAATCAAACCATGACGCTGACACTGATCTGGGAAGAGTAAAATGCACCGGCTTTTGGAAAGGGTATTGAAAAAGAACGGCCTGAAGGCCGAAGAGGTTCCCAACCTTGAGAAGTGGCATGCCTTTCTCGAGAAGATGGATGAGATCTTTGTCAGTAACGACGAAGATCGTTATCTGCTGGAACGTTCGCTCGAAATCTCTTCCCGGGAGATGGAAGAGCTCCTGGAGACATCCCGGGAGAGCTTCCAGCAACGCATCACCGCTCTGACACAGGTGATCCCCGATCTGATCTTCTACGTGGATGAGGAGGGAAGATATCTCGATATCATCTCCCAGGGGCAGGAGGATATGCTTTTTCTTCCCCGAGAGGAGATCATCGGCCGGACCATGCAGGAGATTTTTCCCCCGGAATACGCCTCCAAATTCCTGGAAGCGACCCGCAAAGCGATCGAAACGAATCAGCTCACGGTTATCACCTATGATATGACAGGAAAGTCAGGCAAGCGTTTTTTTGAAGCTCGGATCATGCCGACAAATATCAAAGAGAACGGCAAGCGGACCTCCATCGCCATTGTCCGGGATATGACGGCGGAGAGGAAGTCGATCGACTACCTCAACGTGATCAAAAAGATCTTCGAAGATGCGACCGAAGGGATCCTCATCGTCTCTGCAGAGAACCACTATATGGAGGTCAATGATGCCTTCTGTCGAATGCTGGGGGTTTCCAAAGAGGAGCTGCCGGGATCCAAACTGAGCAACTACACGGAGTATTTCGACAAGGAGACGATGGATCGGATCAGCCGGATGATGGAGGAGAAGAATTTCTTCAACGGGGAAGTGAAGATCCACAAGCCCGACGGATCGGAGCTGTTGGCATGGCTCACCATCGATACGGTGCTCAACGAAAAGGGGGAACAGGCCTATCGGGTTGCCATGCTGACCGATATTTCGGAGCTTCAGAAATCCCGGGAGCAGCTGCATTTCACCGCGACCCATGATGTACTGACGAAACTTCCCAACCGAACGCTGCTGTTTCAGCATCTCGAAGAGGCGTTGGAACGCAGCCGGACACGGGAACATGGCGGAGCCCTGCTTTTCATCGACCTGGACAACTTCAAAGAGATCAACGATACTGTCGGGCACAGTGCCGGGGATCGGGTACTGCTGGAGTGTGCCCGGCGGATCCGGCAGAGTCTGAGAGAGGGGGATATCTTCGGACGTCTCGGTGGCGACGAATTTCTGTTGATTATCGAAAATATCGAAAATATGGATGTACCTATGTATGTGGCCAAAAAGGTCATCGAAGAGCTCCACCGCCCCTTTCATGTCGGGAACGATGTCTTCGAACTGGGAGCGAGTATCGGGATTGCGCTTTTCCCGGAGGACAGCCGTGATATGGGAGAGCTGATCCAGTATGCGGACATGGCGATGTACCGGGCCAAGGAGAAGGGAAAAAACCGTTTCATGTACTACTCCCGGGCACTCGACCAGGATGTCAAGCGCCATTATATGATCGAACGGGCCTTGAAAGATGCTCTCTCCACAGGAGGGTTCCATCTCCATTATCAGCCGCAGATCAATCTCAAGACGGGAGAGGTGGTGGCTCTCGAGGCGCTGCTGCGTATCCGGGGGTCGGAACTGGGGTCGCTCTCTCCGGCCGAGTTCATTCCGGTGGCGGAGGAGAGCGATCTGATCGTCAGGATCGGCAAATGGGTATTCGACGAGGTGTGCCGGCAGATCGTGCAATGGAAGGAAGAGGGGATCACGCCCCCTCTGATCGGGATCAATCTCTCCCGCCGACAGTTGATGGACGAGGAGTTCTGCGCACAGATCCGCGAAACCGTCTCGCACTACGGTCTTTCTCCCTCTTCGATCGAATTTGAGATCACCGAAACAACCTTTATGCACTCGAGAAAGACAGGCTATCAGGTGATAACGGAGTTGCAGGAGATGGGGTTCGGTCTCTCGATCGACGATTTCGGTACGGGCTACTCCTCCCTGGCCAATCTCAAGCAGTTTACCGTGGACAAACTCAAGATCGACCGTTCATTTGTCCAGGATATGATCTCCAACGAATCGGACCGGGCCATTATCAAAGCCTCCATCGCCCTGGCCAAAGCACTGGGGCTGGGGACGGTCGCCGAAGGGGTGGAGACGGAAGAACAGCTCCGGCTGCTCAAAGAGATGGAGTGCGACGAGATCCAGGGATTTTATTACTGCCCGCCCAAAAGCCCGGAAGAGGTCATCAAATATCTGCAATAAATGAGTGAAAAGAGCGGGCTACAGGGGAAACCGTTCATGCGTTTTCGATAAAATACCTCTCCAAAGATTCCCTGCACCCCAAAAGGAGCACCCTTGGCCGCCAAAGTGCCTCAGACTCATATCCGAAACTTCTCTATCATCGCCCATATCGATCACGGCAAATCGACCCTGGCCGACCGGATCATTCAGGAGTGTGGTGCCGTCAGCGACCGGGAGATGAGCGCGCAGCTCATGGACACCATGGATATCGAAAAAGAGCGTGGGATCACCATCAAGGCCCAGTCGGTCCGCCTCGACTATGTCAAAGACGGTGAGCACTATGTCCTCAACCTTATCGACACCCCGGGTCACGTCGATTTCTCCTACGAAGTGAGCCGCTCGCTTGCCTCCTGCGAAGGGGCCCTGCTGGTGGTGGATGCCGCCCAGGGGGTCGAGGCTCAGACCATCGCCAACGTCTATATCGCCATCGAGAACGACCTGGAGCTGATCCCCGTCGTCAACAAGATCGACCTCCCCGCCGCCGATCCCGACCGGGTCCTGGCGGAGCTGGAGGAGGCGATCGGCATCGATGCCACCGAACATGCTCTGGTCTCCGCCAAGACCGGGCAGGGGGTCAAAGAGCTGATCGACATGATTGTGGAGAAGATCCCCGCCCCCGCCGGCGATGAAGCGGCTCCCGCCAAAGCCCTGATCTACGACAGCTGGTTCGACAATTACCTGGGGGCGCTGGCCCTGGTACGGGTCTTCGACGGGAAGATCGAAAAGGGGCAGAAGATCCAGATCATGGGGACCGGTGAGGAGCATCAGGTCCTGGATCTGATGTATCCCCATCCCATCAAACCGATCAAAACTTCCGAACTGCGTACGGGAGAGGTCGGGATCGTCGTCACCGGGCTCAAAACCGTCGAGGCGCTTCAGGTGGGCGATACGGTCACCGACGCCAAACACCCCACCGCCGAGCCGGTTCCGGGCTTTGAACCGGCCAAACCCTTCGTCTTTGCCGGAATTTATCCCATCGAAACCGACAAATTCGAAGATCTTCGCGATGCGCTCAACAAACTCAAGCTCAACGATTCTGCGCTGAGTTTCGAGCCGGAATCTTCGGCGGCGTTGGGATCGGGATTCCGGGTCGGTTTCCTGGGGATGCTGCATATGGAGGTGGTCAAGGAGCGGCTGGAGCGGGAGTTCGGCCTGGAGCTCATCGCCACGGCTCCCAGCGTTGTCTATCGGGTCCAGCTCACCAACGGGGAGGAGATCACCATCCAAAACCCCTCGGAGATGCCCGATACCTCCAAGATCGAGACCATCTACGAGCCCTACGTCAAGGCGACGATCCTGACTCCCAACGACTACGTGGGGAATCTGATCAAACTCCTCAACGACCGGCGGGGGATCCAGGTCAAGATGGACTATCTCAACGAAAACCGTGTTCTGATGGAGTATGACATCCCCATGAACGAGATCGTCATGGACTTCTACGACCGTCTCAAGACCGTCACCAAAGGCTACGCCAGCTTCGACTACGAGCCCATCGGCTTCCGCCCCGGGGATCTGGTCAAGCTCGATATCCGGGTCGCCGGCGAAATCGTCGATGCCCTCTCCATCATCGTCCCCAAAGAGAAGGCGAGAAGCCGCGGTCTGGCCTTTGTGGAGAAGCTCAAGGAGCTGATCCCGAGACAGCTCTTTGAGGTGGCGATCCAGGCCAGTATCGGCAACACCGTCATCGCCCGGAGCAACGTCAAATCCATGGGCAAAAACGTCACCGCCAAATGCTACGGCGGCGATATCACCCGAAAGCGAAAGCTGCTGGAGAAGCAGAAGGCCGGTAAGAAGCGGATGAAGGCCATCGGCAAGGTCAATGTGCCCCAGGAGGCCTTTATGGCAGTTCTGAAAATTGATGAGAGTTGAGAGTGCTATGTGCTACGTGCTAAGTGTTAAGAGGGGTGAAGCCGCAAGTCGCAAGTCGCAAGTCGCAAGAAGTGTCGCCTTTGGCGACGGCATTGGGCATTGGGCATTGGGCATTGGGAATATTGAGAAACGACGTCAATCACAATCTTCCATCTTCCATCTTCCATCTTCCATCTGTTCATGGGATAGCAATCCCACACTACGAAATCGGTTACTAGTTACTAGTTACTTGTTACTAGTTTGCAAATTGTTCTTCATTCAAAAGCTCTGCTTTTGCCCGGAGCTTGGCCGATGACTGAATGGGCGTTTCATCTGCATCTGCTGATGGCGATCTCCTGGATCGGGGGATCGGTTTTTATGTTTATTTTGGGAATTTCGCTTCGGGATAAAAAGGCGCAGCAGGAGGTCTATCCTCATGTCGGTCCGATTTTCGGATGGTTTGAAGTCGCTTCACTGATTATTCTATTGACGACCGGTTTCATCCTGGGGTTTCATTATCACCTTTTCGATCTGCTTCTACATCCCAACGGAAGCAAAATTTCCCATGCGCTGAGGATGAAAGCGATTTTGGTAGCGATTTTGACGGTGGCTACAGTGGTACATTTCATCATTGCCTACAAGACAAACGGCAAAGAGCGGACAAAGTGGGAGCACTTCTTTTCCCGGGGATCTTCGATGCTGATTTTTCTGCTCAACCTCTTTGTGATGCACTACGCCATTGTCTTGAGAGATATTCTTTGATGGTAAACCCCAAATAACCCCGTCATTCCGGACCCGATCCGGAATCCAGGACCGGAGATACCGTCGATGCCCTGGATCCTGAATCAAGTTCAGGATGACACACTGTGGTGCGATTCAGAAAGGACTCAGTCCAGATATTTCTCTTTCTTCAGCTCTTTGTCTTTTTGAAGCTCTCTAAAGATCATGGCGACGATCCCGATGACTACCACCAGGACCCCCGCCGTGACAGTGATTTTGAAAAAGAGCTTCCACTCCAGCCACTCATCCCAGACCTGGCCGATGAGCAAAACGGCATAAACAGCCAGGATCAGGGCCACTGCCACTCCTGCGATCTGCATGGTCTTCATTGTCTCTTCTCCCTTTTCATGATGACGACATAGCCCTCCCGGCGCCAGAAGAGCAGCATCCGTCGGATATCCTTCTCCATCGTTACCACCTCCCAGCCCTCTTCGGCATTGGCGTTGAGAAACTGGGTGAAACGGATCGGATCGACCTTCGACTGACCCAAAAGGAGGGAGCCGAGCATCCCTTCCCGATAGAGGACGGCTTTGTATTCCAACATCTCGCTACCCCTTTTGTTTTTGCAGATTATATCCAGGTATTGTGAAGAGATCGTGAGATCAGGGACGCAAATCTTCGCGCATCCGTTCGTAGAGTTTTTGGGGATTGAAACTGGCGATACTCTCGCCGGTAAAGCGGTGGGGCAGATACTCGAAGAGGAAATAGAAGATCCAGATCATCGGGTAGAAGGCTTTGTACTCTCGGGAAAAGGCCCGAAAGGTGTAGCGCTCACGGAACCAGCGAACGGCACTTTCGACACCGTTGTGATAGAGCAGCATCTCGATAGCGAAAACCAGGCCCCAGACCATATAGGTCATCCCGATCACCATCACCCCCGCTTCGACTCCGTAGAGTGAGACGGCCATGGCCAGAAAGAGGGCCATAAAGAGAGCGAAGGAGTGGAAGCCCAGCGCCGCGACGATGACGACGACGGAGAAGACGAAGAGGAGGGCGCCGAACATGACGATCGCTTCGATATAGCTCTGCTCCTCGGCGAAAGTGGGGCTGGTCCAGGCCCCGGCCAGCAGCAGAAAAAAGGCACCGACGACAGCGAGGATAAAGTAGAGTTGGTCTTTCTTTTTCATCGGAAACACCCTTGTCGAGTGAGGAACCGAAGATTGGGAACTAGTAACGAGTAACGAGGAACGAGTAACCGATTTCGTAGCGTGGGATTGCTATCCCACGAAAGGGTGAATGGTGAAGGGTGAATGGTGAATGATTTTGGTAGGCGTTGCATAGCAACGCTTTTACTTTTATCAAAAAAGGTGAGAAGGTAAGAAGGTGGGAAGGTGGGTAGTATAGGGTTTGTAATACCTTCCCGCCTTCTCACCAGCGCGAAGCGCGATCCCACCTTCTGACCTCTGTTGAAACGACGAAAAACGCCGAAGGCGACACTACTTGCGACTTGCGATTCCAACGTCAGCCCCTTATCCCATAGAGCCGCGTCAGGGATTCCAGCTTCGGTTTTCGTCCCAGCCACTGCTGGTAGAGGGCGCTCATCTCTTCGCTGCCGCCGCGGCTGAGGATATGCTCTTCGTAGCCCCTTGCCATCTCCCGGTCGAAGTTGCCCTCGCTATCGAGGCAGGCGAAGAAGGCGTCGGCGCTGAGGACCTCTGCCCATTTGTAGCTGTAGTACCCCGCGGCGTAGCCGCCGGCGAAGATGTGGGCGAAGCCGTGCTGAAAGCGGTTGTAGGCCGGGGGCTTGAGCAGGGCGGTGCGCTCGCGGATCTCCTCCAGGAGCTTCTGGACCTCCTCGCCCTGGTAGAGGCGCTGATGGAGGCGGAAGTCGAAGAGGGCGAACTCCAGCTGCCGGAGCATCCCCAGGGCCGCCTGGAAGTTCTTGGCCGCTTTGATCCGGGCCAGGAGATCCCCGGGGATCGGCTCGCCGCTTTCGTAGTGAAAGGCGAAACGCCGCAGGATCGGGGCTTCGTAGGCGAAGTTCTCCAGGAACTGGCTGGGGAACTCCACCACATCCCAGGCGACGCCGTTGATGCCACTGACAGAGCGCTCCGGCACCCGGCTCATGAGATGATGCAGCGCATGGCCCATTTCGTGAAAGAGGGTCACCACATCGTCGTGGCGCAGCAGGCTGGGCTGAGCATCGCTGGCCGGGGCGAAGTTGCCCACGACAAAGGCGCTGGGCAGGTGCTCGGCTCCCCGGCTGTCGACAAAACGGGTCTCCCAATCGTGCATCCAGGCCCCGCCGCGCTTGGACTCTCTGGCCTCCAGGTCGAAATAGATCCGCCCCGAGAGCTCACTCCCCCGGTAGATATCGAAGGGACGGACCGTGGGGTGCCAGACGGGAACCTCCACCGCCTCGAAACGGAGGCCGAAGAGCTCGCTGACGATCTCCAGGAGCCCTGCCAGGACCCTTTCACGTTCGAAATAGGGTTTGGTTTCGCTCTCGTCGAAGTCGTAGAGGTGCTTTTTGAGCTTTTCGCTGTAGTAGGCCACATCGTAGCTGGCCAGATCTTCCAAGCCGTCCAGATCCCGGGCGAAATGCCGCAGCTCCTCCAGCTCCGAGCGCCCCTGGGGCAGGGAGAGATCCACCAGCTTCTCCAGAAAGTCGATCACCTCCCACTCGTTGCGGGCATCCCGGCTCTGAAGGGCGTATTCGGCGTAGTTGCCAAAGCCCAGCATTTCGGTTTTGCGCCGGCGTAGCTCCAGGATCCGGTCGATGACGGCGGCATTTTCGGGAGCTCGGGTGGTATAGGCCCGGTAGAGCTCTTCGCGGAGCTTCCGGTTGGGACCGTAGATCATATAGGCCATATAGCTGGGGATCTGGAGGGTGAAGCGCCACTTGGTCTTGCTCTCGTCTTCGAAACGGGCGGCGGCCAGATCGCTTTCGGGAATCCCCGCCACATCCGCAGGATCCTCGATGATCAGCTCATAGGCTTGGGTGGCGTCCAGCAGATTCTGACTGAAACGGTTGGAGAGTTCGCTCAGCTCCAGATCGATGGCTTCGAGCTCTTTTTTCTGCTCCAGAGGCAGCTCCGCCCCGCTGAGGCGGAAATCCCGGATCTCGTTCTCCAGGACCTTCTGCTGCTCAGGGGTTTGGGGACGGAGACGTTTGAGTTTGGCGTAGAGGGCCTCGTTTTGGGCGATTTCGCTGTGGAAGCGGCTCAGCAGGGGTAGAGAGGCTTCGTAGGCCTTTTGGGTCGCCTCGGAGTTGAGGACGCTGTTGAGATGGGAAAGCGGTGTGAAGAAGAGGCTGCGCTCCTCGTCCAGATCCTCCATGGGCTTGAGGACCGCTTCGTAGTCGTCGCTCTCGCTCTGTGCCAACGCATCGATCCGCTCTTTCTGTTGTTTGAGCAGGGCGTCGAGTTCTGTGGCAAAGGTCTCCAGATTCTCTAAGTGAAATTGGGCGAACATCGGCTTCCTTTTTGATGCAATGATAGTGATAAAAATACTGCTATATGATTCTGAGAAATATTGTCGGCATTGTAGCATAGTCGCCTCAGAGCGTTCGAAATTTCACAGGACACTTTTCTACCCTTTTTACACTGTTTCACGACAAAGAAGAAAGGAAACGAAGAATTTCCACGTCAAAGACAAGGAGCTTTGGATAGAATTTGAGATCGATTCTCGTTGGAAAGTGGGTGTTTGCAGATGTGGACGTGGTGGCGGATCATTGCACTGTTGTCAATCCTGGCTTCGACGCTCTGGAGTGTAGAGGGACCTCGTGGCCCTGAGACTCGGACCGGGAAGGAGACGCTGAGTCAGAGTGAACGGGCCTATCTCCGGAAAAAGCAGGCGATCCGTATGTGTGTCGATCCCCACTGGATGCCGATGGAGCATGTAGACAGCCAAGGCCGCTACGAAGGGATCCTGGCAGATTTTTCCCGCCTGATCTCCCGGAAACTCGGCCTCCCTTTCCGTCTGGTCCGGACACCGGATTATCAGACCAGCCGCCGCTATCTCAAAGAGGGACGCTGCGATATCATCATGGGGGAGCAGGCCACCCCCGAGGTGCTCAAGCACTATCTGGCCACCCGTCCCTACTATCGGGCGCCCCGAGCTTTCGTCACCCATGTGGATGCGACCCTGGTGCACAACTTTTCACAGATCGCCCATTCGGGGCCGGTGGGGGTTTTGAAAAACTCTCCGGCTGAAACACTGCTTCCCAAACTCTATCCCGGGATCCGTCTGGTCGCGATGAAAGACGGGGACGCCGGATTGAGAAAGGTGGCCTCCAAAGAGCTGGTGGCTTTTGTCAATATCATTCCCAGTCTTGTCTATTCGATTCAGAAACAGGGCCTGAGCAATCTCAAGATCGCCGGAACCCTCCCCGACGAGGTGAAGCTCTCGATGCTCGTCAACAAAAACGAAGCTCCCCTGGTCCCCATCCTGAACAAGGCGATCGGAAGCATCACGCAGCAGGAGCGTCAGAAGATTCTGAGCCGATGGGTCCAGATACGCTACGCAGCCCATCCGGACCATACGGGGCTGATTCGACTGCTCCTCCTCCTGGGACTGCTTTCGGTGATCCTGCTTGCCTGGCTCTATCACACCCGCCGGATGCACCGTGCCTTGCAGAAAGTCCACCGGGAGCTGGAGGCGAAGTTTCAGAAAGAGTTGGAGCGTAACCGCGAACATCAGCTGATGCTGCTGCAGCAGAACCGGCTGGCCCAGAAGGGGCAGATTCTCAATATGATTGCCCATCAATGGCGCCAACCCCTCAATATACTCTCCATTGTCACACAGGTCTGTCTTTCGCAGATGCGAAAAGAGGTCGGGCAGAGCGAAGTCCTGGATCATTTCGAGGAGAAAAGCAAAAGCCTGATCGGCGAGATGTCGGCAACCATCGACTCTTTTCGGGACTTTTTCCGCCCGGAGAGGGCGCGGGTGGCTTTCAGCGTCAATCGTGTCGTCGAAGATCTCTTTCCGATGATCCGGCCCCTCTATGAGCAGCAGGGAATCGATCTGAAGTGGAGGGCTGAGAAGGAGATTTCCTATCGGGGGTATCCCAAAGAGCTGGGCCAGGCTCTGCTGAATATCCTCTACAATGCCTCCGAAGTGATCCGGGAACGAGAGATAAGGAACGGCCGTGTCGATGTCGGCCTCCGTGAAGAGGGGGATCAGATCCTTTTGGAAATCTGTGACAACGCCGGAGGCGTCTCCAAGGAGATCATCGGGGAGATCTTCGATCCCTATTTCTCCACCAAAGATGCCAAAAACGGTACGGGATTGGGCCTCTATATGAGCAAATTGATCGTCGAGGAGCACATGGGAGGGCGTCTGGAGGTTTACAACAGTGCAGAGGGGGCCTGTTTCCGGATCCGCTTTCCGCTGGTGAGTTGATCCGGAAATTTAACCATAGAAAATTCCCCCGTCATTCCGGACTTGATCCGGAATCCAGGACCGGGAATACCCATAGATGCCCTGGATCCTGAATCGAGTTCAGGATGACGAAGTTTAATCATCGGTTGCCTCCAAGAACTTCTCCAAAACCTTCGCAAAGTCGGGATGATCAAGGATATCGGTATGGTCGCTTCCGGGAAGGATCCGTACCGTGACACTGCTTTGTCGCAGGCTGTCGATGAGATGTTGGGAGTTGCGGCGGGGAATGACCCGGTCATGCTCTGCCAAAAGGACCAGGGTTTCGGCCTTGACCTCCGGCGCATAACGGAGGCTATCGAAGGGATCCTTGATGATGAGGCGGACGGGAAAGATGGGGTAACGCCGTTGGCCCAGAGCGGCGATACTGTCGTAGGGGGTGACGAGGATCAGCCGCTTCACGGGTCGACGGGCCGCCAGATAGACCGCGACCCCGCTGCCCAGACTCCGGCCGATCACGTCAACCTGACGGTGGCGGGGGGCGACGGTATCGTAGAGTTTCAAGGCCATCTCAAAAAGAGCTGCCTGGGAGGGGGTGCCTTCGCTGCGTCCATAGCCGGGGTAGTGGGGGAAATAGAGGGTATGTTCCGGAAGCATCGCCGCCAGGGTGTCGGGATCTTCCCAGTAGTGTTCCGAATTGCCGGGGAAGTAGATGAGGCCCTTCGCTCGCCCTTCGTTTCGCACTTCGATCCGAATCCTCTTGCCGCCCAGTTCGAGGAAAAATCCGTGCCTGGCCGGCGTCTCACCGGTGGGATGAAAGAGAATGGAGCGCTGGGAGAGATAGAGCCAGGCCAGAGCTCCCAGATAGAGCAGGAGCAGGAGGAGCAATCCCCAGGCCAGCATCTTCATCGTTCACGTCTCTTTTTGGATCGGTTTTTTTTATCGGGTGCCGATTTTGCTCGGTGGCGCTGCGACTCGACTTTTGTAGAATCCGATTCGGGTTTCGGAGCCAGAGAGCGCTGGGCCAGCTCCTCCAGCAGCGTAGTGGCATAGGCCCCGGGAGGGAGGGTAAACTCCAGCTCCAGCGCCTCCTGATCGGGAAGGATCTTCCCGCTCAGATCTTCGGGCCAGATCCAGGCATCCCGCCGGTCGCCGGGCAGGGCGGTGAGCTCTTCGTCGTCCCAGGGGGCCTCCAGGTGTCTTGCGTCGGAGCGGGCCCGCCAGACTTTGGCCCCGGGGAGCAGCCCGGTGACCGTGAGGCGTTTCCGAGCGAAGGCCTGGGCATCCTGCAGGGGATCGCGGCAGCCAAAGAGTTTTTTCCCGTCGGGAACCTTGCGCAGCAGATCCCCCTGAAAAAGTTTGAAAAAGCCCGGCTGGGTACGCAGTGCCTGGATCAGCTCCCTGGGCCACTGCAGGTTTTTGGCCGCCTCGACTTCACTTTGGGCCCTGATGATCTGTGAGGCACGGACCCGTTCCGAAAGCCAGCGGTTGAAGAGATGACTCTGCCAGGCGGCGACCAGGAGCTTTTCGCGGCTCCCCTTGAGCCGCTTGCCGCTTTGGGCGATCTGTCGTCCCTGTTCCCAGCTGCGGCCATCCTCACCGAAACGCTGATAGCCGAAGTAGTTGGGGATCCCGGAGGATTCGAACACTTTCGCCTGCCCGATCAGCCGCTGCGCTTCTGAGGGGGTGATACGGTCCAGTAGGATGCGGAAACGGTTGCCCCTCAGAGCTCCCATTTTCAAAGGGGAGCGGTCTCTGCTCACCTCCAGCAGCTCGATGCGCTCGGTTTTGAGGTTCTTGAGCTCTTTTTCGTAGCGGAGGGGGAGGGTGAAATACTGGATCGCTGTCGCAGCTTTGTCTTTGAGCCCGGCATAGCCGATCTGGCGCTCCTGCGCTCCCGTGGCCTTTTGCAGGACACTCAGCAGCCGCCAGGTGCTCAGGTCGCGCTTGAGGATTTTCAGCCGGAGGTATTCTCCCCGGCCGGTGGGAGGGTGGAGAGGAATCTCCTCCACACGAAAACGTTCGACACTCTGGTAGAAACGGAACGAAAAAGGCTTGAAGCCCTCGATAAGGGTAGGTTGCATGGAGGGATTATACAGGATTTAGGATGGAAGATGGAAAATGGAAGATGAAATTTTCCATCTTCCCACTGGGAACCATGGAAACAAGATAATTACTAGTTACTCGTTCCCCTCCCATCGCCGATAGAGCTGATGTTCGATCCCCAGCAGGTCGTACCATTTTCCAATCCAGAAGCGTTCCATGGCCTCCAGGGAGTCGTGGTCGCTGTAGTAGCCGGGGAGGGGTGGGGCGATGTGGACGCCAAGGCGGGAGAGTTTGAGCATGTTCTCCAGGGCGATGGGGGAGAAGGGCATCTCCCGGGGAGCCAGGAGGAGGGGTCTGCGCTCTTTGAGGGCTACGGCGGCGGCACGGGTGGTGAGGGTGTCGGATATACCGCAGGCGATCTTGGCCAGGGTGTTCATGGAGCAGGGGATCACGGCGGTGGCATCCACTCCGAAGGAGCCGCTGGCGATGGCGGCGGCGATGTTGTCGTCGCTGTGGAAGGTGATATTGCCCATCTCGTGCTGCTGGACGGTCCGGGCGTTGTCTGAGAAGATCACATGGGCTTCGATCCCGTCAGGGAGCCAGCGGACAAACTTCTCCCCCAGCTCCACGCCGCTGGCTCCGGAGATGGCGACAGCTATTTTCATCGTGAAAGCTCCGCTTTCGAGTGAAGAGTGAAGAGTGAAGAGTGAATAGTTTTGGTTAGTGAGGAGTGAGGAGTGAGGAACCGGTTTTTAATGGTGAATGGTGAATGGTGAATGGTGAATGGTTGCGGTTGACGTTGCTTTGCAACGCTTTTGTCAAAAAGGGTTAGAAGGTTAGATGGTGGGAAAGTGGGTAGTATAGGATTTACAATACCTTCCCACATTCTCACCAGCGTGAAGCGCGATCCCACCCTCTGACCTCTGTTCAAACGACAAAGAGGGGCGAAGCCCCGTTCAAACGACAAATGACGTACCATTTTACGCCAGATTCGTATAGACCGTCTGGACGTCGTCGTCCTCTTCGAGTTTGTCGATGAGGACGGTGACGTCGTCCATCTGCTCTTCGCTGAGATCCAGGGGGGTGTTGGGGATGTACTGGAGCTGGGCTTTTTTCACCTCGATGCCGCGCTCCTCGAGGGCTTTGTTGAGCTCACCGAAGGAGCTGTATTCACCGTAGATCCGGACGATCTCCTTGTCTTCACCATGTTCCTGGGG
Organism: Campylobacteraceae bacterium; assembly: GCA_027035765.1. Lineage (GTDB taxonomy): Bacteria > Campylobacterota > Campylobacteria > Campylobacterales > Sulfurovaceae > Nitratifractor. The sequence continues at coordinate 109,492 of JALVUD010000019.1, forward strand.
GACCTTGTCCTCTTCGATCTCCTCCAGGCCGTAGTCGATCAGCTCCAGCTCCAGCTCCTCCAGATCCATTTCCGGTTCACGGTCGAACTCGAAGACCGATTTGCGGGTGAACATGAAGTCCAGCGAACCGCTGGTCAGCAGCTCGCCCTTGTTGCGGACCAGCGTCGCTTTGACATTGGCGACGGTGCGGGTGGGGTTGTCGGTGGCGCACTCGATGATCATCAGCGTCCCGTAGGGGCCCTTGGCCTCGTAGTGCATCTCTTTGATATCCGCCGCATCTTTGTTGAAGGCCCGTTTGATCGCCGCTTCGATATTGTCCTTGGGCATATTCTGGGCTTTGGCGTTGGCGATGGCGGTCCGGAGCTTGGCGTTCATCTCCGGGTCGGGACTGCCCCCCTCTTTGGCGGCCATGGTGATCATCTTGCCCAGTTTGGGGAAGATCCGGGACATCTGTCCCCAGCGCTTGAGTTTGGCAGCTTTGCGGTATTCAAAAGCTCGTCCCATCGATTCGGTCCTTTGGATAATTTTTGTGGAATTATACCCTATCTGAGCCGTTTCATTTTCTGCCGGCCCAGGCGATAGATCCGTGAAGGGGTGCGGGGAGGTTCCAACGGTTCGACCACCACATCGGCGACCCGGCGGGCATAGGTCTCGTCATAGGGAGTTTCGCTGAGATTGGCGGAGCTGGTGTAGGCCCATTCCAGCCTTTTCAGCAGCAGGAGATGCCGGGCATCACGAACGATACGGTAGGAGCGGCCGGAAGGAAGGATATAGCTCTCCCGGCGGCTGCGGCGGAGGCGTCGCCGATGGGATCGGGGAATGCGGGTCCGTATCGTGAGGCTTTTGAGCGAAGAGAGGGCGGTAATATAGTGTTTGGCGGCGGGGCGCTTCTTGGCCCGGTCGATTCGTCGGGCATCTTGGGAGATGAATCCGACGGTGGTATCGGTGTCGCTGAGAAAAAGAAGATGTCCCAAACTCATACGCCGGGGCTCCGGTACTGTACCACCTGGTTTCGGCCCTGGGCCTTGGCCCGATAGAGAGCTTTGTCGGCGCGGAGGATCGCCTCCCGCAGCTCCAGTTCCGATTCGATGGCCGCGATGCCGGCGCTGAGTGTGACATGCAGTCCGCCGGGGAACCCGGTGTTGTCGGTATGGCTTCGGATCCTTTCAGCCAGCTCTTCACTTTCGTCGAGGGTCAGGTTTTTGGTCAGGATCAAAAACTCTTCTCCACCCCAACGGCCTACGACATGGGGAGCCTGGATCTCCGCCAGTAGCAGATGGGCGAAATGGCGCAGAACCCGGTCACCCATCTCGTGACCGTACCGGTCGTTGATCTGTTTGAAATGATCCAGATCCAGGAGAATGAGGTTGCAGCGGATGCCGTAATACTTGACCGCCAGATGCATCCGTTCCATCTCGATCTCCAGATAGAGGCGGTTGGGAAGATTGGTCAGTCGATCGGTGTGGGCTTTGTTGTTGAGATCGTTGAGGCTTCGGTGGAGCGTATCGGCCATCTTGGTAAAGGAGCTGGCCAGCTGGCTGATTTCATCTTTGCCGTTGATGGTGCTGTGGAGCTGGAATTTCCCCTTTTCGAGGCGTTCCGTCCAACGGATCAGCTCTTTGAGCGGGTGGACGATGCTGCGTCGCGAATGGAACCAGCTGAAGAGGGCCACCAGAAGCAGGAGCCCCACCAGGGCGATCAGAAGGTCGTTGATGATCGCCTCCTGCTGTGCGATCTGCTCTACCTGAGCGGAAGTGCGCCGGTCGATCATCCGGAAGAGATCGGAAAGCTCCTTCGACATCTTCGCTCTGAGGCGTCGGTAGTTGGAATCATAGAGAAGCTGCTGGGCCGCCAGGCGATTGGCTCGGCTCAGGTCATCGTCGATAGCAGCGAGCTTCATCAGGTGAAAGGCCTGACTGTCCAGACGGGTCAACTGATCGGCATAGATATTGGCCTCCCGTAGTTTGGCCAACTCCTCCATGGAGAGGTGGGACTGCCGGAGCAGTTGGCGGAAAGAGACGGGTCTCCCCACTTGGGGAGGGTGGTATTCGCTGTCGGGGGTCATCAGATCCCAGAAGAGAATGTTGTAATTTGCGGGGCGGGGCTCCCGGCCGTCCCGAATGGCCAGGATATG
>JALVUD010000020.1 GCA_027035765.1 Campylobacteraceae bacterium
GTGCATGGCCAGTGCGGTGATGGGGTACAAGCAAAGTTTCGGCAGCGACGGCCCTCCGGGCTGCTACGAAGATTTTAGCCACGCGGAAGTCATCATGCTCATCGGCGCCAACATCGCCGACAACCACCCGATCCTCAAGCTCCACATCGCTAGAAACAAGCAGGTCCGGGGCAAAAAGCCCACGATCATCGTCGTCGACCCCCGCCATAGCAAAACCGCTAACATGGCCGACGTGTACCTGCCCATCAAACCCCGCACCGACCTGGCGCTGATCAACGGGCTGTGCTACATCATCTGGGAGCAGGGGTGGATGGACGAAAAATTTATTAATGAGCGCACCGTCGGCTACAAAGAGTTCATCAAAAAGATCCAGAAATACCCACCCCAGGAAGTGGCCCACATCACCGGCATCGACGTCAAGACCCTCTACGAAGTGGCCCGCCTCTACGCCGGGGCCGACGCGGCCATGAGCGCCTGGACGATGGGAGTGAACCAATCGGCCATGGGAACCGACACCGTCAGTGCCATCGTGAATTTAGCCCTGATGACCGGAAACCTGGGCAAACCCGGCGGGGCGCCCATGAGTATCACGGGACAGTGCAACGCCATGGGGACCCGTGAGAGCGGCTTCACCAGCTCCATACCGGGCTACCGGGATTTCAAAAACCCTGCCGATCGAGCCGAATACGCCCGCATCGTGGGCGTGCCCGAAGAGCTGGTTCCGCGTGAACGGGGCTACGCCTACCCCCAGATCATCGAAGCGATCGAACGGGGCGAGATCAAAGCCCTCTGGGTCGTCGCCACCAACCCGCTGGTGAGCTATCCCGACCAGCCGCGGCTGCGCAAAGCCCTGGCCAAGCTGGAGATGCTGGTGGTGCAGGATAGCTTCATGAGCGACACCGCCGAGCTGGCCGACGTGCTCTTCGGTGCTGCCACCTGGAGCGAAAAGACCGGCACCTACACCAACAGCGAGCGCCGCTGCAACCTGGCCAAAAAGTCGGTCCCCAATTACAAAGACTCCAAAAGCGACTTCGAGATCGTCCTGGAGTTTTCCAAATATTTCGAGGGCAAACACGACCTGCTCTTCAAAGGATGGAGCAAACCCGAAGACGCCTTCGAGGAGTGGAAAAAAGTGAGCAAAGGGCGGCTTTGTGACTACAGCGGCATGAGCTACGAAAAGATCGAAAAACTCGGCGGCATCCAGTGGCCCTGCAACGAGGAGCACCCCGAAGGCACACCCCGCCTCTACACCACCGACATGCCGACCCGAAACCCCGAGGGCAAACCCAAGTTCGTCTTCGCCGAGTGGCAGCCGATGAAGGAGGATATCTGCACCGCCTTCCCGATGATCCTCAACACCGGCCGCACCGTGGAGCAGTTCCACACCCGCACCAAGACCGGCACCATCAAAATCCTCGACGACCTGGCCCCCGAAGCGTGGGTGGAGCTAAGCCCCAAAGATGCCGAGAAGCTGCAGGTCCAAAGCGGCGACCGCATCGCGCTGAGCTCCCCCCGAGGCAGAGTGGAAAACGTCATCGTCCGTGTCACCGAAGCGGTCCGCGAAGGGACGATCTTCGTCCCTTTCCACTTCAACACCCAGCTGGTCAATGAGCTGACCCAGTCGCTCTTCGACCCCAAGTCTTTCGAACCCAACTACAAACAGACCGCCGTGCAGCTGCACAGCGAAAAAGTGCCCGAAGGGATCGTGTTGAAAGAGGAGGAGATCGCCGGTGCCTTGTCCCACCAAAAAGAGCAACGCGTGGAGTTTGGAAAAAGTGAGACAGCAAAAGAAGTGTCAGAGGAGCGGGGAGCCGACTGAAATGATACTTATAAAAAAGATAAGAGGATCAGGAAAGAAATAGTTAAGAAAAATTCTCGTTTAACTTCGGTTATACTTTGGAGAGCATACTTGCAGCGTCGGCATCCGACCGACAACGCGATACCAACCGACCATCGAATTCATTTTTCCTCCTTTTGAATGGATTCATTCCCTCCTTTTGAAGGCCCTTCGGGGCCTGAGCCTTCCTCATTTTCTCCAAGCAGTTTTTTTGCTGGAAATGGTTTGGCAAAATAGAATCCCTGCAGATAGTCCACACCCATCTTTTGCACAGCTTCATAGACCTCTTTCGACGAGACATGCTCAGCGACGGTCCGAGCCCCAAGATCCCTGGCCATCTGAATGATGTTCCCCACCAGCAGCTGGGTTTCCGGTGACTGCACTATCCCTTCGAGCAGACTCCCCTCGATCTTGATATACTCGGGTTTGAACTTCAGGATATTCTCCATACTTGAATACCCTGAACCGAAATCATCCACCGCAATGGAACACCCCAATCTTCTGACCTCCTGGAGAAAAGTGTCGACGATGTCAAAATCTTCGATGAAGTCAGTCTCGAGGATCTCGAAGACGATTCGTTCCGGATGAGGAAATTCCCGGATTTTATGGTTGAGATAACGACGAAAACGGCGATCGGCGATATCTTCATAGCTCAGATTGAGGGAGAATCCGTAAGGAAGCGTGGAGAAGATTCCTAGAGCTTTTTCGATCATCAACTCCATCAACCCCTCATACAGATGGATACTTTTGGCGGTTTTCAGCAAAGGATAGATGGAGTAGATCTCACCGCTCTGAGGGTCCGAGATCCGCATCAGACACTCATACCCGACTGTCTCGCCCAATGCCGCACTGACGATCGGTTGAGCGTACACCTCCACACTTCCGTAACGGATCGCCCGTTTGAGCAGGACCACCTCCGAGATAAGCTGTTGCTTCTCTTCATCTTTATACGTCAAACTCAGGATGTCCAGGTTGATATCGAGAATCTTATTCAGCGCATTGAGCTCTTGCGTATATCCTTGCCCCAGAAGCAGGTCTCCTAGAACCTCTCTGACATAACTGAAGGCTGCATTGACATAGTGCGACGGCAACCCGATCCTGACATGGATCTCACTCACCCCGGCCAGCCAATGGAAATAACGCTCGTCATATTCTCCGGCCACCAGGGCTATGAACCAGCGACGGATCCCCCGTCGGTGGCGCTGCAGGATCTCCGCGTTGCGCAAAAAAGCCTTGGCGTGGGCGAAAGAGAAGATGAATTCGTAAAAACCCGGGATGATCCGATCCAGATATTCGTCAAAAAGTGGACGCAATTCTTTGAGATGCGCAGCATCCTTCTCATCAAAACGGTAATGACGGAGTATCGTAGCAATATCGTGCTGTTGAAGTTTTTGTGCCGCCTTCGCTCCACTCATTTTCCACCCTGTTTAAAAAAGATAATCGAAATATTGTAATGAAAAATACCTGAATACAATTGAAAAGAATCTAACTGTCACTAAAAGATTTAAAGTAATGAGATTTCATGGTGAAGGCACCGCAGCCACGGAAGGCTCCGGCGGAGGAAAAGAGAGATTAACGCTTGGAGAACTGGGGGCTTCTTCTCGCTTTTTTCTTTCCGTATTTTTTCCGCTCGACGACACGGGCATCGCGGGTGAGCAGACCCATGGGCTTGAGGATAGCCCGGAAAGCGGGCTCATACTCGACCAGGGCTTTGGAGATACCGTGCTTGAGAGCGTCAGCCTGGGCGCTGTAGCCGCCGCCGAGGGTCGTCGCCTTGACAGTGACCGCTTCGAGCTGCTTGGTGGCTTCCAGGGGGAGACGCACCTTCATCTTCAGCGTCTCGTGGCCGCCCAGCCACTCGTCCAGGCTCTTGCCGTTGACGATGATACCGCCGTTGCCGGGAGTCAGCCAGACTTTGGCGATTGCCGTTTTTCTTTTACCGGTTGCGTAAACTGTCGCCATCTTACTTTCCTTTGTTCAGTTGTGCAGTATGGGGATGCTCGGCGCCTTCGTAGACTTTGAGCTTCTTGAGCATCTGACGTCCCAGCTTGGTCTTGGGCAGCATGCCGCGGACCGCCAGGCGATAGAGCTTTTCGGTGTTGTTTTCCAGCATATCGGAGAGCTTGTTGCTCTTGGTGCTTCCGAAGTATCCGCTGTGGCGGAAATACTCTTTGTCCTCCAGCTTGTTCCCGCTGAAGACCGCCTTTTTGGCGTTGATGATGACGACGTAATCTCCGCAGTCGACATTGGGGGTGAAAGAGGGCTTGTGCTTGCCCCGCAGGTAGGTGGCGGCTTCAGTGAGGATGCGGCCGAAAGTCTTGCCTTCCGCATCGATCAGAATCCAGTTCCGCTCCACCTCATGAGGCTTGACGACTTTTGTCATTTTCATGATCGTTTCCTTGTATGATTTCCACGGTCGAACCGTTTGGTAAGCGGGATTATAGGGAGTTATCCTTAAAAAGCACTGAATTTAAAATAAATTTAAGCAAACAGTTCCTCACTCCTCACTCCTCACTCCTCACTCCTCACTCCTCACTCCTCACTCCTCACTCTCTCCATCTCCACCCCGCTCTCCGTCAGATAGACCAGCACCCCGGAGGCGGGACGTCCCAGGATCTCTTCCACTGCCCGGACATAGCGGCCCACCTGCTTGCGATGTTTTTCGGCGAACTTTCGGGAGCTCTTGTAGTCCACCACCATCGCCCGGTCGGGAAACTCCAGCAGCAGATCGAGCTGCAGCAGCTCTCCCTGCCAGGCCAGGGGCTGCTCCCGCCGGATCAGCGCGCCGTCGATCAGCGCCAGAAAATCACGGTCTTTTAACAAAGCACCGATGCGCCTTCCGATCTCGTCGATCCCCTCGTCGTGCAGAAGGGCCCCGAACCGGTTGTGCACCGCATCCATCGCCTGCGGCAGGGCTCCCAGGTCGAAAGATTCCAGCATCTCCAGGGCATAGTGCATCGCCGTTCCGAAGAGGATCGCCCGATAGTCGAGGCCTTCCCCCTCCTCTTCCTCATTCTCCGGCAGCTCCTGGTGCCCGTAGGCGCTCAGCACCACCGACGGGGCTGCCGGACTCTCCACCGGGTGCTCTCGATTCTCCTGCACCGTGATCTCCCCTTTGACAAAGGGAACCATCTCCAGGGGCTCAAAAAGCGACTGCTCCGGCTTCTTCAGGACGATCATCCCCTCCACCGCCCGGGTCAGGGCCACATAGAGCAGATTGAGCCGATCTTTTTCGGCCGCCGCCTTGCGCTCCTCCAAAATCCGGGCATAGTCGTCGTCGAAGCGCTCCCGTCCCCTGATCCGGTAGTAGAAACGCTCGATATGCAGGTTTTCGCCATACTCGGGGATGAGCGGATCCCGTTCGCTGCTGCCTCTGCCGCTGCGATCCGCGACGATGACATAGTCAAACTCCAGCCCCTTGGAGCCGTGGATCGTCAGGATCCTGGCCCCCCGGAGGGTATCGGCCGCCACCGCGATCCGGGAGCTTTCGAACTCCTCCAGAAACTCATCCAACCGCTCGAAGCCGGCAGCGAACTCCAGGAGTTTGAGCAGATTGGGATCGTTGTCAAAGACCTGGTAGCTCTCCATCAGTCGGTGCAGCACCTCCACCGGCGCCATCCAGGGACGGTACCAGCTCAGTTCGGGAGGGGTCTCGTGGCCGCTGCGGTGCAGCAGAGCCGCCGCATCCAGCCGCTCTCCCCGGTAGAGATGCTCCGCCATCCGCACCAGGGCCGCCACCTGGGGCAGGCTCCGCAGGGAGGAGCTGGTCTGGAGTACCGAGGGAATCCCCACCCCGGTGCAGCGCTCCTGGAGCTCCTTGCCCTCCTTGTTGGTCGCCACCAGAAAGGCGATCCGCTCCGGCGCGATCCCTCGGTCGATGAGCCGCTGCGCCTGAGCGACGGCTTCAGGCAGGGGCTCCTCCGCCTCCAGCACCTCCACATACCCCTCCGCCTCAGCGTGGGGGATCTGGGGGCGATAGCCCGGCATTCGCTCGGCGAACCACCGATTGACGCTCTCGACAATATGACGGGCGCTGCGGTAGTTGTACTCCAACGCCTCGACGGGGATGCCGTAGGCCCGGGCCACCCGGTCAAAGAGCTCCTCCACCCCGCCCCGGAAGCGATAGAGCGACTGCTTGGTATCGCCGACATAGAAGAAGCTGCGGATCTCCTGCTGCCCCTTCCCGGCAAAGATCTCGTCGATGAGCGGGCGCAGCAGCAGAAACTGCAACGTAGAAGTATCCTGAAACTCGTCCAGCAGAATGTGCCGGAAGCGGCTGTCGAGGCGGAAATAGAGCAGATCCTTCGAGAGGCTCTCATAGAGCAGCCGGTAGGCGAAATAGCCCAGATCGTCGAAATCGAGACGACCGCTCCCCCGCGCCCGCTCGATCCGGGTATTGCGATAGTGATCATAGAGCTGCCCCAGCCGCCGCAATACCGCCCGCTCTCTGACCCGGGTCCAGCGCCCCATCAGTTGCCGGAGCCGCTGATACTCTTGCTCGATCATCGGATCTTTTGGGAGGTATTTGCGGTAGTGGCTGTGCTCCTCGAGGCTCTCTTTGTTGAAAAAACTTTTGGCGTAGAGCTCCGCCACCGTCATCGGAGCAAAATTCTTGACCGCCGACGCAGAGGCCCCCACCCGCTCTACCCGCGCGTAGAGGGAAGCCCGGAGCCTCTCGATCTCCGCCTCGATCTTTCCCATCTTTTCCCCTTCGTCCGCGGGAAAATCCGGCAACAGGGGATCCTGGCTGTAGAGCGTGCCCAGACTCTCGGTCATTCCCTCCACCTTGCGCTTCTCCATCTGGATCGCCAGCTCCACCAGCGTCCCCAGCATCCCCCGGCGCTCCAGCTCCTCCAGGAAAGAAGCCTCCAGATCCTCCGTTACCTCCTCTTTGACGGTAAAGTCGGGCTCCAGCCCGATCTCCAGCGCCCCCGCCCGCAGCACCGAGACGAAAAAGCTGTCCAGGGTTACGATATGCGTCGCACTGCGCAGGAAGCGGTGCAGGACCTCCTCCCGGCGCTCCAGCAGCTCCGCTTCGCTCAGCCCCGTCTGCTCCGCCAGGGCCCGGCGGAAGGGTTGCAGCTTCTCCTCCTCCAGTTTCCGCAGCGAATCCACCACCCGCTGACGCATCTCGGCCGCCGCCTTGTTGGTAAAGGTCGCCGCCAGGATCGCCGAAGGTGACTCCCCCAGAAAGAGCAGCGCCAGATAACGGACGCTCAAAGAAAAGGTTTTGCCGCTGCCCGCCGATGCGGAGAGGGCCAGAAAGGGCTGAAATCCCATGAAAACTCCCCGGTTTTTTTCTACCACCATTGTACCAAGCCCAACAAAGCATTGAAAAAAGTATCGATTCCCACATTGTAAATCTGTGAAAATTTATATAAATATAAGAAAATAGGGGGTAGGATTGAATAGGAAATACCATAACTAAAGAAGGAGAGAAAGATGCAAAAATCCCTCATTATTGCGGCGCTGGGCTACGCCCTCTGCAGCCTGGGTTTGAATGCGGCTGAGATCCCCGCCGCCCCCCAAAGCTATCCCGAAGGGGAATTGGGGCGAATGGTCAAACTGGGGGAAGCGATTATGAACCAGACCGATACCCATCCCCTGACCAAAGATCTGGTCGGCAACAAGCTTCAATGTAAAAGCTGCCACCTCAAAGGAGCCGACGGCAAACCCGGCACCGGCAAAGGGATCGGCACCTTCATCGGCACCGCCACCGCCTTCCCCGCCTATTCCAAACGGGAAAAGACCGTCCAGACCCTTCAGGATCGGATCAACAACTGCTTCATGCGGAGCATGCACGGCAAACGCCCCATCATCGACACCGAAGCCAGCATCGCCATGGCCGCCTATGTCACCTGGCTCTCCCAGGGACTCCCGATGAAAATGGATACCAAACGCCCCTGCAGCCCCTATACCAGCGAACGGTGGGCCAAAGCCCAGAAAAAGTTCGCCGCCATCCTCAAAAAGGCCACCCACGCCAACTACCTCAACGGCAAAAAGCTCTTTGAGGCCAAGTGCGCCGCCTGTCACGGCAAAGACGGCGCCGGCGTGGGAAATTTCCCTCCCCTTTGGGGCAAGGGCAAAGACGGCAAATGGCTCTCGTATAACACCGGCGCCGGGATGAGCAAGCTCAATAAAGCCGCCGCCTGGATCCAATCCAACATGCCGCTCAATCAAGGCGGAAGCCTCAGCGATCAAGAAGCAGCCGACATCGCCCTCTATATCGACGCCCAACCCCGAGCCGATTTCGACCTCAAAACCCATCTCCTGCCCAAAGAGCAGATGGGATACTACAACTCCAAAGTCCTCGACGAACACCACAGCGTCCGCAGCAACTTCAAGCAGTTCGGACTCGACATCGACAAGATCCGGGGCGACAAAATCATCCCCTAAGCCTCACCGGCGGGGGCTCCCTTTCCGATCACTCCCCAATCCATCATCCAAAATCCAAAATCCAAAATCCAAAATCCTCAATCTTCCATCCTCCATCCCTACAAATACTCTCCCCGTTCACAAAGCAGCTGATAGGGGCACCAGGTGCAGTGCTTGAGATCCTCACAACGTTCCGCCGCAAAGGAGCGGGTGGCCTTGAGTTCTTCCAGATGCTCCTTCAGCAGCGCATTCTTCTCCTCCAAAGCCGCTACCGGGACAAAAGCCCGCTCCTCCAGCGGCATGACGAAGGCCAGGTCCAGCTGAGGATATTCGGGACGCAGCAGCGCGTCGTAGATACTCATCTGGAAATCGGTCACTTTTTCCAGGGAGCTTTTGCGGTTGGCTTCCGTCAATTTACCGCTCTTGTAGTCCAGGACCATCCGCTCATCTTCGCGTACATCGATCCGGTCCACCCGGCCTGTGAAGCGCACCCCCTCGATCGTCCCCTGGATGCTGCGTTCTCTCGCTTCCACCCGCCACCCCCGGGCGAAGCGCTCTGTCTCCTGGCGGAAATAGGGGACCAGCTTCCGGCTCCAGTAGGCCTGCAGATAGCGTCCGGCGCTTCCGCTGCGCTCCAGCTCCTCGGCTGCCAAGGTCTCGAAACGCCTTCGCATCGCTTCCGGGTCCTCATAACGGTCCCGCTCGACAAAGAGCCGCTCCAGGATCCGATGGAGCACCTGTCCCTCGTTGATCTCCTCGGAACGCTTCTCCTCCAACCCCAGAATGTAGCGGTAGTAGAAACGGCGGCGGCACTCCAGCCAGATCTTCAGGCGGCTGGCGGACCACTGCATCGCCAAAGGATCGAAAGACTCCACCACCGGATCTCTCCGCTCTTTGGGCAGCGGAGCGTGGCTGTAGAGCAGTTCCCTCGGAGCCGCTACCGCCTCCCCCTCTTGCAATCCCAATTCATAGAGCAGCCGCGAAGGCAGTCGGCTCTCCCCGGCGGTATAGAGGATCACCGCCTCCCTGGCCCCCTCCAGCAGGCGGGCGTAGTAGTGTTTTTGCAGCGCTTCTCGGTCCAGGCGGTCGGGCAGACCGGCGAAGCGGCGCACCCGGCTGTCGAGGAAACGGTCCTTGCCGCTGGAGGCGGGGACGATCCCTTCGTTGAAATCGACGATCACCACCCCGTCGAAGTGGACACCGCGGGTCTCCAGCACCCCCATCACCGTCACTTTGCCGCCCCGCACGTCATCCAGCCGCAGCTGCCCCAGCTCCTCCAGCCAGAGAAAGAGCCACTCCCGCATCGCCAACCGCCGCCTCTGATGGATCTGTAGAAAGCGATGCCACAACTCCAGAATCGGCGCGGCTTCGCGGCTAGGCTCTTTGTCCGCTTCCGGAGCGATAAAACCCGGGATTCCCACTGCCTGAAGGCTCTCGTAAAAAATTTCCGCCGTGACACTCTTTGAGGGATCCAGCTCAGGGTAGCGCTCCGGGCCATAGCCGTAATGCTCAAGCATCTGCCGATCTTCGGGAGCGAAGCCCTTCCAATACTCCAGCAGCGCCGAGGGCACACGATACTCGGGGCGGTCCCGATAGTCGTAGCCCATAGAGAAGTTGAGATTCTCCATCCGGTCGTAGAGATCGAAAGCCCGCATGAAGGACTCATCAGGCAGTACCAGGGCGATCCGTTCCGGAGCGATCCCCGCACGCACCATCCCTTCGATCTCCGCCAGGGCCACCGCCACCTGCTCATAGCGTTCCCGGACCGCCAGCACCTTGGCCTCGATCTCCAGCGGCAAGGGTTCCGACTCGATCAGCTCTTTTTGTGACAATGAAAAGACAACCTTGCTCTGACCGGGAAGATCCAGTCCCCTTTCGGCAAAACGCTGACGCATCTTTTCGTTGTAGGGAGTCGTCCGCCAGTGAATGCGAAGTTCCCGCCGCTGCGCCGCCGCCGCCAGCAGCTCCAGCTCGAAGCGGCTCAGCGTTCCTTCCAGATAGAGTTCGAGAGTCTCCGCCGTCGTCAGAAAGGCTTCGTTGATCCGGTAGAGTTCGGGCAAAAAGATCCGGTCGTAGACCCCTTCCCGATCCAGGATCTTCCGGTAGCGCTCCCGCAACTCGCCCAGGATCCGCAGATGATCGGCATACTCCGCGTAGGCGTCCGCCTCCTCCAGGCGCTCCAGAGGCACCTGCTCCCAGGCCAGCTCCTCGAAAAAACGGAAAAAATCGGAACTGCGGGTAAAAAAGCGCACCAGATCCCGCTCGTTTCCCAGCCGTTCAAACCCTTCAAAGGCCGCCGCCTCCCGCAGCCAGAAGATCCGCTCACCCGCCTCAGCCTGGCGCCGCCCCGGCACCACGACGACCCGGGTCAGAAATTCATCCATCCGCATCAGGCGGGGCAGGAACCCCCCGGCACCGCGCAACGAAGTGACCCTTTCACGGATGGAACGAGAGGTGGGAAAAATCTGAAGATCAGGCATGCTCTTCTCCTTTGGCTTGGGGGTATTATGGCGAAAGGGGCGCTTTGGGAAACTGAAACGATCTCTCTTCGTCGTCCCGAACTTGATTCGGGATCCACGGCGCAACGGATATTCTAACCCCTGGATTCCGGATCAAGCCCGGAATGACAAAGGTTTTTCACATCCTTTTATCGAGGTTCAAGAGATAATTCAATGGGAGATTGGGGTATTTTGTATCGGATAAGTCAGTGATCCGTTTTCCAAGATTTTTTCTTTTGGGCGGTGGGCCCAGAGGGGCCACCACATCAAAGATTCGGTATCCGAGAGATAAAAGAAACTATTTCGCGGGCTTGAGATATCCCGACGTGTCCATGTAGCCGACAGCGTCGCTCTTCTGCACCCTTACACGCAGGATATAGCGTCCGGGATTTTTCAGGGTAAGCTTTTCGAGAACATAATGTCCGTTTTTGAAAGGAAGATGATTGAAACGCTGATCCTCCTTTTCGGTGTGAGGGCGGGTCAGCAGGAGGCTCACATTGGCATCGCTGACAACGTTTCCGGCTCTGTCGGTCACACTGTAGCTGATCCGGTTGACATGATCTAAGGCGACGATCTTGCCCGGTTTGCGCTTGAGATGCTCCGGCTTGAAGTCCGAGAGCTTCATATCGTCAAGCTTCACCCGATAGTGCTGATCGAAACGGGCCTGGGCCTCTTCGATCTGATTGGCGTCCAGATCCGCTGTCTGATACTTCATCATATATTCATTGGACTCGTGGACCGGCAATCCGATCGCATGCTTGACGGTCCAGAAACCCAAGGTGATTCCGATGGCCAGAAAGCCCAGAATCATATAGGGCCAGTATTTCCCTCTGTCACTGTTATTTGCCATGGCGTATCCTCATATAGATTGGTCGCCCGAAATATACCCAAAAAACCAAAACGGCTCCTAAATAGACGAGCCAGGTTATAATTTTTATAATCCATTGCCCCTCATTCTTGATCGTCTGAGTCAGCTTGACTTTTTTGGCAGCCGCCAGCTCATCCGCCAGCTCCGAATAGGCCTGGACCATCGCCACGTCATATTTGGACTGCATGGAGTTGCTGTCGGCGCTGCCCAGGATATCGATAGCGTACTTTTTGACCCGGCTTGCCTCGTAGGCTTTTTTGAGATCGGGATCGGAGACCAGAATCCCCAGCCGCTTGTTGTTGGGGAGAAAAAGGATCGCCACCCACGGCCTGCTGAAACTCTTCTCATACTTTTTCACATACTCATAGAGATTGGCCCGTCTATCCAGCCGATCGTTACTGGCGATCACATAGACATGGATGCCTGTCTTTTGCTGCAATTCCGAGCCGATCTTTTCGATCACATCACCCGCCTTGGGAGAGATCAGATGGTCGTTGATGAGATAGTGTGCTGAGAGTGAAAAAGTAAGAAGCAGCATCAGCAAGGTCGCCCCTGCTATCTGCCGCATAGGTTGGATCAACCTACGTAGAGATGGTTGGGAGTCAAAACAGACCAGAGAGTAATGATAGCCAGAACGACCATCATCCAACCGAGAACTTTATCCATAACCTTGATCATTTTTTCTCCCCTTTCTTCTCTTCTTTGACGTCGACAAAGGCAAACTTGGCGTTGTCCTTGCTGATCATCTTGACATTATCCAGGCTGTTCCACAGAGGGGCCGGATCATAGTAGTGGGTTGCCTGGGCACGCTCCACGCCGATGGCTTTGGTTACCAGGAAGGCCAGGATGCTCAGCAGGAGCGCTGTCGCGATCAGCATTCCCAGGACACCGTTGATGCCCCACGCGCTGCGATTGGTATTTTCAGTTGCTGCCATAGTTCACTCCTTACTGTTTCAGTGTCTGCAAATAAGCTGCCAGCGCTTTCTCCTGAACCGGAGTGAAGCGGCCGGGGAAGGCGGGCATATGGCCGATGATGCCGGTCTTGCCGTGCTTGAGCACATGCTGTACCAGTGTCACGTCATAGGTCTTCAGGTTTGGAGCGGTCCCCCCGTTGCCTGTGCCGTCCTGTCCATGACAGCCGGCACAAGTCGCCCACGCGGCAGGAGCTTTACCCTTCATGCCGCCGGCGACGTAGGCGGCAACCTCTTCTGCCTGCTGGCCGGAAGCCAGTCCGGCGGGCATCGCACCGAGAGGATACATCAGCTGATGCTGTCCGCTTTTGAGTACGGCCAGAACCTGTTTTTTACTCATCCGGTGCTCGAAATCCTGAGCCTTGCCGGAGAGTCCGTCACCGGTCTCACCGTGGCAGGGGGCGCACTGGACCAGGAAGATCGACTCACCCATCTCTTTGAGCACTTCGGGGGAGGCATTCTTGTGGATCGCCTCGAACTTCTTGTTGTAGTTCTTGACCTCCTGGTTGTACTCGCCGATCTGGCTGTAGGCGTTGAGAGGATACCCCCAGAGGAAATACCAGATCGCCCAGATCATAACTCCCAGGAAAGAGTAGGCCCAACCGGCTGGCAGTTCGTTTTTGTACTCGCCGATTCCGTCCCAATTCTCCTCGGCCAGTTCTCCGGTCGCGGTATCGGTCTTCATTTGACCCATATACTTTGCCGCCACTCCAAAGGCGAGAACCGCAATAGCGATCGCCCCCAGGAACGTGATCATATTGACCGGATCGCTCAGATCAACATGCATCTGTTTGATCACGACCAATGTCCCGACGATCAGCACACCGGCAAGTACCAGTGCTTTGACAACGAATGAATTCATTTAATTCTCCTTCTTATCGTTCTTGTCTTTTGGATTCGCTTCGACGGGTCGATCGTGCAATTCATCATCGAGTGCCATCTTCCCGTACTTTTCGTAATCCTGTTCACCTTTTTTTTCACTGCGGTAGAGATGCAGAATGTAGCCATAGAGAATCACGACCAGCAAAACCGTGAGAAAGAAAAAGGCGTAACCCTGCATTTCTGTCAATGTCACCGCAGACTCCTTACTTCAGATGTTCCAGATAAGCGATCAGGGCAACAATCTCGGGAATCTTGCCCTGCTGAACCATGGCCAGAACGTCCTTGTTCTTCATTGCTTTGGCGATCTTCAACGCTTCGGGCAGTGCCTTCTCTTTGTAATACTTCTCAAAAGCGGCTTTGCTGGGCTGAATATCATCACCGTAAGGCGTGTTAAAGACCTTTTTGACCGTCACGGCTTCCGCATAGGCGGTCTCCAGATCGGCCAGGTTCTTGAACTGATGCTTGTACGCCGGCATGATCGAGGCGGGAACGACTGATTTGGGATCCCACATATGGTTCGCATGCCAGTCGGGAGTCCGATAGTTTCCGACACGGTGCAGGTCAGGGCCGGTCCGTTTGGATCCCCAGAGGAAGGGACGATCATAGGCGTACTCACCGGAGAGGGAGTATTTGCCGTATCGATCAGTCTCAGCTTTGAAGGGACGGATCAGCTGGGAGTGGCAGGCGATACAGTTGTCTTTTTTATAGACCTCTTTCCCTGCGAGCTCCAGTACGGTGTAGGGCTTGAGCCCCTTGATAGGCCGTGCTGCATTTGTAAAACTGGGCAGAATCTCGACGAGACCTGCAAACGCGATGACGACGAAGACCCCGACCGCGAAGAGGAAGGGGTTTTTTTCCAACCAATGAAACATTCTTTACCTCCTTATGCCATAGGGGAGCGGAACTGGGGCTCCTGCTCAAGCTTGCGTCCTGCCGTTGCCGTCATGAAGAAGTTGTAGGCGAACATCAAGACACCGATCAGATAGAGCAGACCGCCGATCGCGCGGATCGTATAGTAGGGATGCAGAACGGAAACGGTATCGATGAAGCTGTACATCAGGTTTCCGTACTCATCCACGGCACGCCACATCATTCCCTGAGTAATCCCTGCAATCCACATGGAGGTGAAGTAGAGCACAACCCCGGTAGTCTGAATCCAGAATTGAGCTTCCAAAAGGGACTTGCTGTAGATTTCGCGTTTGAAGGCCCGGGGAGCCATATGCATCAGGGCGGCAAAAACCATAAAGGCAACCCAACCCAGGACGCCATCGTGTACGTGACCGGGAATCCAGTCGGTGAAGTGGGCGATGGCGTTGACGGATTTGACCGCCTGAATAGGACCTTCCAGAGTCGAAAGCATATAGAAGGTAGAGGCAAGAACCATGAATTTGATCAGCGGGTTCTCGGTCAGTTGATTCCACTCACCCTTCATGGTCAGCAGCATGTTGATCGCCGAACCCCAGGAGGGAAGGATCAGTACGACGGAGAAGACCGATCCCATGGTCTGCATCCAGTCAGGAACGGTGGACCATAGCAGGTGGTGTCCGCCGGCCCAGAGGTAGACAAACATCAGACCCCAGAAGGAGAGCAGAGAGAGCTTGTAGGAGTAGACAGCCTGCCCGGACTCTTTGGGGAGGAAGTAGTAGATCATCGCAATAATGGGTACGGTAAAGACGAAGGCAACCGCATTGTGTCCCCACCACCACTGAACCAGTGCATCGTTGGTACCGGCATACATGGAGACAGAGTGATACCAGTGTCCCAGTCCGCCGGAGAAGAAGTAAGTGGGGACTTCCATGTTGTTAAAGAGGTAGAGCATCGCCACACCGAGGAAACAGGCGATATAGTACCACATGGAGATATAGAGGGCTTTTTCACGGCGCGCACCGATCATGGCAAACATATTGATACCCCAGATCACCCAGTAAACGACGATCAGGATATCCAAGGGCCACTCCATCTGGGCGTACTCTTTGCTGGCGGTGATTCCCATCGCCAATGAAATCACCAGAAAAGTCGCAGCGACCAGATAGGCCAGGAACTGGAACTTCGCCAGGGCGTTGATGAAGGGGAGCTCGGCCAGAGAAACTTTGAGCACCCGCTGAGCAGAATAATAAAAAGAGGCCATGATACCGCTGATGGTAAATCCGTAGATTATCACGTTGGTATGGAGAGGTCTCAGACGGGAAAAAGTCCCGTATTCACCCATCAGATAGTTGAGTTCCGGAAACGCCAGCTGAGAAGCGATCAGAACACCGATGGTCATTCCGACGATGCCGAAAATGACCGCTGTCCACATGTAAAGTTTGGCAACGGAATAGTCATATTCCAGCGCTGCACTAGACTGCATACAAGCCTCCTAAATAAGATTTTGTTACGACGATGTAACGGTAACGGCCTATTATAGGTAAGCCAAGCTATAAAAAAACTTAAATAAACGGAAAATTTCGAGAGTATCTATCTAACTATTTTTATTAAGATTTATTTAATTTTTAAGAGAGGGGTACCGGTTGCAGGCTAGGCTTTGCCTTTGGCCGACTGGATGGAGTGGATATAGCGGTAGTCGATGGCGATCTTCTTCTCCTTCGGGAGAGCCCGGGTGAGACGTTCCAGCATCCCTTCGAAGTCCTCAAAAAGATAGTTGGCCATGGAGCCGGGGATGGGGTTGATCTCGTTGAGATAGACCTCGGACCCCACGACAAAAAAGTCACAGCGGATCAGACTCCCCCGAAAAAGAGGATCGTAGATCTTTTTGAAAGCCGTTTCCAGCTTTTCCTTAAGCGGAGCATCGATGACCGCCTCCCTCACCCGGGAGTCCCGGGAGAAGTCCCGGTACTTCTTGTCAAAATCGAGAAACTCCTCTTTTTGGGGCTCCTCTACCAGGGAGAGCTCCCAGGCGGAGGTTTTGCAGCCGGCCAGGTTGTATTCGACGATCCCTTCGACAAAGGGCTCCACAATCACCTGCTCGTCAAACTCAAAGGCCACATCCAGTGCGTAATCCAGCTCCGACGTCTCCCGGACCACACTGACGCCGATGGAGCTGCCCAGATGCACCGGCTTGACGATCAGGGGAAAATCCAGATCTACCGTGCGTTCTCCCCCCTTCTGCAGCAGGCGATACTCCAGGGTCTCGATTCCCAGCGAGTGGGCCAGGAGTTTGGTGTTGAGCTTGCTGTAGCTCAACACCGAAGCCTCGATCCTCGGGCCGATGTAGGGGACGGCGAAAAACTCCATCATCCCCGCGATCTTGCCGTCTTCGCCGTCACGGCCGTGGATCAGATTGAGCAGCACGTCGAAGGCCACCGGCTTGCGCCCGCCCAGCAATCCTCCGGCGGCGAAGAAACCGCCGTGTTCCAGGGTCAGCTTCTTTCCTTTTTTATAGTCACCGGAACTGAAAGTCTTGGAAGTCATCTTTTCGCCGTCGATCAGATAGAACTCCCGTTCGCTGTCGACAAAGATAAAGAGGAGTGACGATCGCTTCAGAACCTTTTTGAGGGTGATAGCACTGACGATGCTGATCTCATGCTCGAAACTCGATCCGCCGAAGAGAATGGCCAGGGTCATGACTGCTTACCTTTCCGTAACTTTCCCCACCGGGAAATTGATACGCTATTTTAGCATTGATTGGTTTCGAGACTCATGGAGGAGTGACGGAGGCCCAGGCCGGGAGGATGGCCAGGAAGAGGTGATCTACTTCTTTTTCTTCTTATTCTTTTTTTTGTCGGAAGATTTTTTACCCTTTTTGGATCCACTCTTTTTCTTTGATTTGGCGGCCTCTTTCGCCTCTTTCTTCTTGGCTTTGGCCTCTTTTTTCTTTTCGCTGGCCTTGGCCCGGCTCTTTTTGGCCTTGGCCTGACTCTCTTTCATCTTGGCCTTGTCCTTCTTCAGCCGCTTCTCATCTTCTGCCACTTTTTTCTCAAGCTTGGCGGCTTTTTTGGTATCGCCGCTCTTTTTAGCCGCTTTCAGGGCCGCTTTGTCTTTCTTGAGTTTCTCCTTCTCCTTGGAGAGCTTCCCTTTCATCTTGTCAGCTTTGACCTTGGATTTCTCAGCCTTTTTGGCATGCTTTTTGGCATCCATACCTGCTTTTTTTGCCACACGCTTCTTCTGTTTGGCCTCGCTGACCTTGACGTTTTTGTAGACATTATCAGCGATTTCAGGCCCGATACCGGGGACCTGCATCAGATCTTCACGGTTTTTGATCCGATGTTTCTTGCGGTATTTGACGATGGCGGCGGCTTTGACCGGCCCGATCCCCTTGATGCTCATCAGCTCCTCCTGGGAGGCAGTCTGGGGGTTGAGGCCGAAGGCCAGGCCGATACTGAGGGTCAGAAGTACGAGAAGTTTTCTCATGGCTTTCCTTTCTGTCAATAATGATAGGATCATTATAATCAGAAAAAGCGGAGATTTCGTTGAATATTCCGAATCATCCGAGGTTAAATCAGCCAGTTCTGCATCCCAAAGCTCTCCTCGTTCACCGGCATCGACTTCCATCCGCCGCTTTCCAGCACCATGACTTTGCCGCCGAAATACCCCGCAGCGTATCGTTCGAAGTAAATGGGAAAGCCACCGGCCCGGAAAGCGGCGAAGATCTCCTCGGGATTCTCCGGATGCCGGTAGGAGGTAAAATTGAGTGAGTGGATCGCCCGCAGGGTCTCGTGCAGATTCTCATTCCGGTGAAGACGGGGACTCAGGAGATACCAGGCGGGATAGCTGACGACAGGATCCTCCAGAAGTTCGTGAAGGTAAAGGCGGGATTTTTTCATGAACTTCTATCGAGTTTTCAGATTCCGAATACTTTACTAGAACCCAAATTTTGGGTTCAAAGCATCTCGTAGAAGGTTTTGAAGATATAGGCGCTCTCGTGGGGACCGGGGCTCGCTTCGGGGTGGTGCTGCACCGACATCACCGGCTCATCTTTGTAGCGGACCCCTTCGACGGTGTTGTCGAAGAGGTTGACGTGAGTCACCTCCGCCACCTCGGTGATGGTGTCGGGGACGTTGTAGTTGTGGTTCTGGGCGGTGATCTCCACGGCGCCGGTCTGGAGGTTTTTGACCGGATGGTTGCCGCCGTGATGACCGAACTTGAGCTTGTAGGTATCGTAGCCGTGGGCGATGGAGAGCATCTGGTGTCCCAGGCAGATCCCGAACATCGGGATCTTCGCCTCCAGGAGCTTTTGGGTGCGCTCCTTCTCCTCGGAGAGGATCAACGGATCCCCGGGACCGTTGGAGAGGAAGACCCCGTCGATCTCTCCGGCTTTGAAGCGCTCGATCACCTCTTCGGCGGGGGTGTCGTTGGGGATCACCTCTACCTGCATTCCGGCGTGGGTCAGTTCGTTGAGGATGTTGCGTTTGATCCCGAAATCGTAGGCGACGATCTTTTTGTCTGTTTTGGGTTCTTCGTAGCGGAAGGTCCGGGCATCGTAACGACCGGCCTGATGCACGTAGGGTTCGTCGGTGCTCACCTCTTCGATATAGTTGATCTCCTCGATGCGGGGAGCGGCGGCCAACATCCCGGCCAACTCTTCCCGGTCATGGATCTCCGTGGAGGCGATCATCTCCATGGCCCCCTGGGTCCGGAGCATCCGGGTCAGGTAGCGGGTGTCGATGTCGCAGATCCCCATGACGCCGAAACGTTTCAGCAGCACATCGAGGCTCTCCTCGCTGCGGAAGTTGGAGGGGCGTTTCTGGTACTGCCGGACGATGACCCCTTTGCAGAAGGCCCCCCGGCTCTCCATATCCTGGGCGTTGCAGCCCACGTTGCCGATCTCGGGCATCGTAAAGGTGACGAACTGCCCGGCATAGCTGGGATCGGTGACGATCTCCTGATAGCCGGTCATGGAAGTGTTGAAAACCACCTCCCCGACCGCCGTCCCCTCGGCCCCGAAACTCCGCGCCTCCAGAAAGAGCCCGTTCTCAAAATAAAGCGAAACCTTCTGCATCTCAATCCTTTTTGTAATCAAAGCGTTGCCGGGGCAACGCAAACCGAAGTTTCTCATTCTTCACTCTTCACTCTTCACTTCAAATGCGAAGCATTTCAAAGCATTCCCCTCCGCTGAAGCTCCTCCCGGTAGAGGCGCTCGTAGAGCAGTTCGTAATCCTGAGATCCCGGGATCACCTCCCGCTCCATGTTGCGGATCTTGTTGTAGACGATGTCGTCGATCTCCTCGTAGGCATCGGCGAACTCTTTGAAGGCTTTGAAGATCACGTTTCTGACCTGGTTTTCGTTGACATCGTACTCGATGAGATAGTTTTCGTAGAGCTCGTCAAGGATACGGTGAGAGAGGTCGTTGTAGCGGTCGTCGTAGTTCATGATCACCCCGTACTCGGGAGCCAGCTTCTTCTTGATCATGAAAAAGAGCTGCCGCTCGTCGGCGTGCTGGAACTCGATCTCGTCGTAGTTCTCGTCGATGATCTCCTTGACCTTCTCATCCAGGGCCCGCTCCTGCTGGAGATTCGCGTCGATCAGCTCCTTGACCTTCTCCCGGACGGCATCTTTGCCTTTGAGAAGCTTGACAAAAGGGGCGTTGGCCAGATCGATCGCCACTTTGCTCGCTACGTATCCGGTCTGTTGCGGTTTCAGTCTCATAATTCCCCTTCTCTACTCGAATATCATTATCAAATTATAACCAGTTGCATCTGCCATCCCGACCAATAATGCACTGGAACCTGCTCAAATGTTATTGAACCCTCTAAATAACGTCCAAGAGAGGTTTCACTCGATGGCGACAAAGGAGCGCCCAACCCGTGTAACGGGCGCTTGCGTTCGCGACTGCCAGAGCTATCGAGTGAAACCGGTTGTTTTCCAGAAAACTCAATTATTAACTATTAACTGACGATTGTTCGCTTCAGCGGACGATCGTATCTTCCCGCTCCGGTGAGGTGGAGATGATCCCGATCCGGCAGCCGATCATCTTCTCCAGCTCCGAGATATACTCTCTGGCGGCTTCAGGCAGCTCCTCAAAGCTCCGGGCGCCGCAGCTGCGCTCCCAGCCCCGAAAGACCCGGTAGACCGGTTCCGCATCCTCCAGATCGTAGGGGACGTAGTCGATCTCCTCCCCGTGGACCCGGTAGGCGACGCAGACCTTGACTTCGTCGAAGCCGTCCAGTACATCCAGCTTCATCAAAGCCACCTGATCCGCTCCGTTGATCCGCACCGCATGGCGCATCGCCACAGCGTCGAACCAGCCGCAGCGGCGGGGCCGGCCAGTGGTGGTGCCGTATTCGTGGCCGTTGTCCCGCAGCCGCTGTCCCGCCTCCCCGAAATCCTCGCTGGGGAAGGGACCGTTGCCCACCCGGGTGCAGTAGGCCTTGGCGATGCCGGTGACCCGGCCGATATCCTTGGGGTTGAGCCCCAGGCCGCTGCAGGCACCCGCGCTGACAGTAGTGGAGCTGGTGACATAGGGGTAGGTGCCGTGGTCGATGTCGAGCATCGTCCCCTGAGCTCCCTCCAGAAGCATCCGTTTCCCCTCCTCCAGGGCTTTCCAGACCAGCAGCGTCGTATCGGTGATGTAGGGCTCCAGGACCTCTTGGTACTCCGTCAGCTGATGGAAGAGCTCCTGCTCCTCGGGAGTCTCCACCCCCATCGCTTCGAAAACAGGACGGTTCATGGCGAAGTAGGCCATAATCTTGTCGGTCAGTTTCCTGGGATCATGGAGCTCCCCGACCCTATGGCCCACCCGGGCGACCTTGTCCCCGTAGGCGGGGCCGATCCCCTTGCCGGTAGTGCCGATGGCTTTGTCACCCTTCATCCGCTCCCGGGCCTGGTCGATCGCCGCATGATAGGGCAGCAGCAGATGGGCCTTGTCGGAGATGTAAAGACGCCCCCGCAGGTCGCCGAACTGGCGCATCTCCTCGATGAAATCGACCGGAGAGAGGACCACGCCGTTGCCCACGATATTGACGGCCTCGGGGTTGAGGACCCCCGAAGGGATCAGATGCAGGGCGTAGGTTTTGTCGCCGACGACGATGGTGTGGCCGGCGTTGTGGCCGCCGGCGAAGCGACAGACATAGTCGTGGGTCTGGGCCATATGGTCGACGATCTTGCCCTTGCCTTCGTCACCCCATTGCAATCCGACGATCAGATCGGCTTGGTTTCTCATGCATTCCCTTTTGTCATTTTTTCTGCGATGCAGGCATCGGTCATCAGCGCAAAGCCCGCCGAGCGCACGCCGTCGATCCGGTAGCTTCCTCCGGTGGCAAAGAGGGTATTGCCCTCATAGAGCCGAAAGAGCAGCGAATCGTAGTAGCGCAGTTTGGCATAGTAGAGCGGCGCCACCACCAGAGGACGGTAGGCGATCCCCTCGACGGCCAGGCGGATCCTCTCCAGCTCCTCCGCCAGATCCTCGGGGTAGAGGCTCAGATCCTCCAGATCCTCCGCCCGGTGGATCCGCACCAGAGCCTCCAGCCAGGAGTGGCCGGTATCGAGAATCCGCTGGATGTGCATCGTCTTGAGATCCTCCAGGGCCACGCCGTAGCGTTCACTCAGAAGTCTGGGGATGGCGATGTTGGCCACCTGGAGCAGGGGACGAATCTCCAGCCGTTCCAGCAGCGTCGTAGCGTCAGCGGCCACCCGGGCAAACTCCCCGCCCAGAAACTCGGCGCCGATCTGATACTGCTCCCGGGTGGGGAAACGATAGACCGGCTGGATATAGAACCACTGCTTCGAATCGGTACTCCGCCCCAGGCGTTTGGTGGCGATACGCACCACGTCGGCGGTGGAGTCGGCCCGCAGACTCACTTCGTGGTTGTCGGTGTCGTTGAGGCGGATCAGCGCCTTGGGATCGTCGAAGCTCTCATGCTGATGGTAGGAAAAGAGCGGTGTTACCATCTCCCGGTAGCCCCGCTCCTCCAGAAACTCGGCGGCCCGGTTCTCGATCCGGCGCTTGAGGCGGGCACTCTCGCCGAAATAGAGCCGGCTGCCGCTAGGGATTTCGTGTTCGAAGATCATGCGCCCTCCGCGGCTTTGGCCAGCATCGTTTTGAAGTAGGTCTCGTTCCAGATCCTGACGGCGGTCCCGTCAAAGGGGCGGCGCCCCAGCTTGGCCAGGGCCAGCTCCACGGCGTTGACCACCCAGCTCATCTCGTAGGGTTCGATGAGCCCCATCTGGTTGATCCGGAAAATTTTGCCTTTGAGGTGGTCCTGCCCGCCGGCGACGTTGACATCGAAGTCGTTCTTGAGGAGGCTGCGAATGGCGTTGGCATCGGGGTCGTCGATGGTGGTCATGGAGCGGGCGGGGGTTTTGGGGTAGCTGTGCAACCCGATCGCCTCCAGGGCGAAGCGGGTCGCCTTGGCCCGACGGGCGGTGTCGCAGTAGAGTTTGCCCAGGCCGCCGCGCTTTTCGATCGCTTCGAGGATCGCCCGCAGACCGATGATCAGGGTCGTCGGCGCCGTATAGGCGGTGGTGTTCTGGCGCTGTTTTTTGATCTCGGAAGCGAGGTTGAAGTAGTAGCCCTTCCCTTCTCCGATCTTCTCCACCGCGGCGTCGCTCAGGCCCAGGATCGCCAGGCCGGGAGGAAGCATCAGCGCCTTTTGGCTCCCGGCGATGAGGGCGTCGATGTGGGTGGTGTCGATCCGCTCGACCCCCACGGCGGTGATCCCGTCGGCGATCACCATCACCTCGGGGCGCTCCGCTTTGACGGCGGCGGCAATCTCCTCCACCGGATGGCGCAGGCCGCCGGCCGATTCGCTTATCTGGATCGCCAGCGCGTCGATCTCGGGATCGGTGCGCAGGGCTTCCAGCACCTCCTCGACGGTGGCGGGGGTATCCCACTCATGGACGATCTCGGTATTGGCCAGACCGTGAGCCCGGGCGATCAGTCCGAAACGCTGACCGAACTTCCCGGCGTTGACGTTGAGGAGTTTGCGCCGGCAGAGATTGACCACCGCCGCCTCCATGGCACCGGTGCCGCTGGAGGCCAGCATCACCACCTCATCGGTAGCCATCAGTTCAAAGAGTTTCGTCCGCGCCTCGGCGAAGATCGCCTCGAACTCCGGAGTCCGGTGGTGCAGAGTCGGCCCTGCCATGGCCAGACGGACCGATTCGGGGACGGGGGTGGGACCGGGGGTAAAGAGGAGCATAGCCTATCCTTGCGTCAAAGTTCACCCTGCGGAGCTTTCCTCAGGGCAAATGCGAAGGATTATATCCAAATGGGGGTTAAGAAGGGATGGATCCAAGACCCCGGCAGGGATTACCCTTCCCGGTTCAATGGCCCGACAGTGAAGAGATTCTCCCCATTCTCGTGGCGGTAGCCCAGCTCCATCCCGTGGCGTTCCAGGATCTCGCGGACGATGTAGAGCCCCAGGCCGAAGCCCTCCTCTTTCGGCTCTGCATACTCCTGCCGGAAGGGTTCGGTGTAGTGTTCCAGGGGCCGTTTGAGCGGCGCCCCGAGGCTGCGGATCACCAGCAGGTCTCCTTCGAATCCGATGTGAGGATCGCGGCCGTATTTTCGGGCGTTGTCCAGGAGGTTTTTGATAACGATTACCATCGCCTCCCGGTCGGCGAAGAGGGTCAGGTCCTCCGGGATCTCCATACCGACCCCCTTCGCTTCGCAGTAGAGCCGGCGGCACGCCTCCCGGGCCAGCTCCTTTACATTTAGTTCCTCCCGCTCGGCAAAGGGCTCCGATCCGGCGGCGATCCGCTCCACCTCCACCAGTTCGCCCAGAAGGATCGAGAGGCGCTGAAAGATCGTGCCGAGCATCCGGCGGGTCCGGGGTTCCTGACTCAGCTCCGCCAGGAGTTTGCCTTTGGTCACCGGGGTGTTGAGTTCATGGAGCAGGTTCCGCAGAAAGAGCCGCCGCGCCTCGCCGTAGCGCTTCAGACGCTCCACCGAATCGTAGAAGGCCCGGGCGATCCGGGAGATTTCGTCCTCTCCGCTGCGGAAACGCTCCGCATAGCGCAACGGCTCTCCCCGGCCGTAGCGACGGATATCCTCCTCCAGTCGCCGCATGGGACTGAGAGTCCGGCGCAGTGCCCAGTAGCTGAGGCTCAGAATCAGCAGGATCGCCCCCAGGAGCAGACCCGGGAGGAGATAGCGCCGAAGGGTATTCTGCCGGGCGTGGAGCAGCAGACGCTCCCGGGGCATGCGGATCAGGAGATAGACCTCTCCCCCGCGATGCAGAAGGCGTCGCGCAAAGCGACGCTTGTGCCCGCGGAGATTCGTCTGCCTCCCGTTACGGGGCAGGAGCCGGGCAGCCCGGGCTGGCGGAACCCGCTCCAGGTCCAGGGCCTGCAGCAGTGTGTCGGAGAGTTGGCCATCCCGGCGCAGCTCCTGGAGGATCAGGCGGCTTTTGAGGAGCAGCGCCATCCGGTCCCGATGCTCCAGCTGCCGGTAAAGAAGCCCCCCGGCGATGAGGGTGACGATCAGAGCCGTGGCGAAGAGAAGGTTGAGTTTGAAAAAGATGGAGTGGCGGTTCATTCAGGGTCCGATGTACTGATAGCCCACCCCCCGGACCGATCGGATAAATCGGGGGTGGCGGGGGTCGTCGCCGATCTTGCGACGCAACCGGCTGACGATGACGTCGATGCTGCGTTCGCTGCTCTCCCAGCGAAGCGACTCGACACTGTTGGCGATGAAGTCCCGGCTGACCACCTCGCCCCGGCGTTCCAGGAGCAGCGCGAAGATCTCGTACTCGGCGGGGGTCAGCTCCAGAGGCGTTCCCTCCCGGGTGATCCGCATCCGGGCCCGGTCGAGGCCGAATAACGACGCCTCTTCGCTTGCGGCAAGGCGCCGGTAGCGTTTGATCAGGGCCTGGATCCTGGCCACCAGTTCCCTCGGTTCGTAGGGCTTGGCGATGTAGTCGTCCACCCCGATCTCGAAGGCTACGACCTTGTCGCTCACATCGGCCCGGGCGGTGGAGACGATGACCGGCAGCTGGGGATAGCGCTCTTTGACCCGGCGACAGAGCTCCAGGCCGTCCATCTCCGGAAGCCCCAGATCCGCCAGCATCAGATCGTAACGCTCCGTCGCCAGCTTCTCCAGCCCCACCGTCGGGGAGCGGACGCTGAAGAGTTCGATCCCGTAACGGGCCAGATACTCCTCCAGCAGTTCGGTGATCTCGGGATCATCCTCCACCATCAGCACTTTCGCCACTGCGTCTCCCTTTTCCCGTCAGGGTCTGCTTCCTTCCGGGCGCTCAGTTCTTCTGGGACAATTTTATCAGCTTTTCACGCTGGGCGGGGGTCAGGACGGTGAAGACCTTCTCCATGCGATCGGCCATCCGGTCCAGCCGCTCGGTCTGCCGCTGTTGACGCATCTTCTCCCGGGCAGCCCAGCGCTTCTGCATCGCTTTTTTGAAGGCGGCTTTGTCGAAACTCTCCGGCGTCATGAAGCTGGAGAAATCCATAGCGTTGTGTCCCTTCTTTCCGCGATGCATTCCGGGGCCTTTCCCCTGCCGGACCCGGGCGATCCTCGCCTCGATCCGCTCTTTTTGCGCCTCCAGCCGGATCAGGTGGATCTGCTTTTTCTGTTCGTCAGTCAAGTCCAGCTGACTCATGACCTGGTGCATCATGGCAGCCCGCACTCCCTGTCGCTGCATGCCCTTGGCCATGCCGTGGCCCCGTTTCGTTCCCCGGTTTCCGCACTGCCCCGCTCCGGCATGCATCCCGTGGCCCATCCCTGGGCCCATGCCCTGACCTTTTCCGGGTCCCATACCCTGTCCGGCATAGGCGGCAGTGGCCAGTCCCAGTGTCGCGGCGGTCATGATTCTGATTGCTTTTCCTTTTTTCATTGTCGATCCTTTTCTCCCAATCTGCGTAGTAGAAAGTGTGTCAGGTACGTCGATTGGTGGTTTTTAAATTTCCTCTGCCCGATTCGGGAAGGGGATACTGCAATGATAGGAGAGCTGTGTCAATGCGCTGTGAAGGGATTGTCAACGAATGTAAACGGCGAAAACTTTCCGATCGATCCCCCCAAGTGGGGCGGCCTCGATCGTTTCGGGGGAATGGTAGGTCACCTTTCTGGAAAGCTCCGGCGGCAGCGACGATACCTGCCACACTTCAGCCTCCAGGGTGAAGTGGCTGTAGCTCTGGCGCAGAGTGCCCAGATACTCCCCCTCCACCGTCGCCTCCGTTTGGGGAAAGTGCCAGAGTCCGCCATGGAAACGCTCACGGCTGCGCTGCATCGCCCAGGCGTCTTCGCGCTGATGGAGCAGGATCCTGCGGCGACGTACCGGGATTACCACCCGTTTTTTCGGTGCCGGATAGCGCTCGGGATGCGCCCGGCCCCTGCAGCTCTCCGCCAGAGGGCATCCCTCGCAGCGGGGAGCCCTGGGGGTGCAGAGCGTCGCCCCCAGATCCATCATCCCCTGATTCCATTCGTAGGCGTGCGCCGGATCGAAGAGCCGCTCTGCCATCCGCCAGAGCTCCTTTTCCGTTGCCTGCCGTCGGCGGAAATAGCGGTAGAGGATACGCCGGACGTTGGCATCGAGGATCGGCAGAGCTTCGCCGAAAGCGAAACAGGCGATGGCCCTGGCCGTGGAACGCCCGATCCCGGGCAGCTTCTCCAGCTCCTCGGCCGTCTCGGGGAGCCTGCCTCCCGTCAATCTGGCGGTGCGGTGGAGGTTACGGGCCCGACTGTAGTACCCTAGCCCCTCCCAGGCTTTGAGCACCGCCTCCTCCTCCGCTTCGGCCACATCCCTGAGTGTCGGGAAACGCTCCAGAAAAGGAAAATAGAACCGCTCCAGCACCGTAGAGACCTGGGTCTGCTGCAACATGATCTCACTGAGATAGATCCGGTAGGGATCCTTCGTCCGCCGCCAGGGCAGATTGTGGCGGCCGTTGGCGAGGTACCAGACGCAGAGTCCTTTCCGGGGACCCGATTCCGCATTTGCCACACTCATTCCTTTATCCTTGTAGTCCTGATCATCTAAAATCTCAAAGTTTTTATAGCACAAAAGCCCGCTATAATCCTCTTCCAGTTTCAACACTGTGTAAAACTTTACAATCCCCATCGGATTTATAGAAGGAATCTCCATGAAAAAGTATTTATTCTCTGCAATATCGATTGCGGTGTTTGGTCTGGCTTTTTCGGGTTGTACAAGGCACCATCTGATCTTCAAGCCAAAAGATTGTGCAGAGGCCAAAAGACAGAATAATCTATACGCCACTTATATAAGGAACTTTTTCGACCAACGCTATTTCGACCGGGGTGATTACCTTGGAGCAGCAGCAGAAGTCGCCGCTTTCAAAAATGCGATCTACCTGCTGGACAATTATCCGAGTATGTATTACACACCCAGAGGAGAGGGGCGCAGGCTTATCACTTTGTACTTTTTCTATCGGGATATCCAACAATATGCCAGACAGATGAACTGCAACATGAGTGGTTTTCAGGCAAATCCTATTGATTACGCTGCCAGACGAGTCCTTCGGGCAACAGGCAGGCTGCTGAAATCGCCTACAAAGATACCACCTCGCCACTAAAAGCACAAAAAGAAGTAGTTTAGTTTAAGGGGTTTAAGGGGGGTTTAAGGGGTCAGGTGATGGTTTAAGGGGTCAGGTGATGCTAATGCATCACATCTTTGTCCGCTTGATAATCCTCTGTACCGTTGCCTGGTTAAGCCCCAGCACTTTAGCTATCCTGTGCTGAGAATACCCTTGTTGATAGGCATGGACGATCTGCCTGTTTCGCTCCTGCCTCTCATTGACCTCTTCAAACATTCTTCTCAGTTTGTCCATATCCGGTTCATTGTCAGTATCGGGCGCCTCCACCAGAGAAGCGGCCTTTTTCATCTCCTCCAATTGCGAAGCATCTATCTTGCTGTTGAGAAAAGCTCTGATCGCCTCCGTATCGTCCCGATAGTGTCGAACCACCCATGAGTCTGCCAGGCATTCTGGCACATTGTCCGTGTCCAGGAAATGACTGTATGAACTGTATGGATATTTTTCGAGTACCGGCACGATGTCGGCTTTGAGCGGATTCTGTTCTATATAGAGCATCAGGCTGTAGAGATAGGCTTCGTCGGTCACATACCATGATTTATATCGCCCCTGCCACAGGTGCCCGGTTCTTTTATACTTTTTGTTGAAGTAAATGGCGTAATTCATATTGAGCTGCCGCATGAATTTCGAGAGATTGGGTTGTGTGATCTCAATGAGCAGATGGTAGTGGTTGCTCATCAGGCAATAATTATGGATAGTGATACGGTGGTTTTTGGCATACATGCACATCAGCGTTTCGAACTTTTCATAATCCTCTTTCTCTTTGAAGACAACTCTTTGCTCCACACCTCGGTTGACGATATGGTAAAAGCCTGCTATTTCGATACGGGGCTTTCTCGGCATCTATGGCTCCTGTATTTTTCTTCTGCTAGAAAGAGAATAGCGAAAAAGAACTTAGCATTAGCATCACCTGACCCCTATCTTTCCTGAAGAGTCCGCCCTCACCGAAGCCCGGGATCCCCTCACCCAGGCTCGCCATCATCGAGGCGCTGCCCACCTCGAAGAAGGCCCGGTCACTCAGATCCTGCGTCAGTTCCCCCAGCAGCACATCCTGGAACCGGGCGCCGTAGAGGGCGCTTTGCACTCCGGCGTGGGCCAGGGCGTGGCGGGGGATGTTGGCGAAGGTGAGGGTTAGGAGGAGAAGGAGGGGGAGGAGGAGTCTTTTCATACTAGGTAGGATCGTTATGTGTCCTCATCACCGTAGTACCACTCCAAAAAGTCATAGAAGCTGTTGAACATCGGCTTGAGTTTACCTGCGTTTAACTCTTCGAGTTGGCTCCAATCGACACTATAGACCGCGTCTGTCTCTTTGTCATAAAAGTAACTATGCTCTCCCTCTGGGGAAGAGATCTGCAAGTAGCGCTTACCTATTTGAGGGTATTGGGCGTAGAGGGGGTGTGGGTTTTTGTAGTTTTCTAGTATTTCTTCTAAATCGAATAATTGTCCTCCTTTGCCCATTGGACCGATTACAAAAGAATAAAAATCAACAAAAGAAGAATCGGTATTTT
Organism: Campylobacteraceae bacterium; assembly: GCA_027035765.1. Lineage (GTDB taxonomy): Bacteria > Campylobacterota > Campylobacteria > Campylobacterales > Sulfurovaceae > Nitratifractor. The sequence continues at coordinate 29,376 of JALVUD010000020.1, forward strand.
TTATACCTAGCGCTTTTTTAAACCATTCTCTTGACCCTTTTGTTAATTCTAAAGTTTTTTTTCCAAAATCAAATTCGTCTTCAAAATATGAATTGCTTTTTAAAATCTTATCAATTACTTTTTTTGAAAGCATTTCTAGTTCCCTTTCTTCATTTCCAAATTAAATCTTTCTTTATTTATATACTGTCTATCTTTGCCCCATTCTGTGTGATCAACAGGATTATTCGGGTTTTTATTCTTTCCATAGGGATGGAGGTTGATATAGTCGCTTTTGTGCTTTTGCGACTCCAGCTCCAAAATCGGCCCGTCAGCATTTTGATGCAAATGGTGTTGTTCTGTTGAAACTGGTTTTCCATTTTCATCACGAACATATGGATTGTTACCTCTTTTAATCCATTCTCTATTAGTAACTATTTCACCTTTAGGTGTTCTAAACTTCAAATCCAAATCAATCTCCCTCCCGTAATGGTCATACACCCGGCCGCTCGGTGCCGTAAAGGTGCCCTTTGTGAGGACCTTGCCTTCCGGTGTTATGATGTTACCATCTTTGTTCTTTCTGTATTACTTCCATGTTTTTTATTATCAGTTATCTTATTTTTCTATTTCAATTCATCGAATGTGAGCATATAAGATATTCTTCTTCCAATTTTGGCTGAATATTTTGGAATTCTTTTAAGCCTATGATATGAGTACAATTTGTAGAGTTGTTATAAAAATTACAATAACTTTTAGAAAAAATTCACCTTTCTCATATCCATATTTTCCAATAAATAACCTGTCAATAAAAAGTTTGTAAAGTTTACAAATTCCAAGTTAGGTTTGTTTGTCATAATGGCAATACTTACAACGGTTCGAACAGCTAAGTCCCATAAAACCATGACCAGCACTGCATTAGTAAATGTCTTTAATTTTTTTCATCTTCCAAACCAATAATACCAATTTTGTTCAATAGATTCTTCTTCCCTGGAGAGTTTTATGCCAAGTTTTCCTTTAAAACTAAGCCAAACTAAGAAAGCAGACTTGTTATTATTTTCTTTAAGTAAACATTCAATTGCATCTACAGCAAAAGAGCTTCTCTTATCTTTTAACTTATCTCTTATAAGCTTTCTAAATGCCTCTTTATCTTGTTCATATCTTTCATTGTCTATCATCTTCATTTCTTTATCTCCTTTAACTTAAACTTTTTTATTGGTGTATTTGTGATAGCTTGAGTCGCTCCACCTTCACCAAATCGTAAATCTGGATCAGGATGATCCATTCCAAAATCTTTAGTTATAGGTTCATAATGCTCTGCAGTACCCCATTCACCTTTAGGCACACGAATATCGTCAATAATCTGCAAAGTATCGAACTCCCCATAATGTGAAGGTACATAAGGAATCTGGAGTTCACTTTTTATCTGCAAGGGGCTTTTTCCGTCAAGGTTATCAAAGGTAAAGTATGTATCTCCGTTTCTTGACATAATATTGCCTTTTTTTGCCTCTTTTACGGCAAGACCGCCGATAGCTCTATACCCGTTAGAAGGTATCACCTCACCGTTGGGCTTCACATAGAAATCAGCGGTAGAGACCTTACCCAGTTTGCCCAGTTTGCTCAACCCCTTGCCCACGCCGCCGATGATCTTGGTGGCACCCCCCAGGGTGGCCACGCCCTCGAAGAGGGTCTCATCCACCATATAGCGTCCCGCATCCGCGGCGGTGGGATCACGGTAGAGCTCATTGAGCAGATCGGCGGTGCCGTCGGTGTTGCGGGCGATCTCTCCGGAGCTTCCCGCGGCGTAGGCGCCGTCGGTGACGGTCTGTACGATCCCGCCGACGAAGGCTTGGGCGCCCGCTTCGGTATCGGCGGCGATTTGGGAAGCCGGGGTGTTTTGGAGGTAGGCGTAGAGTGCTTCGATCCCTTCGGGGGTCTTCCGGAGTCCTTCCCAGAGCGCCTCGGCCTTTTGGATACCCCGGCGTTTGAGGTCGGCGAGATAGAGGTCCTTGAGGGGGGTGGGATCGGCGTCGGGGGTGTAGGCACGGTAGAAGCCGCTCAGGGTCGCCTTCTGTTCAGGGGAGAGGTCTTTGATCCTGGTGACGCTGTCTCCGTAGCGGGTGATGGTCGGGTCGTAGAACTCCGCTTCGCTTTTGACTTCGAAGAGGTGCTCTTTGTTTGTACGCAGGAAGGCTTCGGCCTCTTTATCGGTTTGGGTGCCCAGTTTGAGCGACCAGCCTTTGTCGATATCCCGCAGGGCCTGTTCGGTCAGTTTGCTTGTGGCCTCTTCCAGGGGGAGGTGACGGGCGGCGGCGAACTCTTCCGCATGCTTTTCGATCCACTCTATCTCCTTCTGGTGCAACTGCCGGTTGTTCGCCTCGGCGCTGAGGGCCACGGCATAGCCGATCTCGGCGCCCCGGTCACCGCCGGCGATGGCTCCGGCGGTGATCCCGATGAGGGAGGAGACGAAGCGCTGGGTCGGCTTGTCGGCGCCCCGGCTCAGGGGGGCCAGGAGCTCCCGGGCGCCGGCGGCCGCGGCCCCGGCGGCGAAGCGGCCGCCCATGAGCTCGGCGGCTACTCCGCCGGTGAGGCCGTGGAAGAGGACCTTGAGGAGTCCCCCCTCACTAAAGCCCGGGATCCCCTCACCCAGGCTCGCCATCATCGAGGCGCTGCCCACCTCGAAGAAGGCCCGGTCACTCAGATCCTGCGTCAGTTCCCCCAGCAGCACATCCTGGAACCGGGCGCCGGAGAGGGCGCTTTGCAGTCCGGCGTGGGCCAGGGCATGCGCGCCTGTTTCCAGCAAGGGAGCGGAGGCGAGGCTGTCGTGGATCTGCAGATCCACCCCCGCACTCAGTCCGGCCCCCAGGGCGGTGCGGGCCAGGGAGCCGGCATCGAGGTGCAGGCCGTTGCCCGTCAGGGCCGCCTCCAGGGTCGCGGCGACGATCCGGCGGGTGACGGCGTTGACCGAGGCGGCCACCGCCCGCTGCAGCACCGCGTTGCCGATCCCGGCACTCAGGGCGTTGCCCACTCCCGGGGTGATGAAGGTGGCCACCGCCTGGACGATGAGCGCGCCGGTGGGCGAGAGCATCCGGTGGGTCTCGTTCCATCGGCGGTTTTTCAGCAGCGCCCGCTCTGTGCTGACTCCCGCCGGCAGGAGATCATCGGTGGTGCTGAGGCGGTTGCCCTTTAGCGCCATTCCTCGCAGACGCAGGCTCTCCCGGGCGCTGATCGCGGAGCCCACCGCCTGCTCGGTGACACTCCCCTCGTCATGGATCGTGCGGATCAGCAGGCCGCTGTCATCGGTGTGCAGGGCGTGGGCGGTGCGCTCTTTGCCCTCCTTGAGCCGCACCGATTCCACCTGCAGGTCGACGGTCTTGGCGCCGAGGGTCGAGCTCTCCAGGCTCAGGCGCCGGCCGCCCACCCGCAGAGAGCTGCCGGCGGAGGCCGCGGCACCCCGCAGCCGCTCGGCGGAGCGCTGTTCGCTCAGGGAGGAGCGCAGCAGCCCGCCCAGGGCGGAGTGTTCCTCTTCGTGGCTGGAGGCCACCGTATAGCCCAGGCTCGTCAAACGGATATCACCCCCCTCGGAGCGCAGGTGCATGGAGCGCTCCGCGCTCAGATCGGCCGCCTGGATCGTGAGGTCTTTGCCGGCGGCGATGCTCAGATCACCGGCGGCGATCTCGGTGCCCTTCACCGACTCCCTCAAAGCGCTGTCGGTGACCGACCATTTGGAGAGGAAGCCCTTGCCGGTGAAGTGCTCGGTGTGGAAATCCTGCTCCAGTACCGCCGAGAGATTCACCGCTCCCGCCGCCGCCAGATCGACGGAATCGGCGGCGAGACGGGCCGCCTCCAGACTCAGGTCTCCGCCCGAACGCACCCGGATCCCCTCCGCGGCTTCCAGGGTGCTGCGCCGACGGCGCAGGCTCTCGCCCCGGGCATAGCCCTCGGGCAGATCGTAGTCGTATCCCCGGCTCCGCGCCAGGGTCCTGATCTCGACCCCCCGGCCCGCGGCCAGGTCGATCCCCGCCCCGCTCTTGACGTCGGCGCCCACGCTGACGATCCGGTCGGCCGCCGCCGCCCGCAGCCCACCCGAACCGGCTTCGATCACCGCCGCCCGGCCCGCCAGGGTGTAGTGCTCCGTCCCCAGATCGTGCCGGAGCGTGCGCTCCCGGCCGTCGGTCACGTTCAGCAGCGACCCGCCCACAGAGAGCAGATCCACCCCGGTGCCCCGGATCGTCCCCGAGAGGTTGAGCAGATCCCCCGACGCCACCGCCGTCAGGCTCCCGCCCGCGGCCAGGGTGCCCCCCAGGTTGAGCAGGCTCCCCGCCGTCAGGCTCAGATCCCGCGTCGCCGCCAGGGTCCCGCCGTTGGCCAGGCGCTTGCCGACCTGCAGCTCCACCCGATCGGCG
>JALVUD010000021.1 GCA_027035765.1 Campylobacteraceae bacterium
CAGCTCTTTTACCTGCGGCAGCGGGGGATCGGCGAAGAGGATGCGGTAAGCATGATCGTGCATGGATTTTGCAAAGAGGTCTTCAACCAACTGCCCATGGAGTACGCCGTGGAGGCGCGGGCGCTACTGAATTTGACACTGGAAGGGAGTGTAGGATGAGTGTGATGATGGATATAGAGAATCTGCATGCCGGTATCGGCGAAAAGGAGATCCTCAAAGGGTTGAACCTGCAAATCGAAGAGGGGAAGGTGCACGCCATCATGGGCCCCAACGGGGCTGGCAAATCGACCCTTTCCAAAGCGATCACCGGCCACTACGAGGTCAAAGTGACGGATGGAAAGATCCTCTACAAAGGCAAAGACATCACCGACTGGGAGCCGGAAGAGCGGGCACTGGAGGGGATCTTTCTGAGCTTCCAGAACCCCGTGGAGATTCCCGGCGTCAACAACGCCTACTTTTTGCGCACCGCCGTCAACGCCCGCCGCAAACATCTGGGGCTGCCCGAGCTCAACGCCGCGGAGTTTCTTCGCAAGATGAAGGAGCTGGTCAAGGAGCTTGGGATGAAGCCAGAGATGATCAACCGCTCGTTAAACGAAGGCTTTTCGGGCGGCGAGAAGAAGCGCAACGAGATTTTGCAGATGATGATGCTGGAGCCTGATATGATCATCCTCGACGAGATCGACTCGGGCCTGGACATCGACGCCCTGCGGGCCGTGAGCGAAGGGATCAACAAGATGAAAGACGGCAAGCGCAGCTTCCTGGTGATCACCCACTACAGCCGGATTCTCGACTACATTCAGCCCGACTACATCCACGTGCTCATGGACGGGCGCATCGTCAAAACCGCCGGGCCGGAGTTGGTGGCCGAGCTGGAAGCCAAGGGCTACGGCGCCATCGGAGCGGAGGGATGAGACCGGCCGATCTGGCGGGGCTGCAACCTGCCGATATTCTCGAATATACAGGTGCATCGGAAGGGAAAATGGCCGCAGCCGAGGCGCTGGCGCGGTTGGGAATTCCGACCAAAAAGAGTGAAGAGTACCGCTACTTCGACCCCAGCCCGTGGATGGAGCGGGATTGGGAAGTCGCGGTAACGAAGCAGGGCGAGCCCAAATTCGGCCGGCACATCGTGATCGAAGACGGCGCGCTCGTGGAAGTGCCGAAGATCGAGGGAGTGAAGGTACGTGTGTGTGACTCGGGCGAACACGATCCGGACCACTTCGATCCGCTCTATCATCTGAGCCATCTTCTCTCACCCGGGACAGTCGAAATCGCCTTCGACAAAGACGCCAAAGTGGAGCTGGTACACCGCTACACCCAAGCGAGCAAGCTAATGCCCTGCCGAATTTTGGTCAGAGTGGCCGACAACGTGACGGCCAGTGTGACGGAGCGTTTCGAAGGGGAGGGGGCTTGCGGCGCCTTCGTGCTGGGTGGATGGGATGCGATCCTCTCTCCCTACGGGGCACTCAAGTGGTATACCCGGCAGACGTTGAGAGAGGGAGATTACACCCCGATCCTCTCCCACCGCGTGTTGGCTCAGCGGGGCGCCTACCTGGGGATGCACACCTTCGACTTCGGTGCCGGCAGCGGCCTGCAACCGCTGCAGGTGAAGCTGGATCGGGATGCCGAAGCGAAAGCGTACCATCTGCTCTACGCCACGGACGAGGCGAAGCGGGGCGTGGTCTCGAAGATTTGGCA
>JALVUD010000022.1 GCA_027035765.1 Campylobacteraceae bacterium
ACCAAACGCCTCCACAGTGCCAACGACTATCGTCCCCCTTTGGAAACAGAACTACTCTGGTGGCACAACCAACAAGAAGGTGCCGCCTAAATTTTATGTCTTTGTACCAAAAAGGGTTGACAGATCAAAAGAAAAGGAAACGAAGCAAAGAAAAAGAAAACGCGAGGCACTGGCGTCTCGGTGAAGGTACCATTTGATAGCGGAAGCGTGTAATGTGGGACTATGATTCCGCGAGGATTATGGATTTTGGATTCTGGATGATGGATTTCGGTGCACCGCATCGCGTCGCTTATCTTAGCACTTAACACATAGCACTTAGCACAAATCGATTGTCAAAGAGGGGCGAAGCCCCGTTCAAACGACAAACGACGAACGCTTTACCCGTTTCGCAGCGAAGCGAGGTACTCCAGCACCGCTTCACGGTCTCCGCGGAAGACGATCCGTTCGCTCTTTCGGCTGATCTGATAGTCGTACATCGGATCATAGTACTCCTCCAGCAGGGCCCGGATCCAGGCTTTGTGCCCTTCGGGGTTGCCGGTGCGCTGCTGTTCTTCCCAGGCGGAGGCGAGCATCTGGGTGAAACGTCGGTAGCGCTCGTCGCCCAGCCGTTTGCGGATACGGCGGAAGTTGTGCTGCATCGTCTCGTACCAGTCGTAGGGGGCTTCGCCGCGGGCGTGGGCTTCGTCATATTCTTTTTGGGCATAGAGGATGTAGTCGTCGTAGGTGATCTCGATCCGCTCCTCAAGCGGAGTTTCGAGCAGAATCACCCGTCCTTTCTGAAACTCGGCGAAGATTTCGGGCGGGATATAGCGCTGGCCGATGTTGCGGCTCTCGTCCTCGATGACCAGCAGCCGGTGTCCGGCGGCGTCGTGGCGGATCTGGGCATAGGCTAAAGCGTTTTCAAAAGCGATCTGGGGCGGCTGGGGAGCGGCGTAGCGTCCGAAGGCCGATCCGCGGTGACGGGCGATTCCCTCCAGGTCGATCGCTTCGGGAATCTGCTTTAGCAGCAGGGTTTTTCCGCTGCCGGTGCGTCCGCCGATGACGAGGATCTCTTTGGCTTGGGCCAGTCGAAGGCTCTCTTCCATCAGATAGTGTCGAAAGGCTTTGTAGCCCCCTTTGAGGCGGGGAACGATGACGCCCTGTTCGGCCAGCCACTCCTGGACGATCTGGGAGCGCTGTCCGCCCCGCCAGCAGAAGAGGTAGGCAGCGGGATGCTCCCGGACGAAATCGATCCAGGCGGCGATGCGCTCCTCTTTGACCGCCCCATTGACCAGCCGGTGGCCCAGAGCGACGGCCGCTTCGTTGCCCTGCTGTTTATAGGTGGTCCCCACGGCTTCACGCTCTTTGTCGGTGAGAAGGGGGAGGTTGACGGTATCAGGGAAAGAACCCCGCTCGTATTCCACCGGTGCGCGCAGGTCGATCAGGGGATGGGCTTCGGTGACGACAGAACGAAAATCGTCGATCAGAGGGAGAGAGGATTGCACGGTTTCGGCGTCCTTTGGCCTGGAGAAATCTGCGGGAATTATAGCATAGGCCCATCGGAGAGATTTGTTATGATTAAAGGAGCTTGAATGAAAGGAGGCAACGATGTTTCAGGATCGCAAAGATGCGGGAGAGCGACTGGCCAGAGCATTGGAAGCCTATCGGGGAACGCCGGGCCTTCTGGTCCTGGCGATTCCGAGGGGCGGGACGGAGATCGGTTACGAAATCGCCCGGTATCTGGAGGCCGATTTCGATCTGTTGATCTGTCGGAAACTTCCCTACCCCTTCAATCCGGAGAGCGGTTTCGGCGCCATCGCCGAAGACGGAACGATCTACATCAACCCCCGGGCCTCCATCCCAATGAGCGAAGCGGAGGTCCTGGAGATCATCCGGCAGCAGCAGGAGGAGATTCGACGGCGGATCCAGGTCCTGCGGGGCGGCCGTCCCCTCCCGTCACTGCAGGGACGGACGGTGATCCTGACCGATGACGGCATCGCTATGGGATCGACCATGCATGCGGCGGTGGAGATGTGCCGCAAGGCGGGAGCGGCCCGGATCGTGGTTGCTGTCCCGGTGGCCGGCCCCTATGCCGTGGCGGAGTTCAGTCGCCTGGCCGACGATCTGGTGGTGCTGGAGTCTCCGCCGAACTTTCATGCCGTCGCTCAGGTCTACCGGAACTGGTACGATGTGAGTGATGAGGAGGTGCTGGCGATCATGGAGCGCTGGCGGCAGGAGCATCGGCAGTGATCGCGCTGATCCGGCGGGAGGGATTCCAATCGCCTGGTTTCGTGCTTAGATTTTTCTCCGATTATATTTTCCATTAAGTTCGGCAGGAGTAGAATCAAAAAATATACCTATTTTTCGGAGAGAAGGAGGAGCGATGAAGACCATTTTTCAGGATCTGGAAGCCCTAAAAAAGCATGTCAAAGACAAAGAGGGAGAAAAGATCGTCAAGGAGTTGGAGAAGAATTTCCAGCTTTTGCGGACCAAAAGCGGGCTTTCCCAGCTGCTGCAGAAGAAAAAGCTGGCCAAGATCGTCCGTAATGTGGAGTATGAGCAGGAGCTGACTCAACTGCAGGTGGAGCTGATCAAACTCCAGAACTGGATCTACGAGAACAAAAAGCGGGTGATGATCATCTTTGAAGGACGGGACGCCGCGGGAAAAGGCGGGGCCATCAAGCGCTTCATCCAGTACCTCAATCCCCGCAAATTCCGCGTCGCCGCCCTCCCCAAACCCACCGAGGTGGAGACGGGGCAGTTCTATTTCCAGCGCTACTTCAAACATCTGCCCGATCCGGGGGAGATCGTCTTTTTTGACCGGAGCTGGTACAACCGGGCTATTGTGGAACCGGTCTACGGATTCTGCACGCCGGAGCAGTACGAAAAGTTCATGAAAGAGGTCCCCGAGATAGAGCATGCCCTCATCGATGACGGGATTATCCTGATCAAATTCTGGTTCTCCATCAGCAAAGAGACCCAGCAGAAGCGTTTCAAAGAGCGGATGACCAATCCCCTCAAACACTGGAAACTCAGCCCCGTGGATCAGAAGGCCCAGGAGATGTGGGACCAGATCACCTACTACAAAGAGGAGATGTTCAGCCGGACCCACACCAGCTACGCCCCCTGGATCATCGTCGACAGCAATGACAAGAAGCGGGCCCGCCTCGAGTCGATCCGCTACGTCCTCTCCCAGATTCCCTACGACGGAAAAAAAGATGCTGTCATCAACCTCCACCACGATCCCGATATCGTCGAACGCTACCACCGCCGCTCCCACCAGGAGAAGGGATGAAAGGAATGGAGAATTGAGAATGGAGAATGATGAAGCTTTGTAGTGGGGGATTGCTATACCGTGCCTCAGGCTCCTGGATGAATGGTTAATGGTTAATGGTGAATGATTTCGGGTTGCATTGCAGGGCAATGCTTTTTGATTCAAATGACAAAGAGGAGCGGAGCTCCGTTCAAACGACAAACGACAAAGTTGGATAAAATACGCAAATTCCATCCTTCTTCAAAGGTTTGCCATGTCCAAAAAGATCGCTTCTGCCCGGATCTCTGCCGAGAGTTCGGCGCTGCTCAAAGAGCTCAACAACTCTCTTCCCTTCGATAAAGCCCTCTATCGGGAGGATATCCGCGGTTCTCTGGCCCATGCCGAGATGCTCAAAGAGCAGGGGATCATCACCCCCGAGGATTATGCGGCGATTGCACGGGGGCTGGCCCAGGTGCTGGAGGAGATCGAGAGCGGCGCCTTCTCGCTGGAGGGGGACGATGAAGATATCCATATGGCCGTCGAGCGACGCCTGACCGAGATCGTGGGGGAGGCGGGCAAGCGGCTCCATACCGCCCGCAGCCGCAACGATCAGGTGGCGGTGGATTTTCGGATGTACGTGCTGCGGCATGACCTGGAGATCGCGGCGCTCCTGCGGGAGCTCATCGCCTCCCTGCTGGAAAAAGCGAAAGCCCATACCGAAACTTTGCTGCCGGGAATGACCCATCTCCAGCACGCCCAGCCCACCAATCTGGGATACCACCTCACCGCCTATGCCGCTATGTTCCGCCGGGATCTGGAGCGTTTTCTCGACTCCTATGAGCGCAACAACCTCTCCCCCCTGGGCTGCGCGGCGCTGGCGGGGACTCCCCACCCCATCGACCGGCAGCGGACTGCCCGGGAGCTGGGATTCCGCGAACCGACTCTCAACTGTCTCGACAGTGTCAGCGACCGGGACTTCGCCCTGGAGATCCTCTTCAATATCGCCACGATGATGATGCACATCAGCCGTCTCAGCGAAGAGCTGATCCTCTGGAGCACCAGCGAATTCGGCTTTGTGCGCCTCTCCGACAAACACGCCACCGGCAGCTCCATCATGCCCCAGAAGAAAAACCCCGACATCCCTGAGCTGCTGCGGGGTAAGACCGGCCGGGCCTACGGCAATCTTATGGCGTTGCTGACGGTGATGAAGGGGCTGCCCCTGGCCTACAACAAGGATACCCAGGAGGACAAGGAGGGGGTCTTCGACAGTGTGCGGACCGCCGAGCTGAGCCTGCGGGTGCTGCGGGAGATGATCGACGAGATGGCGGTCAATACCGAAGCGATGGAGGCCGCCTGTATGAAGGGGCATCTGACGGCGACCGATCTGGCCGACTGGCTGGTACGTGAAGCGGGTCTGCCCTTCCGCGATGCCTATCACATCGTGGGCAATGTGGTCAACCGGGCCGAGGAGCTGGGCAAGGATATCTCCCGGATGACGCCCGAAGAGCTTCGCTCAGTCGATGAGCGGATCACCGCCGAAGCTTGCGCTCTGCTGGACAACCGGGTCTCGATGAACGCCCGCATTTCGGAAGGGGGCACGGCCAGCGCCCGGACCCGGGAGCAGATCGAACGGCTGGTGAGTTGGCTGGAGGCGTTGAAGGTCTGAGGGGTTCGGATCCGATCCGGTAGGGATCAGATGTTTTTCCGGGCATCCTCGTGGAGGTGATCCCATTTGAGCTTGCCGCCGCCCAGAAGATGGAAGTGTAGATGGTGGATCTCCTGTCCGCCGTCTTCACCGTTGTTGCAGATGAGGCGATAGCCGGTCTCGTCCACACCGAGCTTGGTCGCGGTCTCCTGGATAAAGGGGGTCATTTTGGCCATGGTCTCCGGATCGGTCTCCTGGAAACAGCAGATATGTTTTTTGGGGATGACGAGAACATGGATCGGGGCCTTGGGATAGAGGTCGTGAAAGGCGAGGAACTCTTCGTTTTCATGGACGGTGTTGTTGGGGATCTCTCCGGCGACGATTTTACAGAAAATACACATTGTTCACTCCTTGGGTGGGCTTCTTTGCAATCTATCCCGGATTATAGCGCAAGATCACCTTGGCACTCTCATCACATTTTGGATAAAATCACGGCAATTTCATTCAGAAAGCGAGACTGTTTTGGATCAACTGAAAGAGAAGATCGAATCGGCTGCCTCCCTGGAGGAGCTGGAGAAGATCCGGATTGAAATTTTCGGTAAAAAGGGAATTCTGGCGGCAGAGTTTGCCAAACTCAAAGATGTCCCCGGCCCGGAGAAAAAGGCCTTTGCCGAGGGGCTCAACCGCCGCAAGGCGGAGCTGCAACGCCTCTTTGATGCCCGACTTGAAGCCTTGAAAGAGGCAGCGCTTCAGGCGCAGCTGCGGGCGGAGGCTCTGGACGTCACGATGTACTCCAACCTTTCGGAAAAAGGGGCCCTGCACCCGGTCCGGGAGACGATGGATAAAATTGTGGACTATTTCGTGGCGATGAACTTCGCGGTAGAGAGCGGTCCCATGGTGGAGGACGATTTTCACAACTTTGAGGCGCTCAATCTTCCCAAACACCATCCCGCCCGCGATATGCAGGATACCTTCTATTTCCGCGATGGGATGCTCCTGCGTACCCACACTTCTCCGGTACAGATTCGTACTATGATGCGCCAGAAGCCCCCGATTCGAATCATCGCTCCCGGCGCGGTCTTCCGCCGGGACTACGACCTGACCCACACCCCGATGTTCCATCAGGTGGAAGGCTTGGTTGTCGAAGAGGGAGATGCGGTCAGCTTCGCCAACCTCAAATGGATTCTGACCGACTTCCTGCACTATATGTTCGGCGAAGTGGAGGTACGTTTCCGTCCCAGCTTTTTCCCCTTTACGGAGCCCTCGGCCGAAGTGGATATCAGCTGTATCTTCTGCGAAGGCAAAGGGTGCCGTGTCTGTTCCCATACCGGCTGGCTGGAGGTCCTGGGCAGCGGCGTCGTCGATCCCAACGTCTTCAAAGCGGTCGGATACGAAAACGTCAGCGGCTACGCCTTCGGGCTGGGAGTGGAACGTTTCGCCATGCTGTTGCACCGCATTCCCGATCTGCGGTCGCTCTTTGAAGGAGATATTCGTTTGTTGGAGCAGTTCAGATGATCGTGACACGTAGATGGCTGGAAGAGTTTATCGACCTGGAGGGGATCAGTGATCAGCAGCTCCATGATACCTTCAACAGTATCGGCCTGGAGGTCGACAGCATGCACCGGTTCCAAATGCCTCCCAGGGTGGTGGTGGGGCGGGTCCTCTCCTGTGAAAAACACCCCGATGCGGACAAGCTCAATCTCTGCCGCGTCGATGCGGGCGAGGCCGAGCCGCTGCAGATCGTCTGCGGGGCGGCCAATGTCAGAGAGGCGGAGTATGTGGCGGTGGCCACCGTCGGAGCGGTCCTGCCCGGCGACTTCGCCATCAAACCGGCGAAACTGCGAGGCGTGGAGAGTTTCGGGATGATCTGCTCCTCGTCCGAGCTGGGACTGCCCGAGACGGGGGCGGGGATCATGATCCTGGATGAGAGTCTGGGAGAGATGGTCCCCGGAAAGCCGCTGGCGGAGTACCCCGACTTCAACGATACGGTCATCGAGCTGGAGCTGACGGCCAACCGGGGGGACTGCCTGAGTATCCGGGGAGTCGCCCGGGATCTGAGTGCGGCATTGGACCGGGAACTGCATCGGGTGGAGAGTGCCTCCGTGGAGACGATGTCCCGGGGAATCGCCCGGATCGTGGAGCTCCATACCCACGGCAGGATCGATGCAGACCTTCTTTATACCTTGGTGGAGAAAGAAGAGCTGCATCTTCCCTTTCTGATGCGGTTGCGTTTGGCGATGGTCGATGCCCTCCGTGACGAGGTCCTCACCTCTCACCTGACCTATACGGTTCATACTACCGGAGTGATCCTCCGAGCCTACGATGCCGACCGTCTCAAAGACGAGGAGGGCAAAGTTCCGCTGGAGATCCTCCAGCAAACTCCGGGGTTTGTTGAGGTCTCCAGCGGTGGTCGTCGCCTCTCTTTGGTGGGGATCTCGTCCGATCCGGCCTTTGCCGCGACGGATGACACTGCCGAGATCCTTCTGGAGGCTTCCTATATCGATCCTGAGATCCTGGTTCCGGCTGTTGCTGAATCGGAAGAGAAGACCGACGATCTTTATTATCGCAGTTCCCGGGGGAGCGAGCCGGAAATTTCCCTGGGGATGAAGTATCTGGAGAACGGGTGTGCTGTTGCAGGGAACTGCCGTTTCAGCAAGACACCTCTGAGCCTGGAAGCCGATCGGGAAGATCGGATCCTGAGTGTGGATATTTCGAAGCTCAACGCTGTCATCGGTCAGGAGATCCCCAAAGGAACAATCCATACGATTCTCAAACGGCTGGGTTTCGTGATCCATCACGCCGGGGCAGAGCGCTTCGGAGTGACGATCCCCCGTTGGCGTCATGACATCCGAAACATCCAGGATGTGGCCGAGGAGATCCTGCGGATTGTCGGGATCAACCAGATCCAGGCCCGCCCGCTGGAGCTGACCGAGCAGAACCGTCTGACCGAGAGTACCCGCCGTTTCAGAATTCGCCGGGATCTGCGGCAGCGGGCGGTGGCCGAGGGATTCTTCGAAGCGGTCACCTATGCTTTTGCCGACCGGAAGTTATTGGAGACCTACCGCTTTCCGGTTCTGGAGGAGTCGAGAGATCTGCTCAATCCCATCGTCGAGGAGTTCAGCACGCTGCGAAGCACCCTGAGTCTCAACCTCCTGGAGGCGGCTCGACGCAATGTCAGCTATGGGAAGAGACGGATTCCCCTCTTCGAGATCGGTTCGGTTTTCGATACCGAGCGCCGGGAGTATGAACGGATGGCGTTCCTCTGGAGCGGCGAGGTGGAAGAGGTGGGTGTCTCCAACCAGGGGAAACCGCCGCGTATCGATTTCGCCCGTTTTGTCCGGAAACTGGGCGATGTGATCGGTGCGTTCCGTCTGGAGCGATGCACCGAGACCCACGGATTGCTCCACCCTTACCAGTCGGCGACGATTTGGATCGGCAATCGTCCGGCGGGATGGCTCAGCAAGCTCCACCCCAAAGCGGCAGAGGCTTTCGGCCTGGAAGAGACCTTCATCGCCGAACTGGAGTTTGACGCCCTGATTCCGCCTCATATCGAGGCGGAGCCTGTCTCCAATTTTCAGGGGACTTTCAAAGATCTGAGTCTCCTGGTGGATCGGGAACTGCCCTACCGGGCGATGGAGGAGGCGCTGGAGAAACTGGAGGAGCCTCTGCTGCGACGCTTCTTCCCCATCGACCGTTACGAGGATGAGCAGCTGGGCGATCAGAAGAGCATGACGCTTCGCTTCTTCCTCCAGTCCGGGGAGGGAACCCTTTCCGATGAAGTGATCGACGGAGTGATGCAGCGGATTCTCGCCACGTTTCAAGAGGCCTGCGGAGCCCGATTGCGATGAGCCGCGCCGTCGTCGAAGCCTGCCGGACTCCTTTTGACCTGAGCCTGGAGGCGATCGCTTCCGACAAGTCGATCTCCCATCGCTGCGCCATGTTTTCGCTGCTCAGTGATCGTTCCTCCACCGTTCGCAACTTTCTGCGGGGAGAGGATACGATGGCTTCCCTCTCCATTGCCCGGCAATTGGGAGCCGAGATCGAGGATCGGGGGGACGTGATCCGCATTACGCCCCCTGCGGAGCTGCGGGAACCCGACGATATTCTCGACTGCGGCAATGCCGGGACCGGGATGCGGCTCTTCTGCGGACTCCTGGCGGGAGTGGAGGGGAGTTTCGTCCTGACCGGAGACCGCTATCTCCGCTCCCGTCCCATGAAACGGGTGACAGGCCCTTTACAAAGCATCGGAGCCAAAATCGACGGACGGGAAGAGGGCAATCTGGCCCCCCTGCATATCCGCGGCGGGCAGCTCAAAGCCTTTCGCTACGAATCCCCCGTCGATTCGGCCCAGGTCAAATCGGCGATGATCCTGGCGGCGCTCAGAGCCGATGCCCCCAGTTATTATCGTGAATCCTTTCTCAGCCGGGATCATACCGAGCGGATGCTCCGGGGGATGGGGGTTTCCATTACCACCGATGCGGAGGGTTGGATCACCGTGACTCCGCCGGAAGGACCGCTGGAACCTCTGGATATTACGGTTCCGGCCGATCCCTCCAGCGCCTTCTTTTTCGCGGTGGCGGCAGCCATCGTTCCCGGGGCGAAGGTGCGGATCCCCGGCGTGACCCTCAACCCGACCCGGATCGAAGCCTTCAAAGTCCTGGAAGCGATGGGTGCGACAGTGGAGTATCGGCTGCATGAGGATGTCTACGAGCCTATCGGAGAGATCCGCATCGCTTACAACGGACGACTCGCAGCGGTCGAGGTTTCCCGGCGTATCGCCTGGCTTATCGACGAGCTCCCTGCCCTGGCGGTAGCCATGGCGACAGCGGAGGGGATTAGTCGGGTCCGCAACGCCGCCGAGCTGCGGGTCAAAGAGAGTGACCGGATCGCTTCGGTGGTCGCCGCGCTGCAGGCCTGCGGGATTGAGACCGATGAGTACCCGGACGGCTACGCCATCCATGGAGGGACCCTGAAACGGGCGACCGTCGACAGCCACGGGGATCACCGTATCGCCATGAGCTTTGCGATCGCCGGACTGCTGTGCGGAATGGAGATCGAGGATATCGACTGCGTCGCCACCTCTTTCCCCAATTTTTTTGAGATCCTCTCCCGGATCACGGAGGTGCAGATATGAAGATACGACTCGCCTCCTCCTACGGCTTCTGCTACGGCGTCAAACGGGCGATCAAAATCGCCGAGGAGCATCCTTCCAGCGCCACCTACGGCCCCCTGATCCACAACAAGGATGAGATCAATCGTCTTCGAGAGCACTTCAATATCGGCCTGGTGGAGAGCTTTGAGGAGGCGGAGCAGGTCGACTCCATCGTCATCCGGACCCACGGCATTCCCAAGGAGGAGTATCGGCAGCTCAAGGCCGAAGGCAAAGAGATCATCAACGCCACCTGCCCCTACGTCACCACCCCACAGCAGATTGTGGAGAAAATGAGTCAAGAGGGATACAGCATCGTCATCTTTGGCGATCGGAACCACCCGGAGATCAAAGGAGTCGTCAGCTATGCTGATGATCCCCGGGATGCTTTTGTAGTTCTGGAGGAGTCGGAGCTGGAGGAGCTGCCGCTCAAGTCCAAGGTGGCCATCGTCGCCCAGACCACCCGCAAGCCGGCCGATTTTATGAAGATCGTCAACGCACTGGTTCTTCGAGTCAAAGAGGTGCGGGTCTTCAATACCATCTGCAATGCCACCTTCGAAAATCAGGATGCGGCGGCGGAACTGGCGAGAGAAGCCGATGTGATGATCGTTATCGGAGGTAAGCACTCCTCCAACACCAAACAGCTCCATTCCATCTGCAAAAACTACTGTAACGACAGTTATCTCGTGGAGAACGAAAGCGAACTCGACCCGGCCTGGTTCCGGGGCAAGGAGCTCTGCGGGGTCAGCGCCGGTGCCTCTACCCCTGATTGGATCGTCCAGAATGTCATCGACCGGATCCGTGAGATCAATCGTATTGAAAAAGAGCTGGCCGACTGAAGCTACCTTCGCTCCTTCCTTCGCCCACCTATCAACCTTTAAACAAAATAGAGTATAATTATCGCCAAACTCAGAGTAAAGTAAGGATAGGTATATGAAGTTCGAAGACATCGAAATCGAGGACGTTGATTTTGAAGCGATGCTGGAGGAGTCTTTCAAAAAAGAAGACCGCAGCAGCGGGGACCTGACAGAGGGAACCATCGTAAAAATCAACGAAGAAGAGAACCAGGCGATTGTAGATATCGGCCGGAAAAACGAAGCCTTTATCAACCTGGATCAGCTGCGTGACGAAGAGGGGAATCTTCTCTTTAAAGAGGGAGAGACTCTTCCTGTCGTGATCACCGGCAGCCGGGGCGAGCGGCCCATGGTCTCCTATGAGCTGGCCAAAAAACGCCAGGCGATGAACGAATTTATCGAAGAGTATGATGAAGAGCAGGAGTACATCGTCGAGGGTGTCGTCACCAAAAAGAACAAAGGCGGCTACGTTGTCGAAGCGGACGGGTTGGAATTTTTCATGCCGAGAACCCTCTCCTACCTCAGTTCCAAAACGGACGCTATCGGTAAAAAGGTCAAGGGAGTCATTGTCAAAGTTGACAAAGACAAAGGCTCCGTTGTCATCTCCCGGAAAGAGCTCATCGAGCGGGACAAGGCAAGAGTCCAGGAAATAGTCGAAAAACTTCTGGAGAGCAAAGAGCCCGTTGTCGGAACCGTCAAGAAAATCACCAGCTACGGGATGTTCGTGGATGTTGGTGGCATGGACGGTTTGGTCCACTACTCCCAGATCTCCCACAAAGGTCCTGTTAATCCCTCAAAATATTATCAGGAAGGCGATGAAGTCAATGTCATTGCGCTGGATTATGACAAGAAGAAGCGTCACCTCTCTCTCTCCGTCAAAGAGGCCAATCCCGATCCCTGGGAGAATATCGACGAGATTCTCGGCGTCGGTGATGCCGTCACTGCGACCGTCAGCAACATCGAACCCTATGGTGTCTTTGTTGATCTGGGCGAGGATCTGGAAGCTTTCCTGCATGTCTCCGAGATCTCCTGGGATAAGAACGTCAAACACCCCAAAGACTATCTGACTGTCGGTGAAGAGATCAATGTCGAAGTGATCGAAATCGACAAAGAGAAGCGCCGCCTGCGTGTCAGCCTCAAAAATCTGCTTCCCAAGCCCATGGAGGAGTTCGCACGCAATCACCGTGTCGGCGACATCGTGACCGGAACTGTCTCTTCGCTGACCGACTTCGGCGCCTTCGTCAAGATCGACAATGTCGAGGGGCTGCTTCACAACCAGGAGGCCTCCTGGGACAAGAGCAAGCGGGCCAAAGACCTCTTCAAAGTCGGCGATGAGGTAGAGGTCAAGATCATCAAGATCGATACCGACGCCGGAAAGATCTCCCTGAGCCGCAAAGCGCTGGAAAAATCTCCCGCCGAAGCCTTCGCCGATACCCACAAGGTCGGTGATATCGTCACCGGAACCGTCAAGGACAAGAAAGACTTCGGCGTCTTTATCGCCCTGGATGACAACGTCGATGCGCTGATCCGCACCGAAGATCTCCATCCGCTGAAGTTTGACGAGATCGAGCCCGGGCAGGAGATCAAAGGGGTTATTACCCATATCGATCCCCGCAACGATCGGATCCGTGTCTCCGTCCGTCGTCTGGAACGCCAGGAAGAGCGTGAAGCTCTCGACCAGCTCAATCAGGAGCAGGATGACAGCATGACACTGGGTGATCTGATCAAAGACCAGCTCAAAAAATAAAAATCAGGAATCGATTCGATGTCCAAATATACCATCCTTGTCTGCGATCACATTCATGAAAGCGGACTCAAAATCCTTGCCTCCGATCCGGAGGTAGAGCTCATCAACGCGGCCGATGAGCCCAAAGACAAACTTCTTGAAAAATATGTCCCTCTGGCCGATGTCGCTATTACCCGTAGTTCCACCGACGTCGACGAGAAGTTTCTGAAACAGGCAAAAAAAATGCGGGCGATTGTCCGGGCCGGTGTAGGTGTGGACAACGTGGATATCCCCGAATGCTCCAAGCTGGGGATCGTCGTCATGAACGTCCCCACCGCCAATACCATCGCTGCTGTGGAGATGACCATGGCGCACATGCTGGCCTGTGTCCGGCAGTTTCCCTATGCCCACAACAATCTCAAAATCGACCGGGTCTGGCGACGTCAGGACTGGTACGGTACCGAACTCAAAGACAAGAAACTGGGAATCATCGGTTTCGGAAACATCGGTTCACGGGTTGGAAAGCGGGCCAAAGCCTTCGAGATGGAGGTGATCACCTACGATCCCTATATCGATCCCAGCAAAGCGACCGATCTCGATATCGCCTATACGGAGAATTTCGACGAGATCCTCGCCTGTGACATCATCACGATCCATACCCCCAAAACCGAAGAGACCATCGGGATGATCGGGCGGGAGGAGATCGCCAAGATGAAAGACGGGGTGATCCTCATCAACTGTGCCCGAGGAGGTCTCTACGACGAAGCGGCGCTCTACGAGGGGCTCAAAAGCGGCAAGATAGCTATGGCGGGTATCGATGTCTTTGAGAAAGAGCCGGCCATCGACAACCCTCTGCTGGATCTGAACAACGTGACCGTCACTCCCCATCTGGGAGCCAATACGAAAGAGTCCCAGCGCAATATCGCCGTTCAGGCGGCTGAGAATGCCATCGCCGCGGCGAAGGGGATTGCTTATCCCAACGCGTTGAACCTTCCCATTCGGGAAAACGAATTGTCGGATTTTGTGATGCCTTTCCTGGAACTGACCCAGAAGATCGGTTACATGAGCGCCCAGATACCCAAAAGCGGCGCCAAATCGATCAAGGTGATCGCTGAAGGACCTGTCTCCGAATATATCGATTCACTGGCTACCTTTGCTACCGTCGGGGTTATGAGCGAGTCTCTGGCAGACAGTATCAACTATGTCAATGCCGAGTATGTGGCCAAAGAGCGGGGGATTGAGATCCTTAAAGAGGCGATCCCCGATGCGAAAGGTTTCAAAAACCTGGTTACCGTGAAACTCACAACGCAGAACGGTCAGGTGTTCCGTGTCAGCGGGACGGTCTTCGAAGAGAATCTCCAGCGGATTGTCGATATTGACGGGTACACCCTGGATCTGGAACCCAAAGGACGGATGATCCTCTTCAAAAACAACGACGAACCCGGAGTCATCGGGGATGTGGGGCGTATTATCGCCAGTCACGGGATCAACATCGCCGACTTTCGCCTTGGGCGTGACAACAAGGGGCAGGCACTCGCTGTCGTCCGTGTCGACGGAGAGATCAGCAAGAAGATCATCGACGAACTGGCGGCGCTTCCCGCCTGTATCAGTGTCAAAACGGTCTCGCTCTGACCGTTTCGGCAATAATCCTCTCCTACATATCTTTTCATCTATATCTATTGATCATTTTTATTAAAGACTTGCATAAGCATAGCTTGCTATAATTCGCGGAATATTCATATTCAGTTAACCGTTTATTATTAAATTATTCACTTCTTCATATTTTTTGCTATAATGCAGAAAAGCGCACCGTATTGACAGGAGCATATCATGTGGCGAATCCTTACTCTATCGCTGATCGGAGCCCTGCCGCTCTTCGCCGGCCTCAAAAATCTTACCCTTGATCAGGCGCTGAACCTTCTGGACAAAAAAAATCTGGAAATCAAAGTAGCGCAGTTTGATGAAACGATGAAAAAATACGACGAACTGGTGGTGGAGGGAAAGAACTGGGGTTCCGCTACCATTACCCTGCAAGCGCTGCGTTCCAACGATGCGGGAAATGTTTTTGGGTTCAAACTTCAAAGCCGAGAAGCGACATTCCGTGATTTCGGCTTCAGAGATTTTCTCGGCGGCATCAGTGGACTGACCAGCCAGGTTCCCTATAATCAGCTGGGAGCGACTCTCGGAAATCCGGCCATGCAGGACCGTATGCTGGATGTTGCACCTGATGACCTCAACTATCCCGGATCGCGGAACCATTTCCTGACAAAAATTACTTATCAGGTTCCAATTTATACCGGCGGCAAACTTACCGAATACAAAAAAATCACCCGTAAGCTTTACGAGATGAGCAAACTTGATACCCGAAAGCTTCGTGACGAAAAGATTTTTCAAGTCAAGAAAGCCTTTTACAATATTACGCTGGTTGAGCGCTATGTATACAATCTCAACCGTATCCACCGCAATATGCTCAAACTCAAGCAAACCATACTGGAGATGAAAAAAGAGGGATATACCAAGAAAACAGATGTTCTGGAGATTGAAGCGCGTCTGGCAAAAGTGGACAGTATGCTCAACCAGGCCAGACTCAACCGGGACCTTGCCTATCAGTTCCTCTCCTTTCTCCTGGATACCCAGGTCGATTCCATCAGGAAGGTCCATCTGGTCATTCATGCACCCAAGGTAAAACAACAGGACATCGAAAGGTTGAGTCTCGATATCCAGAAAGCGAAAATGGGACTGGAAGTGGCCCGTCATGCGATTGCGACCGAAAAGGCCAACTTCCTGCCGACCGTCGGAGCCTTTGCGGAGTACGGAAGTGCCGACAATACCCTCTGGAACGACTTCGCCAAAAAAGACTTCTACACGGTGGGAATGCAATTCAAACTCAATATTTTCAACGGCGGCAGTGACAAAGCGAAACTGGAAAAAGCCAGAGTGCGACAGATGAAAGTGGCCCGACAGGTGGAACTGGCACGGAAGGGAATCGCACTGAAAGTTCATAAACTTCAGACGGCGATACGCTCCCTGGAGTACGATCTGCGGAGTGAGCAGAAGCAGCTGAACCTGGCCCGCGAGGTCTATCGGACCTATGAAGCCAAATATAAAGAGGGTTTGGCTTCCATTACCGATGTGTTGATCAAACAGTCCATTGAACTACAGGTGCTTTTGGAGTATCTTCAGGTTGCCAACAAACACAGTGAAAAAGTCTTTGAGCTTGAAAAAATACTCGACATGGGAGGTCGTTCATGAAAAAAATCCTCTTGATGGCCCTGTTGGCCGGCGGGGTAATCTTTGCTAACGTACTTGAGTTGAGCGGTACAGTGATTTCCGACAACCAAAAGATGATAACCAGCCGCTTTATGGGATTCATCAAAAATATGCGTGTCAGTGAAGGGGATATGGTCAAAAAGGGGCAGGTGCTCTATGAGATCGATTCCAAAGAGATCGAAGCGGCGGTCAAGCAGGTGGATCTGGCGATCTCCCAGGCCCGTCTGGCTCTGCAGATGAACCAGAATCAGCTCAACAATGTCCTGCTCAACCTGGCCAGGAACAAACGGCTCTTCAAAAAAGACATGGTCTCCAAATACGAGCTGGAGCAACTGGAACTGGCAGCGAAAAATATGCGCGATATGGTCAAAATCGCGAAAAAGCAGGTCGAGCAGGCGGAAGCTCAGAAAGAGGCGGTCCTCAACCAATACAAATACCTGACGATCAAGGCACCCAACGACGGGGTCGTTGTGGCCAAGAAACTCAACGAAGGGGATATGCAGATTCCCGGGATGCCGGCTCTGGTCATCACCGATCTGAAGCACCTGAAGGTTTTGGTTGAGATCAGCGAGAGCAACCTTGCCCACATTCGTATCGGCAAAAAGGTCAAAGTGGAGATCCCCTCTATCGGGCTCAAGACCGATGGGAAGGTGAGTGCCATCATCCCCGCCTCTAATCCTATGACCCACAAGTTCAAAGTCAAGATCAGTTTCGACAAAAAAGGCGCCTTCGTCTTCCCCGGAATGTATGCCAAAGTCTATATCCCCGAAGAGGATAAGAAACAATGATCAGCTACCAACCGAAAGATATCGCCGGAAAGCTGGCTCTGGGGTTTTTGAAAAATCCCCTGACGTTGGTGCTGGGGATCTCTCTGTTACTTCTGGGTTTCATCTCTCTGCAGGTGATGCCGCGGGAGGAGGATCCCCAGATTGCTATCTCCGGCGGAGCGGTCATCGCTCCCATGCCCGGAGCCACTCCCAAAGAGATCGAAAATGTCATCGTCAATCCCCTGGAGCGGAAAATCCGGGAGATCAAAGGCATCAAACATATCTACGGCATCGCCATGCACAACGTGGGGATCGTCAATGTGGTCTACAAGATCGGTGTACGCCGGGAAGACGCCAACCTCAAACTTTATGACAAAGTGATGCAAAATATGGATCATCTTCCCAAAGGGGTGATGCAGCCGTTGGTCAAGCCCTTCGATATCGATATCGACATTCCGATTCTGACATTTGCCTTTTATCCGTTGGAGGGGCAGAAAGCCGATTACGAAAAGCTTTTTCCTCTGATGCGGCGGATTCAACAGCGGGTAAACGCCGTCAAAAATGTGGCCAAGACAACATTGGTCGGGGCCCACAAACCCCAGTTCAACGTCGAGGTGGATCTCAACAAGCTGACAGCCTACAATCTTTCGCTGGGACAGATCATGAAGGCGATCCAGTCTATCGCCGTCGATGTCCCCGATGTTAAAGGACGTACAAAAAGCCACAAACTCCTGATCTTCGGCGTCAAGAATGCCATCAACGATGTAGACGATGTGAAAAATATCATTGTCGCGCAATATATGGGTTCACCGATCTACCTCCGGGATGTGGCCACGGTGAAACGTGGAATCGATTTTCAGAATTTCAAAACCGCCTATGTTGCCTACAAAAAAGGCAAGACTCCCGAAGAGATCCGCAAAGCAAAGCTTTCACCGATCAAGGAACAGATCACTCTCACGGTCTCGAAACTGGCCGGAACCAATGCCGTTTTCGTAGCTAACGATGTCCTGAAACTGATGGCAGAATACAAGGATCAGTTTCATAAAGCCGGCTTTGGCTATGTCCTGACCCGCAACTATGGGAAACGGGCCAACGACGCAGTCAACGAACTTGTCGATCACCTGCTCATTACCATCGTGATCATTGCGGTGATGCTGATCTTCGCTCTGGGCTTCAAGGAGGCGATCATCGTGACCCTGACCGTCCCAGCGATTCTGGCGGTAACCCTCTTTATCGCCTGGATCTCGGGACAGACGATCAACCGGATCACGCTTTTCGCCTTCCTCCTCTCGCTGGGATTGTTGGTGGATGCGGCGATTATCGTCATCGAAAACATCCACCGCCATCTCCATGCCCATGATGCGGCGGATCGGAGTATGGAAGAGATCCTGGTAGAGGCCACCGACGAGATCGGTGCCCCCACCAATGTGGCGACACTGGCGATCATCATGACGATGATTCCCATGCTTTTCGTCGGAGGGATGATGGGCTCCTTTATGAAGCCGATTCCTCTCAACGTCCCGGTGGCTTTGATTGCCTCGTTGGTCGTCGCCTATATCTTTACCCCCTATTTGAGTCTGAAACTGCTCAAAAAACCCAAAGCCCATTACCACCACCATGACGGAGGTCACAAATGAAAAAATTTGAGAACTTCGTCTATGCTATTTTGGAGAGCAAGAGCAAAAAGATGCTGGTGATCCTTCTGACCCTGATGGCACTGGCGGCTTCGGTGATGATGTTGCCCACCAAAATCGTCAAGGCCAAGATGCTTCCCGGAAAAAGCGACAATACCTTCTCTGTTTATGTCAAAACTCCCAAGGGCAGTTCCATCGAGCAGACCAAGGCTGTAAGCCAATGTGTGGTGGAGCATCTCAAAAAAGAACCCGAGATCACCGACATGGAGATCTATGCCGGGATGGGGATTCCTCTGGATTATGCAGGCCTGGTCAAAGGCTCGGGGATGAAAAACAGCGAAAACGTTGCCGAGATCGCCGTCAATCTGACCGACAAACATGAACGGGACGAGACCTCCTATATGATGGTCCACCGGCTACGTCCACTTGTCAAGAAAGCCTGCGAACCGGTGGTTCCCGGCAGTGTGATCCAGTTTGTGGAACAGCCGGCAGGACCGCCGACTTTGGCGGCAATCGTCGTGGAGGTGACCGGGCACAATCTCAAAAAGATCCGCGAACTCTCCAAAGAGGTGGCGGCGATCCTGAAAAAGACCCCCAAACTGGTGGATGTGGATATCATGGCCGATGATATCTACAAAAAATACGAATTGGTCCCTGATAAAGAGAAGATCGCCCGAAGCGGCCTCAGTGTCGACCAGGTCAACAAAATAGTCTATCTGGCCTTTGAAGGGATGGCGATCGCTCACAAAAACTCCGCCAACGAGCCGGATCAGATCCAGATTTTCGAGGTACTCGATCCTAGAACAAAACTCTTTCGATCCAAAGACATAGATGCTCTCAAAAGCAAGCTCAACGAGCTCAACCTGATGAACCAAAAGGGGATGATGGTTCCGGTCAGCGAAGTGGTCCAGATCAAAGAGGTGGACTCCCAACCCAGCATCATGCAGAAGGATCTCCATCGGATGATCAACGTCACTGCCGAAGCGGACGAAGAGTCCCAGGTCTATCCCTTGCTGGAGGCGCGGGACCGGATGATCAAATATTTCAAGAAACGCGGCTACAAGGTGGAAAAAGAACCCGGAATGTCCACCTACATGTTCGATCTCCACCTGACCGATCCCAAGACGGGAGAGAAGTTCCTGCTGCGCTGGGATGGGGAGATGAAGGTGACGCTGGATACCTTCCGGGATCTGGGAGGGGCCTTCATCGGGGCACTGGTGCTGATCTTCCTCCTGCTGGTCATCTATTACAAAAACTATACGCTGCCGACGATTACGTTGATCGGAAGCTTCCTCTCCATCATCGGCGTCATCGTGGGGCACTGGGTCGCGGATCTGGTGACCCGGGACACCTTCTTCCTGACGGCGACCTCGTTGATCGGCTTCATCGCCCTGATGGGGATCAGCTCCCGGAACTCCCTGCTGCTGATCGATTTTGCCAAGGCGCTGATGGAAGCCAAAGGCTTCCCCAAACGGCGGGCCATCGCCGTCGCCTCGGCGACCCGGGCCAAGCCGATCATGCTCACCGCCATCGCGATCATCCTGGGTTCGGCCCTGCTGGCCAGCGATCCGATCTTCGGCGGTCTCGGGGTCGCCCTGATTTCGGGAACCGTGGCGGCGGTCTTCGTCTCGCTGATCTTCGTCCCGGTCCTTCTCGACAACGCCAAGGCGATGGAGCTGGATGACGAAAACCCCATCCACCACGATCCCACGGACATCTCCATCACCCGCTGACAGTTTCGGGCTTAGGCCCGGCTCTTTATCCTCTCTTCGCTATAATCTCTCCATCAATATATTGTTCAGGAGTAAGCTATGGCAACTATCGGAATGGGGGATATCAAAAAAGGTACCCGCCTCGAGATCGACGGCAACCCCTACAAAGTGATCGAATTCCAACACGTCAAACCCGGCAAAGGCGCCGCCTTCGTCCGGATCAAGATCCGCAACCTCTCCACCGGCAAAGTGATCGAAAAGACGGTTCACGCCGGGGACAAGTTCGAGGTTCCCAACCTGGAGCAGAAGAAGATGCAGTATCTCTACGACGATGGGGAGTTTCTGCAGTTTATGGACAGTGAGACCTTCGATCAGATCGGTCTGACCCATGAGCAGGTGGGGGAGGTTTTCGATTTCATGATCGACGGGATGGAGGCGGATATCCTCTTTCACAACGGCAAGCCCATCACCGTGGAGATCCCCCAGACCGTGGTTCTGGAAGTGGTCGAAACTCCCCCCAACTTCAAGGGAGACTCCCAGGGGGGCAAAAAGCCCGCCACGCTCGAGAGCGGTGCCGTCGTCCAGGTCCCTTTCCATATCCTGGAAGGGGACAAGATCAAAGTCGATACTGCCGAGGGGAAATACCTCGAAAAGGTGAAATGAAACAGTAACTAGCAACTAGTAACTAGGAGTTTTGGTATGCGTTGCTTCGCAACGCCTTGAGGCAAATGGAGGCGGGACTGAAGTCCCGCAGTGCAGGGCTGAAGCCTGCCCTCAAATGACAAAGCTTCTCTCAGTTGCGACTGCTTCGTAGGCGTCCCCAATAACCAATACACCAATATACCAATAACAAAATCCCTATTTTCCCCAATTCCGTTATAATTTTCAGACAACACTATTCCACTGAAAAGGAGATTGTCATGGCACGTGCACTGGTACCTTTGGCCGAAGGATTCGAGGAGATCGAAGGGGTGACGATCATCGATATACTGCGCCGCGGAGGGGTGGAGGTCAACAGCGCCTATCTGCCCGGAGAGTTCGCCACGGACCTGATCACCGGGGCCAACGGGATCACCGTCCAGGCCGATATGCCTCTGGCCAATGCGGCGGTGGACGAGTATGATATCATCGTGCTGCCCGGGGGCTGGGGCGGGACCAACCGGCTGGCGGAGAACGAGCTGGCCCAGAAGCTGCTCAAAGAGTTCAAAGCCCGCGGCAAATGGGTCGCCGCCATGTGCGCCGCTCCCTACGCCCTGCATGTGGCCGGGGTGCTCAGCCCCAAATACACCTGCTATCCCAGTGTGGAGGAGCAGATCAGGCCCGAGGACTGGATCAACGAAAAGGTGGTGGTGGACGAAAAGGTGATCACCTCCCAGGGGCCCGGCACCGCCATCTGCTTCGCCCTGGAGATCGTTCGGCAGCTGGTAGGCGAGGAGAGCTACGAGACGGTCAAAAACGGCACTCTGGCGAGTTACTGCTGAGAGGGAGCGGAAACTTTTGCGCTATGAACGGATGACCCCCTTTCGGGTCATGGATCTGGTACGGCAGGCCCAGGCCTATGGGGATACGATCCATTTCGAGGTGGGGCAGCCGGATCTGCCGCCTCCTCCCGGAGTCAAACGGGCTTTGGGGGAGGCGGTGGAGCGCGAGCGTTTCACCTATACCGAAAGCATGGGGCTGCGGGAACTGAGGGAGCGGATCGCGGCCCACTACCGGCACGACTACGGTGTGGAGGTCGATCCGGCTCGGATCCTGATCACCCCCGGCACCAGCAACGCCTTTCTGGTGGCCTATCTGCTGACCCTGGAGGCGGGGGGTCGACTGGGACTGGCCGATCCCTCCTACCCCTGCTATCCCAATTTCGCCGCCATGGTGGATGCCGAGCCGCGTTTCTTCCCGGTAGATCGGAGCAACGACTATTTGCTGGGGCCGGAGGATCTGGAGGGCACCGCCCTCGATGTCCTGCATATCTCCTCCCCCTCCAATCCCACCGGGACCCTCTACGACGCCGAAGCCCTGAAGCGTCTGGCGGACTACTGTCGGGAAGAGGGGATCGCGCTGATCTCCGATGAGCTCTACCACGGCCTGGTCTACGGCAAAAGAGCCCATACGGCGCTGGAGTTCAGTGACGAAGCGATCGTCATCAACGGCTTTTCCAAATATTTCTGCATGCCGGGGCTGCGGATCGGGTGGATGGTCGTTCCCGAAAACCTGATCCGTCCCGCGGAGATTATTGCCCAGAACCTCTTTATCTCTGCCCCGACGCTGAGCCAGTACGCGGCGCTGGAGGCTTTCGATTACGACTACCTGGCAGAAGTGAGGGAGACCTTCCGCCGGCGGCGTGACTATCTCTACGAGGCGCTGAATCCCCTGCTGCCTGTCGATGCCAAACCCGACGGAGCTTTCTACCTCTGGTGCGATGTCTCGGCCTACACCGAGGACTCCACGGCCTTCAGCCGTGAGCTGCTGGAGGCGATCCACATCGCCGTGACCCCCGGGATCGATTTCGGCCGTCACGGCACCGCCACCAAGCTTCGCTTCGCCTATACCCGAAAGATCGATCATATGGCCGAAGGGGTGGCCCGGCTCGAAAAATATCTTAAGGAGAGACCATGATCAGAGTCTACGGCATCAAAACCTGCGATACGGTACGCAAAGCGTTGAAGTATCTCAAAGAGAAAGGGGTCGACTTCGAATTTGTCGATTTCAAAAAGACCCCGGTCGGCTGTGAAAAGATTGACGAATGGCTCCAAAAGGTTCCCATTGAGACCCTCTTCAACAAGCGGGGAACCAAATACCGGATGCTGAAGCTTAAGGATCTCAATCTGGATGAAGCGGGGATGCGGGAGTGGCTCTGCAAAGAGAATCTTCTCATCAAGCGTCCGGTGATCGAGCTGGAGAATGGAGAGGTCATCGTCGGTTTCGATCCTGAGCGTTATGCGGAGCTCTTCGGATAATCGGTATTTCAGCCGTGGGTTGCCGGTCTTTCGGCACTTCTCAATCTTCCATCTTCCGTCCTCCATCTTCCCTCAAACAAACTGTGCTATATTTAGCCTCCAAAGCCAAGAAAAGTATAGAGGTAGCCATGTCCGACAGACCCCGATTCACCCACCTGCATCTGCATACTGAATATTCCCTCCTGGACGGGGCCAACAAGATCAAAGCCCTGGCCAAAAAGGTCAAAGAGCTCGGGATGGACTCGGTGGCCATGACCGACCACGGCAACATGTTCGGGACCATCGACTTCTACAACACGATGCGCAAAGAGGGGATCAAACCCATCATCGGGATGGAAGCCTATCTGCACAACAGCGAGGAGCTGGGGGACAAGAGCACCCGTCAACGCTACCACCTCTGCCTCTTCGCCAAGAACGAAATCGGCTACCGGAACCTGATGTACCTCAGCTCCCAGGCCTATCTCAAGGGCTTCTACTACTACCCGAGGATCAACAAGAAGCTTCTGCGGGAACACAGCGAAGGGCTTATCTGTACCTCCGCCTGCCTCCAGGGGGAGGTCAACTGGCATCTCAATCTCAGTGATCGGAATAAGAAGTTCGGCGCCGGCGGTTACGAAGAGGCCAAGCGGATCGCTCTGGAGTATCGGGAGATCTTCGGCGAGGATTTCTATCTGGAACTGATGCGCCACGGCATCGGAGATCAGCAGCGTATCGACGATCAGATCATTCGTCTCTCTCTGGAGACAGGTATCAAGATCGTCGCTACCAACGACACCCACTACACCAACCCCGAAGATGCCGATGCCCACGAAGCCTTCATGTGCATCGCCATGAACAAACAGTATGATGATCCCAACCGTCTGCGCCACTCGGTCCATGAATTCTACGTCAAATCCCCCGAAGAGATGGCACGCCTTTTCGCCGACATTCCCGAGGCCCTGGAGCATACTCAGGAGATCGCCGACAAATGCGATCTGGAGATCAAGCTGGGCAACCCCACACCGCCGAACTTCAAATTTACCCGGGAGCGGGCGGCCCTGGAGGGGCTGGAGCTCCCCGAGCCTGAAAAAGAGTACTCCCTGGCCAACGATATCGTTCTCTTCGAGCATGAGGCTCGCAAAGGACTGGCCAAGCGTCTGGAGCACGTTCCCGAGGAGAAGCACGCCGAGTACCGGGAGCGTCTCGAGACCGAGATCGGGATCATCAACTCCATGAAATTCCCCGGCTACATGCTTATCGTCTGGGACTTTGTCCGGGCGGCCAAGGAGATGGGGATCCCCGTCGGCCCGGGGCGGGGATCAGCGGCGGGAAGCCTGGTGGCCTACGCCCTGCAGATCACCGACATCGATCCCATGCCCTACGGCCTGCTCTTCGAGCGTTTCCTCAATCCCGAGCGCGTCAGCATGCCCGATATCGATATGGACTTCTGCCAGAGCCGCCGCCAGGAGATCATCGACTACGTGGTGGAGAAGTACGGCCGGGTCAATGTCGCCCAGATCATCACCTTCGGCAAGCTTCTGGCCAAAGGGGTCATCCGGGACGTCGCCAGAGTCATGGGGCTGCCCTATGCCCAGGCCGATGCCTTCGCCAAACTGATCCCCGACGAACTGGGGATTACCCTCAAAGATGCCTACGAAAAAGAGCCCAAGATCAAAGAGCTCATCGAACGGGATCCCAAAGCGGCCCAGGTCTGGCAGTTCGCTCTGGCGCTGGAGGGGCTCAACCGCAACGCCGGAACCCATGCCGCCGGCGTCGTCATCTCCAACGAACCCCTCTGGGAGAAGACCCCGCTCTTCAAACCCACGGGCCAGGAGACCCTGGCGACCCAGTACAGCGGCAAGTATGTCGAGGATGTGGATCTGATCAAGTTCGACTTCCT
This sequence comes from Campylobacteraceae bacterium, assembly GCA_027035765.1. Lineage (GTDB taxonomy): Bacteria > Campylobacterota > Campylobacteria > Campylobacterales > Sulfurovaceae > Nitratifractor. Next base: position 24,826 of record JALVUD010000022.1, read on the forward strand.
GGGGCTCAAGACCCTGACGGTCATCGAAGAGGCGCTACAGCTCATCGAGAAGCGCCACGGCAAGCGGATTGACTTCAAGCAGGTGGATATCAACGATCCCAAAGTCTACGACTACATCGCCACCGGCAACACTCTTGGGCTCTTCCAGATCGAGTCGGCGGGGATGCAGGATCTGGCAAAAAAGCTCAAACCCAGCACCTTCGAAGATATCATCGCGATGCTGGCGCTTTACCGCCCCGGGCCGATGGAGTCAGGGATGCTGGATGATTTCGTGGAGCGAAAGCACGGCCGGGCCGAGATCACCTATATGTTTCCCGAACTCGAACCGATCCTCAAACCTACCTATGGAGTCATTGTCTATCAGGAGCAGGTGATGCAGATCGTCCAGACCATCGGGGGCTTCTCCCTGGGAGGGGCGGACCTGGTGCGCCGGGCCATGGGAAAGAAGATCAAGGAGGAGATGGACAAACTCAAAGGGGAATTTGCCGAAGGAGCAGCCAAAAAGGGCTTCGACCGGGCCAAAGCCGCCGAGCTCTTCGATCTGATCGTCAAGTTCGCCGGTTACGGATTCAACAAATCCCACTCCGCGGCTTACGCGATGGTCACCTTCTACACCTCCTATCTCAAGTGCTACTACCCCACCGAGTTCATGGCGGCCCAACTGACCCTGGAGAAGGATAACACCACCAAAGTGGTCCGCTACGTCGATGCGGTCAAGCACATGGGGATCGAGCTGCTGCCCCCCGATGTCAACCGCTCCGACCTGGCCTTCGTCGCCGACGAGATCGAGGGCAAACCGACGATTCTCTTCGGCCTGGGAGCCATCAAAGGAGCCGGGGACATCGCCGTACGCTCCATCCTCGAGGCCCGCAAAGAGGGGCCTTTCAAAGATCTGAGCGATTTCGTCTCCCGCATCGACACCGCCAAGGTCAACAAGAAGGTGATCGAAGCCTTCATCAAGGCCGGGGCCCTGGATGGCCTGGGCTACACCCGCAAAGCGATGCTGATCCAGATCGAAACGGTGATGGAGACCGCCTCCAAGGCGGCCCAGGCCAAAAAGATGGCCGAAAACTCCCTCTTCGGCGGGGGTGAGGAGATGACCCATGTGGAGCTGAGCCTCGATCCCATGGAGGAGTTCGAGCCGCTGCAGATCCTGGAGTTCGAGAAGGAGACCCTGGGCTTCTATGTCTCGGGGCATCCCCTGGACAAGTACCGCGACGAGCTGGCCCAGATCGACTACACTCTCAGCTCAGAGATCGACGAACTGGCTGACGGTTCCCAGGCACTGTTTATCGGGAAAATTGAATCGATCACCGAAAAGATCTCTAAAAAGGGGAACAAATTCGGTATCGCCAATGTCATGGACCTTCACGGCAATATCGAACTGATGCTCTTCGCCGACCGGCTCAAGGAGCTGGAGGAGGAGTTTGACCTCTCCCGGCCCATCGCCTTCAAGGTCAAGGTGACCAAAGACGGGGATTTCACGCGGATGAACATTCTCAAGATCGAGACCCTCAAAGAGGCGAAAAAAGAGAAGGTCAAGGTGAAAAAGGAGCAGAAGCACACCGAAGCTCCCGAAGAGCAGCCTCCGGTGATTCTGGCCCTGGATCTGATGCCCGATCCCAAGATCGTCGAAGAGCTCTATTGCCTGGCCGAGCGCAATCCGGGCCCCCACCCTCTGCAGCTGCAGATCCGAACCAAACTGGCGGATGTGGTGATCGAATCCAAAGTCCATGTCAGCCGGGCTATCATCGAAGCGGCCCGTAGCTTGGGGATCGAGCCGGCGGAGTTGAGTGCCTAGGGAGCTCTCCCGTTACTCTCCTACTCATCGATTGTAAATTCACCCCTCCCGCTTTTCGTTCTTTTTTCCCGCACAGATCCGGCAGTCAGATCCATCTGTGTAGTAGGGAAACACTTTGAGCTTCTTTTCCTTTTGCACTTTCGGATCCCTGCAAGCTCCAACCTCACTGCCGATATAATGAGCTCACCGATAAAAATCCCAATATCTCAGGAGAGTTTCCCATGAGTAATAAACCCACGATCGTCTGGTCCAAAATCGACGAAGCGCCGGCTTTGGCCACCTATTCCCTCTATCCCATCGTCAAAAAGTTCGTCGGCAAAGCCGGCGTCAACATGCGTCTGAGTGATATCTCCCTCGCCGGACGGGTTCTGGCCGCCATGGGCAAGCGGGAGGATGAGCTGGCCAAACTGGGCGAGCTGGTCCATCAGCCCGAAGCCAACATCATCAAACTCCCTAACATCTCCGCCTCCGTGACCCAGCTCAAGGAGTGTATCGCTGAGCTGCAGGAGCACGGCTACGACATTCCCGACTATCCCGAAAACCCTGAGACCGAAGAGGAGAAGCAGATCGCGGCCAAGTATGCCACCTGCCTCGGTTCCGCCGTCAACCCGGTCCTGCGGGAGGGCAACTCCGACCGCCGCAGCGCCCACGCGGTCAAAAAATATGCCCAGGAGCATCCCCATCGTCTCAAACCCTTCGCAGAGGATTGCCAGGCTCGTGTCGCCCACATGGACGGCAAAGGAGATTTCTACGGCAACGAGCAGTCGGTCATCGTCCCCAAAGCCCAGACCGTCAGTATCAAACTTAACGGCAAAACCCTCAAAGAGATCGAAGCCGAGACCGATGAGGTTCTCGATGCGACTTTTATGTCCGCCAAAGCGCTGCGTGAGTTCTATGCCCAAACCATCGAAGAGGCCAGAGAGAAGGATCTGATCTGGTCCCTGCACCTCAAAGCGACGATGATGAAGATCTCCGATCCCATTATGTTCGGTCACGCGGTTGAGATCTTCTTCAAGGATGTTTTCGAGAAGTACGGTGACGAACTGAAAAAGCTGGGGGTCAATCCCAACATGGGACTGGGGGATCTCTACGACAAACTCAAAAACTCCGACAAAAAAGAGGAGATCGAAGCGGCGATCAAAGAGGTCATCCTCAACGGCAAGCCCGATCTGGCTATGAGCGACAGCGACAAACTCATCACCAACCTGGATGCTCCCAACCTGGTGATCGTCGATGCCTCCATGCCCGTCGTCATCCGCGAAGGGGGCAAGCAGTGGGACAAAAACGGTGAGGCCCGTGAAACCCTGGCGGTCATTCCCGACAGCAGCTACGGACGCTTCTACGAAGCGATGCTGGAAGACTGCAAGAAGAACGGTCAGTTCGACGTGACCACCATGGGTCGAGTCTCCAACGTGGGGCTGATGGCGAAAAAGGCCGAAGAGTACGGTTCCCATCCCACCACCTTCGAAGTGGCCGAAGACGGCGTCATGGAGGTGGTCAGCGAGAGCGGAGAAGTGCTGATGAAGCACGAAGTGGAAAAAGGCGACATCTGGCGCCTGGTCCGGGCCAAAGACGAAGCGATCCGTGACTGGGTCCGCCTGGCCGTAGAGCGTGCCCGTATCGAGGGCGTCCCCGCTGTCTTCTGGCTGGACGAGAACCGGGCCCACGACGCCAATATGATCAAGCTGGTTGAAAAGTATCTCAAAGAGCACGATACTACCGGTCTGGAACTTCCCATCATGGATGTGACCGCAGCGACCAACTACACCAACGAGCGGGTCCGTGCCGGGCTGGATACCATCTCTGTCACCGGAAATGTTCTGCGGGATTACCTGACCGACATGTATCCGATCCTGGAGCTGGGAACATCGGCCAAGATGCTCTCCATCGTTCCCCTGCTGGCCGGCGGCGGCCTCTTCGAGACCGGAGCGGGCGGATCGGCTCCCAAACATGTGGAGCAGTTCCTGAACGAGGGGCATCTGCGCTGGGACAGCCTGGGCGAGTTCCTGGCCCTGGCCGAATCCCTGCGGATGGAGTATATGAAACATGAGGATGAGAAGATCGGTGTGATGGCTGACACCCTGGACAAGGCCAACGAAGGCTATCTGGGCAACGACAAGGCTCCCAGCCGCAAGTGCTGCGAACCCGACAACAAAGCGAGCCACTACTGGCTGGCCCGCTACTGGGCGGAGGCGCTGAGTACCCAGACCGTGGACAAGGAATTGGCGGAGACCTTCACCCCCGTCGCCGATGCCCTGGCCAAAAACGAAGAAAAAATCCTCGAAGAGCTTCTTTCGGTCGAAGGAAGCCCCAAAGATATCGGCGGATATTACGATCCCGACGATGCACGGGCCGAGGCGGCCATGCGTCCCAGTCAGACCTTCAACGAGATCATCGACCGGATCTAAAGGATCAAAGCGTGGCCGGGTTTCGCTACAATGACCCGGAAGAGTAGGGTGGCATGGGGAATGCCGTCCTTCAATATTCAGCCTCTCGGGACGATCGCTGAGCGCAAAGCATAATTGAGAATCCGATTCTGAGTTATGTTTTGCAGCAGATCCCCGGGAGGCTCACAAAGGAGCGCAATGAAAAAACGAGGAAAAAAAGTTACGATTATCGGGGCCGGGAACGTCGGGGCGACTGTCGCCTACTCCCTGGCGATGAAAGGCACCTGCCATGAGGTGATGCTGCGGGACCGGGCGCCCGAGATCGCCAAGGGCAAAGCGTTGGATATGTCCCAGGCGGCCAATGCCGCCCGGCAGCACACTCTGGTTTGTGTCGCGGAAAAGGCGGAGGATATGGCCGGCAGCGACGTCGTCGTCATCACCGCAGGCTCTCCCCGCAAGCCCGGAATGAGTCGGGACGATCTGCTGATGATCAATGCCGAGATCACCAAGGAAGTGGTCAATGACGTCAAAACCCACGCTCCCGATTCCATCATCATCATGGTCTCCAACCCTCTGGATGTGATGACCTACGTGGCCCTCAAAGAGAGCGGCTTTCCCAAAGAGCGTGTCGTCGGCATGGCGGGAATTCTCGACAGTGCGAGGATGGCTCACTTTATCTTTGAAAAGATCCGCTACGGTGCCGGACAGATCCGGGCATCGGTCATGGGAGGCCACGGTGACGATATGGTGCCTCTGCCCAAGTTTTCTACGGTAGCCGGTGTTCCGCTGACGGATATCCTCAGCGAAGAGGAGATCATCGACGTGGTGGAGCGGACCAAACACGGCGGGGCCGAGATTGTCGGCTATCTCAAGACCGGCTCCGCCTACTACGCCCCGGCCAAAGCGACGGCGATCATGGTGGAAGCGATCCTCAAGGATACCAAGCAGATCCATCCCTGCGCCGTCTATCTCGACGGCCATTACGGCTACCGGGATGTGGTCTCCGGCGTTCCTGTCGCTCTGGGGGCCAACGGCGTGGAGAAACTTTTTGAAGTCACCCTCAATGAAGGGCAGAAGAAAAAGTTCGCCAAGAGTGTCGCGTCGGTACGTAATATGATCAATGTGCTCAAGCGCAATCAGTTCTTCACCAACCCCGAAGACAACATCATCACAGAAGAGTAAAGGATACCCATGAGAGAAATAGCCTATGACGATCTGGTCAAATCGGTCAAAGCGATGGTGATGCATACCGCTTCCCATCTTCCCGAAGATGCCCTCAAAGCCATCGAAGAGGCCTACGAGAATGAAAAGAGCGAAGTGGCCAAGTCGGTCCTCAAGCAGATCCTGGACAATGCCCATTTGGCCAGTGAAGAGGATCGTCCTCTCTGTCAGGATACCGGTCTGGCGGTCTACTTCGTCAACGTAGGCGAGGAGGTGAAGGTAGTAGGCGGGTCCATCCGTGATGCTATCAACCAGGCCACCGAAGAGGCCTACAAAGAGGGGTATCTGCGAGCTTCCACCTGCGACTGTTTCGACCGTCACAACCTCAAGGATGAAGTGGGCTACAACCTCCCCGCTGTTATCCACTTTGATATCGTCCCCGGTGACAAGATCGAGATCGAGTACGCCGCCAAAGGGGGCGGAAGCGAAAACGTCTCCCGCGCCACGGTCCTGGCTCCCGCCCAGGGCAAAGAGGGAATCAAAAACTTTGTTAAGCAAGTCATCAGCGACGCCGGCCCCAACCCCTGTCCTCCGATCATCGTCGGTGTGGGTATCGGCGGGACCTTCGAAGTGGCGGCCAAGTCCTCCAAACATGCGCTTTTCCGTGAGGCGGGCACTCCCAATCCCAACCCTGACCTGGATGCCTTCGAGAAACAGCTCAAAGAGGAGCTCAACAAACTCGGCATCGGTGCCATGGGAATGGGCGGAACCCAGACGGTCCTGGCGGTTCACATCGAGAAAAATCCCTGCCACATCGCTTCGCTGCCTGTCAGCGTCAACGTTCAGTGCCACAGTTCCCGGCACTCCCATATCACCCTCTAAAGGATCGACAATGGCTGAATATCATATGACCACCCCCCTCAGCGACGAGGATGTCAGCAAGCTGGAAGCGGGCGATATCGTCTATCTCAACGGCACGATCTACACCGCCCGGGACGCGGCACACAAGCGTCTGGTGGATTTGATCGAAAAGGGAGAGCAACTCCCTTTCGACCTCAAAGGTTCCGTCATCTACTTCGTCGGCCCCACCCCGCCCAAACCGGGTGAACCTATTGGCAGCGCCGGACCCACCACCAGCTACCGGATGGACAGCTACTCCCCGATTCTGATCGAGCACGGTCAGAAAGGGATGATCGGCAAAGGTAAGCGCAACGAAGCGGTCAAAGAGGCCTGCAAAAAGCACAAAGCGGTCTACTTCGGCGCCACCGGCGGTGCCGGCGCCCTCATCGCCAAAGCGATCAAAAAGGCGGAAGTGATCGCCTACCCCGAACTCGGCCCAGAAGCGATCCGCAAGCTCGAAGTCGAAGAGTTCCCTGTCACCGTTATCAACGACACCCACGGCAACGACCTCTACGAGATGGGCCGGGCCAAATATGAGGTAAAAGACTGAGGCGCCTGCGGCGCCTCAGTCCGGCGTTTGTCGTTTGTCGTTTGAAAGGGGCGATGCCCTGAAAAGGTGAGAAGGTGAGATCGCGCTTTGCGCTGGTGAGAGGGTGAGAAGATATGATTCACCGACCTTCTCACCGTCTTACCTTCTTACCCTCCCACCAAAAATTCGATTCAATTTTATCACTCAGGAAAACAATTCTCCATTCCCTTCAGTGTAGTTTCTAAACACTTTCCCTCTTTCCGACGTCCAGACGCTTCTTTTCCTTATTCCTTATAGAAAAACAAACTATAATAAATGACTTCAAGCAAAAGGAGCATACCGTGAATATTCATGAGTATCAGGCAAAAGAGATATTCCGTAAGTACAACGTCCCGGTGCCCAAAGGGAAGGTGGCGTTTACCGTCGACGAGGCGGTGGAAGCCGCCAAAGAGCTGGGCGGCAAGCTCTGGGTGGTCAAGGCCCAGATCCAAGCCGGGGGCCGGGGGCTGGGCGGCGGGGCCACGCGGGCCACGAG
>JALVUD010000023.1 GCA_027035765.1 Campylobacteraceae bacterium
TTTACCGTCTATTTTGGCCCCGGCCTTGATCTGCTCCAGGGCCTCGTTGAAGTCAAACTTGTCGTTCATGGTCAATCCTTTAGAATGTTAGATTCTATCGGACTGACACAAAATTTCTAACGGTCCCGCGAAGAAAAAATAGTTATACGCAATCAGTCCCATTGCGCTAACCAATGCCAAAGCAAATCCTTTTTTATCTATCTTGAAACTTGCCTTGCTGATTTTAATGACGACGACCAATCCGATAGCTGAGAGTAAAAAACGCCAATAGATGAGCGAATACGCGTCAAGATATCGCATCAAAATCTTGGCACTTACCCACGTACTCCCCCAGGCGACCATGGCCAAAACCATCAATATAGTCAACGATTTATTTGTCACAAGAAATCCTTTTATGTCCTATCTATGCCGATATATTAAGATGAAAGATCCGTGAAGGTATAGAATATTTTTGCTCTTTTCGTTCGGGATTGGCCAAAGCGGAACAGGGGCTGAAGAATATCAAAAGGAATCTAGTCAGTTTGCGATAAACTATTCCAAAAGAGAGGGAATTTACCATGGATGTACTCAACCTGAAAAAGCTGGGCGAAGCGATTCCGCAACTCTACCGGTACGAGACGATCGCCCGCGCCAACGACCACACTTTCACTTTGGTCAGAGTCAAAGATCGCACACTCGATTTCCATAGCCATCCCGAGTCGGACGAAGTCTTTTTCATCGTATCCGGAAGCATGCAACTGGAGTTTCGGGACAAAATCGTCAGGTTGAACGAAGGGGAGATGTGCGTCGTTCCCAAAGGAGTCGAGCATCGTCCTGTTTGTACGGAGGAGGTACTCTGCCTACTGATCAAAAAAGCGGGTACTTTGACCCCCGATAATACCGGAGGAACGTATCGAGACGACGAATAATCGGGTTTTCATCACATCAAGACGACCGTCATATCCCCCTCCAGATACCCTGTGACGATCTCCACCCGCGCCCCCAGCGGACGGAGCAACTCCCGCACTTCCCTAAGCTGCCAGTAGGCAAACTCCCCCTCCCGCTCTCTGCCCTCCAGCAGGTTGAAGACGAAGCCTTTTCGAGCATGCTCGTAGCAGCGGCGGATGAAGATCGCCGTCTCGGTGCGACTGAGCAGGTTCATCGAGCCGCTGGCGACGTACCAGTCGGCCGTCGGCAAGCTCTGGCGCAGGATGTCGCGCTGGAGGATCCGGCACCCGGTGCGCTCCCGGGCCGCCTCCACCATCTCCGGGACCAGATCGATCCCAATGTACCTTCGTGGCAGATTGCCACGCTCCTTGAGAAAGAGATAAAGATCCCCAAAACCGCACCCCGCATCCACCAGGGGCGAGTCTCTCAGATCCCCCAGCTGCGCCGCCAGCACGGCGAAACGCCGTCGCTGGGTCCGTGCCGAATCCCAGGCCACCCCCTGGGGGGTGACGCCGTAGGTTTGGATGTTTTCCCGATAGAAGCTCTCCTGATCCACCCTTGCCATGATTTATCCTATCCTTCTTTGACCAATTCTATTTTGGCCAGAACATGCCGCAGATCCCGATCCTGATCTCTGTCTCTCCAATGGACGACAAAATCGACCCTCGCCTCTTTGATTCTGTAGCCACGACTCAGATAATCCTCCACCTTTTTATGAAAACGTTTGGAAAGCTGCCCTACCGCTGCTCCGTGATAGTGGAGCTGAAATATTCCGTTTCTCCCCGCCGGGTGCAGTTGCAGCGGCTCGCCCGCCAGAATCGTCATCTCTTTTCGGTTCTGTACCCCTTCAAAGCCCAGATAGATATCCGAAAGCCCCATTACCAATATGATCGAAGATTCCTCGGTGACTTTCGAAATTGGCTCCACAGTCCGATGCCGGCAATGATCACCGGTGAACATGAAACGCCGCTCCCCGCGATGGAATATGCTCAGCCGCTCTTTGGCCCGTGTCATCCCCACATAGTAAAGGCGCAGATCGGCATCCTTTTTCAGAGGACGTTGTGCCAGCAGGATCACACTCTCAAACTCCATTCCTTTGGATTTGTGGATCGTCGAAACCGTCACCCGGGTCGTCTTGTCCCCCTCGACATGCTCCAATTCCATCTCATCGAGCCACTCTGTCCAAAGAGAAGCCGAGAGATTCTCACTCTCGTTGAGAAAACCGAAAACCACTCGTTGTAGCAACGGGAGATTTTTGGAGCCGGCATAACGTTTTTCCGTCAAATCCAGTGCCTTTTCAAAATGGCGCTTTTCATAGGGGCGACCCGGCTCTGCCTCTTCGTTGAGGAGATGATTGAAATAGTGAACCTCATCGATATTTTTTAGCTCGAATCGGGGGCGGTCGATCAGAAATCTCGCCGGAATACCCCGGGCTCTCAAACCTGAGTAGATCGCCAGGACCTCTTCGTTGGTGTAGGCCAGTATCGCCAACTCTTTGGTCTCGGGCAAAAACTCCATAGATCGCTGCAGCGCAGGAGCGACAAGCGAATCTCCCCGATATTCGATCACTTCCACTCGTTCTCCGGGATCGTTGTGGGGCTGGAGCGGATGGGACTTGATGCGTTTGGAGCACTGTCGGATGAAGGCTTCGGAAAAGTGGACGATCCGGGCACTGCTACGATAGCTCTTCAAGAGTTCATACTGGGAAAAGGCCCGTTCCCCCTCCTCGGTCTCTACTACGGAGAAACGCTCCCTGAAATGTCTGAAATAGGCCAGGTCGGCCCCAGCGTACTCCATGATGCACTGATCGTCATCCCCTACGGCAATGAGACGCAGGCCGGGACTGGCTTCGAAGATCGCCGAAACCAGATCGAACGCCTCGGCACTGATGTCCTGATACTCGTCCAACACCAAAGCCTCCCGGTGTGGAAGTCTCAGCTCCCCGGAACGGATCTGACGTGCCGCCTCGGCAATGGCACTGTGGAGCACCTCCCCATCCCCTGCCGTTCGTCCGATCAGGCGCAGGGCAAAGGCATGAAAGGTACTGATCTCCATCTCATATGCCCCCTCCCCGAGTAATCCCACCAGACGGGAGCGAAACTCCCGTACCGCCGAACGGGAAAAGGTGAGCATCATAAACTGCTCTGGCTGGACATCTTCGGCCAGGACCAGGGAAGCGATCTTGTGGACCAGCACCCGGGTCTTGCCGCTGCCGGGGCCGGCCAATATCATGATCGCCCGGGATTCCCGATCCGAAACGATCCTTTTCTGATCGTCGCTGAGCTTCTCGAAAATCTGCCGATAACGCCGCTCGGTAATGGGCCGGGAGAGCTGCTCTTTGAGAAGTTTGTATCGCCGTTTGAAGGCATCGTAGCGAAGCTCGAAATAGTCCTGCAGAAACCGGGTGGCCTCGGCAGGATTGCGCATCAGGCGGTTGGCATACTCCCCCATGATGTGAATCCCTTCGGTCTTGATCTGATAATGCTTCGCTAGACGTTGCCGATATTCCACTTTGGTATAGCGTTTGTTGGCGATCCCCATCTTCTCCAGTTTTTCAATCGACATAGGGGCATAGTGGATAAACCTACCCCCCAACAGACGAATCACCTTTTGCCGGTGCAGAAAAAGCAATCCCCGATCGATCTCTTTGAGTGAATACCGTTTCTCCAACTCCCGGTGCAACTCCGTCAACGAGAAACTGACACGGGGCTCTTCCTTTTTTTCTTCATTCAGGCTCTTGCGCAACATTTCATAGAGTCTGCGGACAAGTTCCTGCCTTTTTTCAAGGAGGTACCCAAATTTGACTCCCTCGGTGAAACGATACTGCCAGAGCTCCTGTTGCCGGTTGATCCTCTGCAGTGCGAAATGCCCCCGGCTGCGCCACCCTTTGAGCAGATTGAGGATGGTTTCGCTTTCGTTACCCCGGACGATCCCTTTTTGCAGCAGTGCTTCGTTGAGCTCCTTGAGTGTGAACTGCTCGCTGGGATTTCGGACGAGGATCATAAAAAGAGCTTTTTCTGTCTCGAGCACATGCTTTAGGTGCTTCCCGCTCCTGTCCAGAAGCTCCACCATTGTATCCCGGCTGTCACCGACAATTCCCGCTTCGATGAACTCCTGTACGATCAGAGCCACCTCCGAGCGCTCGATCCCGAGCACGAGGGCGATATCGTCGATCTCGACAGGATGATCCTTTCCTTTTCCCAGGATCCGGTTGAGCACCTCTACGTAACGCCATCTCTCCTCTTCGGGCACACTCTTTTCCGTGAAGAGCTTTTCAAGACGTTCCCGGCTGTCCGCTGCAACCGAATCCCCGAAATACCGGACTCTGTTTCGCTCTCTTTCGATGTACCCTTCCCGCTCCAGCTCCAGCAGAATCGTTTTGATCTTGGTCGCATAGTCCTGGGAGCTGTCTTCGACATCCCATCCCGCCGCGTGGGCCAGTTCGCGGGTAGTGATGAAAAGACGTCGAGATTTGTTCCGTTTGAGAACCTGAAAGATCGAATTGATCTCCGAAACAGTAACTTTGCTTCGCCTCAGTGTCTGAAAGTGTTTGTCCAGATCGGCTTCGTCGTAGAGGATGGGGCAGATCGCCTCGAGTTTTTCATTCCGTGCCCCCCGTCCCGCCTCCTGGGCATAGTTTTCCAGAGAATCGGAGGGTTCGTAGTGGATCACCTGCGTGATGTCGGCTTTGTCCACTCCCATCCCGAAGGCTGTTGTGGCGACGATCACATCGATCTCATTGAGGATATAGTCTTTGAGGATCTGCATCTTCTCCTGGGGATCGAGCTTGGAATGAAAGGAACGAACCTCTTTGCCGGTATCGACGGCCAGGCGCTCCGCCGTTTCGTCACAGAGCCGCGTGGAAGTGGGGATATAGACGAGGGTCGATCCCTGATGCTTCTGTACCAGCTCCAGCAAGGCGGTATATTTTCTCTCCCGTGGGGCATCCAGTGCCACATAGCGGAGATTTTTGCGTTCCGGTTTGGCCAGATACTCCTCCAGTTCGAGCCCCAATCCTTCCCGGAAATAATTTTCGATATCCGAGATGACTCCCGGTTTGGCCGTCGCGGTGAAACAGGAGACCGGAATGTGATTCTGAAAAGGTTTGGCATCCAGTAGATCCCGGACAAAGGTGCAGATGTAGTAATAGTCCTGACGAAAATCGTTTCCCCAGGTGGAGAGACAGTGGGCTTCGTCGATGACGAAACGCTCGACATAGCGGTTTTTGAGGATGGAAAAGATCGTATTGGAGCGTAACGACTCCGGGGCGATGTAGAGGATATCCGCTTCACCGTTGATCACCTGGTCGATGGCATCGGCACGCTCCTGGGGCGTCAGGAATCCGCTGATGGCCACGGCACGGTAATTGGCCACCTTTTTTTCGAAATTTTTGATGTGGTCTTCGATCAGTGCCTGCAGCGGAGAGATTACCACGGTCAGAGATTTGTAGCGTGAAGCCTGGATCACTGCCGGGAGCCAAAAGGTGAATGTCTTTCCCCCGCCGGTCGGGAGAATCGCGAGAAAAGATTCTCTGTTTAATGCCGCTTCTATGATATCTCTTTGGGAAAGAGAATTGGAACTCAAAAGTGAAGGATTGAGTTTCGGGAATATCCGAAACGACGGGATGCCGAATATCTCGTCGGCGATCTCTTCCAGATCCTGTTTTAATCTTTCGGCATCGTAACAGAGCCGTCGCTGTTTCTCGACGATGTTGGGATAATCATAAAGTACCTTGGGAGGATGGGCTTTGATCTCTATCCGGGGCGACAACAGTGCCAGGATGTAGGCAAGCTCACTCCGGGAGTTCAGGATCATCTCTCTCAAATAATCTCGATCGATTACTGTTTCGTAATGAGTGAGAATCCGCGTATACAATTCCTCCTCATCCAAAAGAGACGGCAACATTCCCATCCCCTCGAGATAATCGAAAAAACCGTGAAACTTTTCCTCATTCCGAAGCAAAGAGGCAAAAAGGGAACGCTCCCCTTCAGGAAATGAAGCGAAACGCTCCACGATCTTTGTCAAAAGCGTTCGGGTAAGTTCACAATCCTTGACGGGATCGTTGCGGAATTCATCTTCGTTTTTATAGGATTTTGGAAGTGCATGGTGGGTCCGTTCGTTGAAAAAGAGAAGCGAAATCGGCAGGGTATCTATGGGAGTAAAGCGCGCCAGATCCCTGAAGAGCCGACTCTGTTCTCCGATACGCGGCAAATCATGATCGAAGAGGTTGTGACCGCAAAGAAATTCAGCAGAGGGACAGAGACGAACGAAACTGGCGATCGCTTCCGGTGAAGAGTTTTTATGGCTCTTTTCACCGCACAGAACACCGATCTCGTAAATCTTTTTCCCATCCCGATCCGTTTCGATATCGAGATAGAGGATTCCGGAATCATCCACCGTTCTCACCACCCGTTTTTTCATCAGTCAATCAGATTATAGCCAAGATATATCCATCGGACTGCGCATGTAAAAATCCCTCTTTTTGTATCGTGGAAAAAGCTTGCGCTATCATAGAAGATGAAGATGAAAAATGAAATCTCTTAGCTTTGCAATTGTTCTGACTTTAATGATGGGTATCGGCACGATCGCCGGTATCGCAGGACCTCTGCGAAATGCCGGTGTCTCTCACCCCGCTCCGGGAACGATGGAGCGCCGGGCGATCCTGGAGGGTCTACGGTACTGGATCCGGACACACCTCGGCCTGAGGGTACGTTTTGTCGTCAGGCATCTGAAAGTAAAATCGGGGTGGGCCTGGGTCGTCACCGAACCGCAGTCCCCCGATGGAACACAGAGATACGAACCTCTCTCGGCCCTCCTGAAAAAGGGAAAGAACTGCTGGGCAGTCGTGGCGGTCCCTTCCGGGGAGTGTGCGGCGGCCGACGATCCGGAGCGGGCCTGCCGTCAAAGCGACCGAAAGTTCGTCCGGACCGTCACCGGAGCTCCGCTCTTCGTCCCGGTGGAGATCTTCCGGTGATGACATCCCCATCGGCAGATTCGGGTCAGCGGGAAGGGCAATCCTTTTCGGCCACATCCACCTGAAGGATTTCCGCTTTGCTGGTATGGCTAAGATAACGGTAGCGGATGGAGATCCCCGCCTTGAGGAAGCGTTCGGCGCTTTGACAGATCCCCTGTTTGACCCGCGGGGCCATGCGTTCTTTTCCCTCTTTTCGGAGGGTCTCGTCGCTTTTGGGTCCTCCGTCCACCTCGAAGGTGTAGATCAGTTGCGTCCCGTTGCTGTCTACACCCACCAATGTGGTGTAGAAATCCACCTTTCGCGGCAGAGTCTCACGCAGCCCCTCCACCGCCTTGTGGACCACCTGCAGATTTTGCTTGCGCAGCATCTCCACACTCATATCACCCCCCAGTTGCAAACTGGGAGTAAAAGGTTTCATAGGCACCGCCAATGCCAGCATTCCTGACAGAAGCAACCCTCTCGATATTTTGAAAATCATTTTCGTTCCTCTCGATAATTGATCATCCCATTATCCCACCTTATTCTTGAAAGATGGGTTGCAAAGAGAAATTTTGTTAATACTAATAAATATTTAAGCAGATTTCGATTAGAATGTTCCAAATCGTAAATAAAGGAAGATCGGATGAAAAACAGATGGTATAAACGACTGACGCTGTTGGCGGCTCTGCCTGTGATAGCGATGGCCGGAGGGGACATCACACCGGTCTCTGCACCTCAGGAGAGCGGCTGGATCGATGCAGTCGGGATCAGCTACGGTCAGAGTAAAGACAATATCGATATCTACCGTCTGACACTGAGAAAAGAGTTCTCCAGCCATTGGCTCGAAAGTGACATCGGGTATCTCTCCGGCTACTGGGAAGGCTCTCTGAACTACTGGAACGGTTACGGTGTTGACAATTTCGGCGTGGCCCTCTCCCCTGTCTTTACCTACAACTTCACCGGCTTGGGAACTGTGACTCCCTATCTGGAGGGCGGTATCGGCATCTCCTATTTTTCCAAGACCCGGATGGGGCCCAGAGACCTGAGCACACATTTTCTCTTCGAAGATAGGGTTGGCGCCGGAATAAAAATGGGGAATTGGGATCTGAGCTTCCGCTATATGCACTACTCCAATGCCGACATCAAAAAACCTAACGACGGGATTGACATCTTCATCGGATCCATCAACTATCGCTTTTAATAAAGCAATGAATCGAAAGGTCCGTTAAAACAATGAAAAAGTATACCCAGGCCATCCTGCTGTCATTCTGTACGCTGGCCAGCGCGGAAAAAATCAGTGACACGATCACCAACACCAGTGACAGAGATATGCTGTGCGTCGCGGACTATCCGGCTATTTACGAGAAAAAGAAGATCAATGGCACCGTGCGCTTCACGAGAGTCAAAGACAAGGAAGAACGTATCAAAATCATTCATCCGTCACAATCCTTCAAAAAAGAGAGAAAAGGATTTCTCGTCTGCTATAACGAACTCGGCAAAATATCTTCCGATCCAAAAAATCGCATAGAGAAAAGCAACAAGTACACTCTCGAAAGTTACCTGACATTCCAGAACGAATATGATATTTTCCTCTATCAGGGAAAGGATCTCAATTTTACCTCGCACCATTTCGGCATTCCGCAACGATGTGCACCCTATAAGGGAGGCCGATACTGCGACCAGGGATTCGGTCTCGATGTTATTTACGGCAGGGACGAAAAAGTCAAAACTGTCCTGCTGTACGATGCAGCGGTCAATCGGGGAACTCTTCCCTTTGAACCGGACTCCATCCTGCATTTACGCAGCAACAATCTGCCGCTGGGATTGTGGATACAGAAGAAATACAAAAAACACTTCTCGAAAAAGCCGTCGGTCCACACCAAAAATCTCATCATGTGGGAAAACCTGACTCCCCATATCAAACGGGTCATCATGACACCCAAAAATGGCCACTATGAGCTCGGATACACCGTCAAAAACGGACACAACTCTTTTGTCGATGTGAAAAAAGGAACGGAAGAACCCCGGGACTACCTGCAGGCCGTTGAAGTCCAGTATCAATAGCCTTTTTCGGCAAATCTTAGGAATAGAACCCTCTGAAAAATGCCCAAGAGAGGTTTCACTCGATGGCGACAAAGGAGCGCTCAACCCGTGAAACGGGCGCTTGCGTTCGCGACTGCCAGAGCTATCGAGTGAAACCGGTTGTTTTTCAGGGCGCTCAATAGGGGTTTCTTATCCCCAATTCTATTCGGTATCGAAAGTTGCGCGTACGGAGTTTACCTCATGATGATGAAGTACAAAAGGCCAAAAGGGCTGCCGTTACCGCCACATTGAGAGACTCGACACCCCGATTCATCGGGATAGAGATCGAAGCATCGCTCAGTGCCTCGATCTCGGGACTGACCCCTTCGCTCTCATTTCCCAGGACAAAGATCGAACGCTGCGAAAACTCCGTCTCCCGATAGCCAAGCTCGGCGTGGGAGTCGAGGGTATAGATCCGGCTACCGGCTTCATGAAAGCGGCGCAGAGTTTTGAACAATGAATCCCCGCGGATGATGGGGAGTTTGAAGAGGGTACCGGCGCTGGCTTTGATGGTCAGGGGGGAGACTAGCGGGGCGTTACCTTTACCTGCCAGCAAAAGCCCATCGATGGCCCCGGCGGCGCAGGATCGGATGATCATCCCCACGTTCTGGGGGTTGGTCACTCTGTCCAGGGCCACGATGCGAAAGCTCTCACGGCTTTGGAGAAACTCCTCCGGATCGATAAGGTTCTCCAGAATGATATCCAGCGCGACTCCCTGATCCTGACGCCCGTTTTTCGATATACGGGAGAGGGCCTTTTTCTCATGGGTGCGGATCTCTACTCCCCGCTTTTCGGCCAGCTTCACCATCTGTTTGAGCTCTTTGGAGGGACGGTTGCTCTCGGCCAGATGGAGCCGATAGATTTGAAGATTCGGATCCTGCAGCGCCTCCAGTACCGGCTTGCGGCCATAGATTGTCAGAATCTTTGAGAAAAATGATTTTGGATTTTGGATTTTTGATTTTGAATTGGATGTTTTCGACACTGATATCTCCTATTCATCCATCATTCATAATCAACATCCAACATCCGAACCTCGGCAAAGCCGAGGTTCACCCTTCTCCGTTCCAGGCGATATGGGGTTTGCCGTTTTCGTCGAACTCCACGGCGGGCATTCCCATGATATTGAAACCGCCGTCGACGTAGTGGATCTCACCCGTAACGGCTTTGGAGAGGTCGCTGAGCAGATACATCCCGCTGTTGCCCACCTCTTCGATGGTGACGTTACGTTTGAGAGGTGAATGCGCGGCGTTCCACTTGAGCATGAAGGAGAAGTCGCCGATCCCTGCGGCGGCCAGGGTCTTGATGGGACCGGCGCTGATGGCGTTGACCCGGGTACCGGTACGGCCCATCTCCTCCGCCAGATATTTGACACTCATCTCCAGAGCCGCCTTGGCGACGCCCATGAGATTGTAGTTGGGGATATACTTGACCCCGCCGTAGTAGCTCAGGGTCACGATGGAATTGTTGTCGCTGAGTATCGGCTTGAGCTCACGGGTCACCTCGATCAGAGAGTAGACGGAGATATCCATGGCCACGTTGAAGGCCTCTTTGGAGATGTCGCTGAAATGACCGCTGAGGCCCTCTTTGGGGGCGAAAGCGATGGAGTGGACGATGAAATCGATCTGGCCGAAGTCCTTCTCCAGGGATTCCCGCAGCGCCCGGATCTCCTCGGGCTTGCTCACGTCACAGGGATAGAGACGATCGGCACATCCCAGCTCTTCGGCGATGGGAGCGAGCTTTTTCTCGAAGCGTTCGTTGAGATAGGTGATGGCCAGCTCCGCCCCCTGGTCCCGGCATGCTTTGGCGATCCCGTAGGCGATGGATTTTTTGTTGGCGATCCCGAGGACGACGCCCTTTTTTCCCTGCATCAGCATTGATTGACTCCTCTTAAAAAAATAAATTTCGATATTTTATCATACCGACCTAACGGCGCAGTGTGGCGGTGAGTCGCCCCGGCTTGAGCAGCAGATCCAGGGCAGCGGCGATGGAGGGGACGACGAGCTGTGCCGCCTGAAGCGTCGCCGTGGCGCACCCCTCCTCACCCAGGACCACGATCCCCAGAGCTGCCCGTTCCAGCATAGCCCGGTCGTTGTTGCCGTTGCCCACGGCCGCAGTCCGATCGGCGCCCAGTTCTTCGAGAATCTGCCGTTTTTCCGCCGTATGATCACTGCTTGTCAGGATGACGGTCTCCACGCAGGTTCCCTCCAGCTCTTTGGCTACCGTCCCGAAGGTATCGGCGGTCACCACCCGGATCTCCAGAAGCTCGGCCAGGGCACCCAGCCGCGTCCTGACTTCGGGCAGCAGACGGCCGTCCAGGGCCAGGGTGCCGTTGTAGTCCACCAGCAGGTGTTCCAGAGAGAGCCGTCCGTAACCGGGAATCTCCAGATCAATCATCGATGCTCCTTTCTCTTTCGGGGGCCTTTGTCATCGGGCCGGAGTTTGCGCACAAAGGCCAGCACCTCTTCGTCCGCGCCCTCACCCGCAACGATCCGGGAGAGCTCCTGCAGGCGCTCCGGCTCTTCCAGAGAGAGGGCGACACTGCGGTCACCCTCTTTGCGTACGAGGATATGCTGATCCGCCTTGGCACTCAGATGGGGCTGGTGGCTGATGGCGAAGACCTGGCGCTTTTTGGCCAACTCCCCGATCATCTCGGCGATGGCGATGGACTCGTCGCCGCTGACATTGGCGTCGATCTCATCCAGAAAGACCACACCGCGCTCTTTTTCATTTTCAGGAAGGGCCACACTCATGAGCGCCAGACGCAGACGGTTGAACTCCCCGCCGCTCAGCGTCGCCGTGGTCGAACCCTGCAGCGAGAGATCGGCCCGGTCGGTCCCCCACTCGGAGAGTTCCGCCTGTTTCAGCTTGAAATGCACTGCCGGGAGTTTGAGCCGATCGAGGATCCCGGCCAGTTTGTCCTCCAATGTTTTTGCGGCTGCCTGGCGGTGTGCCGAGATTCTTCCCGCCAGTTCCTGCAATGCCGCCGCCTCCTCCCGGACAAAGCGCTCCAGCTCACTGCGATCCTCTTCGATATGCTCGTAGCCCGCCAGCTCCTCCTCTTTGGCCCGGCGATACTCCAGGGCTTCGGCGATGGAACCGTAGCGGCGGATCAGGTTGGAGAGTTGTTCCAGACGGTCCAGAACCTCCTCGACATCCACTTCCGCCAGCTCCTCCGCCAGGGCCTCTGTGTCCTCGAAGTCGGCCCGCAGGCGATTCATCGCTTCGCTGAAGTACTCCCCCTCCTTTTCCATAAGGCGAAAGACCTCCTGGACACTCTCCTCCAGCTCGAAGATCGCCGAAGCCCGCTCCATGGCCTCCCGGATCCGATCCAGGCGAGAGAGACGCTGTTTGATCTGCAGCAGCTCCTCATACTCCCCCTCCCGGGGATCGATGGAGGCGATCTTGTCGATCTCGAAACGGGCGAACTCGATCAGCTCCGCCAATCGTTTCTCATCCTCCCGCAGCCGCTCCAGCTCCTCCCTGCGCTCCCGGTAGATCCGGAAACGTCGGCGATACTCCTCTCTTAGCTTCGCCGCTTCGGAATCCCGCTCGGCAGCCGCCGCATCCAAGATCGCCAGAAGCCGCTCGCTCTCGAATCCCCCACGATCCCGGACGCTCAGATAGGAGAGATAGGGAGCGAAAAGTTCCCCCAGACGACGCTTGGAGATCTGCTGGTCATTGAGATAGAAACGGGTACGGTCCTTGCGAAGGGCCCGTACCACCAGCGGATCCTCCAGCAGCAGATCCTCGCTCTCCATCGACGCAGGCTTCGCCAGCTCTGTCTCGCAGAGCTTCGCTTCGCTGCTCCCGATTCCCAGATTGGCCAGGAGCGCCTGCATCAGCAGCGACTTCCCCGCTCCGCTGGGCCCGGTCAGGACTACCAACCCCGGTGCGAACTCGAGATTCACCTCCTCGAAACTGAGAAGATCTTTCAGATAGAGATGTTGGATCATTTTCGTTCTCCAAACGAAAAAGTGAGGAGTGAGGAGTGAGGAGTGAGGAACCGAAAACGAAAGCTAGGCTTTCGAATGAGGAATGAAGAATGAAGAATGAAGAACCGAAGGTTGGAAACTAGTAACCGATTTCGTAGCGTGGGATTGCCATCCCACGAATGAGTGAAGGGTGAATGGTGAATGGTGAATGGTTTCGGTTGGTGTTGCGT
The DNA here is from genome assembly GCA_027035765.1 of Campylobacteraceae bacterium. Taxonomy (GTDB): domain Bacteria; phylum Campylobacterota; class Campylobacteria; order Campylobacterales; family Sulfurovaceae; genus Nitratifractor. The sequence continues at coordinate 13,125 of JALVUD010000023.1, forward strand.
AGCAACGCTTCTATTGACCAATGACCAATGACCAATGACTAATGACTCCACACTTGCGACGGCGCCAAAGGCGCCTTCACCGCTGACTCCGTTCAAACAACAAACGACAAACGACAAACGACGAAAACAGCCTCCAAAAATGTCGTTATGAAACAACATCCCATCATTCCTCATTCCTAATTCCTCATTCCTAATTTCCTATCACCAATCCCTGTCTCCCCAGTGCAGTTTGTCCCGCAGCACGGCGAAATAGTTGCGCTCCTGGCGATGCAGAAGTCTTGCGTCCTCTTTGGCCACGGTGATGAAGACCCGATCCCCCTCCTCGATCTCGTAACGCTCCTGTCCGTCGATGGTGGCGATGGCTTCATATTTTTCAGTATCAAGTTCGATGGCGAAGTCGGCGGGGACCACCAGGGGGCGCTGGTTGGTCAGAGAGTGGGCCAGGACCGGGGTGAGGATAAAGGCCCGAGTCAGGGGATAGACCACCGGTCCGCCCGCGGCCAGGTTGTAGGCCGTGGAGCCGGTGGGGGTGGAGATGATGAGCCCGTCACCCCGGTAGGTGTTGAAGCGCTCCCCTTCGATGGAGGCGTTGACGATGACCATCTTCGAAGGGATGGGGCTGCTGATGACCACATCATTGAGCGCGAAAAACTCGATCTTCGCCCCGGAGGACTTCTGGATGTGCCCGGCGATCATCAGCCGCCGATCGATCCGGTAGCGCCCGTCAAAGAGCTGCTCCAGAAAGCTCTCCACCTCCTCGATGGTCACATCGGCCAGGAAGCCCAGATTGCCGGCATTGATCCCCACCACCGGTTTGTGCCAGGCATAGCTGCGCCGCACCAGAGAGAGCAGCGTCCCGTCCCCGCCCAGGGAGACCAGAAAATCGCTCTGGGCGCACATGGTCTCGAAAGGAATCCCCTCCTCCCCGATCATGGCAGCGGAACGCTCCGCCAGCAGTACCCGGATTCCCCGGCTCTCGAAACGGTGACGCACCTCCTCGAAGATCGGTTTGATCTCGGGAGAATCGGGTTTGAGAATGAAGCCGGCGGTTTCGATCTTTTGAAGCTTATCCTGGCTCATTTGGCCCCTTTATATTTTTTAATATTTCAATCAAACCTCGTGAGGTTTTTCCAGAGAGAGGGTATCATATTTTTTATTATGGGTACTACTTTTTCGCCAGTCTGAGGCTTATCGGGGCGTGATCGCTGCCGGTGATATCCGCCAGGATGTCCGCATCGAGAATCCGCTCCTTGAGATCCTCCGAGACGAAGAAGTAGTCGATCCTCCAGCCCACGTTTCTCTCGCGGGCCCGGGTGCGCATGGACCACCAGCTGTAGCGTTCCGGTTCGTCACCGTGGACATGACGAAATGTATCCACATATCCGGCGGCGATTACCTTGTCGATCCAGGCCCGTTCCACCGGCAGAAATCCGGAGATCTCCTCGTTCTCCTTGGGACGGGCCAAGTCGATGGGGCGGTGGGCGGTGTTGACATCTCCGCAGAAGATCACCGACATCCCCGCCTTGCGCCGCGCCTCGATGGTCTCGAAGAAGCGGTCGTAGAACTCCAGCTTGTAGGCCAGCCGCTCTTCGCTGCGCTTGCCGTTGGGAAAATAGACGTTGAAAAAGGCGATGTTGTCGAACTGGATCTCGTTGATCCGTCCTTCGTGCAGGATATCCACCTCGTAGCAGGGGGAGTAGCTCTCGGGCTCCAGATCGGTAAAGAGCGCCACCCCCGACTGCCCCTTTTTGTGGGAGCTGCTCACATAGAGATGGGCGTATTGATGTTCGAAAAGATCCTTGGGGAACTGATCCTCCTCGGCCTTGACCTCCTGAAGCCCCAGGATATGTGGCGGCTCCTTGTCGATCCACCTGAGGGCCCTTTTTTTAGCGACGGACCGGATGCCGTTGACGTTCCAGGAGACGAAGTAGTAGTGATCCTGCATTCTCTGCTCCGTTTTTTGGGATATTATACCCGGAAAGGAAAAACTAGAAACTAGTAACGAGTAACTAGTAACTAGAAACAACGTTGCGACGCAGTTTATTGGAAGCGGGAATTTATTCCTGCAACGGGCAAGGTTGAAACCGCACCTTCACAATAATTTACACATTCCGAGTCAATATGGTATCCTCCCGCAAAAAAGGAAGGATGATGTCACAGAAAGATCAGGAGAAATGGGATCGGAAATATCTGGAAAACCCCAAATTGAGAGAAGCACGTCCGCCCCTGCGGTGGCTGGAGGATCCCCGGCTCCCTGCCTCGGGTCTGGCCCTCGACCTGGCCTGCGGTACGGGACGCAACGCCATCGCTCTGGCCCAAAAGGGATGGAAAGTGGATGCCCTCGACCTCTCTCCCGTTGCACTGCAGATCCTTACCGGAGCGGCGGAAGCGGCCGGAGTCCGGGAATCGATCCGCACAGGACTGATCGACCTGGACGGCTATGAAGCCCCATCGGAGCACTATGACCTGATCCTCATCGCCAACTACCTGGACCGGGAGTTGATTGCTAGGATAGGCTCGGCCCTTAAAACAGGGGGAGTGCTGATCCTCGAAACCTATATGGAACACCCCGAAAACGAAAAGAAAGACTCCAATCCCGATTATCTCCTCCAGGCAGATGAGCTTCCCCGACTGCCTGGAAGCAGCTTCGAAACACTGCTGTATGAAGAGTTCTGGAATGAGGGATACGAAATGTATCGAATGCGCAAAGCGGCGCTGATCGCCAGAAAGATAAGGGATTGAGCTTATTTGAAGTCTTACCGTAATTTTTTACTTATAAAACCTCAACCCGCACTTTGGCCACACCGTGACGATCCAGACCGATCCGTCTTGCCGCTTCATCACTCAGGTCGATTACCCGGCCTCTGACGAAGGGACCCCGGTCATTGATCCTCACGATGACGCTTTTGCCGGTAGCGAGCAGTGTCACACGCACCCGGGTGCCGAAAGGGAGGCTCTTGTGAGCGGCGGTGAGCCTGCGGTTGCGAAAGATCTCTCCACTGGCGGTACGCCGGCCGTCCCACTCCGGCCCGTAATGGGAAGCCAGACCGACAAAGTGCCGCCTGTCCCCGGGTTGCGGATCTGTCCCGCAGGCGCCAAGCATCAGTGTAAGTGCCAGGATCGTAAAAAGAGAAAAAAGAGAAACAGGTTTCATACGAGAATCATAGCGGGTCAGGATTACCCGCCGGGGAAGTTTTACTTTTCTTCGTCGGAGAGGATATCCTCGTGACGTTCCGGCTGGCGCTCCCCTTCGATAATGAAACGCAGGGCGTTGAGGCGGATGAAGCCTTCGGCATCTTTCTGGTTGTAGACCTCATCCTCTTCGAAGGTGCTGTGGGCAGGGGAGTAGAGGGATTTGGGAGACTGGCGGCCGACGACGATGACGTTGCCTTTATAGAGTTTGAGACGTACCTCCCCCTCGACAAAGCGCTGGGTGCGGTCGATGGCGGCCTGGAGCATCTGGCGCTCGGGGGACCACCAGTAACCGTTGTAGATCAGGCTGGCGTAGCGGGGCATCAGCTCGTCTTTGAGATGGGCCTCCTCCCGGTCCAGGGTAATCGACTCGATGGCCCGGTGGGCTTTGAGCATGATGGTGCCGCCCGGAGTTTCGTAGCAGCCGCGGGCCTTCATGCCCACATAGCGGTTCTCCACGATGTCGATCCGGCCGATGCCGTGTTTGTTGCCGTAGTCGTTGAGAGTTTTGAGCAGGGTCGCCGGAGACATCTCCACGCCGTTGATGGAGACGGGATCACCCTTTTTGTAGCCGATGGTGATGTACTCGGGCTCATCGGGGGCCTCTTCGGGAGAGTTGGTCCAGAGCCACATATCTGCTTCCGGCTCGGCGGCAGGATCTTCGAGGATCTGGCCCTCGTAGGAGATGTGCAGCAGGTTGGCGTCCATGCTGTAGGGGGACTTTTTGCCCTTCTTCTCGATCTCGATGCCGTGCTCCTCGGCATAGGCCAGAAGCTTCTCCCGGCTGTTGAGATCCCACTCGCGCCAGGGGGCAATGACGGCGATCTCGGGATCGAGGCTCAGATAGCCCAGCTCGAAACGCACCTGGTCGTTCCCCTTGCCCGTGGCACCATGAGCGACGGCATCGGCCCCGGTCTCGTGGGCGATCTCGATCTGCTTTTTGGCGATCAGCGGCCGGGCGATGGAGGTGCCGAGCAGATACTCTCCTTCGTAGATGGCATTGGCCCGGAACATGGGGAAGACGAAATCCCGCACGAACTCTTCTCTGAGATCCAGGATGTAGATGTTTTCGGGTTTGATTCCCAGTTTCAGCGCCTTCTGCCGGGCGGGCTCCACCTCTTCGCCCTGCCCCAGGTCTGCGGTGAAGGTCACCACTTCGCAACCGTACTCATCCTGCAGCCATTTGAGGATGATACTGGTATCCAGTCCGCCGGAATAGGCCAGAACCGCCTTTTTGATCTCTCGTTTTCCCATGCTTGGTCCTTCCTGAGTTGTGTACTTAACCCTTCTGTAAAAGAGAGGTTTCACTCGACGGCGACAAAGGAGCGCTTGCCCCGGAGTGGTGCCAACGGCATTAGCAACTGCCAGAGCTGTTGAGTGAAACCGGTTTTTTCAGAAGACTCACTTTGAATTGTTTTGTGCGGATTTTATCACAACTGGGTTTAGAGGGCGTGTCACAGTGGTATAATCGGAAAAATCTTCATACAACGGAGCTTCGGATGAAATTGGGAGTCAATATCGATCATATCGCCGTTTTGCGGGAGGCGCGCCGCATCAACGATCCCGATCCCCTGCAGGCCCTGGGGATCTGCGCCCGGGCCGGCGCCGATCAGATCACCATCCATCTGCGCGAAGACCGCCGCCATATCCATGACGAAGACGCCGCCGCCATCATCCGCCACTCACCTCTGCCGGTGAACCTGGAGTGTGCCCAGGCCTCCGAGATCATCGACTTCGTCTGTGAGCAACGTCCCCTGCGGGCCACTCTGGTGCCGGAGAAGCGGGAAGAGGTCACCACCGAAGGGGGGCTCGACGTCACCGGCGACCCGACCGCACTGAAAGAGGTGATTCGCCGGCTGCATGATGCGGAAGTGGAGGTCTCCCTCTTTATCGATCCCCATCCCGATACCGTCCTGGCCGCCAAAGAGCTGGGGGCCGACTGGATCGAGTTTCACACCGGGCGCTACGCCAATCTCTGGGCCATGCTCTACTCCAATCTCACCCGCACCCGTCACGCCATCGAGAGCCTGCAGCTCCCCCGCCGGGATCTGAAAAAGATGCTCGATGAAGAGCTGAGCACCCTCGCCGATCTGGCCGAGCACGCCAAAGGGATCCACCTCCGCGTCGCCGCCGGCCACGGCCTCAACTACCAAAACGTCGGCCCCATCGCCAAAATCCGGCAGATCGAAGAGCTCAACATCGGTCAGAGCATCGTCGCACGCTCCGTCTTTGTCGGACTCGAAGCGGCGGTCAGAGAGATGAAGGCACTACTGCAATGAGTCGTTATGAAATAGTCGGCAGTCGGCAGTCGGCAGTCGGCAGAGGAAGAGTCGCAAATCGCAAATCGCAAGTCGCAGGAAGTGTCGCCTTCGGCGACGGCAATAGGCATTGGGCATTGGGCATTGGGGGCGTTGCAAAGCAACGCAAACCGAAACCATTCACCATTCATCATTCACCATTCACCCTTTCGTGGGATAGCAATCCCACGCTACAAAATCGGTTACTAGTTTCCAACCTTCGGTTCCTCATTCCTCATTCCTCATTCCTCATTCAAAAACTCCTCACTCATAAAAAACGGAGTTTTTCATGAAACGGGTTGCCGTGAGCATCGGAGACCTTAACGGCATCGGCATCGAACTGGCCCTGCGCTGCCATAAAGCGGCCAAAACCCTCGTCGATCCGATCTATCTGATCGACCGGGAGATGCTGGAGCAGGCGGCCGGGCTGCTTCATCTCGATATCCCTGAAGGTTTTACCATCCAATCTCCGGGAGCCGAATCCTTCGTGATGCAACCCGGCACGGTAGATGCAGCAGCGGGAGCCTATAGCTTCGCCTCCTTCAAAGCTGCTGTAGAGCTCTGCACCGAAGAGCACGCCGAGGCAGTTTGCACCCTGCCGATCCACAAAAAAGCCTGGGAACTGGCCGGCATCCCCTACAAAGGCCACACCGACGCCCTGCGGGACTTCTTTGACCGGGAAGCGATCATGATGCTGGGCTATCCGCAGATGTATGTGGGTCTCTATACCGAGCATATCCCTCTACGCGACGTTCCAGATGCACTCGACCGGGAGAAGCTGACCCGTTTTCTCCTGGACTTCCAACGGGAGACCGGCGCCGAGGAGATCGCCGTCCTCGGCCTCAACCCCCACGCCGGCGACCACGGCGTCCTCGGCGACGAAGAGACCATCATCGAGCAGGCCATCACCCAAGCCAACCAATCAATCCAAAGTTCATCTTCCATCTTCCATCTTCCATCTTCCATCTTCACCGGTCCTCTCGTTCCCGACACCGCCTTCACCCCTGCTATGCGTAAACACTTCCGCTACTATGTGGCGATGTATCACGACCAGGGGCTCATCCCCCTCAAAGCACTTCACTTCGACGAAAGCATCAATGTGTCGCTAAACCTTCCGATCCTCCGTACCAGCGTCGATCACGGCACCGCCTTCGATATCGCCTACAAGGGAAAAGAGCTCAATACCAAAAGCTATCTCAACGCCCTCCGTTATATTGCCGAACGTCCCACTTGACTATCGACTAGAGACTAACGATTATCTCCCCTCAACTCTCATATCTGCGCAGTCGGGATTTGATCGCTTCATGCTTGGTCCGCAGTTCCGAGAGCTGCTCCACCCAGAATTCGTTGCGTTTGCGGACGTTTTCGATCTCTTCGTTGGCTTTGGCCAGATTCTCCCGGGTATTTTCCAGCGTCACTTCCAGCTCTTTGCGTTTGCCCTCCAGATCAGCGATCTTCTCCCGCTGGGCCTCGATCCGCTCTTTGGCCAGAGCCAGCTGCTCCTCCACCTTGTTCTTTTCTGCCTTGTAGCGCTCTTCCAGATCCTGGAACTGCTGGATCTCCTGCCGCTGCGATGCGTTGAGGATCTGTACCTCCCGGAGGCTCTCCTCCAGCATGGCGATCTTCTCCTCCCGTTCCTTGAGCCGGTCCCGGAGGTCTTCGATCTTTTCATACTGTCCTTTGTAGCGGACCGAAAAGATCACCACCACCAGAACAAAGGCCAGAACCACCGAGGCGACAATCGCCCCGAAGACCATGGCATCGATATTGAACTGGGCGAATATCTTCTCCATCGGCTAGCCTCCGATCACGTCGTAGCTCTTGGGATAGGGGCAGCGGAAAGCAGAAACAGCCGGGGGTCGGGAAAAGTTTTTGAGTTTGTAGAGATGAATATTGACGACATTGTCCATATCGTCCCGATAGGCGATCTGCTCGACCCGTCCTTTGGCATCGACCGCGATGGTGTAGGTTCGGCCCCGGTAACGGGCGGTATAGAGATTGTCTTTGTAGTGTTTCGCCTTTTTCAATACCGCCCCCAGATCGAATCCCCGATCCATCCGGTAGTAGCTGACCTGTTCCAGATCGTGGTCGACGACGACCACCCTCTTCCCGTCGCTGCAGACCTCCTTTTCGGTTGGTTTGACGTAGCGCCATTTGAAGCGGGATCCCTTGTCCATCAGCACCCGCCCTTCGTAGCGGATCACTTTTTTCTTCGGGTTGGTGATCTTCTGAACGAACTGCGCCTCCATCCCGGGGCTCAGGGTGATTCCGCCGGCAAGCATAAATGCAGATACGCTGGTTAATATTAAAAAATATCTCATTAGATCTTCACTCCTTTTTCTTCTGGAATCATAGCGAATTCTATTACCCGATCGTGAAGCTATAATGGATTAACCCTTTTTCGATAAAATAACCCGACATTATCAGAAGGCAAAAGAAACACGATGATCAATACAGTAATGAAAGTCTTCGGAACCGCCAATGACCGGAAGGTCAAACAGTATATGAAGCGGGCCCGACAGATCAACGCACTGGAACCAAAATACGAAAAGATGAGCGACGAAGAGCTCAAGGCGGCATTCGATGAGCTCAAAGCGGCTGTACAGGCCGGAGAGAAAACCCTCGACGATGTCCTCTACGACTCCTTCGCCATCACCCGGGAAGTGAGCAAACGTGTCCTGGGGCTGCGCCACTACGATGTGCAGCTTGTAGGAGGTATGGTCCTCCACGAGGGCAATATCGCCGAGATGAAGACCGGCGAGGGGAAGACCCTGGTTGCCACCCTCCCCGTGGTCCTCAACGCTATGCTGGGCCGGGGAGTCCATGTCGTCACCGTCAATGACTACCTGGCCAAACGGGATGCTACCGACATGGGACAGATCTACGAATTCCTGGGCTACCGCACCGGCTGTATCACCAGCGAGATCCAGGATGATTTCGAGCGCAAAGCCCAGTACGACGCCGACATCACTTACGGGACCAACAACGAGTTCGGTTTCGACTATCTGCGGGATAACATGAAAGTCCGTCTCGAAGAGAAGGTGCAGCGGGACCACTATTACGCCATCGTGGATGAAGTGGACTCGATCCTCATCGACGAAGCACGGACTCCGCTGATTATCTCGGGCCCCACCCAGCGGGATCAGAGCCTCTATCTGAAGGCCGACGAGGTAGCCCGGCAATTGGTACGGGGCGAAGAGCTTCCTGCCAAAGCCGGTGAACCCAAAAAGATGACCGGAGATTTTGTGGTGGACGAGAAGAATCGCACCATCGTCATGACCGAAGAGGGGCTGGAGAAGGCCGAAAAGCTCTTCGGGGTCGACAACCTCTTCAGCCTGGAAAACGCCGCCATGGTCCACCATCTGGATCAGGCACTCAAAGCCCACAACCTCTTTGAAAAGGATGTGGACTATGTGGTACGCGACGGCGAGATCGTCATCGTCGACGAGTTCACCGGCCGTCTCAGTGAAGGACGCCGCTACAGCGAAGGGCTCCATCAGGCCCTGGAAGCCAAAGAGGGGGTCAAGATCCAGGAGGAGTCCCAGACCCTGGCGGAGATCACCTACCAGAACTACTTCCGGATGTACGAGAAACTGGCAGGTATGACCGGTACCGCCCAGACCGAAGCGACGGAGTTCAGCCAGATCTACGGCCTGGACGTCATCTCCATCCCCACCAACGTCCCCGTCCGGCGCATCGACAAGCCCGACCTGATCTTCAAAACCGAAAAAGACAAAGTCGAGGCGGTCGTCAAGCGGATCAAAGAGCTCCATAGCAAAGGCCAGCCGGTCCTGGTGGGAACCGCCTCTATCGAGAAGAGTGAGATGATCCACGAACGGCTCAAACAGGAGAAGATCCCCCACAACGTCCTCAACGCCAAGAACCACGAGCAAGAGGCGGAGATCATCAAAGACGCCGGTCAAAAAGGCGCCGTCACCGTCGCCACCAATATGGCGGGCCGGGGAGTCGACATCAAGATCGTCGACGAGGTGCGGGAGCTGGGCGGTCTGGCGATCCTGGGAACCGAACGCCACGAGAGCCGCCGGATCGACAACCAGCTCAGAGGCCGCTCCGGCCGTCAGGGCGATCCCGGTGAGAGCCAGTTCTACCTGAGCCTGGAGGACAACCTCCTGCGGATCTTCGGCGGAGACCGGATCCAGAAGATCATGAACTCCATGGGAATGGAAGAGGGAGAGTACATCGAATCCAAGCTCGTCACCCGGAGCATCGAAAAGGCCCAGAAGAAGGTCGAGGCGATGCATTACGAATCCCGGAAAAACATCCTCGAATACGATGACGTGGCCAACTACCAGCGCAAAGCGATCTACGCCTTCCGCAACCAGCTTCTCGATCCCGAGTACGACATCGAAGGCAAAATCGAACAAAACCGGGAAGAGCTGGTGGACTACCTGCTCCAGGAGGCGGAGATCTTCTCCGGACAGCCCAGCGAAGACTACGATCTGGATCGCTACACGACCCTGATCCGAGAGTATACCGGCCTGGAGATCGCCCCCGAGACCTTCCAGGGCAAAGAGGCCGACGAGATCCGGGAGGAGACACTGAAGCTCCTCAAAGAAGCCTATGAAGAGAAGTTCGGTATCTTCGATGAAGAGCAGCGCAAAGAGATCGAGAAGATCCTGATGTTGCAGGTCCTCGATACCGAGTGGCGGGAGCACCTTTACGAGATGGATGTCCTCAAGACCGGAATCGGCCTGCGGGGTTACAACCAAAAAGACCCCCTGGTAGAGTACAAGCAGGAGAGCTATCGCCTCTTCGAAGCCCTGGTGCGCCGGATCAAGTTCGAATCTCTCAAACTGCTCTATCTGGTCCAGTTCGACTTCAGTGCCCCCGAGGAGGAGCTCGAAGCCGCCGAGAAGATGCTCGAGGAGCTGGCCATCGACGAAGAGGAGCTCATCAGCAACGAGTACCAGGAGCTTCCCCAGGATACCACCGACGCCCAGAACACCCCCTACGTGGCTCCCCACAAGCCCAAGCGCAACGACCCCTGCCCCTGTGGCAGCGGAAAGAAATACAAAAACTGCTGCGGTAAAAGCGGGCCCAAGAAAGGGCTCCTGGCCTGATGGCCCTCCCCTCCGATTCCCGCGTCGTCCGTCGTATCGTCCGCCACTATCTGCGCTACGATCCCGAAAATCCCTTCATCTTCATCTCCGCTCTGCTGGCGTTTCTGGGGATCACCGCAGGGGTCATGGTCCTGATGATCGCCATGGGGATTATGAACGGTACCCAGAAAGAGTTTGAAAAGAAACTCTTCGTGATGAACTATCCCCTGACCGTCGTCAGCTACGGCGAAGGAGTTCGGCACTCTACGCTTGAAAAGATCCACGAACAGTTTCCCGAAATGAAAATCAGCCCTTTCTACAGCACTCAGGTGATCGCCCGGTACGGTGACGGGATCCAGGGGGGCATTCTCTACGGGGTCGATTTCGCCAAAGAGGCCTCGCTCAATCCGATCTTCGCCAAAGCACTGGAACAGAACAAAACACTCCCCCCTTCCCGTTATGACCTCATCGCCGGAGACGACCTGGCGATGGAGCTGAATGCGAAAATCGGAGAGAAGATCACCCTCTTTTTCTCCCAATACCAGGCGGCGGGCCTGGGGACGATGCCGCTGCAGAAACGCTTCCGGCTGCGAGGCACTTTCAATTCGGGGCTCAAAGCCTACGACAAGGCGATCATGTACACCACGCTGGAAGCCTTTCAAAAGGTCCTCAAAAAGGCGCCGGACCGCTACGACGGGCTCCACCTCTACACCGAGGATCCCTTCGGCAAGATCAAAGCGGTCAAAGCCCTCCTGCCCGACGATGCCGACGTGGAGGGGTGGTGGCAGCAAAACGGCAACTTCTTCTCCGCCATGCAGATGGAGAAAAAGGCCCTCTTCCTGGTTCTGCTGCTGATCATTCTCGTCGCTTCGCTCAACATCATCAGCTCCCTGCTGATGACCGTCATGAGCCGTCGCAGAGAGATCGCCCTGCTGCGGACCCTGGGAGCTACCCGCCGGGAGATCCGCCAGATCTTTTTCCGCCTGGGCGTAGCCATCGGCAGCGCCGGGATCCTCGCCGGCACGCTTCTGGGCTTCGGAGGTATCTGGGTGCTGACACATTTCAATATCATCACCCTCCCCGCCGACGTCTACGGCACCAGCCGCCTGCCGGTCGACCTGCTCTGGAGTGATTTCGCCATGATCCTCGCAGGAACGGCACTGATCGTTCTGCTTTCGGCCCTCTATCCCGCCCGAAAAGCCTCGATGACCGATCCCCTGAATGTCCTGAGGAACGAATAGCGAGACGCAGGGTGAGCTGATCACCGGAGTGAACGTTAAAAGGCCTGGCTGTTTCCTGCGGTTGCATTGTCCTCCCGGGCGGGAGGAGCTTTGGGCAGCGGTGCGGCCGGAGCAGGCGGCGGTGTGGTCAACATCTCCTCGTCCGGCTTCGGCTCCGAAAGATGGGCGGGAGCGGTCAGGGTTCGCCGTAGCAGATCCAGCGGATAGAGCAGTGCTTCTCCCACCGGGTTGGTCTGAATCTTGGGCTTCTGGAGGGTTCCGGTGATTTTGACCCCGGCAGTGAGACTTTTGTCTTTGCCAAAAAGAATATAACCAACGACAGGAATTGAGGAAATTGCCCTCCCTACTTCTCGGGCTGTACGGATTGCCAGCTCAACATTGAGACGGCCGTCAGCCAGATTCACGTTCCCCTGCCCGGCGATAGTGGAGGATTTGCCCACCAGCAGGATCCGCCCCAGTTTCAGTCGGTCCCCCTTGAGGGTAAAGAGGATCGTTCCCTGTTTCAGCTCAAATCCTTTGTCACTGAAGCCCGGTGAGGAGAAACTCATGAGTGCGGGGACCGTATTGATCATCGCAATGAGACTATTGTAGGCTTTGAAACCGGTCAGGACTCCGCCCCGGATCAGAATCTCCCCCGAGTATCCTTTCTCCGGGTCCCCTTCCACATGGAGGGTATAACGGCCGTTACGAATTCCGTTGAAATGGATCAGAGCGTGCAGCATACGATCGCCAATCCCTTCGGCCCAGATTTTGAGCACTTTGCCCCGTTTGCTGAGATTCAGACGGTCCTGGCCCAATTGACCGACAAAATCGAGGTTCTCACCCCGTTTCCGTAGACGGTAGCTGTCACTGAGAAGCACATAGGGGCCAAAACGAATCAGGCTCTTCTTCCCCAATACGGTCAAAGAGCCTGTGCTTCCGCCCCCATCGATCTTTTTCATCTCGGCCAGCAGTTTCTGGGCATTGACGTTGATCCCCTCAATCTGCACAACCCCCTCTTTGGAGCTGTATTTCAGCTTGCCGCCCAACGCCTCCAGGTCCACTTTGCCGTCGGGGGCGACCTCCATCTTGAAGGGAAATTGTGTCAGCGGACCGTTTTTGACATAGAAAGGGCTCTCTTTCCAGGCCAATATCCCACTGATCTGCCAATCGTTTCCCGCTTTGCCGGTCACGTCAATCTCTCCTCCCGAAGCCAGGCGTAACAACCCCCTGAGGTAGGGACGCCAGAGAGCGAGATCCCGGATATGGATACGGACTTTCCCTTTGGAATCGACGGAGAGACTGCTCTTGAAAGTCGGAAGATTCAGCCTCCGCCTCTTCTCATCCCAGGATATCTCGGCCGGAATCTCTACCTTTTTCATCGTCAGCAGCGAAATCGGAAGCCCCTGTCCAAGCCGCTCCACATCAATCCGGAGCTTGCCGGTTTTTCGCTTCAGATCGACCCTGCCGTCTATGGATCCTCTGAAAAATTTTTCTCGGATTTTGAAGGAACGCAATCGCAGTGTTCGGCTGGTAAAAGCCAGTTCTCCTCCTCCGATACGGAAAACCTTCTTCCGATACTCCAGTTTCCCGGGCGAAAGACGGGCAAGCCCCCGGAGACGAACCTTGCCTCGGACCAGCGGAATATCGATGGCGACCTTGGCATCGGCTTTGCCCTCTTTCTGTCCTAGGGATACTTTGATACCGTAGGTATTGAGGATCTTCAGAACCTGCCAGTCGATACGCCCACGGTAGTGCAGTCTCAGCAACAGCTCCAAACGATCGGGGTCAAAAAGATGCAGCAAAGCGGCCCGGCTTCCGTCGATGGGATGTTTTCCATAGCGGGGGGCGTTGAGCAGAATGTAGAGATTGCCTTTTTGGAGGATCACTCGGGCCGACGGAGCATCGATGGGTTTGAGCCGGTCATTGAAACGCAGATGAACCTTTTGTAGCTTCGCCGCCCCCTGAAGCGTCGCCAGGTCCGGAACGATTTTCCCCTCTTCCAAATCCAGCTGCCCACTTCCCTGGAGATATTCCAGGCGGTAGCGACGGGCCGAGAGACGATGCTGCAGCCACTCTCCGGCATCCGGACTCAGGTTGACCAGTCCCAGAAGCCGATGCAGGGAGCCTGTCGGTTCCGAATCGATCCAAAAGCTGAAACGCTTGCCGATCCGCTCGATGCGAAACGCCCCGTTGAGATCCGGCACCTGATAATAACCCGAGGCCAGGATTCGTCCATCGCGATAACGATAGTGAAGTTCCCCTGAAAGTGTAATATTTCGGGAGAGGATCCGTACCAGAGGCATCTGAATCTCCATGGATCGGCCCCGGTCATACAGCATCCCTGCGATCTCATAATCCCCGCCTTTGAGGTAAAGTATCCGGTCCCGATAGATCAACTGATAGCTGTGGCCGTCGACCCGGATCTCCTGAGCTTCTATCTCGTCAAACCATCGCAGGATTTTATGCAGGGTATCAAGCTCCTTCTTCAAAGTATCCGAAGAGCTCCGGACCTTGGAAGGCGGGAGTACCAGCCGTTGAACCCGCAGATGGAGCCTGTGATCGAGTTTAAGATATAATTTTTCCGACTGATATCCCATCACCGAAAGCCGGTCGAGGGAGATACCGTGTCGCAGTGCGGCCCAGCCCCCCAGGAGCAAAACAATTGGAAAAAGGAGAAGAAGAACCATGCGCTGGATCGATCGTCTGGAGACCATTGCCCTCTTTCTTCTCCTCTCATTTCTTTACTATTTCTCCCTGCCGGTAGATACGCCGAAAAATATCCGTCTGACCGGCAATTCTATTGATTCTATTATAGCAGAGCTGCAGAAGAAAGGCGTAGAGGTCGGACGGATCGACGGCTGGATTCTACACCGTCTCGGCACCCCGCAGGAGGGATGGCTCTATCTGGGCAGGAACCGAATGAACCGTCTGGAGTTCCTGAGCAAAATCACCTCTCCTGCCAGCCGCTTCAAACCCGTTACACTGATCCCAGGCGAAACCACCGTGATCTTCCTCGATCAACTGGCGAAATCTCTGGACCGCAATGCCACAAAACTCTACCAGGCTTTCCATCAGCTCAGCCCCTATCCCGAGGCCGGGATCCTGGCCGAAAGCTACAACGTTCCCTTGAGTTATGATGAAAAACGTATCATCAGCTATCTGCTCAATTTGACAGAACGACGTTACAGATCGCTGGCTCAGGAGGCGGGCATCCCCTACGAGCCGAAACGTTGGCTGCGAATCCTGACCGTTGCCTCCATCATTCAGAAAGAGGCTGCCAACCGGCGGGAGATGCCTCTGGTGGCTTCGGTGATCTACAACCGACTCAAGAGAAGAATGCGGCTCCAGATGGACGGGACACTCAACTACGGCCGCTACTCCCATCTGCGGGTCACCCCCGAGCGCATCCGTGACGACAACAGCACCTACAACACCTACCGCCACCGCGGCCTGCCGGACACCCCGGTCTGCAACGTCTCCGCCGCCGCCATCCGCGCCGCCCTCCATCCGGCAAAAACCGATTACCTCTACTTTTTCCGCAACGATCAGGGGACCCACGATTTTTTCAAAAACTACAAAGCCCACCTCAAAGAGGTTCACAAAAAAAGGCGGGAGTTGAAGGAAGCGAAGAAGAAGACGGGTCATTAGTCATTAGTCATTGGTCATTGGTCATTGGGGATAGTTCGTTTCCTTCTTCTTTTGATCTGTCATTATGAAGCGACGCTTCATCAACGATTCCTGACTCTTCACGCCTCCAAAAGTACTTCAAAATCCTTCAGCTCGAAAAGCAGCAGATCCTTCTCCTGCCGCTGCCGAAGCTCCCGGGAGAATCCGCTGCGGGAAAAAAGGGCGAACAGATCTGCCCGAATCCCGGAGGTTTCGGCCTTCTCCCGAAGTTTCTTCAACTCCCCCGCACTCACCGGACGGCCGGTATATTTGCACTCCCCCAGGATCAGATGCCCCTCGCGGGTGTGGGCCAGCAGATCAAACTCGCTGTGTCGATCCCAGTAGCTCCCTTTGCTCAGCAGCGGATCCTGTTTCTGGGCAAAATGGAGCTCCAGCAGATCGTTGGAGAGCTGTTCGAAGACCAGAGAGAAAGCCCGCTCCCGATGCTGCCGGTAATTCTCGATAAAAGAAGCGGAGACGCCCTGCTGCAGCTCCCGGCGAAAGGGTTCGACAAACCCGAACCAGAAACGATCGGAAGGACGGCAAAAGCGGATCCGTCCCTGGATCCGGTAACGGCGCAGCTCTTTGCGGATCGGCCGGCCGGGACAGGGCCTCAGAGGCGCTTCCCGGCTCTCTTCCAGTCGCAGGACTCCCCGGTTCACCATCTCGTCCAGCACTCCTCCGCCCACACTTTCACTCAAGTGTGCCCGTCGAAAGACCCCGTGCATTTTGCCGTCGCCCCTTGCCACTGCCGTCAGCAGACGGCGATAGGGATCTTCGCTCAGATAGGCCGGTTCCATCCAGAGGGAACTCTGTTCAAACTCTCCGGCAAAGACCCGCTCCACACTCTGCTCCAGATCTTCGAAAAAGTCGAAATGCACCCTCTCCTCCACTCCGCCGAATACCGAGAAATACTCCAGAAGCGGCTGCATCGGCAGATAGGGAAAACGGCGGTGGAATCGGAGAAAGAGCTGACGGATCGGGACCTCCTTGGGATCGGCTACTCTCCGGATTATACGATATAATTTCGGAAAAAAGGAACGCTGCGTGCCCGTGGAAACTCTCAAGAATATCGTCGATTACGGCATCATCGGCATCCTGCTGCTTATGAGTATCGCCACCTTTGCCTACGCCATCGAGCGATTCCTTTTTTTCCGCCAGATCGATCTCTACCAGTACCCCAACCGCAAGATGCTGGAGCTGGATTTGGGACGCAATCTGGGACCGCTGGCCACGATCGGTTCCAGTGCCCCCTATATCGGCCTGCTGGGGACCGTCATCGCCATCATACTCACTTTCTACGTGATCGGTGAGCAGAAGACCGCCATCGACACCGGAGAGATCATGAAAAATCTCGCCCTGGCCCTCAAAGCCACGGCCGCCGGCCTCATCGTCGCCATCCCCGCCACCATCTTCTACAATATCCTGATGGATCGGGTCGATCGTCTCATCACACGCTGGGAGATCATCAATCAGAGCTATGACGGGGACCGATGAGACGGCGCCGCTTTGCCGAGATCAATGTCGTCCCTTTCATCGACATCGTCCTGGTCCTGCTGGTCATCGTCCTGGCCACCGCCACCTTCGTCATCAAAAACGAGCTCCCTGTGGATCTGCCCAAATCGGGCAGTCAGGCCAAGATCCCGCCCAAAAGCATCTCCATCACCATCGACAAGCAGGGACGCTACTTTTTCGAGAAACAGCCCGTCACCCTGGAGGAGCTCAAAAAACACCTCGCCAAACTCGACCCCGTCAAGGATCTCGTCACCCTCAACGCCGATCAAAAAAGCCAATTTCAGAAATTCGTTTCCGTCGTCGATATCCTGAAACGCAAAGGTTTCAAAAAGATCTCCATCGTCACCGCCCAATGAATAAGGAAGCCTCATGAATGACATCATCTTCGGACCCGTCGCCTCCCGCCGCTTCGGCAAGTCCCTGGGAATCGATCTGAGCCCCGGCCGCAAACAGTGCAATTTCGACTGCGTCTACTGCGAACTGGAGCCAGCCAAACCTATGGATCACTATGAGGAGGCGCTTTCCGTCGAGACGATCCTCTCTGCCGTCAAAGAGGGGCTGAAAGAGCACCCCGATATCGACGTCCTCACCGTCACCGCCAACGGGGAACCGACCCTCTATCCCCATCTGGCAGAATTGGTGGAAGGGTTGGAGGCAATCCGGGGAGCTACCCGTCTGCTGATTCTGAGCAACGCCTCCACGATTCACCGGCCCGAAATCCGCCGGGTCCTGCAACATTTTGATACGGTCAAGCTCTCGCTGGACTGTGCCACCTCCCGCTGCTTCAAACGGATCGACCGCCCTGCGGACTCCGTAGACCTGGAGGCGATCAAGGAGGGGATGCTGGCCTTTCGTCAGGAATACAGCGGCGCCCTGATCGTCGAGATCCTCGTGGTGGAAGGGATCAACGACAAGCCCGCCGAGATCGAAGCTCTCGATGCCTATCTGCGCCGGCTCCGTCCCGACCGCATCGATCTGGGGACCATCGACCGCCCTCCCGCCTACCGGGTCTCCCCGGTCTCCTACGAAAAACTCCGCCGGCTTTCTCTGCTTTTCGACCCTGCCCTCAGCGTCCACATCGCCAGCCGTCGGGATATCGGAGAGATCACCCCTTCCGCCTACTCCGACGAAGAGATTCTCCACACCCTCTCCAAACGCCCTCTCACCGCCGAGGACGTGGCGATACTCTTCGATAAAGCCAGCCGCGAGAGGCTGGAGACAATGCTCCGTAAAGGCCAAATCGGCATACGGGAGACTCACGGAGTAAAATTTTTCATTCCCGCCTGAAAAAACTATTGACACGCCGGGAGTTTTTTATTATAATCCCACTCACATTTCAGCGATGGAATGTATCTCTTATGTTCCGGATTAGCTCAGCGGTAGAGTAGGTGACTGTTAATCACTTGGTCGCTGGTTCGAATCCAGCATCCGGAGCCATTTCTTAATCTATCTCCAGACTCTTCAAAATTTTTCCTTCCGTGTAAGCAATTTATTTCTTTTCGCCATTACCGATCTTCCGATCACTTCTATCCATTAAATAAATAAGTTTTCATAATATTATATAAGGCTCTAGACTAGCAGCCCTTTCATTTGAGATACTTCTTTAGCCTCTGATTGAGGATATTATACATGGTTTCGTTGGACTTCCTCCAGCGGAACTCGCATTCCTTGAGAT
>JALVUD010000024.1 GCA_027035765.1 Campylobacteraceae bacterium
CTTTACCGTCTATTTTGGCCCCGGCCTTGATCTGCTCCAGGGCCTCGTTGAAGTCAAACTTGTCGTTCATGGTCAATCCTTTAGAATGTTAGATTCTATCGGACTGACACAAAATTTCTAACGGTCCATTTTTGGAGTTTTGATTGGTTGTGGGAGAGGAATTTGAACCCCCGACCTTCGGGTTATGAGAGCCTCTTCAAAGCCCAGCATATCGGATGAAATCAAAAATGTCACTACGAGCCGCACCAAATAAATCACTCTCTGCAAATTCCCAACACGATTATCGAAACAACTGTGAATGTGTACCGATCCTCAGAAGCTGCAATGTACCTCCCTCGATTCGGTAAATCACCAACAGATCACCGCTTATATGAAACTCACTCGTATCTTGATACTCGCCGCTCAAAACGTGGTCTTTGGCTTGGGGCGGAAGTTCTGTTCCTTCAAGCAGTAAGGCGATATAGGCAAAGAGTTTTGCCGTGTTAGTGGAGTTGAGTTGCGCTTTTTTGAGATCTTTGCTAAAGGTCTTGTGGACAGCGATATCAAGCACCCGCTTCCTTTTTAAGCTCTTCGATCGATACATGGCTCATATTCTTGCTGGCTCTGGCATCCTTGATCGTTTGAACAGTCTCTTGATTGGGGATTTTCACGTCAAACGGGATCCCCCGCTGCATCACCGCTTGAGCCAGGAAGATATTGAACGCGTCGCTCAAGCCCATCCCGTAACGTTTGAAGATCTCTTGTGCTTGACGTTTGATCTCGGCATCGAGATAGACATTGGTTCGTACTTTTTCGCTTGCGGTTGCCATCGTTATGCCTTTGTATAATTTTTCCAAGTATAACACACGTTGTGTGTTTAGTCAACCTCGTGCCACAGCAGTTTTTCAAGATTATCAGGCATGGAGTTATTTGCCTTCCGAAGATAAAAGAATAAGCACATCGCTACGGATCTCCTCCCAATCAAACGGCTTCGGATCCTTTTCGTCGAGGTAAACCGTTTCGTCATCCTCTGCCATCTGCATCGTTGCAACAAACTCAAAAAGATCCGCCGGAGAGTCTATGCCTTTGATCGTTCTTGATGCGATTTCCAGAACCTGATCTCCGTAGAGAATTCCCTTCTCAAGTATCACCTTGAAATCAAAGAGATCTCTCGATTATTTCCGATTGAGCAGTGCGATGAGTTTAAGTTTGGCGATGGATGACAAATCCATGATTTGCAGCTTTCCGTTTTGGTAATTTTGACCCGATGCCGATAGGATAATCTCTCTCTGCAAAGGAGTGGATGCCGCAAAAAACTCAAGCTTGATCCCCTGAAGATTGAACTTCAGAATATGTTCATCGGGAAAGAGCCCTGCCAGTCTCAGTGCCAGGGCATTGGCGTCTTTGAGTTTGGTTCCGCCTAGAGCGATAACGGCATTGGTGATCTGCTGATGGGGGAGGGGAGCGGAGCCGATGATATCGATATCTTCCGAGATTCTGTGTCCCAGATAGTATGCCAGGGCCGTGCCGCCGACAAAATAGAGCGGATCGTTTTCAAAGATATCCAGATCTTTGATCCGATCCAGAAGTGCCGTGACATCAGCAGTCATGGATCATCTGCAGGATTTCCCTGAAAACCGGATTGCGGTCATACCTGCCTTCCAGCGGAACCCTGTATCCCTTTATATCGATGAAACCTTGTTTGTACAAATCTTTGTAGGAGGAAACAAGCTCTGCTTTGACCCTGTTTTTGCCGAACTTTCTGCAGAGCAGGCGAATATCGTCAGGGTTCATGGCCCTCAGATAGTTCCGGATAACAGTGGAAACTTTCTGTAGGGTAGGTCTGGAGCTTTGCCAGAAAGCGTTGAAGCTGAATTCGGACGGATCAAACACCGTTTCTTCCTGATCATCGTAGACTTCATAGGGTGCTTTTCGCTCGCTCCGGGGAGTGTATTTGATATAGAAATGTCTGCCGTTTGTTTTTCCGACTCTGTCACGGCTGCGCTGCAGGCACTTTTTGATCGTCTCTTTCGATGCGATGCCGTCAAAAACGGAAGCATCATACTCACGATTGAACTCAAGCTGATCAAGCCGTGCTCTGATCTCTTGTGCAACACTCACATCCATCCCTTTTTTGATTATTCTGCCCCAAAATGTCCCGTCTGTCAAGAAGGATGCACAATGAGAAATCAATAATCATGGGTGAAGTGATCTAAGTAAATTTGTGAAAGACTCAATAGGGTTTTGGATTTCTGATGATTTAAATTGGTTGCGGGAGAGGGATTTGAACCCCCGACCTTCGGGTTATGAGCCCGACGAGCTACCGGACTGCTCTATCCCGCGTCCGAATATGAAGAAGAAAAAAATATTTGAATCCGAAGATCCAAATGGATGGGGTAGAGGGACTCGAACCCCCGAATGACTGGACCAAAACCAGTTGCCTTACCACTTGGCGATACCCCAAACGTTGGGACATAAACTCGATCGTTTATGTGGACGGCATTATAGAGCAAAGTTCTCTGTTTGTCAAGAGTTTTGGAGGAAAATCTGCGATATTTTCTTTCTCCTCCCGGCTCTATACGTTATAATGGCCACCACTAATTAGAAGGACGATAGAACATGTCGGAAGCGATAGCACGCGTAGAGAAAGCGATCGAAACCATCAAAAAGGGTCAGATGGTCATCATGATGGATGATGAGGACCGGGAGAACGAAGGGGATCTTGTCTATGCCGCCACCTTCAGCACTCCGGAGATGGTCAATTTCATGGCCAAAGAGGCCAGAGGGCTCATCTGCGCCCCTGTCACACGGGAGATCGCTCAGCGGCTCGATCTCGTGCCTATGGTGGAACGCAACGACTCCCAGCACGAGACCGCCTTTACCGTCAGTATTGATGCCGCCAATGCCCGGACCGGGATCTCGGCGGCGGAACGCAGCGAGTGCATCAGCCTGCTGGCTTCTCCGCTGAGCCGGCCCGAAGATTTCGTCCGTCCCGGACATATCTTCCCCCTCATCGCCAAAGACGGCGGGGTGCTGGTGCGCACCGGTCATACCGAAGGCTCCATCGATCTGTGCAAACTGGCGGGGCTGGCCCCCGTGGCGGTGATCTGCGAAATCATCAAGGACGACGGCACCATGGCCCGCCGGGACGATCTGCGGGAGTTCTCCGCCCGGCACGAAATGCCCATCGTCTATATTTCCGACCTGGTGGAGTACCGTCTGGCCAACGAAAAGCTGGTCAAGCGATTGGACGAGGAGGAGGTGGAGTTCCAGGGGACCAAGGTGGAAAAGATCCGCTACGAAGACCACCTGGGGCGTATCCACACCGTCATCCAGTTCTACAAAATCCACGAGACCGAGAACGTCCGTTTCCATAATATCGGCTCCGATATCGAGCTGCTGCTGGACGAAAAACGCTATCAGGCCATGCTCAACAGTATCGACTATCTCAAGCGCAACGGGGGTCTTCTGATCTTTCTCGACAGCAAGACCGTCTCCAAAGAGCAGGCCAAGGAGATCGGCGTGGGCGCCCAGATCCTCCAGGACCTTGGCGTTCGCCGCATCAAACTCCTGACCACCAATATGGAGACAGAGTTTGTAGGCCTCAGCGGCTTCGGACTGGATGTGGTGGAGAAGATCGACATCGCTTGAGAACGGGCGATCAGAAGTAGAGAGTCTCCAGTACTTTTTGGAAAGCCTTTTTGCGATCCTCTGTACTAAGATCCGATCCGCGGACGACAGCAATCTTCTTGCTGTGAGAAAGCACCGCTGTCTCAGAAGCATAAGCCTGGGGCGACCTGGAGGTGTGGATGATCAATCCAGGCAGCGAATCTTTTCCCAATCGTTTCATCTCATGCGTGTTTCTCCCGCCCAATAGCCAGGCCAGGTGTTTCGATGCCCAGGCACCCGGTGAGAGGCCTAAAGGGTTGTCGTAGAGGTCGATCTGGGCCAACTCATCGGGCTCACCGCCGGTGTCTCGGTAGATAAAAAACTTGTGACGTATCTTCTCTGCCGGCAGATCGGAGCGAAAATGGCTCACTCTGATCCGATAGGGTTTGGAGGGGAGGGTGAACCCGCACCTCGAAAGGGGGTCGAAAAAGCCACCGCCCTTTGCCACCACAATTTCTGTTTTGGGAGTAGGGTGGTGAGCAGGACTCACATTGGCACATCCGAGCAGTCCCAAAACCACTGCGGCAGTTATGGCCACTTTGATTACACTTTGCTGCATTTTTCCATTATAGTACGAAACTTTTCGATTTTCAATTCTCTTCTACCGTAAAAACAGCCGGAGCGATTCGTTATAATCATCCTCATGGACCATAAAGCGAAGCGGCCGGTTGCAGCCGTCGATCTCGGAACCGGTATCTGTTGGCAGGTGAGGGGATCGCCATGATCATTCTCGATGCAATCTTCGCCCGACGCTCTATCCCCTCGATCTACCTGATCGGTCTCTCCGCTCTTTTCGCGCTGGTGGTGCTCTTTACAGCGATAACAATCTACATCGAATACCTCGATTTCGGCCGGGAGACCCAACGACTCCGCAGCGAATATATCAAAGAACAGAAAGAACAGATTCACTTCGATACCTCCAGGGTCCTGCGCTTCATCTCCCGGACCTATGAAGAACAGCATGGCCGGATGGAGGAGCAGGCGCTTCAAAACCAGATCATCCGTTCCATCGAACGGCTCTACGGACGGCGGGACGGCACGGGATATATCTTTGTCTACGACTTCAACGGAACCTGCCTGAGCGATCCGGTTCAGCGGAACAACGTGGGGAAAAATCTCTACCGTTTCCGCGATCCCGACGGCGTGCAGGTGATCCGGCAGCTCATCGACGTCTCCCGTCGTCCCAGCGGCGGTTTCGTCCGCTATACCTGGATCAAACCCACCAGCCGTACTCCCAGCCCCAAGATCTCCTATGCCCGGGCCTTCGAACCCTGGAAGTGGATGGTGGGCACCGGCGTCTATCTGGACGAAGTGGAGAAGGTGATCGCCGGAAAACGGGAGGCCCTGCGCCAAAAGACCCTGGGAACGGTCGGAAAAATCCTGGCGTTGATGGCGGTCCTGGCCCTCATCGGCCTGCTGGGGGTGCGGATGCTCAACCGGATTATCCGCAGAGAGATCGACCGGCTCAACCGTCATTTCGACCTGGCGGCCAAACAGCATATCCTGATCGATAGAGAACGTGTCCGGCTGAGTGAGTTCCGTCCTATGGTCGACTCCATCAATACCATGGTGAGCGAGATCCATCGGCGAAAGAACAAACTCCGGGAGATCAATCTTTCGCTGGAACAGAAGGTGGCCGAAAAAACCGCGAATCTCAAAGAACGCAATCGACTCCTGAGAGAGGAAAAGGCCCTGAGCGAAGCCCTGATCCGGGCCCAGGACAGTTTCATCCGCCAGTCGATCCATGAGATCAATACGCCGCTGGCGGTGATCATGAACCATATCGATATCTACAGGATGAAACTGGGAGAAAACCGCTACCTGGCCAAAATAGAGGCCGGTGCCAAGATGATCGCCACCATCTACGACGACCTGAGCTATATGGTCAAAAAGAACCGTTTCGAGTATGAAAAAACCACACTCGATTTCAGCGATTTTCTCCGGGAGAGGATCCGATTTTTCCGCGAGATCGCCCAGGGAAACCGACTGGAGATCCGGGAACGTATCGAGGAGGGCATTTCACTTTTTTTCAGTGATGTGGAACTGCAGCGGATCATCGACAACAACCTCTCCAACGCCATCAAATTTGCCCGGGACCACACTGTCGTCACCGTGATCCTCCGGCGTCGCGGCGAGGAGACGCTTCTGGAGTTTCACTCCTGCTCCCGGCAGCCCATCAGCGACCCCCGGCGGATCTTCGATGCCTTTCATCGGGAGGACGACAAAGTCAAAGGTTTCGGCCTGGGGCTGGAGATCGTCCGCAGTATCTGCGAAAAGAACGGTGTGAGGGTAGCGGTGAGCTCCGACCATGACCTGACGGTATTTCGCTATCATTTTTCCATGAAAAAGGCGAAACGTGCGCATACTGCTGCTTGAGGATGAGCGGATGCTCCAGGAGGCGATTCGGGAGTATCTGCGGGAGTCGGGCTACGAAGTGGATGCCTACGAAGACGGCCGGGAGGCCCACGAGGCAATCACAAAAGGGGAGTACGATCTTTTCGTCTTCGATATCAACACCCCCGGGATTGACGGGTTGAGTCTCCTGGAACGACTCATCGGTGAGCAGATTCAGATCCCGACGATCTTTATCAGTGCCATCACCCGAATCGAGCAGATCTCGCGAGCCTACGAACTGGGATGCTACGACTACCTCAAAAAGCCCTTTCATCTCAAAGAGCTGACCCTCCACATCGAGCGCCTCATGCGGATCGCCGACCTGAGCACCTGCCATCTTCTGACCATCAGCGAACAGTACCGCTACGACCCCAATCGCCGGCAGCTCCTCTATAAGGGGGAGGATCAGCCTCTGAGCCGCCGCCAGGCCCAGATCATCGATCTATTGGCGACCAATCTCAACCGTATCGTCGACTTCGAAATGCTCCGTCACTATGTCTGGGACGATGCCCCCATCGACAATGCTACGATCCGTGCCGAGATGCACCGGGTCCGCAAAGAGCTCAAAGAGGAGATCATCGAAAGCATCAAGGGGATCGGTTACCGGATGAAACAAGTACAGGGGAAACTATGAAAAAAATTCTTCTCATCTTTCTGGGAATCGTTGTTTCAATCATAATCTATGTTTACGATCTTTATCCGCAGCGCTCCTACCATTCTGCTTCAATGCCGACTTTTTCCACGACGACCATTGCCGATCCAGCCGAACCGGTGGAAACCCAGAAGATTTCCTGGTCCATATCGCCACCTGAAACACCGATAAAACCCTTGGATTCCGACCGGATCCGGAATGCCTTTCTTCATCATGAACACGGAGTTCCAGTGCACGGATACGGTAATGTCGTTCGCATATTGGGCGATGACAACCGCGGTTCAAGACATCAGAAATTCATTCTCAAGCTATCCAGCGGACAAACCATTCTCATCGCCCATAATATAGATCTGGCTCCACGAATCAATGGATTAGAAATCGGAGACAGCGTATCTTTTCAGGGGATATATGAATGGAATTCACAAGGTGGAGTTGTCCATTGGACCCACCATGACCCTTCCCACCGTCATCCCGGCGGATGGCTGGAAATCGGAGGAAGAAGTTATCGCTAGCTCTGTTTTTGTAACATAATTTCACACTCTCATAATTTTTTCGTCAAATTCTGCTTCCAAAGTTCCCATGCTATGTTCTTGCTATTTTGGTTTTTTACCATGAAGCTGTCCCATACTGTCTCATCGAGGCAAACAAACAAAAGGAGGGAACATGACCGAGGAAAAGGCACGAGCCTACTGGAAGGAGAATATCTCCGCGATATTGAAACTCCTGACCGTATGGTTCATCGTTTCGTACGGCGCAGGTATTCTGTTTATCAATCAGCTGAATCAGATCGAGATCAGCGGGGTGAAACTGGGGTTCTGGTTCGCTCAGCAGGGATCGATCTATGTCTTCGTCATTCTGATCTACATCTACGTCAAGTGGATGAACAAGATCGACGAAAAATATGACGTCCACGAATAGGAGGTAAGTCATGGATCTTCAAACATTGATATACCTCTTCGTCGGGGTAAGCTTCGCACTCTATATCGTCATCGCCATCTGGGCCAAAGCAGCCAGCACCAAAGACTTCTACGTCGCGGGCGGTGGGGTACACCCTGTGGCCAACGGGATGGCTACTGCGGCAGACTGGATGTCTGCGGCCTCCTTCATCTCCCTGGCGGGGATCATCGCCTACAAGGGTAGTGACGGCGGCGCCTATCTGATGGGCTGGACCGGCGGTTACGTCCTGCTGGCTCTGCTCCTGGCTCCCTATCTGCGGAAGTTCGGCAAATTTACCGTGCCCGATTTTGTCGGAGACCGCTACCACTCCGATATCGCCCGGACCGTCGCGGTCATTGCCGTCATCTTCATCTCCTTTACCTATGTGGCCGGGCAGATGCGGGGTGTCGGAATCGTCTTCAGCCGCTTCCTGCAGGTGGATGTCAACACCGGCGTCATCATCGGAATGGTGATCGTCTTCATCTATGCGGTTCTCGGCGGAATGAAAGGGATCACCTACACCCAGGTGGCCCAGTACATGGTGATGATCGTCGCCTATCTGATTCCGGCGATCTTCCTGTCGCTGATGGTTACCGATACCTTCCTTCCCCAGCTGGGAATCTTCGGGACTACCACCTTTGCCTTCGATGACGGGGTCAAGACCATACCGGCGGGGACCTTCCTCATGCATGCCTTGGACCAGGCGGTCACCGATCTGGGCTTCAACGCCTACACCATGCCCGGCAACATCTGGAACATGTTCATGCTGACCGTGGCACTGATGGTCGGAACCGCCGGGCTGCCCCACGTCATCGTCCGCTTCTTTACGGTCCCCCGCGTCCGGGATGCCCGGGCCTCTGCCGGCTGGGCACTCTTCTTCATTGCGATCCTCTACACCACCATCGCCTCCGTGGCCGCCTTCAGCCGGGTCAATATCATCGACCGTGTCCAGAACGTCCCCTACAAGCAGTGGGTCACCGAAGGGGTCAAGCAGGCCGACGGCCGGATCAATCACGGAGGCTGGTTCAAGACCTGGGAGGATGGGTCCCTGCTGGCCTGGAACGACCGCAACAAGGACGGCAAGATCCAGTATGCCGCCGGCAAAGCCTTCAAGGACCCCAAGGGCAAACCCCACTTTGACGATCACAAACGGGCACCCGACGGGCATCGTCTGACCACCAATCCGCTGCCGCCAGCCGGGCACAAGCCCTTCGACAACGAAGTCTATATCGACCGGGACATCATCGTCCTGGCCAACCCGGAGATCGCCAACCTGCCCAACTGGGTCATCGCTCTGATCGCGGCGGGAGGTCTGGCGGCAGCCCTCTCCACGGCTGCCGGTCTGCTGCTGGTTATCAGCTCCTCCATCTCCCACGATCTGCTGGGACGGGTCATGTTCAAAGATCCCGCCACCGGCAAATCGAAACTGAGCGATCGACAGGAGCTGCTGGCGGCCCGGATCTCGGCCATTGCCGCGATCGTGGTGGCCGGATACCTGGGAATCAATCCTCCGGGATTCGTCGCCCAGGTGGTCGCCTTCGCCTTCGGCCTGGCGGCGGCGAGCTTCTTCCCCACGATCATCCTGGGGATCTTCGACAAGCGTATGAACAAGGCGGGAGCCATCGCCGGGATCAGCACCGGCCTGATCTTCACCTTCAGCTATATCGTCTATTTCGTCTTCATGGGCGGCGATCCCAAAGATTATCTCTTCGGTGTCGCTCCTGTGGGGATCGGAACCATCGGAATGGTGCTGCACTTCATCGTGGCATTCATCATCTCCCGAATGACTGCGGAGCCGCCCGCCCACATCCAGGAGATGGTCGAGAACATCCGGATCCCAAGGGGTGCCGGAGAGGCGCACGACCACTGATCGAGTCGAGGCTGACGCCTCGCACGATCCGAGTGAATGATGAATGGTGAATAGTGAATGGTTTCGGAACGCGTTGCTTCACAACGCAGATGTTATAAAATAATAGAGAGTGCGTATGCACTCTGACCTCAATCATTCATCATTCACCATTCACCAAATCCAAAGGATTTTTTTTGAGCTTCAACGATCAGAAAGCCTTCCTCCGCTCCATCCACCCTTTCGACGAACTCTCCGACGAACTCCTGGACGAACTCGCCAAAAAGATCGACATCGCTTTTTATCCGGCGGAGACCTCTCTGACGGTATGCGGTGCGGAGGTGGACCGATTCTATATCGTCATCAAGGGGGAGGTGAAGGTCCTGGACGAGAACGACTCGGTAGTCCGTATCTACCGGGAGAAGGACAGTTTCGACGCCGACGCCCTGCTGGAGGGGCGCTGCGACTGGCACTATGTGGTGAGCGAGGATCTGATCTGTTACGAGATCGACCGGGAGAGCTTCATGAAGCTCTTCGAGAGGTGCGAAAAATTCCGTCGCTTCTATCTGATGGACATCGTGGAGCGGATCGAACACCTCAAGAGACGGGAACTCGATTCGGGCATGGGCGACTGGATGACCGTCAGGGTCAGTGAGAGCTACTGGCACCCGCCCTGTCTGGTGAAGCGGCAGACACCGCTGCAGGAGGCGATCCGGCGCTCTGTCGACATGGGACGCAGCGAGATCATCGTGGAGGGGGAGGTGGGCGAATACGGAATCGTCGCCGACAGTGACCTGAAACGGATGCTGGCGGAAGGGACCTTCGACCTGACGCTTCCTGTGGGAGCTGTGGCGCACTTTCCACTCTTGACCGTGGATCGGGAGGATTTTCTCTTCAATGCCTATCTCACACTGATCCGCAAAAACATCAAACGCCTGGGGGTGACAGAGAAAGGAAAACTCCTGGGCATTCTGGAGCAGATCGATATTCTGAGCTATTTCGCCAACCACTCCCATCTCATCACCGTCAAGATCGAAAGAGCGCGGACTCTGGAGGAGCTTCGGGAGGCCAGTCTCGGCTATCTGACCATTGTCCGGCGCCTCTACGCCCAGGGGCTCAAGGCCCGCTATATCGCCAAACTGATCTCGGAGATCAACCGCAAGGTCTTCGCCCGGCTCTTCGAGATGATCCTGCCTGAGGAGCGTCGGGCGGAGTGTGCGCTGCTGGTCATGGGGAGTGAAGGGCGGGGCGAACAGATCATCCGTACCGATCAGGACAACGCGTTACTGATCCGGGAGGGAGTGGATTCCGAACTTTTCGTCCCCTACATGGAACGAATCAGCGACGCGCTGCTCGAGTTCGGCTATCCCGAATGCCCCGGAAAGATCATGGTGACCAACCCCTACTGGCGACGCAGCGTCGGAGAGTTCAAGGCGGAGATCGACCGCTGGATCGATTCGCCCGACGAAGAGAGTTTCATGTACTTCTCCATCTTTTTCGATGCCGAGGCAGTGGCTGGGGATGCAGAGCTGCTGCAAGAGGTCAAGGCCTATCTCTTCAGCCGTTTCGACGGGCACAACGATATCTACATGGCCTTTTTCGCCCGACTGACACTGCTCTTCGAGACCCCGGTGGGACTCTGGAGCTCTCTGCTGCATCGGGACCGGCATATCGATATCAAAAAAGCCGGGATCTTCCCCGTGGTGCAGGGGGTTCGTTCCCTGGCGCTGAAGTACCGGATCGAAGCTCTCTCCACCGTCGAACGCATCAAAGAGCTGACACGCCGGGAGATCCTGCAGGAGTCTTTCGCCCGGGAGCTCATTGAAGCTTTCGACGCCCTGAGCTATCTGCGCCTCGGCGTCCAGCTCAAAGCGATTGAGGAGGGCAAAACCCCGGACAATACCATTCACAGCAAGGACCTGAGCAAGATTCAGCGGGATCTGCTGCGGGACTCCCTGGAGATCGTCGAGCGGTTCAAAGGCTTCATCACCCGACATTTCGAGCTGGACAGGTTGCCGGGGTGATGAAGTCATTCGTCATTGGTCATTGGTCATTAGGGAAGTCTTCAGTCGTCAGTATTTTAAATCGTCGTTTGTCGGTTGAACGGGGATTCGCCCCTCTTTGTCGTTTGAATGAAAGCGTTGCGAAGCAACGCAAACCAAAACTCCTCATTCCTCATTCCTCATTCCTCATTAAAAATCTACCCACTACCCACTACCCACTACCCACTGCGATCATCGGAGTTCTCCGATGATCGCTTCCCTCAAAAAGGCCTGGCAGAAACACCGCCTCAAAGATCCGAAATACGCCTATCTTTTCGAGCCTTACCGGGGAGACGATGTGGTGGTGCTGGATACGGAGACCACGGGCATGGATCCCCGAAAGGATGAGATCCTCTCCATCGGGGCGGTGAAGGTGCGCCAAAACCGGATTCTACTCAGTGACGCTTTCGAAGCCTGGCTCAAGCCTGAGGGAAGGATCAGCGAGGAGAGTATCAAAATCCACGGGATCCGCCGGATCGATATCGAGGACGGAGAGCCCCCGGAGAGGGTGATTCCCCGACTGCTGGATTTCATCGGCAACCGTCCCATCGTGGGCTACTATATCCGCTTTGACCAGCGGATGCTCAGCGCCTATACCCGACGGCTGCTGGGGATCGACCTCCCCAACGAGCTGATCGAGCTGAGCGAGATGTACTACCGCCGCTATCGCAAGCATTCTCCCCACGAGTTCGTCGATCTCAAGTTCGACACCATTATGGAGGCACTGGGTCTGCCGCGCCTGGGCAAACATGACGCCCTCAACGATGCCGTCATGTCGGCACTGATCTATCTCAAACTGAAAACGATCCCCGAGTACAAAGGGGCCTTTTCCTGATCGGAACCTGAGGGGCGACTCTGTTACCATTGGGAACAGGCGGACAGGTGCCGGAGTCTGGAGGCCCATTGTCCGATGCTTTTGCTATGTTTCCGCTATAAATCTATCCTATGATATAGTATAAAGATACGACTAAACTCAAGGAGGAAGCACAATGCTGCAAGAGAAATACTATCCCAACAAAGAGTTTGCCAAGCAGGCCCGGATCAAGAACATGTGTGAGTACAACGAGCTAATGGAGTGGGCCAAAGAGGATTACGAGGGATTCTGGGACCACTGGGCCAGGGAGAAGATCGACTGGATCGAACCCTACGAAAAGGTGCTGGATGAAAGCGACGCTCCTTTCTACAAATGGTTCGTCGGCGGCAAGCTCAATGTGACGCAGCAGTGTATCGATCGCCATATCGAGGTGCGTAAAAACAAAGCGGCGATTATCTTCGAGGGGGATCGGGGGGATCGTCAGATCATCACCTATCTGCGGCTCTATCGGGAGGTCAACCGTATGGCCAACCTGCTGCGCAACGAATTCGGCGTGAAAAAGGGTGATCGGGTGGTCCTCTACATGCCCATGATCCCCGAGGCGGCCTACGCCATGCTCGCCTGCGCCCGGATCGGCGCCATCCACTCGGTGGTCTTCGGCGGTTTCAGTGCCGAGGCGCTGCGGGACCGGATCCAGGACGCGGAAGCCAAGGTGATCATCACCGCCGACGGCGCCTACCGCAAAGGGGCTCCCTATATGCTCAAACCCG
Organism: Campylobacteraceae bacterium; assembly: GCA_027035765.1. Taxonomy (GTDB): domain Bacteria; phylum Campylobacterota; class Campylobacteria; order Campylobacterales; family Sulfurovaceae; genus Nitratifractor. Next base: position 13,103 of record JALVUD010000024.1, read on the forward strand.
TCGTCGACCAAGCCCTGGAAGAGGGCTGCCCCAGCGTCGAGAAGGTGTTGGTGGTCCAGCGCAACAATGAAGACATCATCTGGATCGGAGGCCGGGACTACAGCTACAACGAGATGATCGAGAGCCAGCCCGACACCTGCGAACCCGAGGTAATGGACAGTGAGGATCCGCTCTTCCTCCTCTACACCTCCGGCTCCACCGGCAAGCCCAAAGGGGTGCAGCACTCCCAGGCAGGCTACATCCTCTGGGCCCAGATGACCATGGAGTGGGTCTTTGACGTCAAGGAGAACGACACCTATTGGTGTACAGCCGATATCGGATGGATCACCGGTCATACCTACATCGTCTACGGCCCGCTGGCGGCGGGAGCCACCACGGTGATGTTCGAAGGAGTCCCCACCTATCCCGATGCCGGACGAGCCTGGAAGATGGTCGAAGAGCTGCGGATCAACCAGTTCTACACCGCTCCCACCGCCATCCGGGTCCTGCACAAACTGGGAGAGCACGAACCGGAGAAATACGATCTGAGCAGTCTCAAAGTCCTGGGAACTGTCGGCGAGCCCATCGATCCCCCGGCCTGGAAGTGGTACTACGAGGTGGTCGGCGGGGGCAAATGCGCCATCGTCGACACCTGGTGGCAGACCGAGACCGGCGGCCATATGATCAGTCCGCTGCCCGGCGCCACCCCGGTCAAGCCTGCCTGCGCCACCTTCCCGCTGCCCGGCATCATGGCCGAGGTCCTGGAGCGCGACGGCACTCCCGTCGCTCCCGGCGAGCAGGGACTGCTCTGCATCACCCGCCCCTGGCCCAGCATGATCCGTACCATCTGGGGCGATCCCGAACGCTTCAAAAAGAGCTATTTCGGTGATGTTGTCAAAGAGGGGCAACCCGTCTACTTCTCCGGCGATGGAGCAGTCGTCGACGAAGAGGGGTATATCACCATCACCGGACGGGTCGACGACGTCATCAACGTCTCGGGACACCGGATGGGAACTGCCGAGATCGAATCGGCCATCAAAAAGCATCCCCACGTGGCGGAGGTGGCCGTGGTCGGTCGCCCCGATCCCATCAAAGGCGAGAGTATCTTCGCCTATATCGTCCTCAAAGACGACATCCCCGACAACCTGGGGGAAGAGGTGGAGCTGACCAAGGAGATCAACGAGGTCATCGCCCGGGAGATCGGCAACATCGCCAAAGCCGACGCCATCGTCGTGGTCCCCGGCCTGCCCAAGACCCGATCGGGCAAGGTCATGCGCCGCATCCTGCGGGCCATCGCCAAAGGCGAAGAGATCAAACAGGATATCTCCACCCTCGAAGACCCCTCCATCGTCGCGAAAATCCAGGAAGCGGTCCGCTGCGCCGGCTGCTGAGCCTCCGTGTTTTTTACTCGTTCCTAACGTCCCTGTTGGGAATACACCGATGAAAAGAACAGCAAAGCGACAAATAGTATTATTTAATATCAAAGGAAAAACCAATGGCCTATATCCGACTTTGCCCCTATGAAGAGATGGATCCCGAGATCCAGGAGCGGGCACGTCCGATCCTGGAAAAGACCGGGAAACTTGGAGAGATCTTCGAACTGCTGGCTCTGGACAAGGATCTCTATTTCGCTACGGATGCGATGGTTCAGAGCTTCCTGCTCCAGGAAACACTGCTTCCCTACAAGACCAAAGAGCGCATCGCGCTGCTTGTCTCTCTGGCCAACAACTGCACGATGTGTGTCGATGTTCACAAGAATATCGCCAAGATGCTGGGGATGAGCGAGGAGGAGGTGGAGGAGACTCTCAGGGGTGTCGAAGCGATCCACGCCGACGATCGGGAAAAGGCGCTGCTCGATTTCGCCCTCAAAGCAGCGAGCAAAGAGAACTACAAGATGACCCAGGAGGAGATCGACGCCCTCAAAGCCCTGGGCTGGAGCGAGATGGAGATCCTCGAAGCAGCGCGCATTGCCGCCTATTTCAACTATATCAACACCCTCTCGAATGTCTTTGGGCTTGGGAAGTCTTGAGCCGACAAATCTCCGTAGAAAAGGGCAGGACTTTGACACTGCATGGCGGGAATGAATTCCCGCTTCCTTTTGACTATGGCTATAAAAAAAGTATCAATTCTGCGTTCTATTTCTGCCAAATCCCACGAGTATGAGATAGAGTAGAGTTACCAGACTCAAACCAACCAAAGAGAAGAGCACAGCTTGTTCCTCACCGTAGTGTTTCCAGATCAGGCCGATCACCGTAGCCCCCGCCGCGCTGAAAAGGGCCACCCCCCCGTAGAAGATCCCGTATACGGTCCCTTTGTTGACCGCTTCGTCGGAGATCCAGGCTCGGATCGCATTGAGACTGGCCACGGTGAAAACCCCCAGCAGTACGAAGCCCGAAATCACCCAGTTGAGATAGAGTGCCCCCATCGATCCGATGCCGAAAAGCATGGCAATTCCCAGTACAAGCCGCGGGCTGTAGCGGTCGATCTGCACCCCGAAAAAGTAGCTCAGAAGCGTCTGCACGAAGTTGTACAGAACCATCAGCAGGGGGATGAATGCGATGCCGATTCCTGCCTCTTTGGCCTTGACGATGAAGAAACTGTCGCTGAAGATAAAGAAGATGAAGGCAAAGTACAAAAAGAGCAGGGGCAGAAGCGCTTTGTCGGCCCTCCAGTCAACGGTCGCGATGTGGTGTTTGGATCGATAGGGGGCATCTTTGACGAAAAAGATGACGATGACGACTGCCAGGAGTCCCGGCAGCAGCGTCCAGGCAAAGAGCTCCCGGAAAACTGTTTCGCTTTTGCCCAGCCAGTAGAGGAGAGCGAAGGCGATCAGAGCGCCGCTCATCTCTCCGGCCACATCCATCATTTTGTGAAAGCCGAAACTCCGGCCGCTTTTGCCGTCGCTGTAGGCGGAGATGAGGCTGTCTTTGGTGGCGGAGCGGATCGCCTTGCCCATCCGCTCTGCTCCCCGCAGCAGCGCTACGGCCTGCCAGCTGTGGGCCAGAGCCAGCATCGGCTTGGTCACCGCCGAGACCAGATAACCGGCGACGACGAAGGGTTTGACGATCTGCAGCCGGTCGCTGAGATAGCCGAAGAGAATTCGAAAAGCGTAGGAGACGAAGGTGGCGATAGCCACGACGTAGCCCAGCTTGTCCACCCCCTGGTCCAGCACATAGACGATGAAAATGGGAAGGACCGACGTGACCATGGCACTGGCCATATCGGTGAAGAAGCTGACGAAACCCAGGGCGATGATGTTTTTGTTGACCATCCTTATCCCTTATCTGCTTGAATCTTTTTCTCTATGATTGTATCCCAAAATATTATCGGTACTACACATTGGGTCGATATAATGGTGTAAAAAGCGAGGAGATTCGTTATGATCACGCTCTTGCGTCCCCCGTCGCTCTACGGAGACGATCCCGAAACGAAACGGGAAGAGATCCGCCGCTATTTCCACAATACCTACGATGCCTTTGAATCCCTCTACGGGCTACTGGCGAGTGACGAGGTCTTCTACCACCGCCCCGAGCCGCTGCGTCATCCCCACATCTTCTACTTCGGCCATACCGCCGTCTTCTTCGTCAACAAGCTGGTCCTGGCCAAGATCCTGCCGCGGCGGATCGATTCGGAGCTGGAGTCGATCTTTGCCGTGGGGGTGGACGAGATGAGCTGGGACGACCTGGACGAGACACGCTACGACTGGCCGACGGTGGAGCGGACCCGCCGTTACCGGGAGCGGGTCCGGGAGACTGTCGACGGGCTCATCGAGCGCCTGCCGCTCAAGCTCCCCATCGACTGGGACTCCCCGTGGTGGGTGATCCTCATGGGGATCGAGCATGAGCGGATCCATATCGAGACCTCCTCGGTCCTGATCCGGCAGACTCCGCTGGAACTGGTACGACCCTCTGCAGAGTGGTCCCGATGCGAGGAGACGGGAGCGGCACCGGCCAATGAGCTGGTCGAGGTACCGGAGGGGGTCGTGCATCTGGGGAAACGGAAAAGTGACGACTATTACGGCTGGGACAACGAATACGGCAGCCATCAGGCAAAAATCCCATCCTTTCGGGCCTCTCGCCATCTGGTGAGCCACGCGGAGTTTCTCGAGTTCGTGGAGGCCGGCGGTTACAAAGAGGAGCACTGGTGGAGTGAGGAGGGATGGCAGTGGCGCAGTTACAAAGCAGCTGAACATCCCCACTTCTGGCGACGAAGCGATGAGGGGTGGCGCTACAGGAGCCTGACGGAGGAGATTCCGCTGCCCATGGACTGGCCGGTGGATGTGAACCTCCACGAAGCGGAGGCTTTCTGCCGCTGGCTGGGGGAACGGACCGGCCGGAAGCTGCGGCTGCCCACCGAGGACGAGTGGGTCCGACTCTGCGACCATGCGCGCGTGCCTGATCTCCCCGACTGGGGCGAAAAAGCGCCGGCCAATATCCATCTGGAGTACTGGGCCAGTGCCGGCCCGGTGGGGCGTTTCCGCCACGGGGAATTCTCCGATCTCATCGGCAACGTCTGGCAGTGGACCCGTACGCCGATCTACCCTTTCGAGGGGTTCGAGGTCCATCCCATCTACGACGACTTCACCACACCCACCTTCGACGGTCGGCACTTTCTCATCAAAGGGGGCTCCTTCATGAGTGCCGGCGACGAGGCGCTGCGATCGGCCCGCTACGCCTTTCGGCCCCACTTTTTCCAGCATGCCGGCTTCCGCTACGTGGAGAGCGACTACCGGGAGGAGATCGCCACCGGCCACTACGAGCGGGACGAGCAGGTGAGCCAGTATTGCGAGTTCGGCTGGGGAGGGGAGTATTTCGGCATCCCCAACTACCCCGAACACTGTGCCCGGATCGCCCTGGAGGCGAGTCAGGGGCGGCGCCGGGAGCGGGCGCTGGACCTGGGATGCGCCATCGGCCGCAGCACCCTGGAGCTGGCGCAGGGCTTCGGGGAGGTGACGGGGATCGATTTCTCCGCCCGTTTCATCTCCATGGCCGAGGAGATGCGCAGCCGCGGCGTGATCCGCTATACCCTGCCGGTGGAGGGGGAGTTGACCGAATACCGGGAAGCGAGACTCCCTGAGAGGCTCCTGCCCTATACGGATCGGGTGAGTTTCTGGCAGGGGGACGCCTGCAATCTCAAGCCGGTCTTCGACGACTACGATCTGGTGACCGCCTTCAATCTCATCGACCGACTCTACGATCCGGCCAAATTCCTGCGCGATATCGCGAGCCGGATCCGCCCCGGCGGACTGCTCGTCCTCAGCTCCCCCTACACCTGGATGGAGGAGCACACCCCCAGGGAGAAGTGGCTGGGAGGCCGGCGAAAAGACGGCGAACCCTACACCACCTTCGAAGCGTTGCAGGAGCATCTGAACCCCGCCTTCCGGCTGCTGCGTACCGAAGAGGTGCCCTTTGTTCTGAGGGAGACCGCCCGGAAGTTCCAGCATACGATCGCCCAGCTGACGATCTGGGAGCGGCTGGAAGGGTAGGGGATCCTACCCGGCTCAGTAGAGCAGCCAGAGATTGCCAAGCCAGCCCAGGTCTTTGAGCCCCTCGATCAGTTCCAGAATCCCCACGATCCAGATGAACCAGAGGGCGCTGAAGATATGCTTGCGGAAGATTCTCGGGTTGACCGTGTAGCGTTCCGGTTCATGCAGCAGTGAAATTCTGGGGAAAAAGGCGGGAACCCGCCGGGCATACTCCTCGTACCGCTCGCCGAAGAGTTTGCGCAGCTTCTGCTCTTCGTTGCGGATGACCCTCGGATAGCCTGCGGCAAAAAAGAGGAGAAAGAGGATCGGGAAGGTAAAGGTCTCCGTGGCCATCCCCACCCCGAGAAGCCCCAGGAAACTGAAAAAGTAGAGGGGATTGCGGGTCATGGAGTAGGGGCCTTCGGTTACCAGTGTATTGTCCTTGTAGCCCGCAATATAGAGCGAACACCACATCCGCCCAAAAGCACCGATTGCAGCGAGAAAAATCCCGAATGTGAAAAGAAGATCCGCCACAATCGGCGCCTCCATATCCCATCGGCTCCCCGAGAGAGCATAAAGGACCAGAACTGCCGTTGCGGCGATTCGGGAAAACAGAATTCTTGATTTTTCAAAACGTATCGACATAGGCATCCTGACGTTGAAGTTGCCAAATGATATATCAAAATGATGAAACGAAGATGAAAACGTTCCGGCAGAGGAGGGGAGATCAACGCTCCGGCGTTTCCTTTTCTTTGGGGGAGCCGCCGGAGAGCCCGTAACGTTCGATCTTCGATTTGAGGGTGTTCCTGGAGATTCCCAGATAGCGGGCCAGGGAGGAGATGCTGCATCGCCCGAGCAGTTCACCCAGCAGTTCCTTTTCGATGTCGTGCAGGATCGCTTCGGCATTCTCTTCACCATAGGCATCGACGATCCGTTTGGCAAAGGTTTTTATGGAGGCAGCAGGGTTCTCCCGGATCATGGCGTCACAGGGACGCAGGGCACTTTCGATCTCTTCCAGTGTAATCCGGTCATAGGGAGCGTTCAGTGCCGCTTTGTAGAGAATGTTCTTCAGCTCCCGCACATTGCCGGGAAAACTCTGCTCTTTGAGAAAGGTGATCGCCTCGTTGTCGATACTTCGGATTATGAGGTTCAGGTCCCGATTGGCCAGGGTCACGAAATGGAGGGCCAGCTCTTCGATATCCTCTTTTCTGCGTTTGAGCGGGGGTAGCTCAATCTCCAGCACCGCCACCCGGTGGTAGAGGTCTTTTCGGATCCGTTTTTGCTCCCGGATCTCCGTGGGGGAGGCGGAAAACGAACAGATGATCCTCCCCTCGAAGGGGGTATCTCCTTTCCGTTCGTCGAATCGCCCCGTCTCCAGAAAATGCAGGAGCCGTCCCTGCAGCGGAGGGCTTAGATCGAGCATCTCGTCGAAAAACAGCGTCCCTCTTCCCACCTCGGCAAGATAACCGCGTTTCTCCCCGTCTCCATGGAACAGGGCGTCGAAATTCTCCTCCTCCAGCGCCGCGCAATTGACCGTCACGAAAGGCTCCTGGGCCCGCGGAGAGTTTTGGTGGATAAGCCGGGCAGCAAAACTCTTGCCCGTTCCGCTCTCTCCGAAAAGCGAAACAGTCACATCACTTCGTGCTGCCATGCCGATTCCATTGTAAACCTCCCGCATTGTTTTGAGTGATCCGATGAACTCCTCTTCCTTGTCACGGAGCAGCAGCGGCGGGTTGTCGGTTTGTTTCTCGTAGCGGCTGACTGCCTCCAGGATATCCCGGGTGCTGAAGGGTTTTTCAATGATGTCCACGATTCCGGATTTGGTGGCGTTGATAATGTTGGAGGCGGTGGCGTAGGCGGTAATCAGTATGGTCGGGATGGAGAAAGAGGCGTCACGAATCCGTTGCAGGACTTCGACGCCGGTCAGCGAATCTCCCAGCATCATATCGAGGAAGATCAGGTCGATGTCGAAAACGTCGATGCCGTCGATGAGATCCTCTTCATGCCCCGTGAAACCGTAGCAGGTGTGTCCCTTTTTCGAGAGAATCTTTTCGACCGCGTAGCGGATGTCCGCCTGATCGTCGATGATAGCGATGTTCATGCGTTGCCTCCTTTGGGTAGATGCACATGGAAGGTGGTTCCCTTTTCATCACCCTCGATCTCGATATAACCGCCGTAGAGATAGACGAACTTGTAGATCATATAGAGTCCGATTCCTCCACCGCTCTTTTTGGTGGTGAAAAAGGGCCTGCGGATCTTTTCGAGGATCGAAGGGTCGATCCTCTGGCCTGTATTGGAAACCGTCAACACGGCATATCCCGCCTCCTCCCGGGAGTCGATCCGTATCTCTCCCCCTTCGTTGCACGCCTCGAGAGCGTTGGAGAGAAGATTCATGACGATGGAGTCGAAATCGAGCGGTGACATCTCCACCGTCAAGGAAGGAAGCATATGTTTATGGAGACGAATCGATTTCTCACTCAACTGTCGCGAAAAGAGAAAGAGCACGCTTTCGATGCGATTTTTGAGATCGATTCGCTCCAGCATCCCCTGATCGACCGAAGCCCCCCGTTTGAGAAAATCCAGGACCATCCTATTGACTTTCTGCAGAATAACGAGCATCCTCTCACGGTCCTCTCCGTCCACCTGATCCTGCTCCAGCAGGATGCGGATGGGTTGGAGGTAGTTCTTGATCTCATGGACCACTTCGGCGGAGATCTCACCGACGATCTCGAAGGCGTTTTTGATGAGGATCTGCTCTTCCATCTTTTTCACGGAGGTGATGTCGGTGAAGAAAAAGACCCGGCTCCTGCCGATTTCTTCTACTGTTACATAGAGATAGAGAGGTTTTCCATCCTGGTCGCGGGCGTCGAGGACGAAGCGTTTCTCCCCGTTCAGCAGTCGGATTTTGATCGCTTCTTTATACGCTTCCCTGATACGATCTTCCTCAAGGATACATTGTCCCAGCCGATTGGAGTTGTGGTAGACAAGCTTCAAATTCGCATTGCAGATCAGAATCAGGGCATCCAGGCTCTCCAGAATATTATGGTAGAAGAGTTTGGTCTCTTCTTCCTCCCGGATCATCGCTTCGATCTGACGGGCCATCGAGGTGAAGGTGTCAGAAAGTTCCGAGATCTCGTCCTTCTCGAAGGTTTTGACCTCGACGATATCCTTCCATTCCTGACTCTGAATCTTGCCGGCGTAGCGGGAGAGACGCTCCAGTCTCGTGACGATCCGGTTGGAGATCAGATAGCCCACAAGCGCAGAGAGCAGGGCGGCGGCCAGCAGCGCCAGCAGCAGGTGGACTTTCAGGTTTCGGATCAGGGTATCGATCAGGGTGTGCTCCTTGCGAAGCAGAAAGTAGCCGAAAACGCGATCTCTGCTTTTGAGAGGGAGGATCATCACTCCTTCTTTGTCCAACGCTCCACGACTGAAGCGATATCCGATGGGGAAGCGCTCAGGAGCGCTGGAGGCGATCACCCGATCGTGCGCATCGACGAAGGTTGCCTCCCGGATCAAATCGGTATTTTTCAGAGCGTTCATGATCTTGAAAATCTCCCAGTCGTTTCCCTCGAGCAGATTTTTGAGCACCGTATCCTCTTCGACCTGGATGATGGTCCGGATCGAATGTTCGATGGTGCGGTTGATGTTTTCGGTGAGCATCTTCCGGATGGTGAAGCCGATGCCCAGAGAGAGCAGGGCAATGACGACGAAAAGCGTCAGGGCGATTTTGGTTCGGATCCGAAGCCCGGCGATCCGCTCGAGTAGGAGACTCATCGCTTCAGCCCTTTGTCAGGTGGTGTAGCGAGCGCTTTTTTGATCTCCCGGATGTTCGGATAGTCGAATCCCCCAGGTGCGACGAAACCCTCCAGGGCCATCGCCTCGAGTATCGACCGTCCTTTGGCACGCTTTTTCATCGCAATCAGTGCGTTGCGGAGTTTTACTTTGACGGGGTCTGGCAGGTCTTTTCTCATGATGAAAGGAGGAATACCGAAGGGGCCGAAACGCTGAACCACTCTGAGACGGGCGGCTTCCCGGGGGTGGTTTCTACGATAGGCCTTGAAGACCGCACCGTCCACACTGGCTCCCTGGACAAAGCCTTTCAGGACGGCACGGATCGACTCCCCGTGGTCGTAGGTATAGACAATTCGTTTGAAAAAGCTTTCCGCTTTTTCCCCGTGTTTTCGGAGCTCGTATCGGGGAACGAGAGAGCCGGAGTTGGACTCGGGATCGCTCATGGCGTAGATTTTTTCCCGAAAATCGTACAGAGACCGGTAGGGGGTTCCTTTGCGGGCGATGACCAGCGAGTGGTAGTAGGGCTTTCCTTTGAGCAGCGGCAGTGCCAGAAGCTCCACCTTTTTCGCAGGGAGCAGATCGAGGTAGGTTGCACCGCAGACGTAGGCGATATCCACCGTTCCATCCAGGATCAGATGCCGCATCGTCGCATAACTGCGTGCAAACTTAATTTTGATTCTGTAACCGGTGTGCTCCGTCAGATAGTTTTTGAGTTCAAAAAGGGAAGAGATGTCCTCTTTGAGCGCCACGCCGGTGATCCCCAGAGTCAGCGGGCGGTTTGAGGCTCCCCAGAGAAATATAGGAAGAATCAGGAGGGTGATCAGTTTTTGAAAGATGCTGGTCAATTTTTGCATCACGGCGCATCCTCCCGGTCTTTATCTCTTTTTAAAAACCCAAAATTCGGGCTTCTCAACTATTGTAGCAGATCGTTGAAATAGCAGGCATCCGAAGACTACAATGGGAGATAAAGAAAACAAAGGAGACAAAATGAAAGATGAGAGCACGACCCGAAGAGGGTTTCTGAAAGGAATGGCAGGGATGACGGCAGCCGTCGCTGCCACCCCGGCACTGATGGCTTCCGGTACTCAAAAGAAGGATAATTTCTACGGATATGATGAAAAAGTCGTGGGCCTCGTCTCCAGGATCAAGAGCGCCGGATCTCTCGATTTCAACTACCCGGACAACGACTCTCCCTGCAAGGCAGTGATGGTCAACGGTCAGATCAAGGCCTACAGCCTGCTGTGCACCCACAAAGGATGCCCCATCGTCTACAACGCCAGCAAACGAGCGTTCCGCTGTCCGTGCCACTTCAGTGAATTCGATGCGGAGCTGGATGGCCAGATGATCATCGGACAGGCGACGGAGAACATTCCCGAAATCCTGGTCCGAATCGATGGGGACAAAATCATCGCCTATGGCGTCAACGGCCTGATCTACGGCCGAGAATCAAATCTGAAAGGATAAGAGATGGGATTTTCTATCAACGACAAACTTCCGTTGCCTCCTGTCGGAGCGGAAAAGAAAAACGTCACTTGCGAATTTTGTATCGTCGGCTGCGGCTATACCTCCTATAAATGGCCCAAGGGTACCAGCGGCACCCCCAAACGCAACGCATTGGGAGTCGATTTCACCCGGCAGCAGCCGGCACTGTCGGGGGTATGGGCCAGCGAACAGATGGTCAATACCGTCCGGGACCGTGACGGCAAAGAGTATCATGTGATGGTAATTCCCGATGCGAACTGTGTGGTCAACCAGGGACAGAACTCCGCCCGGGGCGGCGCCATGGCGGCGACGCTCTACAACAAAAGCTCCTTCACCCGGGATCGGCTCCTCGATCCCCAGGTCTATGCCGGCAACAATCTGGCCCGGACCACCTGGGAGGATGCCCGGGATCTCACCGCCCGGGTGCTCAAAAAGATCATCGACAACGAAGGCCCTGACCAGGTCGCTTTCAAAGCCTTCGATCATGGCGGGGGTGGCGGCGGATACGAAAACACCTGGGGAACAGGAAAGCTCTTCTTCTCGGCGATCCAGACCCGCTCCGCGGCGATCCACAACCGCCCCGCCTACAACTCTGAAGTACACGCCACCCGGGAGATGGGCATCGGCGAGCTCAACACCAGCTACTACGATACCGAGCTCTCCGACACACTCTTTGTCATCGGTGCCAACCCCTACGAGACCCAGACCAACCTCTATCTGCTCCACTGGGCCAAGAACCTCCAGGGGGCGACCGTCGCCGCCAAGAAAAAAGAGTTCGACAAAGGAGAGACGGCGGAAGCGGCCCGGATCATCTTCGTCGATCCGCGGCGGACCGCCAGCATCACCAACTCCATCGAACTGGCGGGCAGGGACCGGGTGCTGCATCTTCGGATCAAACCCGGCACCGACGTCACCCTGATGAACGCGCTCTTTACCTATATCCTGGAGCAGGGCTGGGAGGCGAAAGATTTCATCCGCAAGCATACGGAGAATTTCGAGAAAACGGCGAAGGCGAACAAAACCTCCCTCTCTGACGCCGCCAAAATCACAGGCCTCAAAGCGGAGGAGATCAAAAAGGCCGCCGAATGGATCGCCAAACCCAAAAAATCGGGCCATCGGCCCCGCACAGCGATCTTCTATGAAAAAGGGGTCATATGGGGCATCAAAAACTACGAGAATATCGCCTCTATTGTCAATGTAGCGATCCTGACCCAGTCCGTCGGACGGGTCGGTACCGGGGTCTGCCGCCTCGGCGGGCACCAGGAGGGCTATGTACGCCCGGCGCCGCCCAAAGGGATGCCGGGTCGTCAGAATCTGGTCGTTATCGATGCGGAAGCGGCTCAGGGGAACTATCTCGCCTTCTTCGCCTGGGGATGCAATCCTTTCGTCGATTCGATCATGGGAGAGCGGCTGGCCACCTCCTTCAAACGGCGCAGCGACATCGTCAAAAAGGCCATGAGCCGAAATATCGGTGCTGACAATGAGACCATGGCCGAAGCGATCTATCGGGCCTGCAAATATGACGGGGGGCTCTTCTTCATCGATGTGGACATCTATCCGACCTTCAAATCGGAGGTGGCCCACGTCTCCTTCCCGGCGGCGACGACGATGGAGATGAACCTGACCTCCATGAACGGTGAGCGGAGGGTCCGACTATCCGAAAAAATTGTCGACGCACCGGGGACCGCCAAACCCGACTGCCTCATCGCCGCCGAGATCGCCAACGCTCTCAAAGTGCTCTATGAGAAAGAGGGAAACAAGGAAATGGCAAAACGCTTCGAGGGCTTCGACTGGAAGAGCGAAGAGGACGCTTTCAAAGACGGCTTTGCGGGGCAGGGTGCCAAGATGGACTCCCAGGGGGGACCCACCGGTACCCTCGCTACCTACGACCTGCTCAGGGCCAATGGAAATAACGGGGTACAAAACCCCATCGTCAAGGTAAGCAACGGCAAACTGGTCGGAACCCGCCGCCTCTACACAGACAACAAGTTCGGCACCAAGTCGGGCAAGGCGATGTTCCAGCCCACTCCCCAGCCTCCAATCCCGAAGCAGGTGGCCAACCAGATGAAAAAATACGAGTTCTGGGTCACCTCCGGCCGGCTCAACGAGGTCTGGCAGTCCAACTACCACACCTCCCGCCTCCCCATGCCCAGCACCCGCTGGCCCATCGCTCCGGTGCCGATCAACCCCGCCGACGCCAAAGCCAAGGGGATCAAGAGTGGAGATCCGGTCATGCTCTACAACGACTACGGCAGCGTCCGGGCCGTCGCCTATGTCACCGAGGAAACACGCAAGGGCGAGCTCTTCATGGCTTTCGGTTTCCCCAACTCACCGGTCAACAACATCGTGACCGACTTTGTCGATCCCGATACCAAAATCCCCTTCTACAAGGGTACAGCCGCCAGTCTGCGACGAATCGGACGCGTCGAGGATATCGCCGGCTCCATGTCCTTCAAAAACCGGGTCTGAAGACTTTCATTTAGCGTCCCTTATCAATAGCTCCGCGAGATTGCCCGGTGCGGGGGTCGTCTTCGATGATGAGCAGTTTCATCGTCGTGAGCCTCCTTTGCCGTTTGTTTCGATCCAGACCATTTTCGCATCGTCCAGATAGGGTTGGCCGGTGGCGTGTTTCCGGATCCGGGGAGTACCGACTTTGAGCACGCGGAGGGCGGCATGTGGGTAGAGCCGCTTCAGGGCTTCGGCTGCCTGATTCCGGGCCGGGGCGATCTCGGGGAGATATTCGGGCAGGAGCTTCCAGCGGCGGCCGGTCACGGCATCCGCAGTCCCCAGATAGACCGGCTGCCCCCGATAGCGCAGGCGGGTCGCCCAGAGATCGAGAAGTTCGGTGCCCAGAGAAGTCTTGAGGCTCAGACGGCAGATTGGTTCTCTGGCGTGCCAAAAAATCGGCGGGATTTTCAGATCCGCTTTCGGCAGCTCTTTCCACCCGGCATGCAGAAGCCCGGGGCAGGGATTTTGCTGCGCCACGACAGCCAGAGAGATCGGACGGCTGGGCAGCCCCAGGAGGTTACGGGTGAAGCGGTTCTCCTCGATCCGGAAGTATCCGGCGGGATCTTTCAGCTCGATGGGGGGCTTGAGGCGATGGGGGGCGCGCTTGTAGGGATGGGTCTGGAGATGATAAAGCGCCGCCGCTGCCGCCGTCAATGACACGAGGATCGTCAAAAGGTGCGCATGGGGCAGGGGAGGCCGATCGGCCGGAACCCCGCGTGACTCCATCCATTTCAAAAAGGTCACTCCCCCAAGCGCCCAGAGACTTCCCAGCAGCAGCCCCGCATAGACATCACTGAGATAGTGCTCTGCCAGATAGATCCGGCTGAAGGCGATGGCCAGTACCAGCACCAGCGTGGCGAAAAAAAGATCGAGACGACGCCGCAGTCCGGTGCTGTGATGGATCAGCAGATAGCCCAGAAAGCCATAGAGTGCCACGGCGATGGTCGCATGGCCGCTGGGGAAAGACCAGGTAGGCTCGAAATAGTAGGCGATTTCGGGGCGGGGACGGTGAAAGACCAGCTTACCCAGGGTCAGAAAGATCAGAGCTCCCGAGACACTCAGCAGCAGAGCGAGGGCTTCACGGTAGCGACGGTAGAGGAGCAGCCCGGCCAGCACGGCGGCCAGGACCGCCGCCACCTCCGGCGCACGGCCCAGATAGGTGATCCAGGTAAAGAGACGAATCAGTTCCGGCGTGCGCCACTGGGCCATCAGGTTGGCCACAATTTGGTCGAGATAGACGATAGGGTCCCGGGTGAGAAAATCTTCGACGATCCCGCCGAAAAGAATCAGGATATAGCCCGAAAGCAGCATCAGGATCGTCAGGGGAAGTCCGCTGAAGCGGTCGCTCCGGAAACGGGCCGCCAGGAAGGCGACGAAGCGGGGATGCCGTCGGCAGAAACGCTCTACCGGCGCACTGTGGCGAAAGCCCTCGGCCATCCCTTTGAGAATCTCCCAAAAGATCGGAAGGCTGCGCTGCAAAAAGCGTATCAGCATCCACACAACGACCAGGGCGACCGCCAAAGAGCCGATCACCGCAGCTGTGCGCCCCAGCATGGTCTGGGCGAGGGTCAATGAGGAGGAGAAGAGATAGCCGATGCCGACAAATTCGAAACCCCAGCCGACAGCTCCGAGAAAGTTCCAAAAGATGAATTTTCCCCGATTCATCCGCGCCGATCCTGCCAGGAAGGGAACGGTCTCCTTGAATCCCGGAATGAAGCGTGCCAGGAAGATCGAGACCGAACCGTGGCGGTCGAGAAAGTCGTGGGCCTTTTGAATCGCCGATTCGGGGAGATGGAGCCAGGGTTTGAGAAGTAGTGCACTGCCGTTTCGCTTGCCCAGCGTATAGTTGAGCAGATCCCCCAGGAAGGCCCCGGCGATCCCGGCGACCAGTACGGCGCCAAAATCCAGAACCCCCTGACCGGCCAGGATCCCAAGAATCAGGAGAATCGTCGATCCCGGAAGTAGCCAGCCCAGACCGATCAGCGTTTCCCCGAAAGCGGCAAAAAAGGCCAAAAGGGGCACAAAACCGCCTATCTGCTCAAGCAGCGTAATAAGCGTCGGTGGGATATTGTCCATTGAGTCCCTTTTCCTCAGATTGGTCCATATTCATGATTCTAAAGAGGGAAAATGAAAAAGAGATGAAAACAGGGCGGCAAAAGCATAATCTAACTATTTGTTTATAAATCATAACCGAAACTGAGCCAAATTGGAGTATACTGAATAGATTGAGGATTGGTGATGTATACATCCGGCAGCCTAAAGTCCCAAAAGGGGATGAGAGTATGGGGTCAACCCGAGAGTTCATCAAAAGCAACGAGGTACAGCAATACCTGGAATGGATCAATGTGAAAGAGAAAAAATTTCTCGAAGAGATGTTGGAGTGCCTGGTTGACCCCTCTGCCTCTCATAGTAATATTGAAAAATATGGGGAGGAGATCTACCGGCGTTACATCAGTTTTTCACGGTTCAACCGTCTCCTGGATATATTTGGAAACGGCCTGACTGAAGAGCGTCAGAAACTTCTTCAAATCAATAGCGACCTCCTGGCCAAAGGTTATCTGGAAGCACGCATTCCCGGGGAGATGAGCTCGATCCGCCGTAAGGTTCATGCTGACGCCGCTTATATTTCCCGTCAAGACCGGCAAATCCTTGAAGAACATTTCGGATGGATCCATTCGCTTCTTGAGAGTCTGCAGGGAGAAAGCGCACCTCCCGAGATTTCGGCACGTATCCAAGCATTCACCGACTTTATGGAGACCCGGAAGGGGACATATTTTCAGGATGAGAATATTCGTGAAGACTTCCTCCGGACCAACCGCGAACTCTATCAGACCGCTCTGGAGACAGTCGTTCTGTATCAACGCGGCGAATACTATTACGGGACGCTCGTCTATATAGAAATGGTGGCGCTTTTTCTGAAAATGGCGACTCTCCTCAACAGTATGTTCCTCCAGGAGGAACTGATGTCGATCTACATCGATCCGATCACCCGTCTTCCCAACCGGCTTCAGCTCATACGGGATATTGGAGATTTTCGCAACGCCTACATCCTGATTCTCAATGTCAATGCTTTCTCCAAACTCAATCTCTTCTATGGGTACGAATTCGGCGACGAGGTATTGCGACGGATTGCCGAAAACCTGCGGGAATCTATTGCACAACGGAGCTATCGTATCTACGGCGATGAATTCGCCGCGATTGTGGGAAGCGAGGCAGAGGTCAAAGAGCTCTTCGAGATGCTCAACAGCTCTATCTCCATCCTGGGAGAAGAGCAGATCTTCGACATCTACTTCTACGGCGCATACAAGGAATTGGGGAATCGTGCTCTCGAGATCTGTGAGTTTGCTCAGCAAAAAAACAGCAATCGAACTCTAATCGATTCTCTGGAGATCGAGGAGTTGATGAGCACACTCAAACATGAGCTCTCATTGCTGCAGGAGCTGCGGGATGCCCTGGAAAGAGATGCCGTCATTCCTTTTTTCCAACCAATCTATTCTCCCCGGGAACGTCGAATTGTCGGTTATGAATCTTTGATGCGAATCGAAAAACCGAGCACGGGGGAAATCATGAAACCGAAAAGCTTCATGAAAGTGCTCCGAAAATCTCCCTACTATCCGGCATACACCAAGCGGATGCTTGAGAAGTGCTTCGACTTTTTCGCCGACAAACCGGACCTGTTTTTCAGTGTCAATTTCACCTTGAAAGATTTTCGGGATCCGGATATCACCCGGTACCTGGACCGCCTCATCACCCTGGATCCCGGAACGGCGCGACACCTGATCATTGAGATCGTAGAGAGCGAAGCCCTACAGGATTTCGAGGCGATCAACCGATTCATTCTTCACTTCCGTCCCCGGGGCATCCGTTTTGCCCTGGATGATTTCGGCAGTGGATACTCCAACTTTATTCAATGTGCGCGTCTGGAGATCGATTATGTCAAGATCGACGGTTCGATCGTCGAGCAGTCACTGGAAGATCCGAAGATGGATAAGCTTCTCGAATCGATCATCGACTTTGCCCACAGTTTCGGGATCGCCACCATCGCGGAATATGTCAGCAGTAAAGCACTCTTCGATTCTCTCAAAGATCGTGTCGACAGAATGCAAGGAAACCATATCGGGCGTCCGTCACCGGAACTGGTGCAGTAAAAGAGTCGTTTTTGGGATTGGCGGTCCTTCCGTCCGGAAAGGAAGGAGTTCACATATTCCGCCGGGAGGGAAAATCAGGGATTGTCGATCAGCCGGTACCCCATACCGTACTCGGTCTTGAGGAAATTTTTGCCCCCCTTGGCGGCGATCTTTTTACGGATATTCTTGATGTGATTGTCCAACGAACGGTTGGAACTGACCGCAGAGAGCGAGGAGAGGAGCCGATCCCGGGTGACGGTACGGTTTTTGTTTTGCAGCAGCAGCTGCAGGATCTTGAACTCGGTCCAGGTGAGGTTGAGGGGCTTGCCGTAGAGGAGGATGTCGCTGGTTTCGATGCGGAAGGCCTCTTCCTCGAAATCAGCGGGGATCAGAGAGTTTTTGCCGAGCTGGACCCAGATCCGAGCTTCGAGCTCCTCCAGGTCGATCGGTTTGACCATGTAGTCGGTGGCACCGTAGCGGAAAGCCATGATCTTGGACTTGGTATCGCCGTAGGCGCTCAGGACGATCACCGGCAGGGAAAGGGAGCCTTTGATGCTTTTGAGCAGCTCCATCCCACTGAAATCGGGGAGGTTGATATCCAGCAGCAGGATATCGTAGTGGTTCTGTTTGAGATAGGAGAGACCGTCGGTGACGGAGAAAACGGTATCTACTTCAAAACCGCTGTCCCGGAGAAAAGTCGCCAGATACTCGGAGGTCATCTCATCATCTTCGACCAGCAATACTTTTACTTCTTGCATCGAATAATTCCTTGTTGTTAAAATTTTTCTATTACAGGTTCTACAGATTCTAACGCATTTTGCCTTAGATTTATATTGTAAGATAGAACGAATTAAGAAAAATAATATAGAAATGAGATATTGAAATTGGTGAAGATCCAAAAAATCCTGCTGACACTTCTGGTGAGTATATCATTTTTGTGGAGTGCCCAGAAGAGCTCTCCGGGAAACGAAGCCATAGACAATTCACTGGAACACGTGGTTTTGCAGCTCAATTGGGACTATCGCTTTGAGTTTGCCGGCTTTATCGCCGCCAAAGAGAAAGGCTTCTACCGGGATGCAGGCCTGGATGTTGAACTGCGCAAATTCCGCCCCGGGATGGATGTAGTCAGGGAGGTGACGGAGGGCAAGGCCGACTACGGGATCTACACCTCCAAACTCCTCAAACGCTTTCTCGCCGGAGAGCCGGTCAAACTCCTGGCCAGTTTCTTCAAAAAGCCCTCCATGGTCATTGTCGCCCGCAAAGGGATCACCAAACCCGAGGATCTGGCCGGCCGCAAGATCCTCTCGGCCTTTTCCCGAAACGACTTTCTCCTCAATTTCAAAGAGATGTTCCAGCAGCACGATGTCAATCTCTCCGAGATAGAGCTCTCACAGGAGCCTTATTCGATGGAGCCTTTCATCGAGGGGAGAGTCGACGCGATGATCATCTATCTCCCCAGCCAGCTCTACCGCCTCAGCAGCCTGGGAATCCCCTACAACATCATCGATCCGGGCAACTACAGTGATCTGACCCTCCAGCAGGAGCTCTTCACCTCCCGGCGCACCGCCGAGGAACACGCGGACCGCACACTGGCTTTTCGCAACGCCAGCATCAAGGGCTGGGAGTATGCGCTGCAGCATCCCTACGAAATCATCGATATCATCCGGAAAAAATATGCCCCGGAGCTGACGCTGGAGGAGTTGAGCTACGAGTACCGGATCGTCAAGCGGATGATCCAGCCGGAGCTCTATCCCATCGGTTCCATCGATCAGAAACTCCTTTTGCTGCAGATTCGACATCTGCTTGGACCTAAACGCGCCGATCGGGCAGAAAAGCTTCTGCGGGAGTATATCTTCGGCGGCGGGGTGGAGATGTCTCCGCTGATCCTGACCAAAGAGGAGCGGAACTATCTCAAAAAGCATCCCGTCCTCAAAGCACACAACGAGAGCAACTGGCCCCCCTTCAATTTCAACGAAAACGGGCAGGCAAAGGGATTTTCGATCGACTATATGAACCTGATCGCCGAGAAGATCGGGGTAAAGGTCCGATATATCAGCGGCTATACCTGGTATGAATTTCTTCAGATGATCAATACCGACAAACTGGATATCATCGACAATATCGCCATCACCCCCGAACGAAAAAAATCGATCACTTTCACCCATCCCTACATCGATCTGCAGCACGCGATCTACACCAATGTCAACAATCAGATCTACTATTCACTCCAGGATCTCAAAGGCAAACGAGTGGCCCTGGTCAAAGGTTTTTTCATCCAGCAGTATCTCGCCGAACACTATCCCAAAATCCGACAGGTCCTCGTTCCTGACCAGCTCCAGGCTCTGAAACTCCTCTCTCTGGGCAGAGTGGATGCGGTGGTAGGCAAACAGGTGGTGGTGGATTATCTAATGCGCGAATATCTGATCTCCAACATCATCGCCACCAGCTACATCAACGACCCCGGCACCATCAGCCATGTGGCTCTCGGGGTTTCCAAAAAGGACAAAATCCTCGCCAGGATCCTGAAGAAAGCCCAGGAGACTGTCACGAAGCAGGAGCTGGAGAAGCTCAAGCACAAATGGTTCGGCATCAATCCGCTCCTGGACAGCAAAGAGCTTCTGACCCCCGCCGAAGAGAGCTATCTGCAACGACACCGAACGGTGAGCGTCTGCATCGAAAACGATCGGGCTCCCATCGAATTTGTGGAGCAGAACAAACCGCAGGGCATCTCGGTGGAGATCCTGGACACGCTGACGCGACGACTCCATCTCAAACTCGATTTTCATCCGGCAGCTGACCGGAACCGCGAGCTGGCAATGATCCGTCAGGGAAAATGTGACCTTCTGGCCGCCGCCTCAAGGGATACGCAAAGTGCAAAACTTCTATACTTCACCTCTCCCTATCTCGAATACGAAGAGGTCTTCGTCCGATACCGAATTTCCTCAGCGGACGGAGAGGGACCGCTGGTTCTTTCCGGTAAACGCCTGGCCGGGAAACGGGGTGATCCGGCCCTGGCCAAACTGAAAAAAGCACACCCTACGCTGCACATTGTCGAGACCGACAGTTACCGGGATGCCCTGGAGACTGTCCGGCGAAACGGTGCGGACTACGCTGTGATGTCTCAGCCGGTCTTTGAGTACCAGAGCCAGATCCACCGGATGAAAGATCTGGAGGTTGCCGGCATTGCTCCGCTCAAAACTTCCCTCAGCATCGCGGTCAGAAAGGATCGTGCGACTCTTTACAATATTTTCAGCAAAATCCTCCACGCCATGCCGAGGGAGACCTTTTACGCCATCAGTGACAAATGGACTTCGGAACGGATCCTCAAAGAGGTGGACTACAAGACCATTCTTGGGATTATCGCCGCAGCCTTTCTGGTGATCGCGCTCATCGCCATGGCCTACTGGAGGCAACGCAAACTCTCCCGGGAAATCGAAGAGCTCAACGATACCCTGGAGGATCGGATCGCCGAAGCACTGGAGAAGAACAGGGAGCAGGAGCTGTTTATGCTCCAGCAGGATCGTCTGGCCAAAATGGGCGAGATGATCGCTATGATCGCCCACCAGTGGCGCCAGCCGCTCAACAACCTCTCACTGCTGATCCAGATGCTGGTCTCCCGCTACAAAAAAGGAATGCTGGACGATGAGGCTATCGAGTATTTCCGGGCCAATTCCCAGAAGCAGATCGAGCAGATGTCCTCTACCATCGACGATTTCCGCAACTTCTACCGTTCGGAAAATGAGATCAGAGAGTTCTGTGTCAATGAAAGTATTGAGAAGCTGATCAGTATGACCCGGATGGGATTCGCTTCGGAGAATATCGAGGTGAGTTTCCGTGCCTCCGGATGCTGCTACTATACCGGCTACCCCAACGAGCTGGCCCATGCGGTCCTCAATATCATGAACAATGCCCGCGAAGCCTTTACCGAACGCGACGGCAAGGCCAGTGACAAACGCATCGTCATCACCCTGGAGGAGCGGGAGGGCGCTCTGACCCTGGAGATCTGCGACAATGCCGGCGGCATCCCCGAAGAGATCATGGACAAGATCTTCGATCCCTACTTTTCCACCAAACAGGACAAAAACGGCACCGGGCTGGGGCTCTACATGACCAATGTCATGATCGTCGATCATATGCGCTCGAAGATCTCCGTCTCCAACCGGAACGGCGGCGCCTGCTTCACGATCACTCTTTCGGGGACTTTTCGCTGTGAAACTGAGTAAATCGACACTTCTCCTCGTCGAGGACAATCAGGAAACCCGGGAATTGATCGCCTCGCTTCTCGAGCCCCATTTTTATCGTATCTATATCGCATCTTCAGGGGAGGAGGCGCTCCGCATCTACCGGCAGAAAGATCCGGATATCATCCTGAGCGATATCTACATGCCCGGGAAAACCGGACTGGAACTGGCCCAGACGATCCGCAGAGAAAATCGGGAGATCCCGATTCTGCTTCTCTCGGCCCACAACGATACGGAAACGCTCCTGCAGGCGGCAAACCTCACCATCGACGGATTCGTCATCAAACCGATACTGGAGATCGATCATCTGCTGCAGCGCCTCCGAGAGGCGGTCGAACGGATTGCTTCAGGCAAGGCCTCTTCGGTTGACGGCGAGTCCATCGATACTCTGCGTTCCAAAGCCTATCTCGACGCCCTGACCGGAGTGGCCAACGCCCACAGTTTCCAGGAAAAACTCAAAGAGTTGACCGGGCAGACTGCCACACCTTTTTCTCTGCTCTATATCGATCTGGACAATCTCAAAACCGTCAACGACCGCTATGGTCATTCGGCGGGGGACCGTCTGCTCCAGAGCTTTGCCAAACAGATCCGTACTGCCGGGGAGGAGCACTTTTTTGCCAGGGTAGGGGGGGACGAATTCGTGATGATCATCGAGGATATCGTCGAAAAGGAGCCGATCCGTCAATTGGTAGAAACGTTGCTCAAGAGTGTGGAGAACGGCACAGCCTACCGGGAGAGCACCCTTCCCATCTCCTGCAGCATCGGCATTTGCAGGTACCCGATAGATGCTCCCGATCCTGCTGAGCTGGTCGACCGGGCCGATCGTGCAATGTATCGAGCCAAAAGGCAGGGGAAAAACACCTATACATTCTGCAGCTGAACCGGAAAAACACTTTTTCAGTGTCCGCATTTTCCTTACAAAACGTTAGGATAAAGGCATTAAAAGCGTTCCACCTTTTTACGAGATCTGAAAAGAAATGAAATACCGGGGAAATGTTCCCCGGAGGAAGAGAGAAAAGGGGATCAGTAGAGGCCCGTCGCTTTGGTGACGTTGTATTTTAGGCCGATCTCTTCAGGGGTGCAGCCCAGGGCCAGGGCGACCATCTGGGGCATATGCAGGACCGGAACGTCGATCTCCCGTCCCAACTGCTTGCCGGCGCTCTCCTGCTTGAGGTCCATATTGAGCTGACAGAGAGGGCAGGGGGTGACGACCACGTCGGCACCGTTGTCGATAGCGTCGCTGAGTGCGGTTCCCGTCAGGGCGTTGCTGGTCTCGGGAGCCTGCAGGTCTACATGGAAACCGCAGCATTTGTTCTTGCTCTCATACTGCACCGCCTTGCCCTCGAGCGCCTCGATAAGGCGATCCAGTGAGGTCGGGGCATAGGGATTTTCTCCGGTGTATTTGCTCATCAGGGGCTCTTCATGGTGGAGCATCTCACCACCCCCTTCTCCGATATCATACTCGCCTTCCGGGGGCAGGGTGGCGGCATTGTGCTTGTAGTGGATATGGCTGGGGCGGATGTTGTGGCAGCCGTAGAAGGGGGCGATGTTGAAGTGGCTCAGAGGTTTGACCACCTTTTCGCTGATATTCTCCAGACCGTAGTCATCGATGAGTGCATAAAGGAAGTGACGAACGGAGCTGGTCCCTTTGTACTCCAGGCCTACTTCGGCCAGCTTCTCGTTGACTTTGGCCCGCATCTCGGGGTCATGGTCCAGTCGTTCCTTGGTCATGACGGTGTTGAGCTGGCAGGTGTTGCAGATGGTCACCATCGGCAGCCCCAGCTTCTCGGCGTAGCAGATGTTGCGGGCGTTGAGGACCAGGGAGAGGAACTCGTCAAAGTCCTGCAGATGGCTGGCACCGCAGCAGCTCGCCTCGTCCAACAGTACCAGCTCGATCCCGAGCTTCTCGGCGACGGCCAGGGTGGAGGAGAGGAGCTCGGGGGTCGATTCCCGGGCGGTACATCCGGTATAAAGGGCATATTTCAGTTTGCTCATAGCTCTTCCTTACAGTTCATTGGTTTTGGAAATTTCGATCAGCTTCTGAATCTCTTCGAGATTTTTACTGCGGGGCATCTTTTTCTTGGCAATGTCAAAAGGATGCACCTTGCCGGCCTTGATCATCTTGAAGGCTTCGCTCAGGTGCTTGACCACCCCAAGACCCTCGGAGTAGAGGACAATATCCTGCTCGTCCAGGTAGCCGAATTTTTTAATGGAACGAATGAAGCCCTCGGCGTGTTTGGTGGCCACGTTGCGCTCGGCGACATGGTGCTCGAACTGCATGTTGTGGAGCTTGGTGATCTTCTCGATGGGGTTGACGTCTTTGGGGCAGGCCTCGGCACACTCGAAGCATTTGACACAGTCCCAGACCCCGCTGCCCAGCTCCGCCGTCGTCTCCAGGCGGTCGATGGTCGCTTCGTCTCTCGGATCAACACTGAAACGGTAGGCGGCGGCAAAAGCGGCAGGCCCGAGATAGTCTTCGTTGACTTCCAGAGCGGGACAGGCGTAGTGGCAGTTACCGCACTGGATGCAGTAGTCGGCATCCAGGAAGTTCTCCACCTGCTCGGGGCTCATAAGGGTTTCACTCTCGGGATGGGGGTCCACCTGAGCCTCCACATAGGGCTTGACAGCCGCATGCTTCTGCCAGAAATCCCCTTTGTCGATCACCATATCCTTGACAGCACGCTTCTTGCTCTGAGGCTCAAAAACCAGCTCGTCGCCGAAGAGATTCACCAGTTCCTGGGCATTCTGCTTGCACGAAAGCACCGGTTTGCCGTTGACCTTGATCCCGCAGGCGCCGCAGATTCCGTGGCGGCAGCTTCGCCGGTAGGAGAAAGAGCCGTCATGCTCCCATTTGATCCGGTTGAGCAGATCCAGGATCAGCTCGTCCTGGCCCACCTCCATCTCATAGGTCTTGTAGTAGGGCAGGTAGTCAGTCTCGGCGTTGAAGCGGAAAGCCTTGATAGTCACTTTCCGGGTCTGGGGTGCCGTATTTTTTGTCGTATCGCTCATCACCGCTCCTTAGTATTTTCTCTCTTGGGGTTCAAATTTGCCCAGAACCACATCGCCGTAGCTGAGCTCCAGCTCATAGTCACCGCTGAACTTCGCATAGGTATGTTTGAGGAAGTTCTCATCATCACGCTGGGGGAAATCCTCCCGGTAGTGAGCGCCACGGCTTTCTTTGCGTGCCAGGGCCCCTTCGACGATAAAGAGACTGAAGTCGATCATATGCCCCAGCTCGATGGCCTCCTGCAGGTCGGTGTTGAAAGTGCTGGATTTGTCGTCGATCCGGATATTCTGATAACGTTCATAGAGCTCTTTGAGCTTCTGCTGCTGCTTTTTGAGGGACTCCTCGGTCCGGAAAACTCCGGCATCCATGGTCATGCTCTCCTGCAGTTCGTTGCGCAACACAGGAACCCGCTCGGAGCCGTTGCTGCTTTTGATACGGGTGACTTTCTCGATCATATCCCGGGCATCTTCGGTCGTGGCGGGCTCCAGATCGATCCGATCCAGATCCTCCAGCATCGCTTTGCCGGCCTCCCGTCCGAAGAAGAGGGCTTCAAGCAGGCTGTTGGCCCCCAGACGGTTGGCGCCGTGGACGCTGACACAGGAGCACTCCCCGGCAGCGTAGAACCCTTCGACGGTCTCGTCGGGGCTCTTTTTGACCTGGCAGCGCTTGGTGACGGGGATCCCGCCCATGGAGTAGTGAGCCGTCGCAGCGATCATGATGGGCTCTTTGAGCATATCCTGCCCCAGGAAGGTGATGGCCAGCTCCCGCAGTTCGGGAAGCTTAGTGAGGATCGTCTCTTTGGGGAGGTGGGTCAGGTCGATGTAGACGGCGTCTTTGTTGGGGCCGACGCCGCGACCTTCGCGGATCTCCTGCATGATAGCCCGGCTGACGACGTCCCGGCTGGCCAGTTCCATGGCGTTGGGGGCATATTTGGACATGAAACGCTCACCTTCACTGTTGAAGAGGCGTCCCCCTTCACCCCGGGCCGCTTCGGAGATCAGGATCCCCGATCCTCCCAGACCTGTAGGGTGGAACTGGACAAACTCCATATCCTCCAGGGGCAGGCCGCGGCGGGCGACGATGGAGAGGGCGTCGCCGGTGTTGGCGTGAGCGTTGGAGTTGATTTTGAAGGCCCGGCCGTAACCGCCGGTGGCGAACATGGTCACTTTGGCATTGAAGATCGCCGGCTCGGAGGTACGGATATTGTAGGCGGCGACCCCTTTGACCTTGCCCTTGCCGTCATAGAGCAGATCGGCGCAGTACCACTCGTCGAAGACTTCGATGCCTGCCCGGAAGGCCTGCTCGTAGATTGTCTGCAGCAGGGTCAGCCCGGTCCGGTCCGCCGCGTAGCAGGCGCGGGGTTTGGACTGGCCGCCGAAGGGGCGCTGGGCGATGCGACCGTTCTCCTGACGGGAGAAGATCGCCCCCATCCGCTCGGCCCATCGGATCGTTTCGGGTGCTTTGGAGCACATCAGTTCGATGGCATCCTGATCTCCCAGATAGTCGCTTCCCTTGACGGTATCGAATTCGTGGAGTTCCGTCGTGTCCTCGTCACTCAATGCGGCGTTGATCCCGCCCTGGGCAGCGCCGGAGTGGCTGCGTAGCGGGTGGAGTTTGGTAATAACCGCCACGCGTTTGCCCGCCTCTTTGAGCTCTTTGGCTGCGGCGAGGCCCGCCAGCCCGGCACCGACGATGACAGCATCATATTGATGGATTTTTACGTCGTTCACTTCCATAGACCTGGTCCTTGTGGTAAATTTCGATCCATTATAACACCGACGAAGTATAAGAAAGATGAATAAAGGGTGATTATCCGGCGACGAAATGGCCGGGTGTTACTTTTTGACATTACATCAGAATTCGTTTCGCCGCTTCCGCGGCACTTCCATGACCCAAATAGCTTCGCAGTGCCGCGGCATCCTCGGCGAAACGTGCCCGATCATATTCCCGGTAGGTCTGCAGCAGATTCTCCAGAGTCAGCTCCTCCTGGATCAGCTCCGGGTGCATGGGACGTTCCCGGAAGTCGAGGCTGAAGAGGTTGGCCAGTCCCGCATAGTGCAGATCCGTGAGCTTTTTGACCAGAAAGTAGTCCAGAGCCTTGGCCCGATAGGTCAGGACAAAGGGGGTCCCGATCAGAACCGCCTCCAGGGTCGCCGTGCCGCTGCAGACGAAGGCGAAATCGCTCTCGTAGAGGGTGGCATGGGTATCGTGACGGATCTCGAAAGCGCTCAGATCACCGTAGAGCTCTCGGATCTGCTCCTCGGTGAAGTAGGGGGGAATGACGATCAGAGCCCGATGCTCCCCCAGTTGTCGGCGCAACCGATGGAAAAGGGGCATCAGCCGGGTAATCTCGCCGCGACGGCTTCCGGGCAGATAGGCAATGGTCTCCGGCTCCGCGGCAGAGCGTTCCGGCTCCTCCGGGCCGGGGCGGTAGTGCCACGTTCCGATTCGCTGTTCCCAACTGCCTGTCCTGAAACGGCTGATCTCATCCAGCAGAGGATGCCCCACATATTCTATGGGAGCTTCTTTACTATAGTAATGGCGTTCGAAAGGCAGAATGGAGAGGAGACGGTCGCAGGTGCGCTCCAGTACCGGGATGCGTCCTTTGCGCCAGGCCCAGGCCTGGGGAAGGATGTAGTAGATCACCTCTTTGGAGGGGTAACGCTTTTTGATCCGCTTGGCCTGAGGAAGGTTGAAGCCCGAGGAGTCCATCAACAGGACTTTGTCCGCCTCGGCGGCCCGTTCGGTCATCTCGGCCGCCAAGCGATAGAAAAAAGGCAGTTTCTTCGCCGCATCCACGAATCCCATGACCGCCAAGGAGCGCAGATCGACGATGGGCTCTCCCAGATCGGCGCTGAAGATCCCCTCCAACTCCACCGATTCGGGCAGATGCTCTCTCAGCGCCTTCAGGTGAACATTGGCGGAGTGTTCCAGGGCACTGACCAGCAGCTTCATCGACGATTCCCTCCGGCTGCGTTCAAGAGGCTTTCCCCGTCTCGTAGAGCTCCTGCTTGATCCGGTCCTGATTGAGCTTGCGGCGGATGGAGCTGCGGATCTCCGCCAGACGCTTCGGGTCGAGTTTCAGTTTCTCCTGCAGCTGTATATCGCTCACTCCCCGCAAAGGGCCCATAAACACTTTGAACTCTTTTTTGGTCAGACGGCGACGCAGCACCCACTCCACCGCTTCCTTATCCCGCATTCTGCCCAAGGGTTTGTCGATCATCCCTTCGATCGTCTCTCGCAGTTCCATCGTTCTCACTTTGTTTTTGCTATGCTAGGTGTGATGATATTATAACGGAAGGGAAGGAGAGGAAGATGACCTATCGAGAGTGGTTTCAATCACACGGTCGTCGTCACCGGGCCATCATAGAGAGTCTGCCGCCTATGAGCGCCGAAGCTCTGGTGGACTATTTCCGCTACGAAAATATGCGGCAGAAACATCCCGACTTCTGCCCGCTCTATGCCAAAAACGAAAAGTGCCACGAGATGAAGGATCTCAACTGCTACCTCTGCGGCTGTCCCCATTTTCGTTTCTGTGACGAGGGGATCGACCGGATCGAGGGGAAAGTGCGCTACAGCCTCTGCGCCGTTAACGCAAAAGATGGGAGAGCACTCGAGACAGACAACGCCATCCATCAGGACTGCTCGAATTGTCTCCTGCCCCACCGTCGAAGCTTCATTCTGAAGCATTTTGACCGGGACTGGATGAAGATCATGGAAAAGTGCGAAGTCTGCCCTGCATCGGAGCAGGTAGTCAGTGAGGAAAAGAGTCCAGGAGATTGAGAACATCCCGATAGATCGGCTCGTCGATAAAACCGTACTCTTCGTGCATGAAACCGTGCACTCCCTCGGCGCTGGCTGTCTCGAAGGCCGCTTTGATCTCCCGGGCCCGGCGCAGCTCCTCTTCGGATGGGCCGAAAATTTCGTTGGCGATCTCCACCTGGGCGGGTCCCATGCAGGCTTTGGCCGTGAACCCCATCTCCCGCTCCCGCTCGCACCAGCGCCGAAATCCTTCCAGATCCCGATACTCCTGATACATGAAGGAGACGGGAAGCAGCCCCGCCGTTCTCGCCCCCAGCAAAAAACGGGCCAAGATCGCCTCGGCCGTGGGATTGCCGGGCCCTTCGGTGACCAGCCGCTGGGGGAGTTGTAGATCCGCCAGCAGATCCAGAATTCCCAGATTGGCGGCAGTAAGCCTGGGATCGATCCCGCCCCAGTGAGCCAGATCCCGAAAGGCCTCTTTGGTCTCCAGTGAGACATGAAGCTGCCGATCGGGGGGCAGCAGTTTCAGTGCCGCTTCGATCTCACCACGGGTTCTGACTTTGGGGAGTCGGACAGCATCCACGGCGAAATCATTCAGGAACCTGATCTCCGCTTCACCGCCCTGATCAAGAGGGTTGACCCGTACCACGATACAGGAGGGTGAGGACTCCAGATGGGAGAGGAAGAGGGCAATGTTGATCAGCGCTTCCTTTTTCCGTGAGGGGGCGATGGCATCTTCGAGATTGAGCGTCACCCAGTCAGCCTCCAGCTCGTCCAGACGGTTGAGATGTCGCAGGTTGAGAGGATTGAGCATCATATTGGAACGGTGGAGGCAGTGGGAGCAGGGGGCTTTGCGGGTAGTACCGATAAGCCGCTTCCGCTCCTCCGGGCTCATGGATTCAAGTTCTTCTATATTTTCAAATATCAACATAATCCTCTCGACGCGAAATTTCCCAATATACCAATATACTCATTTTGTCACCACAGTATTTTACCCGATAGGGCATTATGCTACAATCGCCGTTATGAAGCGAATCGACAAAGAAGCCTACCTGATCCGACGCCTCCGCTCCCCGTTGATCGGAGATGATGCCGCCGTCGTGGAGGGTATGATCTACAGTACAGACGCCTTTTGCGAGGGGACCCATTTCCGGCGTGAATGGATGAGTCCGGCCCAGATCGGGCGAAAAGCGATGCTGGTGAATCTCTCCGACGCCGTGGCGATGAACGCCGATCCGAAATACGCTCTGGTAACGGTGATGCTGCCACGCGAAATGAAGGAAGCGGAGATCGATGAACTGATCGAGGCCCTGGAGTCCACGGCGGCGGAGTATGGCTGCGAGATCATCGGCGGGGATACCGTCGGAGGCGACCGGCTCCACCTCTCCATCACCCTCATCTCCCATAGCGACGCCCCGCTCCTGCGTCGGGGGATCGAAGCGGGGGATCTCCTGGCCTATACGGGAACGTTGGGGGAGTCGAAACGGGATCTGGAGGCACTGATGCGAGGCGAAACGATCCCGGCCGATTCCCGCTTTTACGAGCCTAGCCTGCGACGGGACTTCGTCAAAACCTGCCGCCCCTATCTCAAGGCCGGAATGGACATCTCCGACGGGCTCTACTGCGACGTCAACAAGCTCCTGGAGGCCAACAACCTGAGTCTGGAACCCACGATGGAGATACCGCCGGTGATCGGGGAGAGCGGGGAGGAGTATGAGATGCTGGTAGCCTTTGCTCCCGAGGATCGTGCGAGAGTAGAGGAGTGTGCACGGGAGTCAGGTATAGAACTGACCGTTTTCGGAATGGCTACGGAGAAGGGGATTCGCTACTCTTGTCACAGTCACCATTTTGAGTGAACCCTGGAATAATATTTCAAAATATTATTCTGTTTTGTCATTTTGGACTTGATTCAAGATCCACGGCATAATGGACAATCCTGTCCCTGGATTCCGGATCAGGTCCGGAATGACGAAGTGCTGGAAGAGCATGGAGACTTTTTTACTCGTTCCCACCATCCTGGTGGGAATGCATACCCGATGCAACATACTACTTGAACTCAGTATAAAGTCCAGCAGGCCAGTATATGTTCCCACCGAGGACGGAGGGGAACGAGGCGGCTCTACGTACGTTTCCCGACGGAAAGGACGTGAATGAATCCGCGTTTCCTTGGAAGCTCCTATGCCTCCGGCGACCACTGCCGCACGCCGAAGGTCTCCACCACATAGTCGATATCCTTGTCACCGCGTCCGGAGAGATTGACCAGAATGGCGTCGGTGGGGTGCTTTCTGGCCAGTTTCATGGCGTAGGCGATGGCATGGGAACTCTCCAGCGCCGGGATGATCCCCTCGTACTGGCTGATGGCGTAGAAGGCGTCGATGGTCTCCTCGTCGGTCGCACCGGCCACATGGACCCGACCGATGTCGTGGAGATAGGCCTGCTCCGGACCGACGCCGGGATAATCCAGCCCGCTGGCGACGGAGTGGACAGGGGCGGGTTCGCCCTTTTCATCCTGCAGCAGGATCGATTTGAAACCATGCAGCACTCCCGCCTCGCCATACTCCAGCGTGGCGGCGTGATCGCCCAGGCGGGTGCTTTTGCCCAGAGGCTCGACGGCATAGAGTTCCACCGGATCGTCGATGAAGCCGCTGAAGAGCCCCATGGCGTTGGAACCGCCGCCCACACAGGCCACCACATGTTCGGGCAAATCACCGTCGGTCATCTCCATATACTGTTCCCGCGCCTCGATCCCCACGACGCTCTGAAAATCCCGCACCATCAGGGGGAAGGGGTGGGGCCCCACCACCGATCCGATAGCGTAGAGCGCCGTATCGAGCTGACCGAGGTAGGATTCGAAGGCCGAATCGACCGCCTCTTTGAGGGTCTTGAGGCCGTGGGTGGCCGGCACCACTTGAGCCCCCAGGATCTGCATTCGTACCACGTTGGGATGCTCCTTGGCGATATCCACCTCGCCCATATGGATCTCGCACTCCAGTCCGAAATAGGCGGCCGCCGTCGCCAGGGCCACCCCGTGCTGACCGGCGCCGGTCTCGGCGATGAGCTTGGTCTTGCCCATGCTTTTGGCCAGGAGCGCTTCGGCCATGCAGTGGTTGAGCTTGTGGGCGCCGGTGTGGTTGAGATCTTCGCGTTTGAAGTAGATCTGGGCTCCGCCCACAGCGTCACTAAGGCGCTTGGCATGATAGACGGGGGTGGGGCGCCCCTGATAGTGCTTGCGGATGCGGCGCAGCTCGCTGAGAAACTCGTGGGATTTGCGCAGCTTCATGTAGGCATCGGTGATGCGCTCAAACTCCTCCACCAGCTGCGGCGGCAGAAAGGCGCCGCCGTATTCGCCGAAATAGCCCTCCTCGTTGGGCTGACTCTTGAGATAGGGGTGTTTTTTCATACGGGATTCCTCCTTCAAATCGCAGATGTCACCATTCTAGCGCGGCAATTATGAGGGGGAGTTTATGGGAGAGTCCGGTCTCCCGGTGGCGGAGCGATGGTGACGGCCTTACAGGCGGTACATTCGGGGGCGGGGGCCGGCTCGAAGAGGGCGCACCCGCTGAGGAGGAGGGTACCGAAGAGCAGGGGGAGGTTCAGGAAACCTTTTTGTGTCATGACTTTCCTCTCCTGCCATGCGTTCGCCGGGGAGGGCGGCCGGTGCCCCGTTTGCCCTTTTGGTAGCAGCTTTCGCAGATACTGAAGCGGTAGCTGAAATCCAGCTCCCGGCCGCAGCGGCGGCACCGTTTGACGAAATCCCCCTTCTGCAGAGAGTTTTCGATGAAGCGGTTGAGCCGTTCTCTGGCAGCGCGGGCTTTTTCGGTATCGGGGAAGAGATCCCGGAACTTGAAAGAGAGCCAGAGGTAGAGGGAGACCTCTTTGACCCGGTCCTCGGCGTTGAGAAGCTCTTCGTTGGTCCAGGCGAACTCCGGCAGCTCCCGGGGCGGGATATAAGGGACCGCTTCACCCCGCTCCAGATGCCCCAGATAGCGGTGAAAGACCGATTCGATGTAAGGGGAGCCGATGCTCACCGGCGCACAGGCCAGATGATAGCGGGAGCGCAGATCCAGACTGTACTCGTCCACGATGGCCGCCACCTCCATCATCGAGTCGATATTGGCCGCCCTGAAGGGGCCCTCGAACTCCATATTCTGGGCGAAGAACTCCAGGATCTCCAGAAGCTTGTCGGTCTCGAGGATCTCCCCGATGAGCAGCACGTGATCCAGGCTCGCCATCACGGAGAAGGGGAGGCGGATCTCCGGCAGCGGCGCATGGAACCGCCGGGCGATGGTCTGGAGCGTCCCCGCATCCAGGGCTCCCACATAGCCGTGTTCGTGAATCCCGTAGCGCCCGGCCCGGCCGGCGATCTGCAGGATCTCCGAAGTGGTGAGCTCCCGGCGGCGCAGGCCGTCGAACTTGTTGTCCTTGGCGAAGAGGATCGTCTGAATCGGGAGATTGAGCCCCATGGCGATGGCGTCGGTGGCCACCAGGATCTGACTCTCCCCCTCCCGGAAACGGCGCGCCTCCTCCCGGCGTACCTCCGGCGAGAGGTTCCCGTAGACCACCGAGACGCTGTAGCGGCCGGAGAGCTGCTGTTTGAGGGAGAGCACCTCTTTGCGGGAGAAGGCCACGACGGCCGTGTTTGGGCGGATCTTGCGGGGCGAGACGGGATGGTGCATCAGCTCCAGAGGGTTTTTGCGCTCGAAGTGGATCACCTCCAGCTCCTCCCTTAGATAGTCGCAGACCTCCTGCACGGCATTGATGGCATTGGCGGAACCGGTGAGGATCACCTCTTTGGCCGGGGCGCCGATGAGGGCGTTGGCCCAGGCCCAGCCCCGGTCCCGGTCGTCGATCATCTGGATCTCGTCGATGACGCAGCACTCCACCTCCACCTCCATATTGACCATCTCGATGGTGGAGCTGATATGGGTGGACTCTTCGTCGATGATCTCCTCCTCACCGGTGATCAACGATGCCGCGATGCCGGAGTTTTTCAAATCCTCGTACCCCTCCAGGGCCAGGAGCCGCAGGGGCGCCAGGTAGTAGCCGGTCTCGGCCTTTTTGAGCCGCTCCATGGCGGCGTAGGTCTTGCCGCTGTTGGTGGGGCCGGCGTGAAAGGTGATCCGCCGCTTCAGCCGACGCGCCAGGGGAAAGAGCAGTTTGAAGTCCCGGATCGTCTTGGCCAGGAGCTCTTCGCGCATCTTCTTCTCTTTGAGGGGCCGCAGATATTCACCGAAATGGTAGAGGATCCGCCGTTTGGTCTTCTCCTTGATCTTGAGTTTGCCCGAGGCGATGAGCTGAGGCTCCAGAAACTGCAGGATATAGCGCCCGATCGTCGCCGCCTCCACCTCCAGGCCCTCGGCCATCTCCTCCATCCTCTCTTTTAGGGT
The DNA here is from genome assembly GCA_027035765.1 of Campylobacteraceae bacterium. Classification (GTDB taxonomy): domain Bacteria; phylum Campylobacterota; class Campylobacteria; order Campylobacterales; family Sulfurovaceae; genus Nitratifractor. Next base: position 46,852 of record JALVUD010000024.1, read on the forward strand.
TTGAAGTGCTACGTTGAAGTGCTCCAGGGTGCTTTCTTTCAGCGCTTCAAGGTCCTCTTTGATCGGCAAAGGTTTTCCATCCCAGATCGTGGCGTAGATGAAGTTGCGCTCGTAGGAGAGGGAGAGGCGGTAACTCACCGTAGCATCGAAAAGTTCCAGCTCCTTCTCCCGCTCCAGGATGAAATGGTCGCCGCTGAGGATCAGAAAGAGCTTCGGATCGACGGCATGGACGATCCGTTCGACGACGGCGTAATCGATGGGGGTGTGGCGCAGATCCCCCTCCATGGGCGTCCGCCGGAGGTGATCGGTGATCTCCTCTTCGCTCAGATAACGATGCTCGGAAAGTGTCGAGAGGAAGGTGTCGATCTCCTGCTGACGTTCGGTGATCGCCTGCTCTTTGAGAGATTGCAGCGCTTTGAGCGCCGCCTCATCCTCCCGGTTCAGCAGCTCCGCCAGGTCGATCGGCTCGCTGCGTACGAGAAGGTGCCGGGTGAAACGCTTGCCGAAAAGTTCGAAAACGAAAGGATGGACGAATTCCAGGCGGTCATCGGAGCCAATCTCCGCCTCCACAGCTTCCTGGAGACGATCCAGGCGTCGGTGGAGTCGCAGGTAGGCCAGTTTGTTCTGCAGTTTCTCCCGGGTGATCTTGCCGCTGCGCATCGGCAGAAAGTGCTCCAGCAGCGCCTCTTCCTCTTCCCGGCTGCGTTCTGTCCCCTCCAGCAGCGAAAGGATCCGCTCCACCTTGTCCTGCGCGGGGGCAGAGGGGCGTCGGCCTCCACCTCCCTTTTTGCGCTCCATCAGATAGTCCACGATGGTTTTGCGTACCGCGTAGTCTCCATCACTCCAGACCCGCCGCAGAGCCCGGATCATCTCTTCGCGGTCGGAAGAGGGCAGATCCAGTTGCAGCAGCATTGTCAGTTCCATCAGCAGATCGTCATCCAACTGCGTCACCGCCTCGTCAAAAGGGAGACCGCCGAAAAGTTCTTTGATGCGATTGTTGAGTTTGATGTAGTGTCGTCGTTTCTTTTTGGCCATTTTTTCTCTATTTACGAATATTAAAATTAATCTTCTGTACTTTCATTATATCGAAAGGGAGGAAACCTAGGTTAATATTCAATAATATTTACATAAGCTTCGTATATATCGAATAGTAATATTTTTAAGTATGATAGATTATGTGCTCCATTTTATGGGGTATAGCGGTTTGTAACTTTTACTATTAAAAAATATGTGAAATTTATGATAAAATGTCAATAATATCTTTTAATAAAAAGAGGCACTGGTATGACGTACAGATTAAAGATTGGCGGTTTTTTCTTCCTCGCACTCACATTTTCCTGCAGTGCAACGCCTACCAAACTCCATGATACGCCGGTTTCGCTATCGGATCATGTTTCAAGAGGGATGAGCATGGTGATTGAAGAGCCGGGCGAAAGGTCCAATCCACTCGCAATGCTCAAAGAGGAGGAGGTCGATTCCGAAACCCTCCCTATGCAACATCCCCTCAGCGATGAAAAAACTGCCCAGTGGAAGAATGAAAAGGTTTCCGGCGCAGAGTGTCGGCATCCCAAGGAACTCTATCTAACCTTCGACGACGGACCGGTGAAAGGAACCGGAAACGTGCTGAAAGTCCTAAAAGAGGAGGGGGTTCCCGCGACGATGTTCTGTGTCGGACGACATGCCCGTCTTCGTCCCGGTCTCTTCCGCCGAGAACTCTCCATGCCCAATCTCCTGATTGCCAACCACACCTACTCCCACGCCAACGGCCACTACAGCCGTTTCTACAGCGACACTTTCGGTCTCATGAGTGATGTAGAGCATGCTCAAATCGTTCTGGGCGGCCGGAAATATCTTCGGCTGGCAGGGCGTAATGTCTGGCGGCTGCCGGAAGTCTCGCGGAATGATCGGGCCATTATGGCTTTGCGCGGAACCCGGGAGGTTCCCAAATACGATACGCTCTCCAGAGAGGGATTTTTCATCTACGGATGGGATGTAGAGTGGCACTTTGACCATCACAGCGGCCATCCTGTCGAAAGTCCGGAAGCGCTCGCTGCCCGGATCGATGCACTCTATCGCCACGGTCATCTTGCCCAGCACGGCAAGGTGGTACTCCTGGCCCATGATTTCATGTTCCGAAATCGGTACACCACCGGAGAGCTTCGTCATTTCATTCGACTGATGAAAGAGAGAGGCTGGAGTTTCAAAACTATCAGGCACTACAGCCGGCTCACCCCCGAACCGCTCTATATAGCCAAATATTACGGTAAGGATCGGAAAACCTTCGTCGCCGCTGATTCACATAAAAAGCTCCTGGAACCGGGGAGCAGGGGAGAGCGCACTGCCTCATCACCGGTCCCTCACACTTCAACGGCATCGGTACGTCATCCGGTACCGAAGTTCTCGTCTGCCCCTTCAGAGACGATACATCCGTCTTCTTCTCGGGCCACTCGTTCACCTGTGGCACGATTGGCGGATGCTGTCCAACGTTACGACGCACTCAAAGTTGATCGACTGGTTCAGCAGGGAACACCGATCAATCGTGTCGATGAATTCGGACGCACCGCGCTCAACGCTGCCGTCCGTGCCAACAGTCTCGTCCTGGTCAAAAAACTTCTGGCCTATGGCGCCAGTCTCAACCAAAAAGACGGTTCGGGAATCACAGCGCTTCAGACAGCTCAACGTTTCAAACGCCAGACGATCGAAAAGTTCCTTGTCCGGTATGCGCTCGATCACGGACAGAAAAAAATGATCGCCAGCAGTACGCCTACCGGCAGAACCCCAGCTGCAGCGACAGCAACAGTCGATCCGCTTCAAATGCTTCGTCAGCCCTGATCTCCCATTCGGGTCTTGTGCATTGCTCAGGAACGGCACGCACTAAATTATCAAATTGCATACTTTGGTTAACATAATATATATTCTATATAAAACATCTATACCTACTCTGCTCATTGAGTGAATAATACTATTGATGTGTACGACAAGTTCAAAAAAGATCAAATTTCAGAATCATCCTCTCATTACATTTTATTCTCTCTTGCAGGATATGTTTCTTTTTACCTCAGAAGCTACTTCTCATTGGGTGTTGGATGCGTATCCGCATATTTTTGTTACAAAGCCCATCGTCCTTAATTGCTCCTGCAATTTGTACCGGACATCATCCTGATCCAATCACAATCTTCGCAGCATTACTCACAGATAAGTGAACAATTGTTCACTATAGAAAATGCTGGCCATCTCTTTGTATGAACATATGTTCATAAACACGTTTTTTGATATTCTTCAAAATGAACATTTGTTCACAGTAGTGTACTTCTACCGCCTTGACTTATGAACATCTGTTCACTATAATATGATAAAAACTTGGTAAAGGTCCATTTTATGGAAGGTAAAGCAGTCTCAACAAAACAGAAAATATTGGAGGCCTCTCTATCCCTCTTCTCCGAGAAGGGGTACAAGGCAACGACGGTGCGGGATATCGCCGGCAAGGTAGGCATACGTCAGGGAGCCATCTATAATCATTTCAAGAACAAAGAAGCGATCCTTGAAACACTGGTGAACAACCTCACCGAGTCTGCTCTAGTTCACCTCTTCGAAGAGGAATCGGAAAGCAAAACAGGCAAAGCGCTCCTCGCACGGATTGCCACCACCTTCAAACTCATCAGCTTCGATCCCCGCAATGAAGCCCTCTTCCGGCTGATGATGCAGGAGCTCTTTCGCAATGAGAAGATCCGTGATCTTTATCATGAGCGTTTCTATCAGCAAAACGTCAAGCGGCTCTCTTCTCTGCTTTTTCAGATGATGCAGGAGGAGCAGATCCGTTCCTCGGACCCTCTTTTGCTTGCCAACGAGTTCTTCGCCCCGCTCTTTTATTACCAGATGCAGGTTGTTCTGCTCAAAATGGACGGCAAGTCCACCTCCGCCGCCGTAACGATGTTCGAGAAACATGTAGACCTTTTCTGGGATTCGATCCGAATCCAGGATAATGAATCGGCGAAAAAGACACTTTTCTGATAAAATCGGACCCCAAGAGAAGAATTCTGGAAATATTAAAACATATTAATAGGAATAAATATGAAAAAAGACCACTTCGCTGCACGTGCCACAGGATATGATGAGACTGTCTATAGACTGCGTTATGTAGATGAGATGGCCGAGGCGATCAGGCGGCATCTTCCAATAAGTAATACGATGCATCTGCTGGACTTCGGTGCAGGGACCGGGCTGCTGACAGAGCGGATCGCTCCGGAGGTTTCGGAGATCACTGCCGTGGATATCTCCCCTTCTATGATCTCCCAGCTGCAGGAAAAATCTCATTCACTCCCCTGCCGCCTCTCACTCATTCAGCAGGATCTCTGCCGGGGCGAACTCCCCGAGATACGGGTGGATGGAATTGTCTCCACAATGACCCTGCATCATATCGAGGATGTCCCCGCCCTATTTCGTCGCCTGCTGACACTGCTCGAACCGGGAGGCTTCGCCGCCTTTTGCGATATCGATACCGAAGACGGCAGCTTCCATACGCTCGATACCGGGGTCAAACATTTGGGATTCGATCGGGAGAAGATGGTACAGTGGATGAAGGAAGCGGGATTTGAAAATGTCGAAATACGGGATGCGACGGTCATCCGCAAGCCACAGGGAGACTACCCCGCTTTTCTTTTGAGCGGGTATCGTCCGCAGAACTGAGCTCAGATCAGGCCGAGTTCTTCCAGGAGGGCCTCGATTTTGGGAGAGATTTCGGCCAGTTTTTCATAAAGTGTGCCAAAAGCCTTATCTTCGGCATACCACTCTTCGATATGTTTCCAGGCGTTGCTTTTTTCCTCTTCACTCAGTTCCGCTTTGTTGATGGCATCTTTGATCTTCTCCAGATGCTCGACACGTTTGTTGCTCATACTCTTCCTTTTTTTGATTGAATTATATCACACGCGCTTTGGCGAGGAGGCCGGGCCCCGATCCGACCGGATCAAGCCGGCCTCCTCCAGAAAGGGGGAGGGTTTGAAATCGATCTTTTTGACCCGGTCGTAGCGGGCCATGGAGAGGTAGAGCCGCTCTTTGGCCCGGGTTACCGCTACATAAAAGAGTCGTCGCTCCTCCTCCAGGCTCCCGGTGCGCTCCATCAGCTTGCGATTGGGGAAGCGCCCATCCATCAGATCGATCACATAGACCTCGGCAAACTCCAACCCTTTGGAAGCGTGAACCGTCAGCAGGTTGACCCCCTCCCCCTCGCTCATCTCTCCGCCTCCAAGAATCATGGCATTGACAAAACGGTGCAGATCCGAATAGTGGGTCGCAAGATCCGTCAGCAGACGCGCTTTGCGCAGGATCCTCTCTCTGGCCTGCTCCTCTTTATCGGAATCCAGCTCCCCGCTCTTCAGGCGGGCACGCTGGGCCGAAAGCATCGCGACGACACTTTGATAGAGCGGCGAAGCGACCGCCTTGCGCAGAATCGTCGCCGGTCGCTGGCTCCGGTCGATGCTCCGGTAGAAACGGTAGAATTCGATAAAGAACCGCACGCCGTCCTGCCCCAGTCTCGGATGTTTCAGCAGCGGGTGAGCCCGGATCTCCTCCGCCATCTCCATATGGGCAAAGCGGGTCACCGAGCCGATCTCCAGATCGTCGTCAAAGAGGCCAAGCTGGGTATTTTTATTGGGGTTGAGTTTGGGCAGGGTCGTGACGACGGGTTTGAGCAATCCCCGCCGCAGATCCCCCTCTCCGAAATGGATCAGACACTGGAAAATCTCTTTGGCCATGGCGGTCCCGATCCCTTTGCCATATTCAAAAATATGGATAAAGGCCATCATATCCCGGGGATTGACCAGCAGTGAACAGAGATCCAGCAGAAACTTCACCTCTTTGGCTTCGAAGAAACTGGTTCCCCCTTTGCGGCGGCAGGGGATTCCCCGCTCCCGCAGGCTCGCTTCGATCCCGTCGGCGCTGGCGTTGTTGCGGAAGATCACTGCCATGTCGCTGTGGGGAGTCGCACTCTCGGTGATCATTGACGCGATAGATTGATACTGTTCGAAGAGCTCCTCGTAGATCAGAAGTTTCGGCGGATGGGACTCCCCCGCTCTGCCGACGATCAGCTCTTTGGGGTAGATACGCTCGTTGCGTTCGATGACCCGGTTGGCCAGAGCCAAAATGGCCGCCCCGGAGCGGTAGTTGGTCCGCAGGGTATAGACCCGCGCCTCGGTATAACGCTCGGTAAAGGTGGCGATGTTGGCGATGTTGGCTCCGTTAAAGGCGTAGATGCTCTGATCGTAATCCCCGACACAAAAGAGCGAGGCGGGTTCCAGCGCGTCGATCAACGCCCCCTGGAGGGTGTTTGTGTCCTGATACTCGTCTACCAGTACTTCGTCAAAAAGGATCTGTTCCCCCTCTTCCAGCCGAGACTTCACCTTCAGAAGCAGATCGTTGAAGGAGAGGAAACCGTACTCCTCTTTGGTCGCTTCGTACTCCTGACAGATATCCAGATAGATATCCATCCAGACCTCGTGCTCCGGATACCGCTCCAGGAACCAGCGATCGAAACTCTCCAGGGCGGCGTTTTGATAGAGCTGGTAGAGTTCGTAGAGATAGGCGGGAGAGAAGGGCTGCGTCTCGTATCCCAGCCGTTTCAGATCCCGTTTCTCGTAGATACTGCGAAAAAGAGTTTTGAGTTCGCCGGGCTGTTTGAGGGTCGACTGGGGAAGCCGAGCTTTGAGCCAGCGATAGCAGACGGCGTGGAAGGTCCCCGCTTCGATCTGATCGACAGTCTGGGCGGGGAAGTAGTGTTTGAGCCGCTGGACCATCTCTCCCGCGGCTTTGTTGGTAAAGGTCAGAAGAAGGATCTTTTCGGGCGGAATACCCTGCTGCAGGAGATAGGCGATCCGCCCGACGATCGTGGAGGTTTTGCCGGTGCCGGCACTGGCGATGATGAGATTGCGGCCGGCCGGAGCCGTGGCCGCCCGGCGCTGCTCATCATTGAGCCTGCTGAGCGGCATGGAGTCTTTTACTTGTGGCCGAGAATATAGTAGGTGTTTTTACCGTCGACCTTTTCCAGAGCGACTTTGTACTTCTCCGCCCACTGCTTGACATAGTCATTGAAGGCTTCGATCTCTTCGGGATTGGTGCTGTCGGTTTTGACTTTCAGATAGTCTTTGGAGTTGGAGAGGGCGACGATTCCGGCGAAGCGCTTCACTTCGTCGTTGAGCGTCAGGATGTGCTTGGCAAACTTTTCGAAACCGGGTGTGTTGTCGATAATGCGCTGCAGTTGGGCCAGTGTCGCCTCTTTGACGGGATATCCGAGTTGGATCAGGAGATTTTCGGGAGTCAGTTCGATGTTCATTCATTTACCTCATTGTTGGTCTTGGATGGCGGATTTTAACAAAGATTCCATTAGAGAGGACTTCTTGTCTGTTCGAAAAATCCGATAGTGGAGAAATAATAGCGAAGAATCAATTTGTCAAAGCACTCACTTAGAAAAGGCTCTCTTTGGGGCGGACTTTTTCCAGCAGCAGGCGATAGTGTTCCAGGTTCTGAAAGGCCTTTTCGTAGCGCCAGCGCAGGACAAACTCGATCACCTTGTTTTTTCGGGCGGGTTCCAGGGTTTCCGCTTTGCCGAAGTAGCCCAGTGAAATGTTTTTGGCTTTTTTCTTGCCGTTTTTGTCCGGTTCGTAGGTGATGGCGATCACCTGGACATACTTCCCCTCCCTTATTTCACCGAAATCCTCCTCTTTCAGGCCGATTCCGCTGATATTCATCGCTTTGTAGATAAAAAGATCCTCGATGTTCTCCACTTTTTTATTGATCTCCAGTTGTAGAAAGAGTTCGGCAAGACGCAGAAGGTTCTGGGCCCGTACCGGCTCGGCACTGCTGTCGATCCCCAGATGATGCAACAGGATCTGCCCCAATCTTCGGGACTCCTCGCTGCTCTCAGCCGAAGCGGCGGTGTCACCCTCTTTGAGAGCGGCTGACCGGGTCTCTTCGGTAGACTGTTTCAGCTTCACCGGTTTGCGCTCGGGCTTTTGTGCCGGCTCTGCCGAAACGTCGCTCTTTTCTACCTCTTCGATCAGTGAGGGCTGTTTGGGTCGTGTAGGCTTTTTCTTTTTTTCACTCAGTTTGACGTCGAGTTTGCTTCCCAACGCTTTGAGTCTATCCAGAGTATCGCTCATCGTTTATCCCATTTCATGCAGGTCATCACCTGAATATTAAGTAATATAGTAGCACGTCAAAGATTAAACATATCTAAAAATATCAAGAATTTTATTTGAAAATATCAAATCTATATTAATTAATAGCATATCGGGGAGTTCTGTCGATTTAACTCCTGGTTCGCTACAATATCGGATCTATATATAATGTAGGAGATCCATGGACTATCTGGAAATCGAAGGGGGGAAACGGCTCAGTGGAACCCTGAAAATCAGCGGAGCGAAAAATGCTGCCCTGCCCGTCATCGCAGCAGCGATACTGAGCGACCAGCCTATCCTGATCAACAATCTTCCCAACGTAGTGGATATTCGAACGCTTCTGAAGCTTCTGGAGATCCTGGGAGCCGAAGTGGAGCATGAGGCGGATCAGGCACGGATAAATCCGGGTCCGATCAATTCGACCCGGGCGGTTTACGAGATTGTCGCCCAGATGAGGGCCTCGATCCTGGTCCTGGGCCCCCTCCTCGCCCGTTTCGGCGAATGTGAAGTGAGCCTCCCCGGTGGCTGTGCCATCGGACAACGCCCCATCGACATGCACCTCAAGGCTTTGGAGACCATGGGAGCCCAGATAGAGATCAAGGGAGGGTATGTCCATGCGATCGCCCCGGAGCGAGGATTGCGGGGAAGCAAAATCGTCTTTGACAAAGTCAGCGTCGGCGCCACCGAAAACACTCTGATGGCTGCGGCCCTGGCCCAGGGGACCACCGAGATCATCAATGCCGCCAGAGAACCGGAGATCGTCCAACTCTGTGAAATGCTTCAAATCGGCGGTGTCACAATCGAGGGGATCGGGACAGGACGTCTGCGGGTGGAAGGAACGGGAGGAACTCCTCTGAATTTCTCCGAAGATATCACCATCATTCCCGATCGTATCGAAGCCGGTACCTATCTCTGTGCCGGAGCGATCACCTACTCCCAGATTACCTTGGAGGCGATCAATGTGGAGCATCTTCAGAGTACGATCGACAAGCTGGAGGACATGGGGTGCGGATTTGACTATCCCTCCCCCAACAGTGTAACAATTTATCCGGCCCGGGGAGAACTGCGTGAAGTCAACATTGTTACGGCGGAGTATCCGGGATTCCCTACCGATATGCAGGCGCAATTGATGGCAGTGGCGACGCTGGCCTCGGGAGAGAGCCTGATCGAAGAGAGGCTCTTCGAAAACCGTTTTATGCATGTCAGTGAGCTCAACCGGCTTGGGGCTGATATCTGGCTCAAGGGCAATACGGCTGCAGTACGCCCTGTAGAGAAACTTTTCGGAGCCGATGTCATGGCCACCGATCTGCGGGCCAGTTCCGCTCTGGTTCTGGCGGGCCTTGCCGCTGAAGGGACGACTCGGGTTCGCCGGATATACCATCTCGACCGCGGTTACGAGGATCTTCAGGGAAAACTTGCCTCGCTCGGTGCCGCTATCACCCGGCGCAGCGAATAAAAATCTACCTATCGTTCAGGGAAGCCTTCGCTCCCTCGCCTCTGCCAGGCGTCTGGCCAGAATCTCGATCCGTTGCAGATAGAGCAGCATCAGGTCGTCCCGATCGGCCAGACGATTCCGGATTCTGAGCCAGGCCTTCTGCTCCCGACGCAGCGCATCCACATCAACAGTTGGGTAGAACTGCAGATTACGATAGACTGAACTGAGAAGATTGTCTTCTATACTGAGGATTTCATCACTGCAGACGGTCCGTTCTCCCGGACTCATCCGGCTGCGATCCCCCGAGCACCAGGGCGGTTGGGGACAATAATCGGAGGGCATTGCCATGGCCAGGAGTGATCCGGCAAGCATTTGAAATGCTATTCTCTTCAGCATCACCGCCTCCTTCCTGAGAAGTATCCTGGTTTACTGTGCGTTGTTACCGTTTTGTGCCGGCTGCAGGATGACCGGCGCCTCCTGGGATGCAGCGGCGGGGGTGCCGGTACTTTGTGCCGGAGACGGAGCGACAGGGTGAAGAGGCTGAGCCGATTGCTGAACCGGCTGCCGGGGCGCTGTTGCAGGAGCCGTCGGTGCGGGAGCCTCCTGGGTAATGGTCGGTTGAACCGGAGCCTGCGTCGGAGCGGGCTGCAGGATCACCGGCTGTCGAGGCTGGGGAACGGGACGCGGCTGATACTGCCGGGCACCGGAGGCACCGAGACGTTTCAGCGAAGCGATCGTCTCCTGGATGTTGTTGTCGTTGGAGCGCTTCGCCGTATCGATCAGACGATACTCCTCTTCATAACCCAGACTATAGCCTGCCGGCAGACCGTTGGCACGACGGTATTCCGCAATGGCCCGGCGCGTCATAGGCCCGGTCGAGCCGTCCACTTTGCCGGTGTAGAAGCCCAACGCCTTCAGGGCAGCCTGAATACGACGGGTCCTCGAACGTCGATCGTTCCCGGGTGCGGCCAGATTGTGGTCAATCTCCAGGAGCGTTCCAAGGTAGATCAGCGCATCCCTCTCCTGGGGGCTCATATAGGCGGTATCCCCGATCTCGTAAGCCCGATTCAGCTCCTTGATAGCCGTACGGGTTCCAAAGGAGTTGATCTGCCCATCGATGGGTCCACGGTAATACCCCAGGCTTTTGAGTGCCTCCTGGATCTTCTTCTCATCGGTCAACACGGGTGCGGCAGGGGTTCGATGACGCACCCGACGCCGATAATGGTGACGTCTTCCGCTGTGATAGATCTCGTTGGTAATCACCGAACCGACGACCCCACCGACCACACCTCCGACCACGGCATCACCAAAGCCAGCCTCCAATGTCTCCATTCCCCCCAAAGTGACAAGTGCGGCCATTGCCATCGCTGTCATTTTTTTCATGGCTTTCCCTCTCCTTAGCTATTATGGTTATACAAAATCATTGTAGAGTATTCAAGCTTAAGAGAGCGAAGCAAGCGATCAAAATTTGGGCTTGGTCACCAGGTATTTCGGCCCTTTGTAAAAAGGAATATCCCGGCTTGCACCTCCCGGCCCTTCCACATGCAGAACGAAACGTTTTCCGTGCAGCTGAGGGAATCGGAGACGGTAGACGGCAAACCAGGGCGGAATCGTTTCTGTGAGGCGGCGAGGCAGGTCCTTGCGCCGAACCTTCCTGAGATCGCTCGGTGATTTACCCTGCAGCGTGAAATGTTCTACCGGAACCGATTCGTCAGGATAGACAGCGATGACAAAGGTCTCTTCACGGGCATCCGCTTTGGGCAGGTAGGTGGCCAGAACGATTGTCCCGTTGGCGTCACCATCCGTGAAAAGAACCTTTTCGCTCTGCTGCAATGTTTTGAGCTCCGGGGTCCGTTGATGAATACGTTCGTAGAGTGCCCGATCCTCCTTGGAGGCGCACCCTGCCACTGCAAACAGCAGACCGACACCGCAAAGCGCCATCATCCATTTTTTCCCAAATTTTGAACCCATCGTCTCCATGCCTGTCATCATTCCCAATTTTTTGAACCATTGTAACATATCGGTCGATTCAAATACCTGCCCAGTGTTCAGCGGAGATAGTATACAATCTATTTCCGATTCCGATTCGAACAAAGGCTGATATGGAGTTCAAAGCGGTAGCTTTCACCGGCCCTTCCGGCAGCGGCAAAACAACCCTGATTGAAAAGATCGCCAAAGAGTTGGCCGACCATCGTGCGCTGGCCGTTGTCAAACACGATCCCAAAGACAAAGCCCATTTCGACCGTCCCGGTAAAGACAGCGATCGCTTTTTCCGAAGCGGAGCCGATGTAGCGGTCCTCTCCCCGACCCGGACCACCCTCTTCTCCCATCGGCCCCGTACCATCGAAGAGGTGGCGGATCTTTTCGGGGAATTCGACCTGATGATGGTCGAAGGGCTCAAGCATCTACCTCTTCCGCGGATCGGGGTCTTTCGCGGCCGAATCGATCCGGAGTACCTGCCTGTCCTTCAGGCCGTCGCCATCGACGGAAGCATCGACCGTGACACCCTCGCCCTCCCTTCCGGGATCGATATTCTCGATCTCAACGATACCGAGGCCGTCATCCGCTGGATCGATGAACACGCCATAGAGATTAAAAGGAACTGACCATGCAATCGATCTTTCAGAAAATCAAAGAGATCGCCCTGGACATCGACCGGGCTATCAAAGACCAGGAGATGGGCTATAGCGAACAGTGCAACGCCTCAGGAGACGACCAGCTCAAACTCGACGTCTATGCTGACGAGCTGGTGGAACACGGACTGAAAGAGCTCCCGATTGTCCGAGCCCTCATCAGTGAAGAGAAGGAGGAGCCGATGCCGGTCCATCCGGAGGGAAAATATACGATCTGCTATGACCCGCTGGACGGCTCGAGTATCGTCGATGTGAATCTCTCGGTGGGGACTATTTTCGGCATCTATGAGGGAGAGCCCTGCGGAGAGACTCTCAGGGCGGCGGCCTATATCGTTTACGGCCCCCGGCTGGAGATGGTGACGGTGACGGCAGGCGATGCCGTACAGCACTATCGCTGCGGAAGCAGTCAGCTTTTCAATCTTCAGTGTGAAGAGGTCCGTCTGGAAGAAAAGGGCAAACTCAACGCTCCTGGCGGTACCCAGAAAAACTGGTCCCCCCGCCACAAAGCCTTTATCGACTCCCTCTTCGCCGAAGGGTACAGGCTGCGCTACAGCGGCGGGATGGTTCCGGATCTGCATCAGATTCTTCTCAAAGGAGGCGGACTCTTCAGCTATCCCGGGACTAGCGACAAGCCCGAAGGCAAACTGCGGCTGCTTTTTGAAGTGCTCCCTTTTGCCCTCATCTACGAGGCTGCCGGCGGTGAAGCCGTGGATGAGCAGGGAAGGCGTCTGCTGGAGATCACTCCCCGACACCCCCACGATACCTCTCCCTGTTTTTTCGGTTCCCGCTACGAAATCTCCCGGATGAAAGAGGCCTATGGCGTCGCCTGAACAGAGTAGAAAGCCCTTTCCCTCCGATCGCTGGGAAGAGGCCCTCGCCCAGAAACTTGAAGCATTGAAAGCCTGTCAGCAGGGAAAAAGCCTGGCGAGTTGTCTCAAATGTGAAGCGATCCTGGAGTGCGAAGTACGCAAACAGTATGTCAATGCCGTCTACGAGAGTATGAACAAAGGAGCCGGCGGCGGTTTCGAATTCTAATCACCAGGAGTAACCATGTCCACACTGACCCCCGAAACAAAAGAGAAGATTCTCTCCAGCATCCGCACCATCCCGGATTTTCCCAAACCCGGAATCCAGTTCAAAGATATCACGACCCTGCTCAACAACCCGGAGGCTTTCCGAACCCTGATGGATCATCTCCAGGAACGCTATGCAAGCTACGATCTGGACTATATCGCCGGAATCGACGCCCGGGGATTCATCTTCGGGAGTGTGCTGGCGGACCGGCTGGGGATCGGCTTCGTTCCCATCCGGAAAAAGGGGAAACTGCCCTACACTACCGTCTCTGAGAAATATTCATTGGAGTACGGATTCGATGAGGTGGAGATCCATATCGACGCCTTTGGAGAGGGTGGGCTCTGCCGGGAGCGCCCGGCCCGGGTGCTCCTCATCGACGACCTGATCGCCACCGGCGGGACGGCTGCGGCCGCCGCACGTCTGATTGACAAAGTGGGTGCCCGATGTGTCGAGTGCTGTTTTGTACTGGAACTGATCTTTCTCAAAGGACGGGAAGGGATCGACGCGCCTGTCTATTCGGTACTCCAGCTTTAACCGGTCGGGATCAGTCGGTACTCTCGACCACCCGGATCTCGTCGATATCGTCGTCTTTTTCGATACTGTCAAGGACCCGGAAGCTCTCCGTATCCCCCTCTTCTATTCCCCCGAATACCGTATGAACTCCATCCAGATGGGGTGTCTCGACAAAAGTGATAAAAAACTGGCTGCCGCCGGTATCTTTGCCGGCATGAGCCATGGAGAGAGCCCCGCGTTTGTGGGGAATGCCGTTGTCGGTCTCACAGCGGATCGCCCAGTCCGGTCCGCCGGTACCGGCGAGACGGGGATTGTCCTTGGAGTGGGGGCATCCTCCCTGGGCCATGAAACCCGGAATGACCCGATGGAACTTCAACCCGTCGTAGAAGCCGCTGTTGGCCAGGTGGGCGAAGTTGGCCACAGTATTGGGGGCTTCCTTGGGATAGAGTTTGATCTTGATGGTCCCTTTGGGGGTCTTGATCAGGGCGTACTGGAGTTTCTCCAGCTCCTCGGGGCTGAGATCGTACTCTTTGAGTTTCTTTCCGAACATTATTTCTCTCCTTGTTGTAGAGTCTTTTTGGGCGGATGGGTCATGTCGCTGGCTTTTTCAAGGCCCAAGACGATAAAGATCGTAGCCAGGACAAAGATCAGCAGTATAAGCAACGGTGCAAATTTCTGGAACATGGTCTCTCCTGCCTTCTTGATGAGGTGGATTGTAGCCAATTTTCAGCTTTGGTTCAACTTTTTTCGATTATAATTCGGCGTTCTTACGGAGACGTGGGTGAGCTGGCTGAAACCACACCCCTGCTAAGGGTGCGTACCTTAACGGGTACCGAGGGTTCGAATCCCTCCGTCTCCGCCATTTGATCTTCTTTTTCCTACATTACAATCAATCGATATTTATAAATATAATCTCTTATTTCTTTTCACTCTTCCCTTTCATCTCCTTCAGCAAACGAAGAATCTCCGCGGCACGTTTCGGTTCGCTGTAGAGGAATCCCTGCATCTCTTTGCAACCCATCAGTTTGACCACCCTCTTCTGATCATCGGTCTCGACTCCCTCGGCAACGGTTTTCAGCCCCATAGCGTTGGCCATGGCGATAGAGGCCTTGACGATGGAACGGTCGGTACTGCTATGGGAGATTTCGTCGATGAAAGATTTGTCGATTTTCAGCTTGTCCACCGTGAACTTCTTGAGAGTTGCCAGGGAGGAGTAGCCCGTTCCAAAGTCATCAATGGAGATCTTGCAACCGATCTTCTGAAGCTGCTCGATAGTCCGGGAGCCGGTCTTCTGCGACTGCATAAAGGCGGTCTCCGTAATCTCAAACTCGATCTTGGTCGGATCGAGCCTGTATTTATTCAACGTCTCCTCAACGAACTTGGGCCAGCTCTCATCCATCAGCTGACGTCGGGAGAGATTGATAGAGATCTCCACATTCCCGAGATGATACTCCCGATTCCATTGAAAGATTCTCTGGCAGCAGCGCTGAAAGACCCATCGTCCGATCTTGAGGATCAGGTCGCTCTCTTCGGCAATGGGAATAAACTCCTGGGGGTGGAGCGGCCCGGCGATCTTTTCATCAATACGTATCAAAGCCTCCAAACCCGTCAACACATTGGTATTGAGATCAATCTGGGGCTGGAAGACCAGATAGAACCCATCATTCTCCAACGCATAACGAAGCGCCTTTTCGATCAGAAAATGGCGCTTGACTTTCCGATCCAAACTGTTGGAATAGAACTGATAACGGTTCTTTCCCTTCTCTTTGGCCTGGTACATTGCCATGTCGGCGTATTGCAGCAGTTCATCCCTATTGGTGGAGTCGTTGGGGAAGATCGCCACACCGATACTGGCACCAATATTGTGTTTGAGATCCCCCACATAAAAGGGTTTGTTGACTACGGAGATGATTTTGCTCGCCAGATGCATCAAATCGTCAGGAGATTTGATCTCCTCAGTGATCAAGAGGAACTTATCCCCGCCAATGCGTCCGAAGATGTCGCTTTTGCGAATAGCGGTTCGGATCCGCGAGGCACATTCGATCAGCACCGCGTCTCCGGCGATATGCCCCAGGGAGTCGTTGATATATTTGAAGTTGTCCAGATCGATAAAGAAGACCGCGCCGGAATGGTTATTGCGTTCACTGCGACGGACAGCCTGTTCCAGATGGCTTAGGAGCATCCGTCGGTTCGGCAATCCTGTCAATCCGTCGTGAGTCGCGGTGAAACGCAGCATCTCCCGAGACTCCTGCAGCTCCGAAATATCGGTCAGGATTGCGATCTCGTAGGCTTCACGCCCCTTCTCACCATCTTCAAGGATATCATAGTTAAGCCAGGCACTCAGCTTGCTTCCGTCGGGACGGATTACCGTGACTTCTCCATGGTAGTTTCCGTTGCGGCGGATCATCTCTTTGAGCACACTGAACTGCTCGGGAGCGAAAAAACGCTCCAGGTCTTCCAGCCGCTTTCCCGGTTTCTCATTGCACTCCAGACCAAACATCTGACAAAAAGATTCGTTGAAATAGACCTTCTCGTTTCGTGGAGAGAAGATCAGCATCGCTTCGGTAGCATCTTCGAAAATTTTCTTGATGAGATTGAGATAATCTCTGGAGTGTTTGTCGGCAGTGATATCCCTTATGATCACCAACGTGCTTCTACGTGGAGTCCCTTTTGCTTCGGCAGGTATCACTCTGGCCTCGAAGTTGGACTCCTTTCCCTCACGCTTCATTCCATAATCGACAATCTGAAGCTTTCCGTGGCGCAGTGCTTCGGTATGGGCTCGCTTCAGGCGCCGGGCAACCGGAACGGGAAAGACCTCATCCAGTTCCATACCTATGACATCACGATCATGGAGACGGCACGACCCTCCGTCTCCTTCCGAGTAGACATCGAGAAAACGGCCTCGATCGTCCAGATGGAAAATAACATCCGGCAGGGCGTCCAGCAAAGCGGAAAAACGGTGGGGGAACCGGCTGTTTCGATGAACCGATTTCTTTGAATACGACTTCATCTATCCCCCCCTTTTGAAATACACTTTATTACAATTCTAATAGAATAATCTAAAAAAAATATAATCTAATTATGATCCTTCCGATATTTGGAATGTTTGAGGATCATCACCGACGCCGTCATCCCCACCCGCAGCTTCACCTCCGGCGGCAGCTTTTCCAGGGTGATGCGTACAGGAATGCGCTGGGCCAGACGGATCCACTGGAAGACCGGTTTGACCTTGGGCAGGAGGTTGGGACCGGGGTTGCCGTCGGGGGGCGTGATTCCCCAGGCGATCGACTCCACCCTCCCCTTCAGCGGCGTGTCAGGATAGGCCATCAATGTCACCCTCGCCTCGTCCCCCACGGCGATCTTCGAGACGGCATCCTCCCGGAAAAAGCCGAAGACCCAGAAGGTGTTTCTGTCCACCAGAGCCAGGATCGGTTTGTTGGCCACCGCCTGGGAGCCGACCTGGAAGTTGATGTTGCTCACCCAGCCGTCCACCTCGGCGTAAACCTTGGTGCGGGTCAGATTGAGCTTGGCATTGTTGAGGGCTTCGCGGGCCGAATCGATGTCGGCCAGCGCTTTGAAGTAATTGACCCGATTACGGTTGAGGTCCTTCTGGCTGACGGCACCGGGATCCTGAGCGTGGATCTTACGGACCCGGTCATATTCGATCCGGAGCCCTTCGGCGTTTTCCTCGGCTCTGCGAAGCCTCGCCTCGGCCTGCTTGACCTTGAGACGATAGCTGGAGGGGTCAATCTCAAAAAGCAGATCTCCTTTTTTGACCGGCTGGTTGTCATGGATATAGAGGGTGATCACCCGCCCCGTCACCTGGGGGGTGACCTGCACCACCTGGGAGCGCACCTGCCCGTCCCGGGTCCAGGGGTTCTGGAAATACTCGTGCCATTTCTGCCAGCCGAACCATCCCGCCGCCGCAAAAAGCGCCAGGGTCAGGGTGAGTTTGATGAGGATTGTAAAGAATTTTTTCATTGTTTAACCCGTCGTTTGTCGTTTAAACTATGAAGGTGAGAAGGTGGGATCGCGCTTTGCGCTGGTAGGAAGGTGGGAAGGTTGAAAACAGTCACCGTCTCACCTTCTGACCTTCGCACCCTCTCACCTTCAGGATAATAGGCGTTGCAAAGCAACGCAATCCGAAACTCTTCACTCTTCATTCCTCACTCCTCACTCAAAAATGTATCCACATCTTATCCACCAGCACGATATAGAGCAGCCAGATCGCCAGAAAGATGTAGCTGGGGGCGTAGAACCAGCGGGTCAGCTTGAACCGGTTCATCAGCAGCGCCGTGACTCCTGCCAGGACGAAGCCCAGCAGCACTGCCGGGATCACCGGGGAGAGATAGAGGTCGCCGAGGCTCAGTTCGTGGGGCCAGGGGTTGCTCATCGCCACTCCTTGGGCAGCCGCACCTGCGAATCGGCAAGCATTTTGCTCCAGTAGCCCCGCTCTTTGAGGTGGCGTACCGTCTCTTCGGAGAGGTAGCGTCCGCCCCGGGCGATCTGCCAGCCGCCGCCGAGGGCCTTGTAGAGCAGCGCCGCCTGGGTCGCCAGATTCCCCTGCAGGCGGGCATATTGATCCTGGTAGCGGGTGAGCTTCTCCATGGAGTTGAGCAGGCGCTGATAGCTCACCAGTCCCTCTTTATACTGCTTTATGGAGAGGTTGAAGGCCCGGGCCGAAGCCCGGACCGCCGCTTGGCTCTCTTTGAGGTGATCGAGAGTGTAGCGGTAGCTCTCCAGGGCGTAGGAGACTTCGTGCACGGCCTTTAGAACCGCTTTGTTGTAGCGCACCAGGCTCTCTTCGAACCGGGCATCTTTGAGGCGGATGTTGTTACGGATACGGCCGTACTGCAGAATCTTCCAGGAGAAACTGGGACCGGCGACGACACTGATTCTGGAGAGGGAGAAGAGCGGATCGGGATTGACGTAGCTGATGCTCCCCAGCAGCGAGAAGCTGGGATAGAGATCCGCCTCGGCGATCCCGATTTCGGCGCTGCGGGCATGGGCCTGGTATTCGGCGAAGCGCACGTCGGGACGTCGGGTGATGAGTTCGGCGTCGATGGGGCGGCGGGGATCGAAGCGGGGATGGGGGATCAGGGAGACGCCGAAGAGATCGGTATCGGCTTCTTTAAGCTGCATCAAGCCGTTCTTATTGTTCACATAGCGGCTGAGGCGATCCCGGTATCGGCCCGGCAGATAGCGATCCACCGCTTCGGGTGTAAGCCCCAGGAGCATCGCCAGAGCGTTGCGGGCGCGGATTTGGGAGAGCTTCAGATCGTAGACTGCCCCCCGGGTGGCATGCAGCTGGGTCTGGGCCTGGCGCATATCCAGCTCGGAGACATTGCCGGAGTTGAACTGGATCCGGGTCACTTTGACCACGTATTCCTGGATGGCGATGTTGCGCCGGGCGTAGGCGAGGCGTTCCTGGGCCGTGCGGTAGGCGATGTAGTGGCGGGCCATCTCGGCGATGACCCGTACGAGAATGTCATCGTAGGAGGCCAGAGAGGCCATCAGATTGGCCTGAGCCGCTTCGGTCCCCCGGGCATATCTGCCCCAGAGGTCCAGCTCCCAGCCCAGATCGAAGCCGGCGGAGGAGACATTGCGGCTCGGCGTCCGGTCACTGTCGTTGACGGTGACGCTGCCCGAAAGCTGCTGCACCTGGGGAAAGGCCATCCCCCGGCTGATCCCCAGGGCCGCCCGCGCCTGCAGGATCCGCAGTCCGGCGCTTTGAAGGTCCAGGTTCTGTTTCCAGGCCAGCCGGACCAGACGATCGAGATTGGGATCGCCGTAGATGCGCCACCAATCGGCCAAGTGCGGATCCTTCCGGTGGCGCTTCCGCGCCCATCGTGCCGGCAATTTCGCCTGCCCCGGACCGGCAAAGTCCGGACCGACCGCCGCGCAACCGGCCAGCAGCACTCCACCGCCTCCCAGCAGACTCCATCGCAGAAATTCCCGTCGGCTCTTCATCAAAAACGGCTCCATTTCAGTTGTTCCAATCCTGCTTTTCGTCGGGCGGCCTCCCCTTCGATCAGACTCTCGACGAGGCGCTTGCGCAGGGTGACGTAGCGGGCCAGATCCCCCAGGGATTGACGACCGACAGCCTGCCAATCGATACGGCGCAGTTTCGCATCCAGCTCCCGGCCCCTCTCAGCGGACAAACGGTGCGCTTTGTCCAGCTCCATTCCCCGCAGTTTTGAGAGAAAACTCCACACTTCCCTCTCCACGGCTTCAAACTCTCCCAAAAGCCCCCTTGAGTGCAATCGCCGACGCAACGGATCCAACAATGTGATGATTTCGGCGCTGAGCTGTGCCGACCGCAGATAACGCCCCAGGGCCTTCTCATCGAGCCGGTCAAAATAGTTTCGGTCCAGTTTCGAAGCCCAGAGCCTCATCTTGGCGGCGGTGACGGGAAGCTGGGCCAGGGCCCATCGCTGCCACACGCGCCAGGCCCTGTGCCCGGCTTCCACCCCGCTCAAAGCACGGCTGAGCTCTCTGAAACGCCGTTCCACCCGCAGGAAGAGATCTTCGGGCCGGTTGGAAAAGGGCAGATAGTTGAAGATCAGCAGCAGCCCCAGAAAGAGATAAAAGAGCAGCAGAACCGTCACGAAAAGCTGCACACTGAAGACCGTGGTGTTGTCGATGAACTGAAAGACAAGCCCCAGACCGAAAAAGAGAGAGAGGGTCGCGGGAATGAAATAGTAGGCGGCAAACATATAGAGGAAAAAGTAGATCCCCAGCTCCCACCAGGTACTCAGCACGGGCAGGACAAAGACATAGGTCAGGAAAGAGACCGCAAACGAGAGGCTGTAGATAAAGATCAACGCCATAGGATTGAGCGGCGTGAAGAGCACCAGCAGGCTGAGGGCGAAGGCCATGGCCGGGACCATGTAGCCCAGATCGGTGGGCATCAGATACCAAAACCCCAGTCCCGTCCAGAAGACCAGCATCCCCGTCAGTGTCGCTTTGAGATCTTCGGGATCTCCCCAGTGGAAACGGCGGGGAGTTTTGCGGCTCGCAGAGAAGATGTCGACGGGATCGGGGTCCGGAGAGAGGATCCGGGCCATCCGCTCCAGCAGCGTGCGCAGCCCCTCATGGAGACGCTGCAGCTCCTCGGCCAGACTCAGCATCTCGGCCCGCTCCAGCGCCGGCAGAGCCTCCAGCGCGTTTCGGGAGAGCTCCACAAAGCGGTGGGGCGGCATCTCGGGGGCAAAAGGCGCCTGCCAGAACCGTTCAAACTGCCCCATCATCTGTCCGATCTCCCGACGCAATAGTTCTGTCTCGGGGAAAAGCCGCTCCATCCGTTCCCGTGCCTTTCCCCAGCGCATCAGGGCCAGCATCCCCAGATGGCGGTCGATCCGGAGGATAGGCTCCCAGAGACTCTCCCAGCGATACCGGTCGAAAGCGATACCGCCGGGATACTCTGTGTCCCCTACCCGCAGGCTCCGTTCCAGCGCCCTTTCCGCCGCTTCCAGCTGCGGAAGTGTGGCTTCCGCCTCCTTTTCGCCCTGCTGCACCGCGTCGAAGGCGCTTTGCCAATGTCGGGCCAGTTCTGCGGCCTGTGCGACCCGGCTCTGGGCCGACTTCTCCGGCCAGAGGTAGAGATTGAGCACGGCGTAGACGAAGATGCCGAAGGCGGTGGACCAGCTCCGATCCACCGCATAGATGAGCCGATCGTCCACATAGCCGTAGTTGTAGAGCAGCACCATTACCAGCAGCATGATCAGCCAGAAGCTCTTGTCCCCCAGCCAGGCGTAGTAGAGATAGATGATCACGCCCCCGGCCAGGGTCAGTGCCAGGAAATAGAGGGTCGTATCCTGAGGGAAAAGAGCGAGAAAAAGCAGCCCCAGCAGTGCACCGATCACGGTACCCACCACCCGCATCACCCCCTTGCCCAGGCTTTCGCGCAGCGGGCCGGCGGAGGCGATGACCATCACGGCCACCGGTCCCTGGTAGGGCTGGGACCAGTGCATCGCCATCGCCCCCAGATAGGAGAGCGTGATGGCCAAAGCCGTCTTGGCGGCGAAACGCACCCGTGGCGGCAGCGAAGGCAGCAGCGCCAGGAGCCCTCCCCCGCTTCCAGCGGTCCCGGCAAGCGCTGCCGTATTCATTTCCCCTCCCTGTGCCCTGAGTGTTCCCGTCCCCGGTTGATGAGGCTGGAGACGAAAATCGCCATATAGAAGACCCCGGTCACCGCCTCCATGTAGGCCAGAAATTCCGCCACGTGATCGGCCGGGGAGATATCCCCGTACCCCAGCGTGGTCAGGGTGACGAAGCTGTAGTAGGCCATCCGGGAAAAGAGCGTCCGCCAACCGTTCATTTCGATCCCGTGAAAAGCCGAGGGGTCGAAGGTCAGCAGCATCAGATAGAGGATCGTCCAGATAAGTCCGATCAGGAGATAGAGGGAGAGGGAGCCGATGATTTTGTTGGCATCCACCCTCCCCTCGAAGAGGATCTGCCGGACCGAAAGCTTGAATGCACTGACGAAAATCAGCAGAAAGGTTACCAGGATCAACAGGGCAGTAATCCGCCCGGGATAGAATCGCCACAACAGCGTCAGCCCCCCGAGAATCACCACCAGGGTATAGGCAATCCGCCGGATGGAGACCTCATAGCGCAGGCTCTTGATCCCCACAATGAGCATCAGCAGGCTCACCAGGGAGAAGAGATCCTCCCCGAGACTGCCGGGAAAATCATCGGCGACGGCACTGCTGAAGAGGATGACCACCAGGGCGATCAGAAGATAGAGGAAATTGTTTCGGGTATCAATCTGCCGCAGTGTCATTCGCTGCCTCGTAAACGATGAAAATTTTGCCGAATCCAAGTCGCCGACAGCCGGTTAACCGGTCTGATGCGATGATGCATACTCTCTGGATTCTATTAGGAAATATTATATCCAAAGCCCCTTGAACTCTCGGAAAGACCGAACGGATACCCTCTCGTCATCATCTAGCTACTTTACCGGTCTGACCAACCTCCCCATCTCGGAAAGGAACGCTTCGATCTGCTCCCCGGTCCCCCGGATTGTGTAGCCGAACTCTACGCTGTCGAAGTTTCGATCCAGGACTTTGATTCCGAGTTCCTTGAGCCAATAGTCGATCTGACGCTGATGGAGATAAGGACTTCGGAAGATGAAGGTCCGCTCTTTTCGGTACGGGATCAGCGTCGCCGACTCCACGGCGGCACGGGCGGCGCTTCCATAGGCCCTGGCCATCCCGCCGGTCCCCAGTTTGATCCCGCCGAAATAACGCACCGTCAAAAGCGCACACTCCACCAGTTCGGCCCCCCGCAGTACGTTGAGCGTAGGGATCCCGGCACAGCCTCTGGGCTCTCCGTCGTCGCTGCTCCCCTCGACACTCTGTTGATATTCGTTAATATATCTAAAAGCGTAGACGATATGATTGGCCTTTGGATGCTCGTTACGGAGTCGTTGAAGTTCGGTCTCGAAGAGCGAATAGGGAACGAGGTAGCTGAGGAATTTGGAACGTTTCTCAACGGTTTCGATAAAGACGGTTTCACGGATCGTAAACACTGAGACTCCTCGGTTAATGGGCTTTATGGGACGATCGTTTCAGTTGAGAAAATATTCTATCGTATGAAGGGCTTGTCAGAAAAGGAGGCGGGACTTCAGTCCCGCAAAGTTTCGTAGCGTGGGATTGCTATCCCACGAAACAGCGAGGACCGGGATTCGTCATTTCGGCTAAAGCCAAAATCCAGGAGGAAGGTGCCTGCATCGATTTTCAGGAAACCCTATCTCCGGACCCCGGATCAGGTCCGAGGTGATAAACAGACAATCCACCGCGGACTGTCACGCCTCACCGATCCCCAGCTCTTCACGCACCGCTTTGACCGCCTGAACCATATTGTCCAGGCTCGCCTCGACCTCCGGCCAGCCCCGGGTCTTGAGACCGCAGTCGGGGTTGATCCAGAGCTGTCGGGCCGGCAGGACATCCAGCAGGGCGTGGATCTGAGAGCGCATCTCCTCCACCGAAGGGACACGAGGCGAGTGGATGTCGTAGACGCCGGGGCCAATCTCCATCTCGTAGCCACGCTCTTTGAAGATTCGCAGCAAGACGTTGCCGCTGCGGGCGGTTTCGATGCTGATGACGTCGGCATCCATTGCCTCGATGGTGTCGATGATGTCGTTGAACTCGCTGTAGCACATGTGGGTGTGGATCTGGGTCTCGGGCCGGGCCACGTTGGTAGTGATCCAGAAGCTCTCCAGGGCGAAGCGCTCGTAGTCCGGGCGCTTGGCGGCCCGCAGAGGATAGCCCTCCTTGAAGGCCGCTTCGTCCACCTGGATCATCCCGATGCCGGCCTTTTGCAGATCGTCCACCTCGTCCCGGATCGCCAAGGCGATCTGATAGCAGGTCTCGGCTCGGGGCTGATCGTCCCGGACGAAGGACCAGTTGAGGATCGTCACGGGACCGGTCAGCATCCCCTTCATGGGCCGATCGGTCAGGCTCTGGGCATAGGTGGACCAGCGCACGGTCATCGGCTCGGGGCGGCTGACGTCGCCGTAGATCAAGGGCGGTTTGACGCAGCGGCTGCCGTAGCTCTGGACCCAGCCGTTTTCGCTGAAGGCTACGCCCGAGAGCTGCTCGCCGAAATACTCCACCATATCGTTACGCTCGAACTCGCCGTGGACCAGCACCTCCAGGTCGATACGCTCCTGAAACTCCACACAGGACTTGATCTGCTCCTCGATGTAGCGCTCATACTCCTCCTGGGTGATTTCGCCCCGCTTGTAGCGCCGGCGGACCTGACGCAGCTCCGGCGTCTGGGGGAAGCTGCCGATGGTGGTGGTGGCCAGGGGCAGGTAGCCGAAGCGCTCGTGCTGCTTGAGGATCCGTTCTTTGAAGGGGATGTCCCGTTTGCTTCGCAGGGCATCCAGAGAAGCCATCCGCTCCCGCACCGCCGGATCGGTGACGGCACTGTCGCTGCGCCGGGCGGCCAGGGCCTCGCGGGAAGCCTCCAGAGCCTCGCGCTGGGTTTCGCTGAGTTTCTCACCCCTAAAAAGCGCATCGAGAAGATCCAGCTCCTCCAACCGCTCCGTGGCAAAGGCCAGATAGCTGCGGACTTTGGAATCCATCTTCTCCTCGTAACGCAGGGTAAAGGGGATATGCAGTAACGAACACGACGGAGCCAGAATCAGTTTCTCGGCCGGAACGGTTGCGGCGATCTCGTCGAGCAGGCGCTTTCTCGCGTCCAGGTCGGTCCGCCAGATGTTGCGTCCGTCGATCACGCCGGCGATGAGCTCCTTGCCCGACTGGGCGATACTTGTCAGCACCTCCTGGTTGCGCCCCTCGTCATAGAGAAAGTCGAGCCCGATCCCGGCGATAGGGGTCTGCGTCAAAATACGGGCCGCTTCGACAGCATGGTCGAAGTAGCTCACCACATAGAGGCGTATTTTGGGGCTGATTTGTGCCAGACGTTCATAGGCGTTACGGATAAGCAGTCCGAACTGCGGTGCTTCATCGGTGACAAAAACAGGCTCTTCCATCTGAATGATCACTTCGTTGTCCAGATCGCTCAACTGCCGCAGAAGCTCCTCGTAGAGCGGGAGAATCCGGTCGAAGAGTCCGATAGCGTTTTGATCGGGGGAGTCGGGGCGTTTGGCGTTGGCCAGGAAGGTCAGGGGCCCGATGAGATTGATCTTGGGGGCGGCGATGCCTGCGGCTTTGGCCTCGGCGTAGCGCTCTTGGATACCCGAGGCATCCACCCTCCCTTTCAGATCGGCGCTGAGTTCGGGAACGATGTAGTGGTAGTTGGTGTTGAACCATTTGGTCATCTCCATGGCCGGGCGCTGCTCATCTCCCCGGGCCATGGCGAAATAGCGTGCCACGGAATCCTCGATGGAGCGAAAGCGCTCGGGCTCCAGCCCCAGCGTCGCCACCATATCCAGGGTCTGGTCGTACCAGCTGAAATCGTTACAGCTCACGGCGTCGATACCGGCTTTTTTCTGATACTCCCAGTGGCGCTTGCGCAGCTCGGCGCTCGTCTTCTCCAGCTCTGCCAGGGGGATCTCTCCTCTCCAGTATTTCTCCAGGGCGAATTTGAGCTCACGCTTTTCGCCGATACGGCCGAAGCCGATGTTCCAGGTTTGGATCTTGGACATTCTCTTTCCTTGATATTTTTTCATATAAATCAGGCAAATAACGCACCTGAGGTGAAGCCACTGCCGGTTTTTCAGGGGGACTCTGGACCTCGGATCGAGCCCGGGGTGACGAAGCCGCCGTCATCCTGAGCTTGACTCAGGATCCAGGGCATCAAAGGGCTTTAAATCCCTGGATTCCGGGTCGTGCCCGGCATGACGGAATAAAACTTTTCGAAGAACTGCTCTCGGAAACTTATATAAAGGCAATGGCAAACTTGAACCCAAATTTTGCAGTAGAAAGTGCATCAGATGCGTCGAGGCTTTGGACGGATCGCCCATGCCACCGATGATCGATGCAGATGGCGTGCCGGCTAATGCAAATGTCGGGTTGAATCTAAGTCAAACTGATAAAGCAGAAAGAGAAAGAAAATGGAGGGGAAGTACCGGTTTTGGTCTTGAAATAGCGTCCCGGCGGAGTGAAGAAAAATTTGTACAGATGCCAGAGACGGCGGAATTTGCGTTTGAAAAGACAGTTGCAGTGGCAGGCTTTTTGTGCAAAACGGGTAGAGACCAGGCTATAGAGCGTCGCAGATTCCCGAAGTTCGGGCGGGGGGCTTTCCGGAGATTCTCCTTCACTATCTCCTTCTCGCGCTGTGCCGCGATAATGCCGGCACAGCTCCACCTCTCTCTTTTGCTGACGGAGTGTTCCGCTCAGTGCGGCGATGGCGGTGAGGCGGAAATAGCGCCCTTTGAATCCCGGGATTCTTCTCATAAACTGCATTATATCCAAAAAGGCATTTTTCTTCGAAATAGCAGAAAAAATGGATCTCCTTAAGTCAGATTTGACTATGATACATCCATTTACACCAAAGGATTCCTATGAGGCTTACCAAAATCTTGACCCTCTTCATCACACTCTTTCTGACTCTCCAGTTCGCTCAGGCCCGTCCACCCGAAAATGCTACGCAGATCATGGAGCATCTTGAGATTCTGGGTTATGACGTCAATATGGATACCAAACATATCAAAGCCCGTCATAAAAAGTATCTCAACATCTTTCTCAAAAAATACCGTGACGGTATTCTCGTCACCGCATTTTTCGGAAGCAGCAAGTATGCTGCCGCACACCGTGACGCCTATCTAAGGCTCGTCAACAAGCTTAATCGTGATGCGGCCGCTGCACGTTACTATGTGGACAAGCAGGGGGATCTCAGAATCGAGGGATACTATCCCGGGCCTTATCACAAAAAGAACTTCACTGCTTTCATCGATACCTTCAATCTCGAAAAAGCCAATCTATCCGACAAACTCGATACCCTGAAAAAATTCCTGAAATAATTTAGCAAGTAGGACGGAGAAGGCGAAATCTCTCCGCCTTTACTTTCGGATCCCCTGCACCCAGGCGATCATCGCGTCATGGGCCTGAGGATTGGGAGCATCCATGAAACTGACGACAAAGGAGTCGGCCTTCTCGACCACGGCGATACTGCGGGGACGGACCGCCGCCATTTCGGGAATGGGCAATTCCTTGCCGAAACAGAAAACGATCAGTTTCACATCGACGATCTCGGGGTCCATCTTGTGCTCGGGCAGATTCTTCGTGTGGGTGTAGTGGTCGAAGGTGGCGATGTAGGTGGCCACGGGGTGAGCTTCGATGGTCTCTTTGAGGTAGGCGATGATCTCGTCGGTAGTGCCGAAGCGAGCTTCATCCTTGCCGATCTCGGCTGCCTGAATGGGATAGGTGTCTTTGATGGTCATGCTTTTCATCTATTGTCCTTTGTTATTTTTTTAAGAAGTTGGAATTATATCTCAAAATGGGGAAGTTAATTGCGTCGTAGAAAACGGAAACCGATCCTTGTGAGGGACGATAAGAGCGTGCCTATTCCGTCGGAACGATCTTTCGGGCGATAAAAGCGGCGAAATCTTCTCCTGCGTTGGGACAGGCGGCGACGCGATAATCTTCGTAGCCGATCTTCTCCGCAATCCGGCGATGTTCCCGATCCAGTTCGAAGAGCGTCTCACTGTTGTCCACGGTAAAAGCCAGCGGAAAGATCAGCACCTTCAAATTCTCAGGTCGGCGCAACAGGTCTGCCAGATTGGGCTCCAGCCAGGCGGCGTTGCCCACTTTGGATTGGTAGGCGAGTCTGATGTTTTTGAAGGGCACCCCGCGGCATTTCAGATAGGTCTTGAGCGCCGAGACGTTGGCCTCCACCTGCTTCTCATAGGGATCGCCCGCCTTGATGATGCTTAGGGGCAGGCCGTGGGCCGAGAGGATCAGGTCGTACTCTTCCGTCTTGATTCCCCGGGACGCTTCGGCGATCCTATCGGCTTGGATATCCAAATAATCGTAGTCATCGTAATAGGGATCGATCACCCGGATCCGGGGATGATACCCCATCGCTTCGCACCGCGCTTCCACATCCTCTACCGAAGAGCGTGTCGTCGTCGTGGAGTACTGGGGATACATGGGGAAAAGTACCAACTCCCCGATCCCGGCGTGCTGAAACTCTTTCAGTGCCGCCTCGGCAAAAGGGGGGACATAGCGCATCGCAGGACGCACAGGCAGACCGCTGAGTTCTTCGACCTTGGCCGCCAAGGACCAGGTGATCTCCGTGAGCGGTGATTTACCGCCGAGTTCCCTGTAGTTCTCTTCTGCCTCTTTCAGACGTTTTCGAACGATCCGGTTGCCGATTATCCGACGCAACCGGGGATGGATCGGCAGGATATTTTCATCAGCGAACATATTGCGCAAAAAGAGCTCCACTTCGCCGATATTGTTGGGACCGCCCATATTGAGCAGCAGCACGCCTCGTTTCATTGCTCTCGCCTCGTTCTACGGAATCTGGGGAATGGTAGCATATCCCGGCGGGAGATACAACCGAAAGGAGGGTTCAATCCCGTCTGGAAGGATCCCGAAGCTCCAGATGGGCACGGATCTGGCGGGGCATGTAGTATTCGAACTGTTCGGGATAGATGAAAAAATCCAGACGGCCGCAATGATCTGTCAGTTCACTCCAATCGTCGATCTCCAGATCGATCGCGACAATCCCCAGAGCGGGGAAACGGCGGAGGTGTTCGTCCATCAGGGCGTTGGCCAGCTCATGAATCTGAGGGCTATGCCCGATAAGGAAGATCGTCTCGTACTCCGGTGCCTGGGCTGAGAGAATCTCCCGTATCCGGTCGGGCGGCGTCATGTAAAGCTCCTGCAGATAGTGCTTCTCACCCTTGTACCCTATCTCTTCGGCGAGGAGATCTCCGGTCTGTTGGGCCCGATAGGCACAGCTGGAGAGGAGTACGTCGGGCCGGATATCCCGAAGCCGCAGGTAAGATCCCAGAGTACGGATATCCCGGCGTCCCCGAGAAGTGATCCCTCGCTCGATATCCCCCAGACCGGGTTCATCCCAGCTCGACCTGGCATTTTTGATGAGATAGAGTTTTTTCATCAGGAGGCTCTCAGATCCGTGCCAGTTCGTCAGAGATCTCTTTGGCCGTTTTGTCGATAATCATTTTCGCCAATGCAATATTTCCGTCATCCCGAAAGATGCAGAAGAGATCGATTTTGGCAAAGTCGTTGCCGTGGTGTTCACCGGCACTCTTGACCAGCATGACATGGCCGTCCTGCGTCTTGGTCTCGACAGAGGAGGCCTCGGCGAAACCGATATCAAGACAGGTTTCGGAGATCGTCCGGAACGTATCGTTGAAGATCGTGGCTGCATAGGCGATATCGGTGCCGGTATGCTCGTTCTCGATATAGAGGGTCTCTCCGGTATAGTTGAGGACCGCCGATCCCAGATAGCCGTTGACTTTGGTCAGGCGTTTCATCTTTTCGTCAAAATTGATCACTGTTTCTCCTTATTCTTTGTTCAGATTCTGCATATAGCTGTTGAAACTCTCACTGTCGCTGATGCCCTGCTCGGCCAGAAAATCGTTGAAAGCTTTTTCGGAAGCCTCGATGCCTTCGTTCTTCTCGATCTCCAGAAGCTTGGTGTAGAGCGCTCCGATGGTCTCTTTCGCCTTTTGGCTCGCCCGGCGACGTGTCGACATGTAGTTGCGGAAAGAACCGTCGGGGTTCTTCGCCATTTTGACCGTGGCGAGAACCCAGTAATAGCTGCCGTCCTTGCAGAGGTTTTTCACATAAGCGACCACATCCCGCCCCTCTTTGATATTGTCCCAGAGGTATTTGAAAATCACTTTGGGCATATCAGGATGGCGGAGGATCGCATGGGGCTTATCCAGAAGCTCCCCCTGGGTATAGCCCGAAATCTTTATAAAAATGGGGTTGACATAGGTGATGTTCCCCTCGGCATCGGATTTGGAGACGATCAGATCCACAGGGGTGACTTCTCGCTCCACATCGGTAGGTACGGGACGTTCCATCTTTTACTCCTTTGAATGGGTTTGAAGGGTCTGAACGACCCCGACGATCTCGGATTTTTTGAAGGGTTTGCCGGCATAGTGGTCAAAGAGCCCTTCCGAGTCGGAGCCCGCAGGTTCACCGGAGATCGAAACGATCCGAAGCCTCTCTCTCTTCCCGGCCTGTTCTTCAAGCTTCCGATAGCGCCGGATCATCTCCAGACCAGAGAGACCCGGCATGGATTGATCGCTGAAAAGCAGATCGTAGGGTAACCCTTCCGACAAAGCCTGCTCGAGAAGTTTAAGCCCCTCCTCCCCGCTATAGGCCACATCAATCTCACAATACTCCTCTTCCAGCATCGTACGGACCAGCTCGACACTGATACGATCATCTTCGACGATCAGGATTTTGAGAGGGCGCTGCGGTGCCACATAGGCGTAGAGTTTCTCTCCGTAAAAATCGTATTGGGAAATAATTCCGGCAATCCCGGAAAAATGGTCGGCCTTGAGAGAAAGGAAGTTCTCCTCGACAACCAGCGGCAAGATATTTTCCTCATGACATCGTTGCAGTAGCCCCGGCTTGAGAAAACGCTCAAATACCAGAAGATGACTCAGAGAGGATCCTATGGCATCGGGGTCTTTGATCGCTTTGATCCGATTCGCATCGACACCGAAAGCCACAAGATAACGGATGATATTTCGCACGATAGAGAGCTTCTCGGAGGTATAGAGGATTCCGATCTCCAGATTTTCGTCGGCGAAAGGTTCCAACTGTGGCACATCACTTGGATTCTCCAACGGGAGTTCGAAGTAGAAATCACTCCCCCGGTCAGGTTGGCTATTGAGGCGAAGCTCACCCCCCATCTCCCGAACGAACTCCGAAGAGATCGCCAGCCCCAAACCGCTGCCGCCATAACGTACCCGAGTAGAATCCTCCGCCTGGGTGTAGGGCTTGAAAATCTCCGCATGCCGCTCTTCGGGGATGCCGATCCCGCTGTCTTTGACAGAGCAGAGAAGGCGCCGCTCTTCCGGTAGATATTCGATACTGTATTCGATAAGCCCCTTTTCGGGGGTGAACTTTACCGCGTTCCCCAAAAGATTCATCAAAACCCGTTTGAGTTTCATCGTTTCCATGCACAGCTCTTTGGGAAGGCGTGGATCGATGAAGATGTTGTACTGAATCTCTTTCTCAAAGGTTGTCGCAGAGAAAATCTCTCCCACTTCGGAGAAGAACTTCAGCGTATTGACGTTTTCAGCCCGACTCTCTTCCCGGATTTTTCTCTCAGAAATACCCTCAAGGATTGACGTAGTCAGGTCGTTGATATGGAGGGCACTCTGCTTGGCATGTTCGATATACTCTTTGAGACGCTTGTCCCCGATCTGTTCATGGAGAATCTCCAGGAAACCCATCAGGTTGTTGGCCGGCGTACGGATGTCGTGAACGATAGCGGAGGTCATTTCCAGGATCTCTGTTGCGTCGGTTTTCTCCCGACGTTCCTCCTCGAGGGTCTCGATCTTTTCGATGATCCTATTTCGGCGGCGATGGCCGGTATCTTCCGAACGTCCCTTCCGGCGTTCTTCGATCACTTCGTTGCCTCGGTTCCTCTGCATTTTGATGATCGCGTCGATCACGAAAGGGGTGATCGCTTTGAAGCGCTCGAAGTCGTCCCGGGTATAGTTCTTGACCTTCTTTACGGAGGAGTAGCAGGTCACGATACCGATCAGCTGGTCCTGGACCAAAAGGGGAATGGTGATCTTGGATTTGATCCGGATAGAGTCGGGATTGTCGATCTCAGGGACATAGCCCTTTTCGCTGGTGATGTAGTTGTAAAAAGCCGGCTGTTTTGTTAGAAAACATTTGTAGAGCAGTCCCTGTTTCTCCTCCATAGAGAGCTCCCGTACGCCCTCTTCCCGCTCGCGAACCAATTTCGGGTATTCGTTCATCCAGACCGATGCGTATTCCGATCCGGTCACTTCCGTCACGACCGATTCGACGATTCGGTTGATCGCGAGATTGTCATTTGAATGGCGCTCAATCTCCCCAGCGGCCTCCTGAAGGACCTCTCGCAACGTTCCTGAATCCATGGCAGCGGCATCTCCATTTTTTGGGCAGAGTTTAACATACAATTCTGTGGAGATTATAAGTACAACCTGTAGTTTCTGTATCTCCGAATCTTAAGAGCACCTCAGATTCCCGCTGCTATAATCATTGCTAAAGGAGTCATCATGGACTTTCCCCGTTTTCCCGATCATTGTCATTCGGCCCTCTGTCGTCATCTGACCCCCAAACTCTTTACGGAACTCTCCTCACACGAAACCCGCTACGGTTATACCCTGAAGCAGCTGATCCGTTCCGGAGTGGAGAACCCCGACAGCTCCATCGGGGTCTACGCCGGAGATGAGGAGAGCTACGAAACCTTCGCCCCCCTCCTCGATCCCATCATCCGGGAGTATCACCACTACGATCCGGTCACCGGGCATCACCGGAGCGATCTGAATCCCACCCATCTGCGGATCTCCAATCCCGATCCGGAAGGAACATTCATCCTCTCCACCCGGATCCGGGTCGCCCGGAACCTCCACTGCTTTCCCTTCGGTCCCGCCATCGCCCGGCGGGAGCGGCTCATTGTCGAGTGTCTGATCGCCGACACACTCCGGGAACTCGCCGGAGAACTAGCCGGCCGCTACTATCCCCTCAGCGGAATGGACCAGGCGACCCGTCAGCGGCTCATCCAGGATCATTTCCTCTTCAAAGAGGGGGACCGTTTCCTGGAGAGTGCCGGACTCAACCAGGATTGGCCCGAAGGCAGAGGCATCTACCACAACGACGACAAAACCTTCCTGATCTGGGTCAACGAAGAGGATCAGCTGCGGATCATCTCCATGGAGCCCGGGGGCAATATCACCCGGGTTTTCGCTCGGCTCTCAAAGGCCATAGCCGCGTTGGAAGAACGGTTGACTTTCGCCTACAGTGAACGCCTGGGTTATCTGACCAGCTGCCCCACCAATCTGGGAACCGCCATGCGTGCCAGCGTCCATATCCGCCTGCCGAAGCTCTCGGAAGATCCGGAGCATTTTCGGCAGATCTGCGACCGTTACCATTTGCAGATTCGTGGGATCCACGGCGAACACAGCGGAAGCGAAGGGGGGATCTGGGATATCAGCAACCGTCGCCGCCTCGGAGTCACCGAAGTAGAGGCGGTGACAGAGATGGCTGAAGGGGTGGCGGAGCTGATCCGGACGGAGAAGCGCCTCTAGTTGCTCTCTCTTGCAATTCCCGTTGGGGGATAGATGTTGGAACCTCCATAACGAACCTTTGATATATGTTGGAAATATTGCAGTGAAAATAGGCTAATCTTACGTGATGCAAAGGAGGCAAATGGAACTGATCATCTTCGACATGGACGGGACACTGCTGGATACCCGTATCGACATCACGATCAGTGTCAACCATGTCCGGCGTCTCCGTCACGGTCTGCCGCCGCTGGAGGAGGCGGAGGTGGTGGAGTATATCAACCGGCGGGAACGGAACCTGCCGCTGCTCTTTTACGGAACGGAGACTCCCGATCCCGAAGACCGGAGCCTTTTTCGGGAGCACTATCTCAGCCAGTGTACCCGAAATCTTCGGCTCTTCCCCGGGATCCGTGAGCTTCTCGAGGAACTGAAGCGACAGAATGTGAGAATGGCCGTCGCCACCAACGCCTCCACCCTCTTCGCCCGCCGGATGATCCGACATGCGGGAATCGACCGGTACTTTCATGCCGTCGCCGGCGCCGACACCACCGGACGTTCCAAACCCGATCCGGCGATGCTCTTGCATCTAATGGAGAGGGTCGGCTTCGATCCGGCGAACAGAGACCGGGGATGGGTACTCGGGGACAGCGACAAAGATCTGGACGCTGCCCGCCGAGCAGGGCTCGGTGCGCTCTACGCCGCCTGGGGATACAGTCGGCAGCCACTGCCCTCCGATGCCCTGCTCTCCCACCCGACAGAGTTCCTGCCGATCCTGCGGGAGACACGTCCGGAAAAGGTGACAGGAGATGCAGGATGGAACTGACCTTTCTCGGCACGTCCGCCGGAGTCCCCACCCGTCATCGCAACGTCTCCGCCCTGGCACTGCGTCCCCGCCAATCCTCCAATTGGCTGCTTTTCGACTGCGGAGAAGCGACACAGCATCAGCTTCTCAAAACCCCGCTCAGCCTCTATCGCCTGCAGCGTATCTTTATCACCCATCTCCACGGCGATCATGTCTACGGACTTTTCGGCCTGCTGGCCTCCCGTGGAATGCTGATGAGCGAAATGGCACTGGAGATCTACGGTCCGCCGGGGCTGGAGGAGATGCTCTCCACGGTCATGCGCCTGAGTCAGCTAAACCTCCCCTACGATCTGACACTACACGAAGTCTCGGCCGGAGAGTCGTTGGCATTTGGAGACTACCGGATCGAAACGGTTGCCCTCCACCACTCCATCACCTGCTACGGCTATGTCTATACCGAGTCGGATCGCCCCGGCCGTTTCGACCCCGAAAAGGCCCGCAGACTCGGCATTCCCGAGGGCCCTCTCTTTGGGAGTCTGCAGCGGGGAGAACGTATCACGCTTCCCGACGGGCGCCGGGTGGAGAGTCGGGACGTCATGGGAGCTCCCCGGCCGGGACGGCGGGTCCTCATCGGCGGGGACAACGACCGGCCGGAACTCTTCGCCCCCTACAGCGGTGCGGATCTGATGATCCATGAAGCTACCTATCTGCAAAAGGACTTCGACCGGCTGCCGAGAAAATTCATGCATACAACCGCCCGACAATTGGGAAAAGCGGCGGAAGAGATGAAGATCCGACACCTCGCGGCGACACATTTCAGTCCCCGTTACGACAATGAGGAGAAGATGGCGGAAATCGAAAGGGAGATCAGAGAGAATTACTCTGGAGAGCTCACCCTCGCATCGGACCTGATGCGAATCGGGCTCTGAAAGGGCTCAGGCCTCTTTTTTCTTGCGGGGTTTGGGGAGAAGCTCTTTGAATCTGGCATAGGTGATCTTCGCCACCTTTCCGTTTTTTCTGACGGGGAGTTTCCCCTCCTCTTCGAGGATCTCGTTGAGCTTGTTTCTCGCCTCGGACTGGGACATATGTTTGGCCAGGTATCGGGCGGTTTTTTTGACCTCGGGATCCCTCAGGAGCTGTTCCATGGGAGAGAGGGTCTCTTTTTTCTGTTCTTTGACGACTTTTTTCGCTTTTTCGAGAAGAGACATTTTCTGTTCCTTTTGGATAGTTTCGGTATCAAAATGATATCAGAATATTTTATGGCATACACTTAGCGTTTTTAAAACTCTTTGCGATAGATGATATCGACACTTTGTGATTGACTTCCGACACTGATATCGGTTTCGGTATGCCGGGAGTGCCGGATCCGTACGATGACCTTGGGCTCCTGATCTTTCTGATCGTACAGAAGTGTAATTTTGTCGGTGATCTTTTTCCCGACTTCGAAACCGCTGGAAGTGACAATAAGCGTATCGACTTTCAGGCCGATATTCCCCAGAATCGATTTGGCGATCCCTCCGCCTACCATGCTCAACATATCCCCCGCATTTTCACCCGAATTCACCGTATCGAAAAGGATAAAAGAGAGAATCTGATCCCTTGTCATGAAGGGGGAGCTGGAGAACTGCAGGCTCGGCTCTGTCGCCGATCCGCTGACGCTGATATAGATCGTCCGCCCTGAGCGCTGATAGACCAGATTGATATCCAGAAGGGGTCGGGTAGGCCGACCGATGAAGTTGATGCTGCTGGGAGAGAGAACGAATTTTTTACCTCGGAAGATATAGTAACCCCCTTTGGACAGGCTGATGGAACCGAGCATCTGCAAGTCCCCGTCGAAAGATTTGATAATGCTTAGCTGGGGTTTCATCTCCACGTTCACCTCTTTCTGCCGGAACATCAGAGGTTTTTTGCTCTCGATATAGAGCGTCAGCTGAAGATTTTTTCTGAAAAAACTCTCCTGCTTTTTTTTCTGATGCTGGAGGATTACGATATCTTCATCCGTCGCATAGTGCTTGGCCTGTAGGTTGTAGTTGACCGTGCCACCGAGCAGTATAATTTTCCCTTTGACATCGATCTTCTCTCCAATGATTTTTCCCCGAATATCGAGGGAGCTCTCCAGGTTTGCATTTTTATGCTTGAATTTGAAACGCGAGGCTTTGGCTACAAAATCCCCCTCTTTTTTTCCGAGATCATATTTTCCCGTGATCTTCAGAGAGTCGTTGACCCAGAGTTCCTGAAGACGAATCACTCCCTTATTGAATGTCAGGCGTCCGGGTTTGGCGGAGTAGATCGTCATTCCCGCCGTTTCAAGGTGATATTTTTTCAGGATAATGGTTCCCTTTTTCAGATCCCCGGAGAGAAGAAATTCGATATTTTCTATCGGGGATTTTATCCGGGCGGTGCTGTCGGGAATGAACTTTTTGGATCGCAATTGCAGTGTGGCCTGTGTCAACTTGTCGAGGGTGAGGTTCAGACTCAGATCCCCGTCGAGTTTCGGGTCGGGAAAGGGGTAGATCCTGGTCAACCCGGCCACCAGTTTACGTACCGAGCCGGTATGCAGAGTAGCCTGGATCCTCTTCTGCGGGCTGCCGGTGATTTTGATCCGGCTGCCGGCGATACGGATCTCGCCATTAAGCTGCTGATCTCTCTGATTGTAATCGGCTGCGGCATTGATCCAGCGACTTGCCAACTTCATCTGCCACTCTCTCCCCTCTTCTTTCACTGTGATCTTCAGTGGGTCCAGGGCAGAGAGACGAAGTTTCGGCAGCCACTTTTTCAGCAGGGAGTTTTTGGGGAAACGTGTCAGGATTTTGGCGCTGAGATTGCCGTCGTATCCGATCGTACCCTCCAGATTCGCCACATTGGAGCTCAGGGTTACATTGCTCTCCAACGGCAACGGGTGATCGAAGTCCACCGGCAGCACCGCTTTCGCCGTCACAGCGGCTTCCTGCAGTGCGGCGGGGAGCTTCACATATCGGGCGGGACGCAGTGCCTCCCGGGTCTGCAGTGTCAAGAGTCCCTTTTTGAGATCCGGGCTCTCGAAACGTCCGGTCAATTGACCTGCCTTCAGTGTCGCCAGAAGGGAATGGAGATCCCCTTTGAAATCGATAGCCGGCTGGCCCAGCAGTTTGTCTATTCTGACATTGCCGGTATGCAGCCCCGGACTTCGGAGCCATCCCTGATAGCGGACGTCACCTTTGCCATCCGCGTTGACTCTGGCATAAAGGTGTGCCGGTGTTTGGGGAGTACTGGCATTCATCTCCTCCGTCACCGTGTAGTTCCCCTCACCGAAATCGGCCCTCAACCGGGTCACGGAGCGTTGGATATCGACATTGAAACTGCTGTTGTTCTCCGCTAAGATCTTCTCGGCATGAAAGGCGGCCCGGAGATCCGTCCCCCGCTCATCCGCCTCACCCGTGAGCGTTACCGGACTGAAGGCCTCCGCCCGCAGAGGGAGAGCCGACAGATCGAAAAGCTCTTTGCGAAGCTTCAATCTGCTGCTGCCGTTACGATCGAGGATCAGACGATTGTCTTGAACAGTCCCTCTCAGACGGGCCTGAAAGAGGTTGGCATCCAGATCCGCCGTGAGCGTTCCTGTATGTACTTTGGCTTGGGCAAGATCCACAGTGACCCCTCTTCCCTGAATCACACTACGGGTCGTTTCGACCTTCCCCTGTTTGAAGGGCTGGGTAGAGAAGAGGAGGTGATCTGCCTCAACAAACGAGGGGAGAAAAGGAATCTCCACACCTTTCGAAGTATCTTTCTGCTCTGGAGTCTTCTCCTGTTGGGCTTCGGATCTTTCCTTCAACAGGGCCCGCAGCTTCACAAGATCCACTTCTGTCAACTCCAGTTCTTTGAAGTGGACCTTCTCCGCCGTGATATCGGCCTCCAGATTCCCATGTAGAAGCGAGCTATCCAGATAGGCAGTGATTTTCCCTTTCGGAATCTTCCTTTGCTGAAGGTCGAGGCGGAGGTTGCGTATTTTTGCCACGGCGGTCCGATAAGCCACCCCCTGCACCTCGCCCGGCAGAAGCTCCACACGCAACTGCCGGACATCAACGAAATGGGAAACGAAGGGGATCGTATTGTAGGGAGCATGGCCAGTGGAAACGTTCTCCTCTTTCACTGCCGAAAGAGTGGAATCTTTCTCCCCCGTTTTGTCCAGAGCCTTTATCGTCTGCAGGTTCAGCCGACTGATCACCCCATTCTCCAGAATGTAGTTCCCCTGCTCTGCCCGAAGTTTCAGACGGGCCTGGGCCAGGTTGCTCTCCAGATCCAGGGTCAGCTCTCCTCCGTTCACCCGGTCATGCTCCAGGTCGATATCGAGGTCGTGCCCCTCCGCCTGCGTCCACTCCAGACGGATTCCCTGCTGCAGCACATAGGGACGCAATGAAGCCCAGACCTTCTGCGCCCGGATTCTTCGGGGGAGGAAGATATCCTCACCACCCTGCTGTCGGCTGGTATTGCTCTCTGCCCTTCCCTCTCCTGAGGCATCCGGTCCTGCTTCACTCGGACCGCTGAGGTGAGTGATCAGCACCTCAAGCCCTTTCAGATCCAGATCGTCCACCGCCAGCAACTTCACATCCAGAAAACGCCGATGGTAGGTCCCTTCCATCTCCACACGGCCTAGAGAGGTTTCGGCTACCTGATGCAGATTCCCCACATTGAATCGGTCGGTGTCATAGAAGATGGAATCGATGGAGAGTCGTTCCTTCGAAACCTTGACCCCGTAGCGCTCGAAAGGCAGAAGGCTGAGACGGATATTTTGCAATTCGAAGGCGAAGGGAATCACCGGACCGCTCTCTTCGCCGGAGCTCGGCTCTTCCAGGGTCGGCGTGATGAAATCCCTCAGCATGGGCTCCAGCACATCCACATCCACTCCGATAAGCTCCAGGCGGGAAACCGTGATCCGACGTTGCAGCAGGGCATAGGGGTTGATCCGCAGGCGGATCCTCCGGGCCAGTTTTTTTCCTTTGTAGTAGAGCCCGTCGAGGGTAATCCCCTCCAGGGGGTTCCCATGGATCGCGTCGTAGCGAAAGTGGTACTCCGGCGCGTATTTCCTGGCAATCTTCTCTACCAGATAGGGAGAGTTGACCGCCAGATAGAGCAGGCTCAACAGAAGAGAAATCAGCAGTACCAGAGCAATGAGGAACTTTTTCAAAATGACTGCCCTATCATAATACTGATCCGGTTGATGGAAGGATCGTGGATATTGGCCGCAATGTCGAGTTTGAGTGGACCGATTGGGGTCTCGTAGCGCAACCCGACCCCTGCAGACTGGATCCAGGCGCCCGAGTAGTCATAACTCTTTTCCGAGATCTGCGTTGCATCGAAGAAGATGCCGCCGTAGATCTTGTCCCAGATGGGATACTGGGCTTCGAGGGTCAGATTGAGCCAGGTCCGGCCTCCGATACCCAAATCGTCGGTGGGAGAGACGGTGATCCCGATATCCCGGTCCCGGTAGGCCCGGTTGCTGAAGGAGCCGCCGGCATAGAAGAACTTCGAGGCGGGCAGCGATGCCCTGCCCCCGTCGTCCAGGACCCCTGCATGAGCCACCCCGGCCAGGGTCAGATGCCCAAAGCTGCGAATATAGTGGCCCTCCAGAATCGCTTTGTAGTAGGGGTTGCTCTCCTCCTCTCCCATACTGTAGCCATACTCCAGATAGCCTTCCAGATAATAGCCGTTGCGGGGGTCGGTTTTGGAGTCACGACGGTCATAGGCCAGATCGAGATAGCCGTAAGAGAGATTGAAGTTACCGGGATAGACCTCGTCGGTGGGGGCGATCAGCGTGATCCGGATCCGCTCCAGGGCCAGCCCCAGATCGATTTTCCAAAAACCGTCCTCATAGTTGAGTTTCCCGTCGGCGAAAAATTTCTTTTCGTCGTAGTCATCGAAACGTTCCTGACGATATCCCGCCTTCGTCTCGAAGTTGATATAGCGATCACCCCATTGAAAGAGTGCCGGCTGAAAGAAAGTTCCCGAAAGCTCTTTCTCTTCGGAGGAGTATTGAGCCACCAGTCCCAGTTTGCGACCGTCACCCAAAAAGTCAAACTGATCGTAGGTCCCCCGAATCCGAAATCCCACCTGTGAGTCATAACCCGCCGCCACCGTATAGCGGTGCAGCTTCTCCTTGAGAGCGGTATGGACCTGAGGGCGTACTTCGTTGAAATATTTGATCCGGGTATCGATCAGAGTCCGTCCGAACATTCCCAGTTCATTCAAGGCGGCATAGCTCTCGTTGATCCGCTCGGTGGTATAGATATCTCCGGGCCGGTAACGCATCCGGGAGAGGATCACCGCATCGCGCAGGCCTTCGGGCTTCTCCACTACCGTGGTGTTCCCGAAACGGCAGAGCCCTCCTTTGGCGAGGCGGTAGACCAGGTTTACCCTCCGTCGCTCCAGATCCACATAGGCTTTGGTATCCAGATCGTAGCTGCAGTACCCCTTCCGGAGCAGCGCGCTTCTGATCTGGCTTTTGATGGCAGTGAAACGCTCGGTTTCGAAAGGATCGCCCGTGTGAAAGGTGATAAAGTCCCGAATGGGAAAATCACTGCTGATGTTGATATCGGCTACGGTCACCGGCTTCTTCTCGTCGATGATCACCACGACTTTGTCGGCGCTTTTTTTGACGGTGAAGGTG
Organism: Campylobacteraceae bacterium; assembly: GCA_027035765.1. Taxonomy (GTDB): domain Bacteria; phylum Campylobacterota; class Campylobacteria; order Campylobacterales; family Sulfurovaceae; genus Nitratifractor. The sequence continues at coordinate 87,801 of JALVUD010000024.1, forward strand.
GCGTCGTAGTACCCTTTGCTATCGAGAAAGCCCCGCAACGTATCGGGGATCTGTTCGATCAGCTCTACCGGGATCCGCTTCGTATGGTCCGCCCAGAATTCATACCACGGCACCACCTTCACGCCCAGCACCTCATAGACCTCGTCCGGTTCCAGGTGCTTCAAGCCGCGGATCTCTATGGGCACTGTTTTGACTTCGGCTTCGGTCTCGGCCCGGGTTTTGGAGCCCGATTCGCTCGCCGGAGCCGCCGTCAGGATAGCCGGCGTACCGGTCAGGAGCAGACCGAGCAGCAAGACCTTCACGCTCTTCATGTCCCGACCCTTTCCAAAGAGTCCGTCGCCTCTTCCATCAGGTCGATGATCCGGTCACAGGCCCAGCGGGCCAGGTCCAGATCATGGGTGATCAGCAGGATCCCTACCCGGTCCAGAAACTTCATCAGGAACTTCATCGTCTCCAGTTGGGTGATGTTGTCCAGCGCACTGGTCGGTTCGTCGCAGAGCAGCAGATCCGGGGCCATCCGCAATGCCCGCAGAATACTGCAGCGCTGCAGTTGGCCGCCGGAGAGTTCGTGGGGCAGCTTCCTCAGCAGGGCCGGATCCAGATCCAGTGCCTTGACCAAAGCCGGATCCTCCGGCAGTGTCGCTACATCTTCGATCTGTTCCCAAAGAGCATAGGAGGGGTGAAAGGAGCTGTAGGGGTCCTGAAAGATCCAGCCGATTTGTCCATGACGAATCCGTCCCTTTCGGGGCCGGAGATTACCGGCGATCAGCTCAAAAAGGGTCGATTTGCCCACGCCGCTGGGACCGACGATGCCGAGGCACTCTCCCCGCTTTACACTCAGGGAAAACTCTTCATAGAGTGCCGGACGACCGGGATAGGCAAAGGTGAGCTGCTCGATATTCAGGACCTCTTTTCCCATCGACTCCGACCCTCAGCGGATCTGCCCCTTGCCGTAGATTTTGTATTTGTAGGTGGTCAGTTCGTCGATCCCCATGGGGCCTCTGGCATGAAGTTTGTTGGTGGAGATCCCCACCTCCGCCCCGAAACCGAAGGCCCCTCCGTCGGTGAAGCGGGTCGAAGCGTTGACATAGACGCAGGCGGCATCCACTTCATCGAGGAACCGTTCCGCCGCCGAGTAGTCTTCGGTGACGATCGCTTCGGAGTGGCCGGAACCGTGGCGACGGATATGGGCTATAGCCTCTTCGATACCGTTGACCACCTTGACGGCCAGGATATTGGCCAGATACTCCGTATCCCAATCCTCTTCACAGGCCAGAGCCGCCTCGATAAACTCCAGCGCCCTCTCATCGGCCCGCAGCTGGGTCCCGGCCTCTTTGAAGAGGTCGTAGAGCCTCGGCAGGATCTCCGGAGCGATCTCGCGGTCCACCAGCAGGGTCTCCATGGCATTGCAGACGCCGGGACGGTCGCACTTGGCATTGATGGCAATGGCGGCAGCCATGTCCGGATCCGCCTCGGTATGGATGTAGGTGTGGCAGAGTCCTTTGTCATGCTTGACCACGGGAACGGTGGCATTTTCGGCCACATAACGGATGAGAGCTTCGCCGCCACGGGGGACGATCAGATCCACATAGCGGTCCTGTTTGATCAGAGTGGCCACGCCTTCCCGGGAGCTGTCGGGCAGCAGGGAGATGATCTCCCTCGGGAGCCCCTCGGCTTCCAGGACGTTCTGAAGCACTTCGGCGATGGCTTGGTTGGAGTGCTCCGCCTCTTTGCCTCCCTTGAGGATGGCGACGTTGCCGCTCTTGAAACAGAGGGCCCCCACATCGGCGGTGACGTTGGGACGGGATTCGTAGATGACCCCGATGACCCCGATGGGCACCGAGACCTTCTCGATGCGCAGATCCGCCTCATTGCGCCACCCTTCCAGCACCCGGCCGACGGGCTCACGCAGCGCGGCGATCTGACGCAGCGACTCCGCCATGGCCCTCACCCGTTTCTCATCCAGATAGAGCCGATCCTTCAGGGCGCCTCCCAGATCATTCTCTTCCGCCGCTTTCATATCCAGGGCGTTTGCTGCAAGAATCCTATCCATCTCCTGCTCCAGAGCGTCGGCCATCGCCCGGAGTACCCGACTCTTGGTTTTTCCATCCAAAGTGGCGATGATCGCACTGCTTGCCTTCGCTTTTTCGAGAAAATTTTCCATACTTGTCTTTCCTGTTGTTTCACTGTTTTTGCTGTATTATATTTTATCGAAGATTGGGGTTTTTTCCTCTATTCGTTTTGCCTGTAACCCCCAATCTGATTCAGGAGTCGTAGTCCGTGGAAGGAATTGAGATCACCGCCATAGAACAGGACAGAAAAAAGAAAGCTCTTCAAAAAGTACTCGTGAAAAACCAGGGAGAAACAATATGGAAAAGACCCTCTACCTGATGCGTCATGCCAAATCGAGCTGGAAGAAAGCTCTGCCGGATCATGAACGCCCCCTCAACCGTCGGGGGAAAAAGGCCGCCAAACAGATCGGATTGGAGCTGGTGCACCGGGGAATCGTACCGGATCTAATCCTCGCCAGCGATGCCAAACGGGCCCGTTCCACCGCCAAAAGGCTTCTTCGGGCTTTTGCACAGGAAGCGAGGCCTCCGCTGCAGCTCGACCCGGCGATTTACGAGGCCGACGCCCGGGAAATTCTGCAGGAGATCGCCCAAACGGACGAAACTGTCCGCAACCTGATGGTTATCGGACACAACCCCGGTATCAGCGAACTGACAGTCATGCTCACCGGCGATGAGTCGCTGGATTGGCTGCCTACCGGTGCGGTCATCGGCATGAAAATAGAAGGGAAGCGATGGAAAGATATGGGACCGGGAGACGGGAAGCTTTTTCTCCGTCTTTTTCCCGGGGAACTGGAGTAGTCGTTACTTTTTCTTTTCGGCTTTGGCAGCGGCTTCGAGCTCTTTGGCCTTTTGGGCGACCGCTTTTTTCAGCTCATCGGCGTGCTGGGCAATACGTTGCTGGGCCAGAAGCATACTCAGCTGGGTCAGGCGGGGAAGCACGGTCAGAGACTTCTGACCGACTTTGGTGGAGTAGAACTTGGTCAGCTCTTTCATCTCCTGCGCCGTGAAAGCCTGGGCATAGAGCTTGGCCAGATCTTTTTTCATATCTTCCCACTTGGTATATTTGTGGAAGAAGTTCTTGTAGATATCCTCATAGGGAGCCATGGCGGGCTGGCGCTTGACCTGGATCTCCAGAGAGCGGTCCAGCGCTGAGCGGATCCCCTCTTTCATCTTCAGGACATCAAAAAGCGCGTAGGCGGCTTTTTCCGCTTCGGGAGTGAGAGGTTTGACTTTGGGAGCTTTGGCGGCAGGAGCCTCTTTGGGGCCGGCCATCAGTACCGAAGTACCGCCCAGCATCAGTGAGGCGGCCAGCAGGGTTTTGAGTGTGGTCTTGATCATACACATCCTTTGTAATCTGTTAGAGTTTGCGTAATGCTACCGGAGTTTGGTTAACGGTAGCTTACCGGGCAACAGAGGAGCGATGGCCTCTCGGGGTGCCTGGATCAGGAGCGGATGCCGACGCGGATCGAGCCAACGCATGACCTGCACCAGTTCCTTTTGCCGCATTGCGGTGCACCCCACCGTCGGTGCTCCGCCGGGTTTGCGGATGTGGAGAAAGATACAGGAGCCGGCTCCGGGGATGCGCTTCGGATTGTGGGCGACGAAGATCCCGTAGCGGTAGAGCCCGCTGGGAAATTTCATCCGTTCTGCACTGTGGTAATCCGCCGAAACTTTCCGACGATCGACGATCCGGTTGTAGGAGCGGGAGCGGGGATCATCCACACAAAGGCTGAAACGCGTCATACGACGGTAGGGGTAGCGGAAATCTGCCACTCCTTCTCCGAAGAGAAAGGGCAATTCAAAGATCCCAGCAGGAGAACGCTTGTCCCCTTCCCGTTTAATCGGTCCTCTTCCGGCAATCTTCCCGTCGATCCCGCGTCCCCAGGCCATTCCGTTCCTTCCCAGGACCACCGGCACGCTCTCTCCTACCTGCCGCCAGGATTCACCACGCTTCTCCCATCGGCTGAGTACCCCATGATTCGAACGCCAGCTGTCACTGGTGACGATCAAGAGCTGTGACGTACCTTCAGGCAGTGTTGCCGCCACGGAAATATTTACAAATATTACCAACAGTTTCAGGAGTTTCATTTTCGTCATTTTTTGTTATCCATCTGCTTTTTCGCCTGTTGAATGTAGCTATAAAGAGCCCGGATCTCCTCATCAGTCAGGAAGTAGCGTGGCATCACCCCTTTGCCGGCAGAGAGTGCCCGGCGTAGAGTCCGACGATCCACGTTCCGGATATCCGGCCCTCTCAACTGTACTGTTTTCCCCTCCTCCCGATACTTGGCAATCAAAGCCCCTTCTCCGTGGTCGCCGTGACAAGGGACACAGCTGACTCCACGGGGATTCTGATAGAGCATCTGACCGTACTCGAATTCGGAGATGAAATCATCACCTCGAAGAGCGCTCATCATCAGGCCCGCACAAAGCGCTACAATGCTTACTCCTCTCATGATCCTCCTCTACATTTCGGTTTCGATTCGATATAATACCCCAAAAAATTTTCGGCTCCCTTCCCTGAAGGTGCGGGCGCAGAAAGCGAGAAAACGATGCAACTGATCGATGGAAAGGCCCTGGCTCAGAAGATCCGCCGTGAGGTCAAAAGCGAAGTGGAGATTCTCAATCGGGAGCGGGAGATCGTCCCCGGACTGGCGGTGATCCTGGTGGGTAACGACCCTGCCAGTCATGCCTATGTCAAAATGAAAGCCAAAGCCTGTAAAGAGGTGGGCTTCTACTCTATCGTCCATGAGATGCCCGACACCATCAGCCAGGAAGAGATCATCGCCACCATCGAAATGATGAACGCCAATCCCCGCATCGACGGAATCCTGGTCCAGCTCCCCCTTCCCGGGCACATCGATACCACCCGGATCCTGGAGGTGATCGACCCCGCCAAGGATGTGGACGGCTTCCACCCCTACAATGTGGGCCGGCTGGTCACCAACCTGGATGCCTTCGTCCCCTGCACGCCTCTGGGGGTGATGAAGATGTTCGAAGAGTACGGTATCGAACTGCGAGGCAAGGATGTCTGCGTCGTGGGCGCCAGCAACATCGTGGGCAAGCCCATGGCTGCCCTGCTCCTCAACGCCGAAGCCACCGTCACCGTCACCCACATCTATACCAAAGATCTGGCCGCCCACACCTCCCGGGCCGATATTGTCATCGTCGGCGTGGGTGTCCCCGGCCTCATCAAGGCCGAGATGGTCAAAGAGGGCGCCGTGGTCATCGACATCGGCATCAACCGCCTTGAGGACGGCCGACTGGTCGGTGACGTGGATTTTGAAAACGTCGCCCCCAAATGCAGCTACATCACCCCCGTCCCCGGCGGCGTCGGCCCCATGACCATCGCTATGCTCCTGAGCAACACCCTCAAAGCCGCCAAAGCCCGGGCCGCCCGATGAAAAAATTTGCCCGCGGACTCTACCGCTTCTCCAGTTCCTGGACCGGGACGATTATCATCGTCCTGCTGCTGATCTTTTTCGTCGCCCAGTCTTTCGTTATCCCCAGCGGCTCCATGAAGCGCACTCTGCTCATCGGCGACTTTCTCTTCGCCAAAAAGTTCAGCTACGGTGTGCCGCTGCCAGAAATGCCCTGGCTGGGCATCAAACTTCTCCCGGATTTCCGCGGCGACGGTCACCTGATCGACGGTCCCCGTCCCCAGCGGGGCGATATCGTCATCTTCTACGTCCCCAAAGACCGCAAGACCCATTTTGTCAAGCGCTGTGTTGCCGTAGGCGGAGACGAGATTCTCTACTACAACAAGCACCTGCTGATCCACTTCCATGAAGGGGACGAGTGGATCCGCAGCCACTACCCGGCCAAAAAGATCGTCACGGTCCTGGACAAACTCTGGGTGGTCAACCCCTACCGTGAGAAGTACCCCGGGATCCAGTACCGTCCCGAGTACAACGGCAACAGCTTCCTGATGCTACTCTACCGCACGCCCCAGGTGGATATGAAGCCGCTCTATCTTCCGGCGCTCAAAGCTCCGGCCTACTCTCTGGGAGGCACCCCGGTCAATGTCTTTTACAAAAAGGTCGAGCCGGATCACTACTATATGATGGGGGACAACCGGGACAACTCCGAGGACAGTCGCTTCTGGGGCTCGGTCCCCTACAGCCTCATCATCGGCAAGCCCTGGGTGATCTACTTCAGCCTCGAATACCGCAGCTACGAGCGGGTCTATCAGGGCATCGGCGGCGGCCGGGACCATCAGGCCCTGCGCCAGGTCTGCGGCGACCTGCCCCTGGGATCCGAGGAGTGCAAAGCCGCCTGGAACCGCCACCGCTTTACCGTCCGCTGGGACCGTGTGGGCCGCAATATCGACACCTTCCAGTACGAAGTCCCCAGGGATGACTGATGAGTGAACTGGAAATTCTCAAAATCATCGCCTCCATCCTGGCCCTGGTCATCTCGGTGGTGGGCCACGAGATCATGCACGGCTGGGTCGCCTATCGCTACGGGGACATGACCGCCAAATCCCTGGGGCGCCTCAGTATCAACCCCCTCCGTCATATCGATCCGGTGGGAACGATCCTGGTTCCGGGGCTGCTCTACGCGATGCACGCGCCTTTTCTCTTCGGCTGGGCCAAGCCGGTGCCTATCGATATGAATACGGTCCTGCGTAACGGCGGATACGGTGCCGCCGTCGCCGTCAGCCTCGCCGGCATCACCTACAACTTCGTCCTCGCGGCCCTGGCGGCGACCCTGCTGCCTCTGGCCTGGCCTCCCCAGACGCTGGTCGGCGCCTTCGTCTATCTCTTCCTGGCCCAAAGCGTCATGATCAATGTGGTTCTGGGGGTCTTCAACCTCTGGCCCATTCCGCCCCTCGACGGTTCCCAGGCTCTGCGTTTCTTCGCCGCCAAGATGGGATGGAGAGGCTTCGTTGAATCCTACGAAAAGATCTACCCCTACGGAATGATCCTACTTTTTGCCATCCTCTTCACCCCCCTGGCCGATATCCTCTTCGCCCCGGTGGGCTGGATTCTCAAGTTTCTCATTCCGGGGTAAACAATGACAACGCTTCCTCTAACAATTGAGTACTCTGAAAAACCGGAACAACTCCTCTCCGTCATCCTGAACCTGATTCAGGATCCACAGCTCATAAATCAGTTACTCGTTACTCGTTACTCGTTACTAGTTTCTATTTTTTCCCAATCCCTCATTCCTCATTCCTCATTCTCAAAAAGGAGCAAATAATGAAATTCTACATCGCTACCGACCACGCCGGTTTCCACTACAAAGATCAGGTCAAAGAGTATGTCCGTTCCAAAGGCCACGAGATCATCGATCTGGGACCCGAGACCGCCGATCGGGTGGATTATCCCGATTATGGCCGCAAATGCGCCGAAGCGGTCAAAGCCGATCCCGGCAGTTTCGGGATCATCATCTGCGGCACCGGCATCGGCATCTCCATGGCCGCCAACAAGGTCCCCGGCATCCGGGCGGCACTTTGCCACGACGCCTATACCGCCACCATGGCCCGCGCCCACAACAACGCCCAGATCCTCGCCTTTGGCGAGCGGGTCGTAGGCATGGGTGTGGTCCAGAGTATGATCGACGCCTTCATCGCTACCGAGTTCGAGGGCGGCCGCCACGAACGGCGTGTCGAAAAGATCGACGCCATCGACGAAGAGTACAAGTGTAAGTAAGACCTTCCGGAACTAAGAATACATTCCCAACTAATCGGACGCGAATAAATTCTCGCGTCCTTTCCGTCGCCCGTCCTCCCCGACTGAGCTCAAACGACAAACGACGCATATGTTTCCGGAACCGGGAATTCATTCCCGGCTACGCCATTCCCCCCTTGAGCTTCATCCGCTTCTCCACCCGGTGCCCGACGAAGGAGAGAATCGAAGTAATCAGGAAATAGAGTGCCGCAACGGTCAGCCAGGTCTCGAAAGGGCTAAAGGTATTGGCAACGATCTCCCGCCCTACTTTGGTCAGGTCCGTAATGGAGATGACGGAGACCAGTGACGAGTCTTTGACCAGAGAGATCATCTCCCCCACCAGTGCAGGCAATGCGCGCTTCAGTGCCTGGGGCATCACGATGTAGCTCATGGTCTGAACATAGTTCATCCCCAGGGATTTGGCCGCTTCGTACTGACCACGATCGATAGACTGAATCGCTCCCCGGAGGACTTCGGCGATATAGGCGCCGTAGAAAAGCCCCAGGGACATCGCCCCCGCATAGAAGCGCGGCATTTCGAAGATCGTGGCGATAATGAAATAGAAGATAAAGATCTGCACCAGCAGCGGCGTTCCCCGGATCACGGTGATGTAGGCGGTGGCGATATACTGAAGCATCGGATATTTGCTGATCCGCATAAAGGCGAGTAAGACTGCGATGGAAAAGGCCAGCAGCGCCCCCAATGCCGAGATCTTGAGGGTAACGACGAGGCCGTTGATCAGCGGTCCCGGCGCCCAGTGCTTCGTCTCGGCGAGAGCGTCCCCTTCATAGACCTCTTCTCCGTCTTTCACGGCGGGATGATAGCCTTTGGGAAGTTCATAAACTTTTTTCTCCCCTTCGCTGGAGTTGATGAGAATGAGGCGATTGCCTTCGATTTTTACTATCCCGTCAAAATCGGCGGGAATCGTCTCCACCTTCTCATAGGCGAAATACTTCGGAACGCTGTTCCATTTCCAGGAGTAGTTCATTTTGGTCGCGGCGAAGAAGAGCCCCAGAGCCAGCATCAGATAGAAGAGTGCCGCACCGATCTTTCCGAACGCCGGGCTCTCCAGGAGCCCTCCTTTCTGCCGCGGCATGGTTACTGAACCCTCTTGAGCCAGGCGCTGTCGATCATCCATTTTTTGTAGATCTTGTCGTAGCGTCCGTCATGTTTGATCTGATAGAGGAAGTTGTTGAGCCAATTGAGGAAGTCGGGATCCCCTTTACGAACCGCCCAGCCGAAGGGTTCGAAGGTCAGGTCTTTGTCCCAGTGGACGATGCCGTGACCTTTACCCTTTTTGGCCATGAAGAGTACGTTGTAGGGCTTGTCATAGATGAAAACGTCAGCTTTGCCGTTGAGGACCTCCTGTGCAGCGTCGGCCTCGGTCTCGAAAGTCCGGATCTTGGCCTTTTTGAACATTTTGCGTGCCGCGATCTCCCCGGTGACCCCCAGCTTGGTGACGATGGTGATATCAGGACGGTCCAGCTCTTTCCAGGTTTTGTATTTGTCGGCGATCTCTTTGCGCAAAATCAGAGTCTGACCGGCAGAAATGTAGGGGTGGGAGAAATTGACCTTGAGGTTCCGCTTCTGTGTCATGGTCATTCCCGAGGCGATCATGTCGTATTTTCGGGTCAGCAGTCCGGCGATGATCCCATCCCAGGCGGTGGGGACCAGCTTGAGTTTGACCCCCATCTCTTTGGCCATGAGGCGCACCATATCCACGTCGAATCCGATGATATTGCCCTTTTTGTCTTTCATCTCAAAAGGCATATAACCGGGTTCCAGCCCTACCCGAAGCTCACCGCGCTTGATGATTTCGTTGAGGGTCGACTTCTCCCAGAGCTGGGGATCGTCAGCCATCGCCGTAATGTTGAAGAGCACCAGCAGTGCCAACAAGATCTTTTTCATTTCATTCTCCTGATTGATTTGCGATCATATGATTCGACTCCGCTTTCGCGAAGCACCGCCATGAAAAGACCTCCAAAGATTCATCAAACCCTTGAAGCTCCCTTCCTTCATCTTCCATCCGCCCACTTCAACCTTCCATCAATGCGTCAGGATCTCTTTGAGGAACTTCTTCGCCCGTTCGCTCTTGGGCCGTTCGAAGAACTCGGTAGGAGTATCTTCTTCGATGATCACCCCTTCGTCCATGAAGACGATCCGATCCCCCACTTCTTTGGCAAATCCCATTTCGTGAGTGACGCAGACGATAGTGTAGTTCTCTTTGGCAAGATCCCGCATGACATCCAGCACTCCACCGATCATCTCGGGGTCCAGGGCACTGGTGGGTTCGTCGAAAAGGATGATCTTCGGTTCCATGGCCAGGGTCCGGGCGATGGCCACCCGCTGCTTCTGTCCACCGCTCAGCGCCCCGGGATAATCATGGGCCTTATGGGCCAGACCCACCCGCTCCAGGAGCTGCATCGCCCGCTCCTCCGCCTCTTTTTTCGGTCGCTTCTTCACCTTGTTCTGAGCGATTGTGATATTTTCTAATATGGTCAAATGGGGGAAGAGATTGAAATGCTGAAAAACCATCCCTGCCTCGGCGCGGATTTTGTTGATATCAGCCTTCCTGTCGTAAAGATCCTCCCCATCCACTACGATCCGGCCGTCGTCGATCTCCTCCAGGCGGTTGATGCAGCGGATCAGGGTCGATTTGCCGCTACCGCTGGGGCCGCAGATGACGACTATATCTCCTTTTTGGACCTGGAAGTCGATATCTTTGAGTGCATGAAAATCCCCATAATATTTGTTGACCTTCTCCATGAGGATCATCGGTGTCTCCTGCTGCATATATCCTCCCGATTTCTCTGGCTTCATTTTACCCAAACCATGCAGAGGAAAGTGTGTCAGATATATCGGTACTCGGTGTGTAGAGGTGTCGGAGAGAAGCGCAGGCGCACTTGGAAAGTGCATCGAGCATTCGTTCCGATCGCCTATGCCGCCGATAATCGATGTAGATGACATACTAGCCGATGCCTGGTTTGGGTTTTTGCTAGCTTATCTAAAAATTGGTATGATGGGGGCGCAATTGAAGTAAAAATTACAATTATTTTATTAATATGGATTAATATAAATGCAAAATGGCCGACTTCGCCTCCTGGCGGATATTTCACTCCTCTCCGTGGCGATCATCTGGGGAGCCACTTTCGTCGTGGTCAAAGAGTCCATCGAGACCACCCCGGTCTTCGCCTACCTCTTCCTCCGATTCGGGCTGGCCTTTCTCGTGCTGCTCCCCTGGGTTATCAGCCGGAGGGAACGCATCGACCGGCGGGTCATCCGCAGCGGCCTGCTGCTGGGAATTCTCTATTTCGGCGCCTTCGGGACCCAGACCCTGGGCCTCAGCACTATCGATGCCTCACTCTCCGCCTTTCTCACCGGACTCTATGTCATCTTCGTCCCTCTCATCGCCTGGCTGATCTTTCGCCGGCAACCCGGGCGTTTCGCCCTCTATGCTTCGGTCATTGCCCTGGGAGGCCTCTGGCTGCTCACCTCCCCTGCCGGAGACTTCCGACAGCTTCAGCTGGGCACCGGCGAATGGCTGACGATCCTCTGTGCCCTGCTCTTCGCCCTGCACATCATCGCCACCGACCACTTCACCCGCCTCTACGACACCGTACTGCTGGTAGGGATCCAACTCTTGACCGTCTCTTTTCTGAGCGCACTGACCTCCGAACTGACAGAACCTTTCACCTGGCCGCCTCGCTGGAGTTCCTCTTTGATCGTTTCACTGCTGATTACCGGAATACTGGCCACTGCCTACGCTCTGTTCATCCAGACCAAAATGCAGCGCTACACCACCCCGACCCGCACGGCGATTATCTTCGCCATGGAACCTGTCAGTGCAGCATTGTTCGGCATCTTGTGGGCCGGTGAACATTTGACACTGTTACAAGGTATCGGAGGGGTTTTGATCGTCGCTGCGATGCTCCTGGCGGAGCTGCGACGCTGAGAAAGAGGTTTTCCGATCAGGGCAAAACCCCGATCAGGATGCAGTCACATGGATATCTTCATCTACCTTAAGCAGCACAGTGGGATCGGTATTGTTGGTATATTCCACATAGCCATCGTTGGTCGCCCCCTGCTGCCAATCTCCACCGACCAGAACGACACTGTCACCATTGTCACCTTTGATCACCAGATCATTGCTGCTGTCGGTCATATCCAGGACATCTTGTAGGGTAAGGTTGTCCACCGTCACATTAGCGGATCCCAGATCGATCTGTTCTATATTCTGAATCTGATTGCTGCCAAGTGTACTGAAATCAATCGTCATATCATTGGTAATCAAAAGCACATCATCACCCTCTTCTCCATTGACGATATCAGCTGTTTCCGCATATTGGATCACATCGTTTCCAGCGCCGCCATTGAGAGTGTCTGCTGTTCCATCACGTCCAATCAGGATCTCATCACCATCACCACCCTGGACGGTATCACCGCTTTGATAATCGACTGATGCCGTTGCACTGTCACTGTCTGTGCCGTCACTCAAATCATATGTGAATCTTTGTCCGTTCGGACCGATGCTGATCCAAAGATCATAATCTCCTGCATCATCCTGGTTATTATCTTCTGCTTCATATGTACTCACTTCCACATAATAGACGCCATCAGATGGGACGTTGTATTCCAGATAGGAATCTTGAGTGGCATCTGATCCATTCCCACCGTTACTTGTATCACTGTCATCATCATATGCAACACGGTTTCCATTGGCATCATAAAGGTTCAACCATGTATCGGTATATTCACTACCACTTGTTCCGTGATCTATATCCAGAACCAGTGTCTCCCCCTCTTTAAGATCCAATTTGATCCAATCGCTGTCATGACCGTCATTATTATTTCCATCATCTCCTATAGTACCGGAAAATTTCAAACTGGACCACGTAGGATCTTTGACATCAGAAGCCTCCACACCGGAAACCTCCCCAAACAAAGAGCGATCTGTCAAATCGACAGCATGGTTCATATCGTTGTTAAGAGGATTGGTATCTGAGTCGTTATTGTCTTCTGTGATCGTTGTATAGGTGCTATTACTTCCTGTGAAAAGAACAGGGTCAGTTCCTGTTACATTACCTCCTATCGGATCATGGCTAGAATGTACTGTCAGATTATCTCCACTGTCATTACGCAGCAACGATTCTGCTTCAATCGCAATTGTGTCGGTCTTATTTGCATTAGTAATGATCGTATCGTTATGCCCATGGATAGTAGTTGTATCTACATTCACGGTGACCATTATTGAATTGACGACATCTCCATCGTTATCTTTCACATTGATATGCACTGTTTCAGAATGATCATAAAGACTCTTGGCTTGGTAAGAATATTCACCGGTTTCGAAATTGATGGTAAAGATACCATGATCGGCAGGTATCAACTGCTTAACATTGTTGGGATCATACTGTACTGTTGTTCCATCGATCTCCACCGAATCGATATGCCCACCGTCGGCACCATACTCTATATAAGCCGTACCATTTACATCATCGAAAAGATTTCCATGTTCAAAGAGACCAACAGTATCGGCAACATACGTTTGCAACTGTGAAATATTGTCGACTGCGATCGCAGGATCGGAAACTATATCTTCATTATTGTTTGCCAAGTGCTGCAAATCATACAGAGGATTTTGCGTCTTCACAGAATAGGTATAGATTTTGTCAATTTTCCCGCTTGTAACGAAATTGGTCCATGGATTGTCCGAATCAAAAGCGGTGACCCTTCCTCTTCCATCGCTGTCGGTATCGTTATTATCACGGCTGATAACACCTGTATATGAGTCAAATGCATTTTGATCATCATTTTCATCGCCGTCTCCAAAATAGTATACGACATTTTGATCAGCTGTAGGCTCATTTCCGTTATAAGTATCATCGACCACACTTTGCAGGCCTTTGACGATAGGGGTATCCCCTCCTCTTGCCAGGTTATAATTCAGAGCGTCCGTTGCGCTGATCCAGTATGAATTAGTGACTGAGCCGTTTCTGAATTCCACGATATTAACATTGACATTTCCAATATCTCCATACTGACGAATCAAATAGTCCATCGACTCTTTTACATAGCCGATATCACTTTCACTCATACTGCCGGAACCATCAACGATAAAGACCAGATTGGTCGTTGCAGTGTCGATAGTAATATAATCAGTATGGGGCTGAGCGACAGGACTGTCATCTTCCACAACGATATTAAGAGTAGAAGATGCATCGGGCGTATGGCTGTCCCCATCACTGACCGTGACTGCCACGGGGATCGTCACCGTATCTTCCGTCGAAATATCGGGATGATCGATGGGGCCTTTGAGTGTGGTCGTATAATTACCGTCATCATCGATGGACACTGTCAGAATCTCCTGTCCACCATTGTGAGTCGTCCCCGTCAGAGTATGCCCATTGTTGGAAAGACTCCAATCGATGGTATCTCCGTCAGAGCTGTAGTTTCCGGAGGGAAGTGACAGACTTACCGTCAAGGGATCGCCATTGACATCATGAACTATAAATTGACCGTTGTGGGTAACAGAGTCGGTTGTATCGTCTGTTGCGTTGGGATCGTTGTCCGGGTTACCGTCATACGGTGCACCGTTGGCAACTAGCAGCCCCTCTTCTGATACATGACTCTCCTGAGCTGCACTGATCGTGGGAGCTGCCGCAGTATCGACTGCCAGGACAGTAACATTGAGATCCTGGGATGTAGAGGCTGCGTCCCCATTGGAATACTCCGTCGCTGTAGCAACAACATGGAGTGTATAGGTCGTATCTTGATCTACATCCGGCGTTTTGAGAACAAGATTTGCTCGATCCCAATCACTTATATCAACGCTGGTGGTCGCTCCGTCGGAAGTAAAGCTGTGAGTTCCATCCGTCAGGGTGAAGCCATCCGGAATATCCTGTACTTCCACTTTCAATGATTCCGAGCCGTCGGTATCAGTCAGAGCCGCCTGAAGATCGATTTCCGAAGACGATTGTTCCTCGACTACAATTGTTCCATCTGAACGAACTTCCGTGTTATTAAAGGTTATAGAGTGAATAAGGAAGTCATCTCCCGGATTTGGAGGGTAGAATCTTATCTCATCAAATGTTGAACCGTCCGAAGGTCTGAAATTCACAGCAGGGTCTTCTTGATCACTACCGCCTCCTGTATAAACAGTTTCGATCAGATTGCCATTTCTATAGAAAGCAACCGCCACATCTTCATTTGGAGCATTCCAGGCCAATGACAAATCCACAGAATCCACCGGATTGTCAAATGTCACTACTACCTGCTCGTATGTATTATTACTGGAAACATAACCCGTTTCACTGTTGGCTCCACTGGCTGCACCTGCCACACCGAAACCGTCTGGTCCGCTGTGTGTGGCAAATGTCCCCACGCTTCCATCGGGATTGTATGGGGTAATAGTGAATCCCTGATTTGAACCATCCAGATTATCTTTATCAATGGTAACGGATGTCGTAATGGATGTTGCAGAAAGGTTCAGTATCGGTGTATCGGCAACAGCATTGATATCGATGGTCATCGTCGCACTGTTTGCACTCCAATCCGCACCATCATAGACCTGGAAATCGAATTTAGCATAATCAGCTCCCTGATCCCCCAGATCATTTGAACCCACTGTTGATCCATCTGGACGAGTATCGCCGATATATTCATTGCTGCCTGATTCATTGGAATCTGGAACAAATGTAAGGTTTCCGGCCTCAATTTCCGCTCTCGTAACCTCTGCCCCACTGGAAGTGATTTCTGATCCATTCAAATAGAGTTTGCCATCTGCCGGAATCGAAGTGATTCTGACCGATTGAAGAGCATCCCCTTCCACATCATCATAGTGAAAATCCGCAACACTAAATGTGTACGTTGTATCTTCTGTTCCGGTTACATCACTATTTTGCGCCACCGGTGCATCGTTTTGTGGCGTCACCGTAATCACCAGATTCGCCGTCGCCGTACCGCCCTCCCCGTCACTGACGGTGTAGGTCGCTGTCGGCACGG
>JALVUD010000025.1 GCA_027035765.1 Campylobacteraceae bacterium
ATACCGTCTCGACGGGCTCCGTGACGATCCCCATGATGGTCCGCAGCGGCTTCAAACCGATCTTTGCCGCGGCAGTGGAGACGGCGGCGAGCACCGGCGGGCAGATCATGCCCCCTATTATGGGAGCGGGGGTCTTCGTCATGGCCCAGATGACCCAGATCCCTTTCGCTACCATTGTGATCGTCTCCATTCTGCCGGCGATCCTTTACTTCTCCTCCATCAGCTTCTACATCCACATCCACGCCAAAAAACACGGCATTGGTGCCACGGGCGAGAAGATTGCCGTCTGGCCGGTCCTGCGGGAGGGGGCACATTTCTTCATCCCCCTGGTGGTTCTGATGGTGCTGCTGATCAAAGGCTTCACTCCCACCTACGCGGCGGGGATCTCCATCCTGGTGATCGTGGCTGCCTCCTGGCTGACCCGAACCAAGCGAATGGGGCTGAGGGATATTGTCGAGGCGCTGGCTATGGGGAGCAAAAATATGATCGTCACCGGGGTTCTATTGGTCTCGGTGGGGATCATCGTCGGCATCATCAATATTTCGGGGATCGGAGTGACTTTCTCCCAGCTCATCATGGAGTGGTCGGGCAAAAGTTTGATGCTGGCGCTGATCCTGGTGGCGGTAGCCTCCCTCTTCCTTGGAATGGGGCTGCCGGTGACCGCCAGCTATATCGTGCTGGCGGTCCTTTCGGCTCCGGCGTTGCTGGGGCTGATGCTCTCGCCGGAGATGGCGGCGCTGGTCGCGGCGGGTGTCACGCCGGCGGAAGTGACGATGTATCTGCTGGCGGCCCATCTGATCATCTTCTGGCTCTCCCAGGATTCCAACCTCACGCCGCCGGTTTGTCTGGCGGCCTTCGCCGCGGCGGGGATCGCCCAGACCCCGCCCATGCGGACCGGTCTGGAGGCCTGGAAAGTGGGGAAAGGACTTTATATCGTTCCCATTCTTTTCGCTTTCAGCCCTTTGGTTACCGGGGGGTGGGGGGAGCGTTTCGAAGTCTTCGTCGTGGCGATCCTGGGGATCCTGATGTTTACAGCGACGGTGGAGGGGTTCTGGGACCGTCGCATGGGTTGGCTGGAACGCACCGGTTTCGGACTCTCAGCCTTGCTGCTGCTCAGTCAGGATTCACTCCTTGGGTTGGAAGGGCCGCTGGAGTGGCTCCCTTGGTCCCACCTGGCAGGCCTGCTCCTGGCAGGTCTGATGATGGCATGGCACAAGCGTCGCTGTTCGACAAGCGCGATAGAATGAGACATTCGCAATACTCCCGGGCTTAAGCCCTCCTGGGCTACAATTTACGGGTATTCCATCAAATCAAGGAGCGAAAAATGAAACAGACAATGCTGAAACTCAGTGCGGTGGCCGCGACGGCGATGCTGCTGGCCTCTCCCCTGGCGGCCAAGAAGATCCGCTGGAAGCTGGCGGAGACCTGGCCCTCCACCCTGACCCCTCTGGCCTCTCCCCCGGCCAAACTGGCAGCCTGGATGAAGGAGATGAGCGGCGGCGAGTTCATCATCAAGGTCGAGGGTAAAGAAAAGCACAAAGCGCCTCTGGGGATCCTGGACATGGTCAAGGGGGGCCAGTACCAGATGGGCCACAGCGGCTCCTACTACTGGAAGGGTAAAGATATCAATACCGTCTGGTTCACCACTGTTCCTTTCGGAATGACCCCCTCCGAGCAGTACGCCTGGTTCTACTACGGCAACGGCAAGAAGTACATGAAAGAGGTCTACGACAAGTTCGGTGTCTACAACTATCCCGGCGGCAACACCGGCAACCAGATGGGCGGCTGGTTCCGCAAAGAGATCAAGACTGTCGACGATCTCAAAGGGCTCAAGATGCGGATTCCAGGCCTGGCGGGTGAAGTGATGGCCAAACTGGGCGTCAACGTCACCAACATCCCCGCCGGCGAGCTCTACACCGCACTGGACCGGGGGACCATCGATGCCCTGGAGTGGGTCGGACCCGGCATGGATATCAAGATGGGCTTCTACAAAGTGGCCAAATACTACTACACCGGATGGCATGAGCCCGCCAGTGAGATGCAGTTCCTGGTCAACAAAAAGGCCTTCGACAAACTGCCCAAGAAGTATCAGACGATGCTGGAGGTGGGGATGAAGGCTGCGGCGATGGATATGTACATCGAAAACTTCGCCGCCTCGGTCGATGCCTGGCAAAAGATCAAAAAAGAGCACCCCGAGATCCAAGTCAAGACCTTCCCCCTGCCGGTCCTCAAGGCGCTGAAGAAGGCGGCGGATGAGGTCTACGACGAATATGCGGCCAAGAATCCCAAGTTTAAAGAGATTCGGGATGACTACTTCTCCTATATGAAGAAGGCGCGTGAGTGGTCCATGATGAGCCAGTATTATTATCTGCAGATGAGCAAAGATCTGGGAATCACCAAGTAACGAACGCTTTGGCGTTCGTTACGCCATTGGTTATTGGTCATTGGCGATTAGTCGTTTTTCCTTTTTCCCCAATGACGAATGACCAATGACTAATGACAAATCCGAAGGATTTTATCTTGCTGACCAAACTCGAAAAGGTAACCGACAAAATCATCGACGGGGTGGGCTATCTCACCGGCATCCTGATGATCTGGCTGATTCTCAACGTCGCCTGGGATGTGATGATGCGCTATGTCTTTCACGACAGTTCTATCGCCATGCAGGAGCTGGAATGGCACACCTTCGCCGTGATCATGCTCTACGGGACCGGTTATGCGCTGCGCTACAATGCTCATGTGAGGGTCGATTTCCTCTATGACCGCCTGAGTCCGCGTAAGCAGGCCTGGATCAATATCCTGGGAACGATCCTCTTTCTCCTGCCTTTGGCGCTGCTGGTGATCTACGGCTCCTGGGACTTCGTCATGGACTCCTACACCACCCATGAGATCAGCGAAGACCCCGGCGGCCTTCCCTACCGTTGGATCATCAAGGCCCAGATCCCTCTGGCCTTCATTTTCCTGATCTTCTGTGCCTTCAACTTCACGTTGCACAACATCAACATTCTCCGGGGGATCGAGCCGCCCCTGCCCGAGCCGGAAGAGGAGGTGATCGAATGATCGGTCTGCTGATGTTCCTGGCGGCGTTGATCCTACTGGTGGTGGGCTATCCGGTCGCCTTCACTTTCGGGGCGGTCTCCATCTACTTCGGTGCTCTGGCGGCGCTTTTCGAGCTGCTGCCAGACGGCGGGGTGACGATCGCCGATTGGTGGGACGAGTTTCTCTCCATGTTCTCCATGATGCCTTTTCGAATCTACTCCATCATGACCAACAAGATCCTCATGGCGGTGCCGCTCTTTATCTTCATGGGGATCGTCCTGCAGAAATCGGAACTGGCGGAGCGGCTGCTGGAGAGTATGGGGACGCTTTTCGGCAAGGTTCGGGGCGGTCTGGCGATCTCGACGGTGCTTATCGGGGCGCTCCTGGCGGCCTCCACGGGCGTGGTGGGGGCTTCGGTGGTGGCCATGGGGGTCATCAGTCTGCCGATCATGCTGCGCCACGACTACGACAAGGCGCTCTCTACCGGAACGATCTGCGCTGCGGGGACCCTGGGGCAGATCATTCCTCCCTCCATCGTCCTGATCGTTCTGGCGGATGTCTTTCAGCTGCCGGTAGGCGATCTCTTCAAAGCGGCCATCTGGCCCGGTATGGCGCTGGTAGGGGTCTATATCCTCTACATTCTTGTCGTCTCTTTCTTCAAACCGAGTGTCGCTCCAGCGCTCGAGCCCGAAGAGGGGATTCGCTACGGTGCCAGCGTCAAAAAGGCCCTGATCGCCATCATCCCGCCCCTGACGCTGATCGTGCTGGTGCTCGGCTCCATTTTCGCCGGGATCGCCACGCCTACCGAGTCGGCCTCTCTGGGCGCCTTGGGTAGTCTGATCCTGGCAGCAATCTACCGGAAAATCAGCTACCGTATGGTCAAGGAAGCTTCGCTCGAAACGGTCAAGACCACTGCGATGGTCTTCGCAATCCTCGTAGGGGCGACGGCCTTCTCCATGGTCTTCATCTACAGCGGGGCGGACGAGATCGTGGAGAACTTCATGACCCAGCTGCCGGGTGAGAAATGGGGATTCCTGATCCTGACCATGGCGATCATCATGTTCCTGGGCTTCTTCATCGATTTTTTCGAGATCTCCTACATCGTGGTCCCGATCCTGCTGCCCATCGCCCAGAAGATCGGCATCGATCCCATGTGGTTTGCGATCCTGATCGCCCTGAATCTCCAGAGCTCCTTCCTGACCCCTCCTTTCGGTTTCAGCCTCTTCTACCTCAAAGGTGTCGCTCCGCCCGAGGTGCGTACTACCGATATCTACCGGGGCGTCGTCCCTTTCATCATTCTCCAGATCCTGGTCCTAGCCAGCATCGTACTCTTCCCGGCTCTTTATGGGTTCAAAGGGTAGGAGCGTTGAATTTTTTTTGAAATGTTGGCTTCGGAGGAGTGTATGAAGAGTGCCGCTAGCGGCTGCGGCGCAGTTCGGCCAGTTTATCCTGGGCCAGGTCGTAGTTGGCGCAGCCAGTCTGGTCGCCCAGGCGGCAGGCGCGGCTCCAGTAGTCGAGGGCTTTGCGGTAGTCCTGTTTGACGCCCCCTTCGGCGTCGGCATAGATGAAAGCTGCCCCGTTGCAGGCACTTCCCCGGCCCATGCTGCAGGCACGCTCCAGATAACGGACAGCTTCGTAGCCGTCGATCCTCACTCCGTCTCCGGTGATGTAGCGCACTCCCAAATCTTCGCAGCTTTTGGCACTGGAGCATCCGCCGGCAGAGGAGGAGCTGCCTTTGGAACAGCCTGTGTTTCCCGGTGAAGGGGCTTCGGTACATCCGCCCAGTATAAATATCCCTGTCAACAGGGCGAGCCACACAGATTTTTGCATAGTCTAACCCCCATAGAATCGAATTGTTCAAATTGTAGCATAACCGCCGGTTATCCCCGAAATTTTGAAAGTCTGTCTAAGTCTTCTTACCCTATACTTATCATCCAACCCAATCCAAAAGGAGTGAAAATGAAGATGGCGAAAAATGTGCTGCTGGCCCTGGGGGTCACGGCAGCGATGACGGTCTCGGCGACCGCGGCGGAGTATGTGCTCAAATTCAGCCATGTGGTCAGCCCCAACACCCCCAAAGGGAAAGCGGCGGACTTCTTCGAGAAGCGTCTGGAGGAGCTGAGCAAAGGGCGGATCGACGTGCAGGTCTATCCCAACAGCCAGCTCTACAAGGACAGTGCCGTTCTGAAAGCTCTGAAACTCAACTCGGTCCAGATGGCCTGCCCCTCCTTCTCAAAATTCGGCAAGATCGTGCCCCAGCTGGCGCTCTTCGATCTGCCTTTCCTTTTCAAGGATATCGACCACCTGCACCGGGTCCAGGATAGTGCTGTCGGGCAGAAGCTCAAAGATATGGTCACGGCCAAGGGCTTCGTGGCGCTGGACTTCTGGGACAACGCCTTCAAGCAGATGACCGACTCCAAGCGGCCGCTCATCAAGCCGGAAGACTGCAAAGGCCTGAAGTTTCGGATCATGAGCTCCAAGGTCCTCGAAGCCCAGTTCAAAGCGGTGGGTGCCATTCCCCAGGTCATGCCCTTCTCCGAAGTCTATTCGGCTCTGCAGCAGGGGGTCATCGACGGACAGGAGAACACCAACTCCAATATCTACACCAAGAAGTTCTATGAAGTTCAGAAGTACATGAGCGTCACCAACCACGGCTATCTGGGCTATCTGGTGGTCATGAGCAAGAAGTTCTGGAACTCCCTGCCTGACGATCTCAAAGCGGACGTCAAGCAGGCGATGAAGGAAGCCACCGCCAAAGAGCGCCAGTGGGCCATCGAGCTGGACAAGAGCCAGTTTGCCAAGATCAAAGAGTACGCCGACAAGACCGGCAAGCTCCAGATCACCGTCCTGACTCCCGAGCAGATCGCGGCATGGAAAAAGGCCATGGAGAAGATCTATCCTGAATTCTACGATCCCAAAATGATCGGCAAGGATCTGATCGAAGCGGCACAGAATACCAAGTGATCGTTCGCGCTTTGGCGCGGCGACGATCGTGTTAAGTGCTATGTGTTAAGTGCTAAGAAAAGGGAAATTGGAGAAAAAGTTTACTCGCAACACATAGCACTTAACACGTAGCACGAAAAAAGGGGGAGTGATGGGGGTCATCAAAAAGTTCTTTCACTGGCTCGGTCTATTGATCGGCTGGATCAATCAGAGTATCGCCGCCATCGGGATCGCCGGGGGAGTGGCATTAGCCTTCTACAATGTGGTGGCCCGTTATGTCTTCGGTTCTTCCCTGACCTGGGCAGGGGAACTGACGGTCTATCTCTTTCTCTGGAGCGCCTTTTTCGGGGCAGCCTACTGCTTCAAACAGGATGCCCATATCTCCATCACGATCCTCCTGGAAAAAGTGCCGCCCCGCGTGGCCAAAGCATTGCTGCTGCTCTCCCACCTGGTGACCTTCATCTATCTGGCGGCGGTCAGCTGGTACGGCTATGAGTATCTCCAGCTGGTGATCGAACTGGACGAGCGATCCATCGATCTGGATATTCCCATGTGGATCCCCTATCTGGTCATTCCGGTGGCCTTCGCTTTCGCCGCCTATCGGGTGGCGGAGAAGTTTGTTCAGATCTGGCAGACCCCGGCCGGAGAGGTGGTCCATCGCAGTGAAGCGGAGATGATCCTGGCAGAGATGGAAGAGGCGGCCAGTGAGGAGCTGGTGAAAAAGGTCGAGCGCAAGACAGGAGGGATGCTGTGAGTGTCGCGGTTCTTTTCGGTCTCTTTGCCCTGCTGCTGCTTATCGGCACCCCCATCGCCGTCGCCCTGGGGGCCTCGACCTTCCTGACCCTGGTCCTCTATACTCCGATCTCACCGGTGGAGATCTCCTCGATGATCTTCGAGAAGGTGGAGGGGTACTCTCTGATGGCGATTCCTATGTTTATCCTGGCCGGGAGCCTCCTCTCCAAAGGCTCCAGCGCCCATCGGATCATCGAATTCGCCAAGTCGATGGTGGGACATCTGCCCGGGGGCCTGCCCATGGCGGCGATCTTCGCCAGTATCATCTTCGCGGCGGTCAGCGGGAGCTCTCCGGCCACCGTTGTGGCGATCGGCTCGATCATGTTTGCCGCCATCGAAGAGGCGGGCTACCCCAAACGCTATGCCATCGGTACCGTGGCAACGGCGGGGAGTCTGGGAATATTGATCCCGCCCTCTATCGTCATGATCGTTTACGGGGTGACGGCGGAGCAGAGTATCGGCAAGCTTTTCATCGCCGGGATTATTCCGGGACTGATGATCGGCAGTATGATGATGGCGGTGACCTACATCGGGGCTCGGCGGTTGGGCTTCAAAAGGACGACCCCTCAGCCCTGGTCGGTACGGTTGAGGAAAATGCGGGAGGCGACCTGGGCGCTCATGACGATCCTGATCGTCATCGGCGGGATCTACGGCGGGATCTTCACCCCCACGGAGGCAGCGGCCGTGGCGGCGGTCTGGGCCTTTTTCGTCAGTATGTTTATCTACCGGGATATCCGATGGAAAGAGATTCCGAGGGTCTTTCTGGATGCGGCCAAGACCTCGGCGATGATTATGTTCATCATCGCCAACGCCATGCTCTTCGCCCACTTCCTGACACTGGAGAATGTCCCGCGAATGCTGACGGAATGGCTCATCAGTATCCATGTGGGGCCGTTGATGTTCCTCCTCTTCGTCAACATTCTGCTCTTTTTTGCCGGAGACTTCATGGAGCCCAGTGCCATCATTATGATTATGGTTCCGCTGCTGTTGCCGGTGGCTATCGCCCTGGGTATCGACCCCATACATTTCGGTATCATTGTAACGATCAATATGGAATTGGGTATGATTACGCCACCAATAGGGTTGAATCTCTTTGTGACCAGCGGGATTACCGGCGTGAGCTTGAAAGATGTGATCGTCTATTCGCTCCCCTGGAGTATGACGATTCTCGTCGGGTTGCTCCTGGTGACCTACATTCCCCAGATCGCCCTCTGGCTGCCCAACATGATGTACGGACATTGAGGCGTGCAGCCCGAAGCATGAGAGACAATCCGACGAACCAAAGGACACGACAGTGAGGAAGCGGATCGAGGGGCAGGGTTTGAGCGTCACTGCTTCCGTCGAAAATGTCTTGGCACTCCAACCCCAGTTGCCGTCGGTTACGAGCCATGGGAAGTGGGGGCGTGTTCTGAGCAGTCTTTTCCGTCTGCGGCGGCATGTGATGGTGGAGTCAGATGTCCTCGACGATATTTTCCTGATGGAGCGTCGTACCCTCATCACCCTGATGCTCCTGGAGACCATTCTCCTCTACATCCTCGTTCCGCTGTTGGGGGACGGGGTCTTCGCCTGGTACGGAACAATTCTTACTTTGACCCTGTGGCGTTACTACAACGCCCATCAGTACCAGAAACATTCCGAGCTCAACACTCCGGTGGTCTGGCATCAGAAATTCGTCGTGCAGGCCTGGCTGACCGCACTGCTCTTTTCTCTGCTGGGGCTTTTCGCCATCCCGATGCTGCCCCCCTACTATCAGCTTTTTGTCTTTATCGTCGTCATCGGGATCAGTACGGGGGTGGTCAAAACCCTGGGAGAGGATCAACGCACCGCCATCGGCTATCTGCTGATCCTCTTGGTTCCTCTGATTGTGGAGATGCTGCTGCTGGGCAGACAGGAGATGCTGATTCTGGCCTTTCTGACCACAATCTACCTGATCAGCCAGGTGAATCTGCTTCTGCAGTCCTATGATCGTTTTGTGGTACTGAAACAGGCTCGCAAAGTGATCGAAGAGGCCAAAGAGCTGCTCTACGAGAAGCAGGAGATGCTCCAAAACTTTTTCGATCAGGCAGGGGAGGGAATCTTCACCTATGACCGTGATTTGAAGATCCTCGATTGTAATCAGGCCTTTTTGAGTTTTTTCAATCTCACCAGGGAGTCGGTCCTGGGGCGGAAGCTCACCGAACTCAGGGATCAGAAGCTGGTGACAATCCTCCAGGCGGCTCAGGTGGAGGGGATCGCCAGTTTCCAGGGCCCTTACCGTACTCTCCAGGGAATGGAACACTGGATCGAAGTCCGCTGTTCCGCCATTACCAATCAGGATGGCCGGATTATCGGGGGAGTGGGGCTGATTCAGGACAAAACCCGTGAACATCTGGCGATGGAGGAGCTGGAGTTTCTGGTCTCCCATGATCCGCTGACCTCCGCCTGTAATCGTCGGGGGTTCCGCCAGTATATGCAACAACTACTGCGTGAGAAGGAGCACAGCCGGCTGCCGACCCTGCTTTTTTATCTCGATATCAACCGCTTTAAACATATCAACGATATCTACGGTCACGAGGCCGGAGACCGGCTGCTGATCCAGGGCAGCCGCCGGTTGCGCCAGCTGCTACCCGAAGATGCCTGTCTGACCCGGATGGGCGGTGATGAATTTTCGATTGTTATCCCTTTTGTACCGATGGATAAATCGCAGGAAGAAGAGGTGATTGCGGAGTGGGTGGAACAGCTGGAAGGAGTGTTGACCCGCCCCTATCTAATACGGGGGCAGAGTGTCAATGTGGATTGGAGTATCGGTGTCGTGGTGATCGATCCCGGAGTTATGGAGATCGACGAGCTGATCCGGGAAGCGGATATCTCCATGATGCAGGCCAAAGCCGACCCCAAGCAGCGCTATGTCCGTTATTCATCGGACATGGGAGAACGGCAGCGACGGATCAATCAGTTGCATTACGATATCCAGGAGGCCCTGGATGAGGATCAGTTCCGCCTCTATTTTCAGCCGATCGTTCGGGCAGGTGATCGCAAAATGGTTGCCGCCGAGGTGCTGTTGCGCTGGGATCATCCCGAGAAAGGGTTGCTGCTTCCCGGAGACTTCCTCCCGGTGGCCCGCCAGTTCCACCGAATCGCCGAAATCGACCTGTGGGTGCTCGAAAGAGCTTGCCGCCAGATCGCAGAGTGGAAGGCTTTGGGAAATCTGCCGTTCCGCTCTCTGGCAGTCAATATCGACGCGCATCTCCTGTTGCGGGAGAGCTTTCCTGCAACACTCTCCGACCTGTTCCGAAAATACGGGATCCGCAGCGGCGAATTGACCCTGGAGATCACGGAAGATTCGCTGGTGGATAATTTCGATCAGGCATTGAGAGTCCTCCGGGGCCTCCATGCGGAAGGGATCGGCTGTGCTATCGACGATTTCGGGACAGGTTACTCCTCACTCTCATACCTGAAAAAGCTCTCTTTCGATACTTTGAAGATCGATCGGGAATTTGTCCGGGATATGCTCGACCGTATCGAAAATATCTTTCTGCTTCAGACAATCATCGACATGGGAAAAAAGCTCAACTATACGATTGTCGTGGAGGGGATCGAGACGGAAAAGCAGCGTGAAATTATCGCCGGGATCGACCCGGAGATCGCCTGTCAGGGCTTTTTGATCAGCAAGCCGATTCCGGAAGAGGAGTTTCGCCGGAATTTTCTCGAGGCCGGGAAATAAACGGGATCTTACTCAAGAGATATGGAGAACGGACGAACTCTGCAATCTGTTGTCATTGCCGTGTTGTTGGGGGTTCTGGCTGTGGGGGTGATCCGAAGCTGCTGGCAGTATCGTACCGTGCCGCAGAGAACCTCGGGAGAGAAGCTGCAGAACAACGATTCCCGATCTCAGAAATCGTCCGCTGCCAGAAGGGAATCAATCCGTCGTGAATTGTCGGCTCTGCATTCGCCGGAATATCTATATCGTTATATTGTGAAGGTGATCGAGAAGGGATCCCATCAGTTCGACTTCCCGGGCGGAACGATGGAAGGGGGCTATCTTTCGGCGGATTTGGCCCCCCGCGTCGCCTGCTATGTCATGGAGTTGGGGGGTCATCCTTGCCCCCATTCCTATCCGAAAGATGCGGCGATGTATTTCAGCAGTGTCTGTGCCGGATGCCACGGATCCGATGGCAAAGGGTTGCACGGCAGTTATCCCGATCTGACCCGCCCCACACTTTTGGGGATCGAAAAACGTGAAGAGGTTCTGCAATCGGAACTCTCCAGATTGGAGCACAGCGCCCAAGGGGTGCCTTAGCCAGCGCCGATACGGTGACCGGTCAGCGGCGGTTGTACTCTTTCTTTCTCGGGCCGGAACGGTTGTAGCTGCGTCGGTTGTTGTAGCGTCCCCGTCCTTTTTTCTGGTGCCGTTCCTCTTTCATTCTGGTAAAGAGTCGTTCGATCTCGGCCAGATCTTTTCCGATTCTGTCCGCCCCTCGGACCTCCTCCTCTTCGCGGACCATACTCAGAAGCTTGCTGGCCAATGTCGTCAGGTCATACTCCTCCTTGAGTGTTTCGATCAAAGCATAGGAGGCGGCATCGACCTCCTGGGACTCGATTCGCTCGATCAAAGCATCGCTGCGACGGTTTCGGACCTCTTCGATCCGAGGAATGATCCGGCTTTCGATGGTGGAGCCGACACTCTTCTGGATCCGCTGCAGGGAGCGAAACTCGTGGGGAGAGACGATGGAGATGGCAGTTCCTTCCCGTCCGGCCCGTCCGGTCCGTCCGATGCGGTGGACATAGCTTTCGGGATCGAAAGGGAGATGGTAGTTGAAGACGTGGCTGACGTCGTTGACATCCAGCCCCCGGGCAGCGACGTCCGTGGCGATGAGGATCTCGGCGCCCCCGCTTTTGAAGGCGCGGATCGTGGCTTCGCGCTGGCGCTGGTCCATATCGCCGTGGAGGCCCCTGGCTTCATAGCCCTGGGCAGCCAGATAGTCTCTGAGACGGTCCACCTCTTTTTTCATTCGGCAGAAGATGATGCTCTTGTCGGGGTTTTTGTAGTCCAGCAGCCGAACGAGGGCGTCGTCGCGCTCCTGCTCCTCCACCACGTAAAAGAGCTGGCGGATCTTGTCGTTGGTGACGTTGCCGCCGGTGATAGAGACGGTGGAGGGGTCTCGGAGGATGGTCTGTGCCAGGGCTTTGATCTCCCGGGACATGGTGGCCGAGAAGAGCAGCGTCTGGCGCTCGGCGCTCAGGTGGGTGAAGATCTCCCGGATATCGTCGAGAAAGCCCATGTCGAGCATCTCGTCGGCTTCGTCCAGGATGACGAAACGGGGGGAGAGATTGATTTTTCCGCTTTGAAGCAGGTCGATGAGTCGGCCGGGAGTCGCCACGACGACTGAAGCGCTGGCCACATGCTGGATCTGGCGGGTATAGGAGCTGCCGCCGTAGACGGTGGCGGTACGGATGCCGAGAGCCTTGCCGAAGCGGAAGATCTCATCGCTCACCTGGGTGGCCAGCTCCCGGGTGGGAACGATGACGAGGGCTTCGACGCTGCCGTCACAGCGGAGCTGCTGCAGAACCGGCAGGCCGAAGGCTGCGGTCTTGCCAGTGCCGGTATGGGCCTGGGCGATGAGGTCTCTGCCCTCCAGGACGAGGGGGATCGCCTCTTTCTGGACGGGGCTGGGTTCACGGAAACCGGCTTCACGGATGGCGCCGGCGAGTTCGGGTTTGAAGTTGAAATCTTCAAAGGTCATATTGTATGTTCGCTTTCACGGCAGGCAAAGGAGTTCGCTGATCATCTGCGGGCTGATTTGCTGCCGGTGAAATGAGAGTGGATCGGAGTGCGATACAGTCTGTGACGCGGAGAAACTCAGAATCGTACGAAGAATAGCTGGCTTGGAGCCTGTCGGTTTGGTTTAAGATGGCGTATTGTAGCCGGATTGCTTCTCAGATGCAAGAGGGAAGCGAAAGCTGAGCTTTCGAGTGAGGAACGAATTTATGGTGGGAGGGTGAGAAGGTGGGAGGGTGGGAAGGCCGGTGGTTCATCTCTTCCCACCTTCTCACCAGCGCAAAGCGCGATCTTACCTCCCCACCTTCCCTCGAAAAACAAAGAGGGGCAAAGTTCCGTTCAGATGTCCAACGACTACAGTCTCGGTAGGGCCCATCTCCGGCGGTAGGCGATCATTCTCAGGATGACACCACCGAGGAAGAGGAGGGTCAGGAGAAAAGAGTTGTCCCAACCGAGGGTGTGCAGCAGCCAGACCGATCCTCCGATCCCCAGGGCGATGATTCCGTAGAAACCGCCGCGGAGCACATAGGGGACCTGGTTGATGAGAACGTCCCGAAGGATCCCGCCTCCCACAGCTGTGGTGAAAGCCAGCAGCGTCACACCCGCCAGATTGAACCCGGCGGCCAGCCCCACCAGGGCTCCGGAGATGGCGAAAGAGACCATTCCAAGAGCATCGACAAAGACAAAAAGCCACTGGGATTCCCAGGGACGCTGATGCATACGCCGCCAGATCAGCAGCGTCGTGACGATAATCACTGTCAGGGAGGGAAGAGAGTGGGTCAGGGAGTAGGGGGCACGATCGGCCAGCAGATCCCGGAGGATCCCGCCTCCGAGTGCGGTCAGAAAGGCACTGAGATAGATGCCCAGTAGGTCGAGTTTTCTACGCACGGCGATATAGAATCCGCTGGCGGCGAAGGCGGCGATACCGAGGTATTCGGCTATCAGGAGTAACATCGTTGCTCCTGATAGCGAGTGAGGAGTGAGGAGTGAGGAGTGAATTTATGGTGGGAGAGTGAGAAGGTGAGAGGGTGAGAAGGCCGGTGGTTCATCTCTTCCCACCCTCTCACCAGCGCGAAGCGCGATCTCACCTCCTCACCTCTCCTCGAAAGACAAAGATGGGCGAAACCTCGTTCGAACGACAAACAACGAAATACCAATAACCCGAGCCTCCGGCTCGTCAGTGATTGAGGATCTGTTTGAGGAAGAGTTGTAGGCGTTCGCTTTCGGGGTGGTGGAAGAAGGTCTCGGGGTCGTTCTCTTCGATGATCTGTCCCGCATCCATGAAGATGACCCGGTCGGCGACCTTGCGGGCAAAGCCCATCTCGTGGGTGACGGTGATCATGGTTTTCCCTTCATCGGCCAGTTTCATCATGACATCGAGAACTTCCCCGATCATCTCGGGGTCCAGAGCAGAGGTGGGCTCGTCAAAGAGCATGATATCGGGGCTCTTGCACAGCGCCCGGGCGATGGCCACCCGCTGCTGCTGACCGCCGGAGAGCTGGTTGGGATATTTGTTGGCCTGGTCGGCGATATTGACCTTTTCCAGATAGTGCATGGCGGTTTCGATCGCCTCTTTCTTGGGGGTTTTGTAGACCCAGACCGGGGCCAGTGTGAGATTTTCCAGAATGGTCAGATGGGGGAAGAGGTTGAAGTGCTGGAAGACCATGGCGACGTTGGAGCGGATCGCCCGCAGGTTCTTGACGTCGTTGTTGACCTCGATTCCCTTGACCCGGATGCTTCCCTCCTGATACTCCTCGAGGCGGTTGATACAGCGGATCATTGTCGATTTTCCCGAGCCGGAAGGGCCGGCGACGACGACAATCTCCCCCTGGCGGACCTCCAGATTGATATCTTTGAGGACATGGAAATCACCGTACCACTTGTTGACATTTTCGAGCTGGATGATCGGTTCGCCCAGTTTTTTGCTATTTGTCTGTTCAGCCATCGTTTATTTCCCTTTGTCGGTATTGAGTTTTTTCTCCAGCCGTTTGGAGTACATGGACATGCTGAAGGTGAAGATCCAGAAGATGAAGGCGACGAAGACGTAGCCCTCGGTATCCATCCCCAGCCAGTCCCGGTCGTTGGAGGTGACGTTGACCATGGCCAGCAGATCGAAGAGGCCGATGATCATGACCAGGGAGGTGTCCTTGAAGAGGCTGATGAAGGTTCCCACCAGGTTGGGGATGGTGACTTTGATCGCCTGCGGAAGGATCACCAGAGCCATCTTTTGCCAGTACCCCAGCCCCAGGGCATCGGCGGCTTCGTACTGTCCTTTGGGAATCGCCTGAAAGCCCGATCGGATATTCTCCGCCACATAGGCCGCTTCGAAGAGGGTGATTCCGATCAGGGCCCTTGCCAGTTTGTTGAAGTTGACTCCTTCCGGGAAAAAGAGGGGCAGGACCACCGAGGCCATAAACAACACGGTGATCAGAGGAACGCCTCGGACGAACTCGATGTAGAAGACACTGAGGCTCTTGATGATGGGGAGCTTTGACTGTCGTCCCAGGGCCAGTAGAATTCCAAGGGGAAAGGAGAGGACTATCCCAACCGAAGCGATGACCAAGGTTAGCAGCAGACCACCCCATTTGCTCGTTTCTACCAGCGAGAGTCCGAAAGATCCGCCGTGGAGCATCATAAAGGCAAAGATCGGAAAGATAGCGATCAGCAGCAATTTGAATCGATGCAGGCCCGGCACGAATTTGGCGAAAGCACCCAGGGCCAGGACCGTAGCGATGACCGTTTTGGGACGCCAGAGCTGATCCTGGGGATAGAAACCGAAGAGAAACATATTGAGCTTCTCTTTGACAAAGACCCAGCAGGCACCGTTGCCGGTACAGTCAGCTTTGGTATGGCCGGCAAAGTTGGCATCGAGGAAGGCCCACTTCACAAAGGGAGGAATCGTCCAATAGAGAATCGCCAGCCCCAGAATCGTAAAGGTAATATTATAGGGCGAAGAGAGTAGATTATGGCGGACCCAGGCGATGGGCCCACGTTCTGTCAAAGGGGGTTCTTTGGCCGGTTTGGGAGGATAGACTGCCATCTCAGCGCTCCTTGATTTTCATTTTGGCGTTGAACCAGTTGAGGATCAGCGAGACGATCAGGCTGATGAGCAGGTAAGTCAACATCGTAATCAGCAGGATCTCCAGGGCCTGGCCGGTCTGGTTGAGACTGGTTCCGGCAAAGATCGTCACCAGTTCCGGATAGCCGATAGCGGCAGCCAGCGAGGAGTTTTTGATCAGGTTGAGATACTGGTTGATGATACTGGGAATGGCGATGCGTACCGCCTGGGGCAGAACCACTAGGCGCAACTGCTGCATCGGTGAAAGTCCCAGACTGGTCGCCGCCTCTTTTTGCCCTTTGGGAACCGCTTCGATTCCGCTGCGGATCGCCTCGGCGATGAAGGTGGCGGTGTAGATGCTCAGGGCGAAGAGCAGTGCCAGAAACTCGGGGGTGAATGTCTTGCCCCCCTTGAAATTGAAGCCGTGAAGTTCCGGGTAGACGGCAGTCACCGGCTTTCCGGCGATCAGGTAGGCCAACAGCGGCAGACCGATGAGCAGGATGATACCCGTGAGGAAGACCGGAAACTGTTCACCTGTCAGATCCTGCCTGCGTTTGGCCCATCGATGGAGCCAGACGATGGCCCCGACGGCGACAAGCAGAGCAACCCCGATCATCCACGCCCCGTCACCGAAGACGAATTTCGGCATGAAAAAGCCCCGGTTGCTGATATAGACGGTGTTGAAGAGATTGAGTGCATGTCGGGTTGAGGGCAGAGTAGCCAGAACGACGTTATACCAGAAGAGAATCTGTAGCAGGACCGGGATATTCCGGAAGGTCTCGATATAGGCGGCGGCGATTCGGTTGATCAGCCAGTTGGGGCTCAAGCGCCAGACCCCGATGAGCAGTCCGATCAGGGAGCTGAAGACGATGCCCCAGAAGGAGACGATCAGCGTATTGAGCAGACCGACCTTGAAGACATCCCAGTGGGTACTGGCAGGGGTGAAGGGGATCGGTGATTCGGTGATATCGAATCCGGCTGTGGCGTGCAGAAAGGCAAATCCCGTCTTGATTCCGCGTTGCTCGATATTGTGGGAGGTATTCTGGGCGATATAGAAAAGAAATCCCACAAAGAGAACGATCGTGATGATCTGATAGAGAATGCCGCGAATCTTTTCATTTCGTAGAAAGGCTGGCAAGGGAATCCTTTTTATTCAGTTAATAATTAAGAGTGAACAGTTAATTGTTTCGGTAAGCGTTGCAAAGCAACGCTAATAGTTCAAATAAAAAGTGCATAGCACTCAACCACAACTCTTCACTCTTAACTATTAATTGATAATCGGTGTGAGCTTTCGCTCACGCCGATTATCTGAACGGAGGAGAGTACTGCAGTCCGCCTTTGGTCCAGAGGGCGTTGAGGCCGCGCTGGATCTTCAGAGGCGTCTTGACCCCGACATTGCGCTCGAAGATCTCGCCGTAGTTGCCCACCTGCTTGATGGCGTTGTAGAAGCAGCCTTTCTCCAGGCCGACGTTTTTGCACATCTCGCCTTCGACGCTCAGCAGACGCTTGACTTCGGGATCGGTGTTTTTGGCTTTGGCTTCGTCCACGTTGGCCGAGGTAATTCCTTTTTCCTCGGCGGTCAGCAGAGCGTTGCGGGTCCACTTGGCGATATCGAACCACTGATCGTCACCATGCCGGACGGCGGGAGCCAGAGGCTCTTTGGAGATGATCTCGGGCAGGACCACGTACTTGGCGGGGTCCTTGAGCTTGGTCCGGGTGGCATAGAGGCCGGAAGCGTCCGTGGTGAGGACATCACAGCGTCCCGCTTCGAAAGCCTTGGTCACCTGATCGTTGGTATCGAAGGTGATCGCCTTGAACTTCATGCCGTTGGCACGGAAATAGTCGGCCAGATTCAGTTCGGTCGTGGTACCGGCCTGGATACAGACGGTGGCACCGTCCAGTTCTTTGGCGCTTTTGACTCCCAGGGATTTGGGGACCATGAAGCCCTGTCCGTCATAGTACATGACGCCGGTAAAGTTGATCCCCAGCGCGGTGTCCCGGGTCTCGGTGTTGGTGGTGTTCCGAGAGAGCACGTCGATTTCGCCGCTCTGCAGCGCCGTGAAGCGCTCCTTGGCGTTGAGGGGGACATACTTGACCTTGGAGGCGTCGCCCAGGACGACGGCAGCCAGGGCCCGGCAGTAGTCCACATCGAGTCCGCGCCAGGTACCCTTGGAATCAGCTTCGCTGAAGCCGGGTAGACCGGTGTTGACGCCGCATTTGAGGACGCCGGCCTTTTTGACGTCGTCGAGGGTTCCCGCCGTGGCGAGGGTTACGGTAGCCAGGGCGGCAACCGCCGAGAGCTTGAGCAGTCTTTTCATCATACTTTCTCCTTTGATTGATGGGTTGACTCCCAAGTTTAGAATGATTTGGATTAAAGAAAGCTAATAAATGATGATAATTTGGGCATTTTTTATTTTGGAAGGGGAAAATGGAAAACAATCGGGAGGCGAGAGGGATCTAAAGCGGATCGATTTCCCAGAAAAAGTCGATCCAGGCCGGGGCCTCTTTGATCATGAAATCGGGTTGCAGGAGAGAATCGGGTTTATAGAAAAGGGTGGCAACCTTGAACTCCACCTCCGGGTAGAGCTCTTCGAGCTGGTGGAGGACCGCCAGCAGCGTTTCACCGCTGTCGGCGATATCGTCCAGGAGCAGAACCTTTTTGGCATCGGAGAGGTCGGGGATATTGAAGATCTCCAGCGTATCAAGCTTGCGATTGCCTTCATAGTGGATGGAGTTGAGGGCAAAGAGCCGTCTGGTATCCATGGCATTGGCGAGAAAATGCCCCATGGTCAGTCCGCCCCGGGCGATCGCCAGGAGGGTATCGGGTCGATACTCCTCGATCTGTTTGCGGAGGGTCCGGATATCCTGCAGGAACTCCTCGTAGCCGTAATAGTATTTGTCCATCTCGTATCGCTTCTCAGTGCAGGACGAAAACGATCAGGCTGATAGCGGTGATCAGATAGATCCCGATGTTGAGTTCGGAAAATTTCCCCTGGACGATCTTGAGCAGGGTAAAGGCGACGAAGCCCGCGGCCAGTCCGTTGGTAATGGAGTAGGTCAGGGGCATCAGAAGCACCGTGAAGAAGGCGGCCGTCGCGGTCGCCAGATCCATGCTGCCGAAGTCCATTTTGCCCAGTTCCGTGAACATGAGGATTCCCACGATGACCAGGACGGGATAGATGGCGGGCCCGGGAATCGCTTTGAAGATCGGCAGCATGAAGAGTGTCAGGATGAAAAAAGCGGCGGTAAAGATTGCTGTCAATCCGGTTCGTCCTCCCGCTTCGACCCCGCTGGCCGATTCGATAAAGCTGGTGGTCGTGGAGACTCCCAGCAATGACCCGGTCACGGTGGCCACGGCGTCGGCCTCGAGGGTTTTCTCCAGGGATTTGTCGGTGTCATCTCCTTCCTGGAAGAGCCCGGCTCGGGCCCCTACGGCTGTCAGGGTCCCCAGGGTATCGAACATATCGGTGACCAGAAAGGTGATGATCACCGGCAGCAGCGCGAGACTCAGAGCCGAAACTACATCGAGATGAAAAGCGATAGGCGCAATGGAGGCCGGCATGCTGAAGAGCCCCTCGGGAGCTTTCCCCAGCCCCAGGATCCAGCCGGCGACCGAGGTCAGCAGTACCCCCAGGATAAAAGCCCCTTTGATCCGGTAGAGGTAGAGCACCAGGGTCAGAAAGAGACCGAAGATTCCCAGGAGCACCGCCGGCTGTCCCAGATCCCCCAGGGTCACCAGCGTCGCTTTGCTGGGGACGATGATGCCCAGCTGTTTCAGCCCGATAAAGGCGATAAAAGCCCCGATCCCGGCACTGATGGCCCGTCGCAGGTCCATGGGAATCGAGTGCATCACCCAGACCCTGAAGCGGGTAAAGGAGAGAAGGACGAAGATCACCCCGGAGAGAAAGACGATCCCCAGGGCCGTCTGCCAGGGAAGTTTCATTCCCAGAACCAGCCCGTAGGTGAAATAGGCGTTGAGGCCCATTCCGACACTCATCGCCACGGGGGTGTTGCTCCAGAATCCGTTGAAGGCAGTCGCGAGGATGGTGATCAGGGCCGTCGCCGTAATCACCGCCGGCATGGGAAGACCCGCATCCGCCATAATGAAGCCGTTGACCGGTACGATGTACATCATCGTCAGAAAGGTGGTGAGTCCCGCGATAAACTCGGTCCGCAGGTTCGTGCCTTTTTCCTCAAGTTTGAAACGTTGCAGCATGGAGGGTCCTCCCTTTGTATGGCGAGATGAAAAAGTATAGCATCGCACCTCTCTGATCCCGGTAAAAGATAGGCGATTCCCCAAAAGTTTTTTTCAGAAGAAAGTGTAGCACGCTTCCTGATCTAGCGGCAGGTCCAGCTGTGACTCAGCAGCTTCCGGTCTCCATCGTAGACTGTTGCCTCGAAGTGATCCCCCTTTGCATAGGTCGAGACCCCTTTGGGGGTGCCGGTCATGATGATATCCCCATCCTCCAGCGTCATGAAGCTTTGGATCTCCTTCAGCATCTGGACAGGTTTGTAGATCATCAGTTGATAGTCGGCCTCCTGAGCGAGCTCTCCGTTACGGTGAAGCGTGAAGCGGAGTCGTTCCATCGTACCGTCAAAGGGGACGAAGTCACTCAGAACCGCTGCGCCGTCAAAGGCCTTGGCCCGCTCCCAGGGGAGGCCCTTGGCCTTGAGGCGGTTCTGGGTCTCGGCGTGGGTCAGATCCAGACCGAACCCGATCCCGGCGATGGTCCCTTTTTCTATGAGCAGACAGAGTTCTCCCTCAAAGCGTGTCTGGGGCTCGAAGTAACGCAGTGTGTCGGTGACGGCGGAGTTGGGTTTGTTGAAGATGACCATGCTTTCAGGCATCTCGTTGCCGAGCTCTTCGATATGCTCGACGTAGTTGCGTCCGATACAGACAACTTTGGACGGGGTGTGGAGCGTTTGCCCCATACGTACCTGATTCACGGCTTCTCCTTGCGGCTTGATCAAAGTGTTATGATTGTAACAGCTTTTTGCGGTTTCAGTGACACTGAACCGAGGAGGGGAAAAGAATGCAGAGAATCTGGGAGAATTTTCTACAGCAGGGGATCACTTTTGCGGCGATCATGGATCCGGTGGGGGTGAGTGCCATGATGCTGGGAATGCTACCCCACCGGGCAACCCATACCGAAGCGGCGGGGATTGCCCGGCGCAGCACCCTGACGATCCTGATCGCCTTTGCGGTGGTCTTTCTGACGGGGGATATGATTCTGCGTTTTTTCGGGATCGATCAGCACTCGCTCAAAGTGATCGGAGGGATTGTTCTGCTGATGATGGCGATCGAGATGCTGGGCAACAGCAGCTCCGGTCGGATGCTCAGCCCCGACAATCGGGAGGATATCGCCGTGATCCCCCTGGGTATCCCGATCATTTTCGGTGCGGGGCTGTTTACGACGGTGATCATCTTCCGGCAGCAGGATCAGACCGCTCTGGACAGTCTCGTGACCGTGGCCGCCTTTGCGCTCAATGCCCTGGTGATCTATCTGGCACTGCGCTATGCTGTCTGGATTCGAAAACTTCTCGGAACGACCGGAGAGAAGGTGATCACCAAGCTGATGGGGATCATCACCGGGGCGATCGCCGTGCAGTTCATCGTAGGCGGGGTAGTGGTCCTTGCCCGGCACGTCCTGCAGTCCCTTTGATTCACGATGTGATCGTCAGGAGTG
Organism: Campylobacteraceae bacterium; assembly: GCA_027035765.1. Classification (GTDB taxonomy): domain Bacteria; phylum Campylobacterota; class Campylobacteria; order Campylobacterales; family Sulfurovaceae; genus Nitratifractor. The sequence continues at coordinate 21,278 of JALVUD010000025.1, forward strand.
GGGATGTTGCAGCAGTCGGACGGCGATGACCGCCATCACGGTTCCCGCTCCCATCCCCCAGGTGACCGCCTCTCCCAGAAAGAGAGCGCTCAACCCGATGGCGCTGAAGGGGACGAGAAAGGTGAAGCTGCTGATCCGGTCGGCCCCGAGCTTCCTGCTGCCGATGAAGTAGACGGAGGTGGCGAAGGTGGTGCTGACCAGGGCCAGGAGGAGAAGGTTGAGGTCCACCAGGGGACTGAGCGCCGTCAGGTCCGTCGAAAAGTCGGTGAAAAAAAGCCCCTCCATTACCGTCACTCCCAGATACATGTAAAAGCTGTAGACCAGCGGATCGACCCGTCCTGCCACCCGGGCGCTGAAGATGGTCAATACCGCCCAGCTCATCGCCGCCAGAATGAAGTAGAGGTTCTCCAGGCGGAAGATGTCTTCGGCATGAAAGCTCCAGACATTGAGAATGGTCATGACTCCCAGCGCTCCCAGCCCCAGGGCAAAGAGCTGGCGCCGGCTCAACCGTCGTCGTGCCAGCAGCGCCGTCAGGGCAAAAGTGAGGATCGGAATCAGCGTGGTGACAAAAGCGCCTCCCAGCCCGGCGGTTCCCAGCTTGGTCCCGGCGATGAAGAGCCAGGTGTAGAGGATCATAATTGCGGAAACCAGGAGTGTGATTGCCAGGGCTTGGCGGTCGATCCGCCACGGGAGTCGGAGCCAGAGAATCAGCGGGACCATGCTCAGAGCGGTGAGCAGATAGCGATAGAAGATGATCTCATGGATGCTCAAGTAGTCGCTCAGGTACTTCACATGAACCCAGGAGGCTCCCCAACCTACCATAGCCAGCACCATCAGAAGATAAAAGATTTTGCGGGTTTCGGGGGTTTCCACGTCGGGTCCTTGAAGAGTTTGCAGCAGTGTATCGCAGAGGGTGTTATAATAATCTGGATAGAGTCGAAAGGTTGAGAATGATTCGGAAGATACTTTGGGGTCTTCTATTGGCCCTTACTATACTGACAGGAGGTGAAGTCATGTATGTCAAGAGTCCGGCGTTTGAGAACGGCGGGGAGATTCCCGCACGCTACGGTTGTCACGGAGAAGATGTCTCGATTCCTCTGGAGTTTGGCAATATCCCTGACGGGACCCGATCCCTGGCTCTGATCATGGAGGATCCCGATGCCCCCATGGGGCTCTTTGTCCACTGGGTTGTCTACAATATGCCGGCGACCCTGCGGGGACTCCCCGAGGGGGTTCCCCCCGAACCGGTCCTGGAGTACGAAATCCGCCAGGGGATCAACGATTTCGGCAAGATCGGATACGGCGGCCCCTGCCCGCCCGACCGGCCCCACCGCTATTTTATCCGGCTCTTCGCTCTGGATGTGCCCCTGCCCCTCGATCCGGGCCTCGACCGCCAGGCGCTGCTGGCTGCGATGAAAGGGCATGTTCTGGCCGAAGCGGAGCTGATGGGGATCTATCCGAGATGAGTCGCGGATGAAGGCCCCGGCCCATATCGGTACCTCCGGCTTCTACTATGAACACTGGCGGGGGGTACTCTATCCGGAGGATCTGCCCAAATCCCACTGGTTCGAGGCCTATACGCAGGCTTTCGATACGGTGGAGATGAACAGTACCTTCTACCACCTGCCCAAAGCCAAAACCATTGAACACTGGGATGAAAAATCTCCAGAACATTTCCTCTTCGCCTTCAAGGCTCCCCGCGGTATTACCCACTACAAAAAGCTCAAAGAGACCCGTGAAGAGCTCCTGCGATTTCTCCATCTGCTCAAACCGATCAAACCGAAACTGGCCGCCGTCCTTTTTCAACTGCCCCCCTCTTTGCACGCCGATACGGCGCTGCTGGGGGAGTTCCTGGCCCAGCTCCCCCACGGCGGCGGGTGGCGCTTTGTCATCGAGTTCCGCCACGCAAGCTGGTATGACGAGGCGATCTACGATCTGCTCCATCGCCACGACGTGGCTCTCTGCTGGCACGACTACGGCCGAAAAGAGGTTCCGGATCTGGCGACTGCCGAGTTTGTCTATCTGCGTCTTCACGGTCCCGACGGCCACTACGGCGGCAGCTACGACGATGCCGCTTTGCAGCTTTGGGCGGAGCGGATCCGCCGGGAGCAGGCGCATCACCGTCCTGTTTTCGTCTATTTTAACAACGATTTCGAAGGCAACGCCGTCAGAGATGCGAGACGCCTGAAGGAGATGGTGGATGCGGATTGACGATCGGTTTTTTATGGAGCTGGCCCTGCGGGAGGCCTGGAAGTACCAGGGGCTCACCTACCCCAATCCGGCAGTAGGCTGCGCCGTGGTCAAAGAAGGAAAGCTCCTGGCCGTGGAGGCTCACCAAAGGGCAGGGGAGTCCCATGCGGAGGTGCGGGCGATGCTGGCGGCCTACGAAGGGATGGAGGGGCACCGTGCGGCGGTGGACCCTGCCGATGCCGTTGCGGTACACGATTTCCTGCAGACCGTGCCGCGGGAGCTCTTTCGGGGGGTGAGCCTCTATGTGACCCTGGAACCCTGTGCCCATCGGGGAGCGACACCCTCGTGCGCCTGGCTCCTTTCCCAATTTCCTCTCCACCGGGTGGTGATCGCGGCGACGGATCCCGTGACGGGCCACAGCGGGGGGATTGAGATCCTGGCCGATCACGGTATCGAGGTGGAGACCGGTCTCTGCGCCGAGGAGGCCGAAGCGCTGCTGGAGCCCTTCAAAATCTGGCAGGAGCGGGCCTTTGTCCTCTTCAAGCTGGCCCAGACGGCCAACGGGCGCATCGGCGGGGGATATCTGAGCTCTCCCGAGTCATTGAAGCATGTCCACCGGCTCCGGGAAGCGGCGGATGAGCTGATCATCGGCGGCGGGACCGTGCGGGCGGACCGGCCCCGGCTCGACTGCCGCTTCACCGGTGGGCAGGCCCCTGACGTGACGATCTATTCCAGGAAGAACGACTTTGACCGGGAGATCCCGCTTTTCGGCATTTCCGATCGCCGGGTGCAGATCACCGACAATCTGGAGCCGCTCCTTGAGCGCCCCTCGTTTCTCCTGGTGGAAGGGGGCCAGGGGATGCTGGAGGCGCTGGCCGAGCAGATCGACTGGTTCCTGCTCTATCAGACCCCTAAGCTCAGCTCTCATCCCTTATCCTATAATGTCGATCAAAAACTGGAGTATCTGCATCAGCGTACGATCGGTGCGGATCTCATGATCTGGAGTCGTTTTGGATAAGAAGGAAAAACAGGAAAAGATCGTCAACATGTTCGACGAGATCGCCGGAACCTACGACCTGGCCAACCGGGTGCTCAGTTTCGGGATTGACGTGCAGTGGCGCAAAAAGGGGTGCGACAAGGCCTACGAGATCCTGGGCAAAAACCGGGTCGAGCGGATCGCCGACGTGGCCACCGGGACCGGGGATCTCCTCCTGCACTGGCGGGACCGTGCCGCGGAGAAAGGCGTCGAGGTGGAGAACTTTGTCGGCATCGACCCTTCGGTGGGGATGCTGGAGGTGGCCCGCAAAAAGGTCGATTTCGCCGAGTTCATCGAGGGTAAGGCCCAGGAGCTGCCTCTGGAGGATGAGAGTACCGAGATTATCTCCATCAGCTACGGTATCCGCAATGTCGTCGACCGTCCCGAAGCCCTGGCCGAATTTCACCGGGCTCTCAAACCGGGCGGCATCGTGGTGATTCTGGAGTTCACCAAGCAGGAGAAAAAGGGCCTCACCGCCCCCCTGGTGGATCTCTATATGAAAAAGATCCTCCCCGCCGTCGGCGGCCTGGTGAGCAAAAACTACGCCGCCTACAAATACCTCCCCGACTCCATCGAAGAGTTCCTCACGACGGAGATGCTGATGGAAGAACTGCAGCAGAGCGGCTTCGAGATCAAATATGTCAAACCCTTTTCGATGGGGATCAGTACGCTTTTTGTTGCACAAAAAGCGTAAGTGAGGAGTGAGGAGTGAGGAGTGAGGAGTTAACGGCACCTGCGGAACCGTTGCCAAACTACTTACCAAAACCATTCACCAATTCGTGGGATAGCAATCCCACGCTACAAAAATCTGGAAACGCGAATTCATTCGCGTCTTTGTGCAAAAAGTTTTTTCAAATCTCCATGGCGGGAATGAATTCCCGCTTCCAAAAAAAAGCGTTGCGAAGCAACGCCCCCAAACCACTCATCATTCGAAAGCATAGCTTTCGCTTTCGGTTCCTCGCTCCTCACTCCTCACTCCTCACTTCAGCAATTGCAAGGAGAAGTCCTTGCAATTGCTGAGCGTCTCCGCCCTCAACGAAAAGATCAAATCTCTCCTGGAAGCGACTTTCATGCATATCCGGGTCGAGGGGGAGATCGCTTCGGTCACCTACCACAGCAGCGGGCATATCTACTTCTCCGTCAAAGACGACCGCAGCACCCTGCGCTGCGTTATGTGGCGTTCCAACGTCGTGCGGCTCAAATTCCGCCTGGAGAAGGGGGAACATGTGGTGATCGACGGTTCGGTGGGGGTCTATACCCCCAGAGGGGAGTATCAGCTCATCGCCGTCAGTGTCGAGCCCTACGGAAGGGGAGCCCTGGCGGTAGCCTTCGAACAGCTCAAAAAGAAGCTGGAGGCCAAAGGCTACTTCGCCGCCGAGCGCAAAAAGCCGCTGCCCCGCTATCCGAGGCGTATCGCCCTGGTGACGGCGGCGGGAGGGGCAGCGCTGCAGGATATGCTCAAAGTGGCCCGCCGGCGTTGGCCTCTGACCGAGCTGCTGGTGATCGATACCCTGGTGCAGGGGGAGGGGGCGGCGAAGTCCATCGCCCAGGCGATCCGCTACGCCGATCAGCTTGATGTGGATATCATCGTCACGGGACGGGGCGGCGGAAGCGCCGAGGATCTCTGGGCCTTCAACGAAGAGGCGGTAGCCGAAGCGATTTTCGAGGTGCAAACTCCTGTGGTCAGCGCCGTAGGGCATGAGGTGGATACGCTGATCTCCGATTTTGTCGCCGATCTGCGGGCTCCGACCCCCAGTGCGGCCATGGAGATGATCCTCCCCGACGGCAACGAACTGCTGCGGCAGCTGGATGAACGCAGCGACCGGATGCAGCGGCGGATGCGGGAGATCCTGACCCGAGGAGAGGAGCGGCTGCGGCGGGAGGCGGAGGCGCTGAAGCGGGCCTCGGTCCTGAACCGCCTCCAGCGCGCCGCCGAGGATTTCGACCGGTTGCAACGCGACTATCGTGAGGTGATCCGCTATCGTCTCGGTCAATTCGAGGCGGAGCTGCTCCCTCTCCGGCGGCAGCTCCGCGAGACGATCCGGCGGCAGCTTCAGCAGCGGGAGAGTCTCCTGAAAAACCTGGAAGAGCAGATGAAACTCCAGGATCCTGCCAAACGGAGCCGGGAGGGATGGGGAGAGGTGACGGTGGATGGCCGGCGCACGCCCCTGGCGGCGTTGGAGCCCGGAGAGGAGTTCTTGTTGAGTGACGCCCGGGTGAATCTTCGGGCCAGAGTGCTGGAGAAGAAGCCTCTCAGTAAATGAATTGTGCCTGATCGGCCAAGTCGGTGATCGTTCATCTCACGCTCCCATTACTCTCCACTGCTTTTCAGCCTCCCCCTTCATTTCTTTTTCTTTGTTTCGCGACAAAGAAAAAGGAAACGAAGCAAAGAAAAAGAAAACGCGAAGGACTGGCGTCCGGTTTTGGCTGCTATGTGCTGTGAGCTTGCATTTGAGCATGGAGGCTTTTTTTTGGAGCCGGGAATTCATTCCCGGTGGACCGCCGAAACGATATGCTATGCTTTTTATGTTTTGGGCGCGAATGAGTTCTTGGTTCCTTTTTGGCAGATGTGGATTCTTTTGCCTCCTTATCGGGGCTCAGATCGTCCCGTCCCGATCCAGCAGATAGGGGTTGCGCTGAGCCGTCGGCATGATGCGGGCATGCTGGATGTTGACGTGCTCCGGGGCGTTGAGGATATAGAGGGCCAGGTCGGCGATGTCCTCGGCGCTTAGGGGTGTGTATCCCTCGTAAACGGCGTCGCGCTTTGTCTTATCGCCACCGAAGCGCACATCGCTGAACTCCGTATCCACGGCTCCGGGAGCGATGGTGCCGATGCGGATGCGGGTCCCCAGGACGTCGGCGTTCATGGCCTCCGTGAGCATGTGGACCGCCGCTTTGGTGGCGCAGTAGACGTTGCCGCCGGGGTAGGCCACCTCCCCGGCGATCGAACCGAGATTGAGAATATGCCCGCGGTTGCGTTCTCTCATCCGGCCCATTACCAGTCGGGTGACGTAGAGTAATCCTTTGATGTTGGTATCGATCATCCGCTCCCACTCCTCTACGGATCCTTTGTCCAACGGTTCCAGCCCCAGAGCGAGCCCGGCATTGTTGACCAGGATATCCACGGGGCTCTTCTCCAGGATCGGCGGCAGCTCCCTCTCCACCGCTTCCCGATCACGAACGTCCAGCCTCAGCGTCGTTACGGCGACCGCCTCCCGATCCTCCAGCTCCCTGGCCAGGGCATCCAGCCGCTGTGTTCTGCGTCCGGTCAGGATCAGATGCACCCCCGCCGCCGCCAGCCGACGGGCGATCGCTTCGCCGATCCCGGCGGTCGCGCCGGTCACCAGGGCGGTCTTCCCTCCTATTCTGTTGGTCATGATCGCTCCTTGATCTTTTTGGAATAATGATACCTCTTTCAAAGATTTCGAACGCTGAAGAGTTCCCAACCGTGCTATAATCACCCAAAAAGAACAAAGGATTTTCTATGCCGATGCTTGACAGTTTTATGGTAGACCACACCCGGATGCCCGCCCCCGCCGTGCGGGTGGCCAAAACGATGCAGACCCCCTGCGGGGACACCATCACCGTCTTCGATCTGCGCTTTTTCAAACCCAACGTCGAAATGATGAGCGAAAAAGGAATTCACACCCTCGAACATCTCTTCGCCGGGTTTATGCGTGATCATCTCAACGGCGACGGGGTGGAGATCATCGATATCTCTCCCATGGGGTGCCGGACCGGCTTCTATATGTCCCTGATCGGCACCCCCGACGAGGAGCGGGTGGCCAAAGCCTGGGAAGCCTCCATGCGGGATGTGTTGAACGTTCCCTCCCAGGAGGATATCCCCGAGCTCAATATCTATCAATGCGGCAGCTGCAAGATGCACTCCCTCGACGAAGCCAAAGAGATCGCTCAAACGATCCTCGATCGCGGAATCGGGGTGATGAACAATGAGGAACTGAAGCTCGACCCCGAAAAAATCGAAGGGGCGACATGCTGATCCTGATCCCCGTCAGAGGATCCGACCCCAAAGAGGCGCAGATCTCCCCTCGAATGGAGGCAGAACAGTGGGCTCTGGTCTATTTCGATGCCGGAGAGGTCCGTTCGGTGACCTTCCATTCCAATTGGGATCAGACCGGAGCTGACTGGATCGATTTTGCAGTCCTGGAGAACCGCTTCGAGAACGCCATGGACCTGATGGAGGCCGGGATGATGGTCCTGGCCCGCCGGGAAGGGCAGGACAGTATCGAACTGGTCATCGAAGGGTTCAAATTCAAAGAGCTGGATGAAATCGGTTTTTGACATTTTTTTGACCATAACTTATTTTTCTAATTTTTTAGATACAATTTTGAGATGCTAAATCTCAGATAAAGGTCAGAAAATGTGGAAAGAGTTTAAAGAGTTCCTGATTAAAGGGAACATGGTCGATATGGCCGTCGGATTTATCTTCGGTGCCGCCTTCGCTACGGTGGTCAAGTCGTTGGTGAACAATGTCATCATGCCTCCTCTGGGACTGTTGCTCGGCAAGGTGGACTTTTCCCAGCTTTTCATTCCGCTTGACGGCAAAGAGTATCCAAGCCTCCAGGCTCTGGAAAAAGCCGGTGCTCCAGCGATCAAATACGGAACTTTTATCAATGACGTCGTCTCCTTTGTCATTCTCGGTTTCGTGGTATTCATCTTCGTCAAATACTACAACCGCCTGACAGCAGAAGAAGAGGTAGTGGAAGAGGCGACGATGAAAAAATGTCCCGAGTGTGCCATGGAGATCCCCATCGAAGCCAAAAAGTGCCCCTACTGCGAATCACCGCAGCCCTGATACTCTTTTACAAATACAATTCTCCATCCGGAGTTCTCCGGGTGGTGTGATCCTCTCTTTCAATATCCTTATCCTTTCTTTCCTCTACAGCTTATTTCTGTAGTCTTCTGAAAAACCGGATCGATGTGATTTCGCATCCTGAATTTGACTCATGGCCCGCAGTATCAAAGGTATTCGAATTCCTGAATATTCGGTCAGGCCCGGAATGATGAATGTTTTCAGAAGGCCCGATGAGATATTTTCTCCTGTATCACATTGTTCTAAAATCCCAATTCAGCGCTGACGCAGATAGAAGAGTCTGGCGGTCCGGAAAGGCCCGTAGAGGACGTAGGCGGTGATCAGGAGTGCCAGCCCTTCATGGCTGAAGAGATAGAGGAGGGATGCGGTGAGCGTGAGGATCACCAGGGTTTTCAGAAGGAGAGGGCGGTTGAGATCGATCTTTTTGAAAGAGGGATAGCGGATGTTGCTGACCATCAGCAGGCTGACCAACAGAGCGGTGAAAAGAAGCTCAAAGCCCAGGGAATGGAGCTGATGCTTCTCAAGTAGCAGTGACCACCCCGCCACAAAGATGGCGGCAGTCGGAATCGGCAGTCCGATAAAGACTCTCGGATCGTTGCAACTGTCGGTGACATTGAAGCGTGCCAGCCGGATCGCTCCGAAGATGACAAAAAGGGCACTGACCAGGACCCCGAATCGGCCATAGTCCTTGCCAAACTGAAAATAGAGCAGCATAGCTGGGGCCACACCGAACGCCACCAGATCCGCCAGAGAGTCAAGCTCCAGGCCGAAGCGGGAGCAGGTGTGAGTCAGCCGGGCGACCCGCCCGTCGAGCCCGTCGAAGATCAGGGAGAGAAAGATCAGCCAGGCTGCCGTGTCGAAATGTCCTTTCGACGCTTCGGTCAGGCTGATGATTCCCGTAAAGATCGAGGCGGTGGTAAAGAGATTGGGGAGCACATAGATAAGTCGGGGGTGGGGGTGTCTCATGGATGCTCGCTTTCTGTCAAATGAGGATGAAAGCAGTGCCTAGGAAGAGGATACCTC
>JALVUD010000026.1 GCA_027035765.1 Campylobacteraceae bacterium
CCGCTTGTTTGAACTCCGCGGGATAGCGCTTCCTCCTTCCTCCTCTTGACATCATCTCCCCCTCACTCTACAATTGTCTTTGTACCAATTAGTGTAGCCAGTTCATTTGTCGCGCGAACAAAGAAAAAGAAATGAAGGCGGAGACTAGGAAAGATCAAAGTCAATTAAACCGTGGAATCACGACCTGACGCTTGTATCATTCAGCACCACACGCTCCTCTTTTTCAAAACGTTCCGCAATCTCCCTCGGGATCCGCCGGGGCCTCAGGGTTTCGGCATCGACCCAGATCCACTCGCTCTGCCCTTCGCAGATCTTCGCCCCATCGCCAATCCGCCGGATCATATAGCGCCGCAATGCTTTTACTCCACGGATCTCATCGATCCAGCTGTCCAGCTCCAGCTCCTCCCCCGCAAAGGCCGGATGGTGATAACGGATCGTGTGGGAATGGGCGACCCAGGTGGCGCCGTATTCACTGATGCAACGCTCCATAGGCCAACCCGCCGCTTCGGAGTGCTTTTCGGCCGCTTCGAGCATCCATTCGATATAGCGGAGATTGTTGACGTGGCCGTTGAAGTCGATAGCCGATTCGGGGACGGTGAAAGTTTTTCGGTAGAGAGGAAGCGGCTTCATCCGACGATCAGGGCCTTTTCACCGGCGGGGAGTACCTCTCCCACGATCGCCGCATATTCGTACCCCTCGTTTCGCAGCCGATCGAGCAGCGCCTGAGCCTCCTTTTGGGCCACGGCGATGAGAAGCCCGCCGCTGGTCTGGGCGTCGTAAAAGAGGATGTCGTCCGGCGTCTCGATCTCCCAGCGGGTTTTGGACTCGAGATAGCTGCGGTTGTTGTAGGTGCCGCCAGGGATGATCCCCATCGCCGCCAGGTCTTTGGCTTCGGGGAGGATGGGGAGCCGGTCGAATTCGAATCGCAGACTCAAGCGCCCTTTGCCGCTCATCTCGTAGGCGTGCCCCGCCAGGCCAAAACCGGTCACGTCGGTGCAGGCACTCACGTCGAAACTCCGCATCGCCAGGGAAGCCCGGTAGTTGAGCTGGGCCAGGATCTCCGCGACCCGGATCACCGTGTTCCGCTCCAGCATGTCGGCTTTGATCGCAGTGGTGAGTACCCCCATTCCCAGCGGTTTGCCCAGGATCAGCAGGTCCCCCACCCGCGGCGTGTCGTTGCGGTAGATCCGCTCCGGATGGGCCAGTCCCGTCACGCTGAGACCGTAGGTCATCTCCGGCGCTTCGATGGTGTGACCTCCCACCACCAGTCCGCCGCACTCCCGCACCTTCTCGGCCCCGCCGGCCAGGATCTCCCCCAGGACCTCCTGCGGGTGGTTGCAGGCGTCGAAGCCTACAATGTTCATCGCCGTCGCCACCTCAGCCCCCATGGCGAAGACATCGCTGAGGCTGTTGGCCGCGGCGATTTGGCCGTAGAGGTAGGGATCGTCCACCACGGGAGTGATCACGTCAAGCGTCTGGATCAGCGCCCGCTCGTCGTCGAGGCGATAGACCGCCGCATCTTCACTGCTGCCGATTCCTACAACCAATCGATCATCATCGCTCACCAAATCCGCCAAGATATGTGAAAGGTCCCCCGGACCCAATTTGGCGGCTCAACCGGCAGCTTTGACGAACTTGGTCAGCTTATGGCTGTTGTCATACTTTCGCATCCGTTTCTCCTTTTGTTCTGCTGCCCGTTGCCTCTCATTCTCCGAAATCCCGGAAATGCTTCCCGATATTATCTCCAATTTTGCATAAGAAACGATTCCGGGTGGATCAATGATACAGTTTACATCTAATGATCGGCATAAGATTATGCTAAAATTCCGTCCGAATGCATTGGCCCGCGGGACGGGTACTCATAAGATGCCAGAAACTTCAGCTGACACCTTTATCACCGCACATTTTTTAATGATCTGATTTTGCAACAAAGGATTTGCCATGCAACGACGTGACTTTCTCAAAACCCTCTCCATCGCGGCTGCGGCGGGACTCACCGGCGGAACTGTCCCACTGCTTGCTGTCGAGTCCACCTACGAAAGCGAAGAGAAGATCTCCCGAGAGAAACGGCGCTTTCGGGTCCGCTACAGTTTCGATCTGAAAAATCCCGAAGGCAAAGGCCCCTACCCCGCCCGACTCTGGAACCCCATGCCCTATCAGGCCCCCTGGCAGAATGTACGGATCCTGAACTTCAAGGGAAATTACGATCACTGGAACCTCAACGACGACAACAGCGACGACGTCTCCATTCTCTATGCCGACTGGAAAAAGAGTGCCGACTCCAAAACATTGGAGATCGAGATGGAGATCGAGACCCGTTACCGCAACGTCCCGCTCCAAGACATCGAAGCCGCCAGCAAGCGCAACCTCCCCATCCCTGACGAGGTTCGACGCTTCCTCAAGCCCACCGCCCACATCCCTACTGACGGTAAAATCAAGGCCAAAGCCGATGAACTGACCCAAGGGCTCAGCGATCGCTTCGAAAAGGTCAAACGGATCTACGACTGGGTGACGGAGGTGACCTTCCGGGATCCCAAGGTAGTCGGCTGCGGTTCCGGCGATGCGGGCAAGATGATGAACTCAGGCTACTTCGGCGGCAAATGTACCGACATCAGCTCCCTCTTTGTGGCCCTGCTGCGTGCGGCAGGTATCCCTGCCCGGGAAGTTTTCGGGATTCGTCTGGGACGCTCCCACTACTCCAAGGCCCTGGGCAAGGCAGATGAGAAAGGCTTCGCCGAGATCAGCACCTGGCAGCACTGCCGGGCCGAATACTACATCCCCGGCCTCGGCTGGGTCCCCAGCGATCCGGCGGACATCACCAAACTGGAGCTGGTCGAAAACCGCAAATACAACGATCCCAGGGTCCAGGAGCTCAAACGCCGCTACCTGCACAGCTGGGAGATGAACTGGGTCGGCTTCAACTGGGGCCGGGACTTCGTCCTCTCCCCCAAACCCCAGCAGTACCCCATCAATATGCTGGGCTACCCCTACGCCGAAGTGGAGGATGAACCGCTGGATTACTACTTCCCCAAAGAGTTCGCCTACCGGATCACTTCACAGGAGATTACGAAACGGTGAAGCTCGACTGCCGCGACCTCGACTGCCCGGTGCCGGTGCTGCGTACCAAGGAGGCACTCGAAGGTATGGACGAGGGGATCCTGGATGTAGAGCTCAATACCCTCTCCTCCATCGAAAATGTCAAGCGTTTTGTCAAGAGCCAGGGGCTTTTTTTCGAGGAGAAGAAGCTGGGGCCAAGGCACGTGATTCTAAGTATTGTCAAGGGATACGAGTGTAGGCTGGAACCCGCAGAAACTGTCACAGCCGATGACAACAGAGTCACCCGGGAGATTGACACCTCTTTTTCTGAGGGATCAAGCCCTGCCGAGGCACTCCGGGCCGCCCAAATCGCCCAGACAGCCCGTGAGCAAAAAGAGGCCCGGAAGTTTTATATTTTGCTTTTCGGAGGAATCGTCTCGGCGATCCTGGCCAGTACCTGCTGTCTAGGGCCGCTGCTCTTTCTCCTCTTCGGAGTCAGTGTGGGCTCTTTGAGCTTCCTGCAGTGGTTCGCTCCCTACCACACCGCATTCAGCGTCATCGCCGTCGCCGTCGTCGGCTGGCTCTGGTTCGACTGGTGGCGGGGGCGCAAAGAGCGGATCGCCTGCGCCACCAGTCTCTGTAAAAACTACACCCTCTATCTGACACTAGGGACGCTCTTTGTAGCGGTCATGGTCAGCTATCCCTGGTGGGCGGGTCTGTTGATGGAAGATTGAAGATGGAAAATGGAAGATGAGAAATGATGGAGGTTTATAGATGAGAGTTTTTTTGATTTTCGCTTGCTTGATGGGGGCTCTGTTTGCGGAAGAAAAAATCGCTGTGATCGAGGTGAGCGGCATGACCTGTCCGCTGTGTACCGTGGCCGTCAAACATTCCCTCAAAAAAACCCCCGGCGTGCTCAAAGCCAAGGTAAAACTCAATACCCGAAAAGCCACCGTACGCTTCCGGGACGATCTCAACACCAGCCGCCTGCTGGAGGCGGTCAAAAAGGCGGGCTACGAAGGGAAAATCCTCTCCGTTACTCCGGCGGATTAGCCCAAACCATGCAGTAGAAAGTGCGTCAGATGTGTCGAGGCTCGGTCGGCAGGGGTGTTCGTCCAAAACGTAGGCGCACCCGGAGGGTGCGTCGAGGCTTTGGGCGGATCGCCCATGTCACCGATAATCGGTACAGATGGCGTGCTGGCTACTGCATGATTTGGGATTAAACAAAGGCTCAACAGCAATAGCCCGCCCTTTGCGGTTGGCTTTGCAATACTCCACCACCATTCCGTGGGCCCGGGCGTAGACCTGGGCGCCCGGCAGACCGGGAAAGAGCTCTTTCTCCCTGCCTACCAGCCCTTCCAACATCCACGCCTGAACCTCGTCGTAATGCGAAAGCTCAAAGCCCAACGCCATCAGAAGCCTGGCCGTATAACTGTCCACAACGAAGGCTTCCCGATAGCAGGCATAGTTAAGGATCGCATCGGCAGTCTCCGGTCCGATTCCCCGCCGGGCCAAAAGCCACTCGCGCTCTACTGCGTCACGAAAAGCCTCAAAACTCCCAAACTCCCCGATGATTCTGCGGCTGAGTTCCCGAAGGTTGCGCCCCTTGGCGGTATGAAAACCGCTGGGCCGAATCAGTGCTTCCAGGGAAGCCGCAGGATACTCTGCCAGCCGCTCGGGTGAGAGCAAGCCTTCATTTCGTAGATTTTCCAGGGAGATCTCCACCCGCTCCCAGTTGGCGTTTTGGGTCAGGATCGCCCCCACCACCACCGTGAAAGTGCCGCTTTCGGGCCACCACCAGGGATCTCTGGACGTATTGTCATATCCGAGGGATTTGAGGCGGGAGAGAAGCTCGAAAGAGTCGGTGATCATTTTTTAAATGAGTAACTGGAAACTAGTAACTATCAATGAAAAAGTGCTGCACAATACAGGCCGTTTACCCATTACTAATTACTAACTTCTAATTTCTAATTTCTGCCGGCAAACGGCAGAAGCGCGCTGGCCCAGGTCAGACCGCCGCCGAAGGTATCCAGCAGCATCAAATCCCCGTAATGCAGGCGCCCCTCCTCGTAAATGTCATTGATGGCCATCGGGATGGAGGCTGCGGAGGTGTTGCCGTATTTACCGACAGTCAAAACAGTCTGATCCTCCCGCATTTTCAGGGCATCCCCCACGGCCTTGATGATCCGATAGTTGGCCTGATGGGGAACGAAGTGATCGATCTTTTCGGCAGGAATGCTGTTTTTTTCCAGGATCTCTTTCACATCCTTGGTAAGGGTTTTGACCGCCAGTTTGAAAGTCTCATTCCCCTTCATCTTCACATACTGAAGTCCCTGTTCGATCACCTCGCAGCTGGCAGGATGGACCGAACCCGGTGCGGGGGTCATCAGAAAGTCGGCATAACTGCCGTCGGCACTGGCATGGATATCGATAATTCCCTCATCCCGGTCCTCTGTTGCAGAGATCACCGCCGCTCCCGCCCCGTCGCCGAAGAGAATACAGGTGCTCCGATCGGTGTAGTCGACGATGGAGCTGAACTTCTCGGCTCCGATCAGAAGAACATTTCGCTTCATTCCCGATTCGATAAAGGCTTTGGCAATACTCAGCCCATAGACAAACCCGCTGCACGCTGCTGAAATGTCAAAAGCCTGCACATTGCGGATCCCCAGCTTGTCAGAGATGACACAGGCCGTCGAGGGCATGTTGAAATAGTCCGGCGTGACGGTCGCACAGAGGACCAGATCGATCTCTTCGTGTTCGAGACCGGCACGGGCGATGGCATCCCGAGCAGCTTCTACTGCCAGATCGCTGGTCGCCACATCTTTGTCGGCTATGTGGCGTTCCCGAATCCCAGTGCGTTTGACGATCCACTCATCGGTGGTATCAACCATTTTCTCCAGATCGGCATTACTGAGAATTTTGGGAGGAACGTAGGCTCCAATGGATCGCATTGCGGCATAGATGGGGGTAGAACGGGACATAAGACTCCTTCGCCTCTCATATAGCAGGGGGTTATTTTAGCATAGGGGGGCTTTAGCGAGGGATGAGCCGAGGTGATGACTCAGCTCTGGGTGCCGTTGGTGCTGATCAGAAGTTCCTCGATCCGCCTGTTGACATCCGACTGGGCGTAGTTGATTGCCTGAAAAATGGCGTTTTTGATCGCCTTGGCATTACTGGATCCGTGGCTCACAATCGCACAGCCGTCAACTCCAAGCAGAGGAGCACCGCCGTACTCCGCATAATCCACCTGTTTTTTCAAACGGGCGAAGACCTTCTTTTTCATCAGCAGCGCTCCGATCTTGGCCGGCAGAGACTTGCGGATCTCCTGACGCATCATCGTAAAGATTGCATCGGCGACCCCCTCGCTGGTTTTGAGCAGGATGTTGCCGGTAAAGCCGTCTGTCACGACGACATCCACACTGCCGTTGAAGATATCCCGCCCCTCGACGTTGCCGATGAATCCGGGAATTTTTTTCAACAGGGGAAATGCCTCTTTGGTCAGTTCGTTCCCTTTGGACTCTTCTTCCCCGTTGGCCAGAAGTCCGACACGGGGTGAAGAGATCTTCATCACTTCCTGCGCATAGACCTCCCCCATCGCCCCGAACTCATAAAGGTTTCGGGCTTTGCACTCCACGACGGCTCCTACATCCAACACCAGGGTCTTGGCATTGTTGACGTTGGGCATTAGTGTCGCCAGAGCCGGTTTGGAGATGTGGGGCAGACGGCCGATCCTGAGCGTGGCCAAGGTCATCGTCGCTCCGCTGTGACCGGCGGAGACCACCGCGTCGGCCTTGCCGTCTCTGACCAGTTCCACTGCCTTGTAGATAGAGGAATCTTTCCGGCGCAAGGCATTGGTCGCCTGATCGTGCATATCGATCACGTCACTCGCTTCGACGATCTCCACACGCTCCAGATAATATTCGGGGAGAAAAGAGAGGATCGCATCACGGTCACCGACGAGGATCGGAACGAAACGCCGTTCATCCATCGCCTGCATGCACCCTTCGATGATGGGTTCGGGACCGAAATCCCCTCCCATCGCATCGATCGCGACGCGGATCGTACGGTCGCTATGGCTCATCAGGACTTGTATTCACCTGTCGTAGGGTTCATGCGATGAGGCATTCTCCAGGTTCCGTCAGCATCTTTGACGGGCCGGGGAAGCTTGACTTTGTAGTGGGTCCGACGCTTGGCTGCGCGGGTTTTGCTGTGTCTTCTCTTGGGTACTGCCATAAACTATCCTTTCTGCTTGGTTTGTCAGTATTCTATGTCCACATCACTATCCTCCGCCTCGCAGGACGGACAGTAGTGATAAGCGGAACGGTAGGAGGCGATTTCGCCCTCCATCAGAGCGGCAATGTCGATCACGCCGTCCAGAAATTCAATTGTATCCAAATCTTCTCCGATCTTCCGTGGCTGATCCGTCAGGATCAGATTCAGCGGAAGGTGAAGCTCCTGGGAAAACTCCTCTCCGCAACGGTCACAGGCCAGAGTGATCCGGCCATCGATCGTCGACGCAAGGATCACCTCATGAGCTCCCTCTCTCAACAGGGTTCCGACCATCTCCAGGGAATCCTGCCGAAGTCGAAACTCACCGGGACTGCGCCCGACCTTGTTGAAAGAGATTTTCATTTGACCGGATCGATCAGAGAATTTCCCGGCGGGCGAAGAAAAAGGCGATCTCTTTCTCTGCATTCTCCAGGGAGTCGCTTCCGTGTACCGCATTGGCATCGATGCTCTCGGCGAAATCAGCGCGGATGGTACCGGCAGCCGCTTCTTTGGGATCGGTCGCTCCCATCAGTTCACGGTTTTTGGCCACGGCGTTCTCTCCTTCGAGCACGGAGACGACTACCGGACCGGAGATCATAAACTCTACGAGCTCTCCGAAGAAGGGGCGCTCTTTGTGAACGGCATAGAAGGCCTCGGCATCGGCACGGCTCAACTGCACTTTTTTCATGGCGGCGATACGAAGACCGTTGCTCTCGAAACGGTCGATGATCTTGCCGATCACGTTCTTTTTGACAGCATCGGGTTTGATGATCGAAAGGGTCTGTTCCATCGTTGTTGGTCCTGATTAAAATTTTGGAGGTGGATAATACCACAATGAGTATTAAAGGAAAGTTAAAAGAGGGGGTTTTCTACTACGACCCGCCGCAGCGGGCCGGTGGAGAAGATCAGTCTTCGATGACAGGGGTGTGATTGGCACGAGCCTCGGCAGGAATATCTTCACGGCAGGGCATCCCTTCGACGCACTCTGCCCATACGATACATCCCTCAGTGGGGCATGCCTCGGCACAAGCGGGGGTATCATGATAGCCTACACACTCGACACATTTGTCGGCATAGACGTAATAGGTATCCTCACCTGTGGGGTTATCGTCCTCGTCAACAATCGCTTCGACGGGGCACTCGTCGATACAGGCTGCACAGTTGATGCAGATGTCTGTAATCATTACTGCCATGTGTTTCTCCTTTGTTCGTTTTGTGAATCACACTATATCACAGGAAGATTAAACGGCTCTTTAACCGAATTAACCGGACAAACAGGCGCAAATGTGCTACCGTTGGTTACACAAAGTCGGTCAATTCCAATCAGATAAATAGAATTTTACAAAAACCATCTTCCTGATAAATTTCACAGCCTCCGATTTATAACCCCAGATAGGAGCGGATCTCCTCGACACGATCGGTTCGTTCCCAGGTGAATTCGGGCAGCTCCCGGCCGAAATGACCGTAGGCGGCGGTTTTGCGGTAGATGGGACGGAGCAGATCGAGGCTCTGGATGATCCCGGCGGGTCGAAGGTCGAAAACATCCCGGACGCACGCTTCAAGCTTCGACTCTTCGATTTTACTGGTCCCATGGGTATCGACCATGATCGAAACCGGCTCCACCACGCCGATGGCGTAGGCGATCTGGATCGTCACCCGGTCCGCCACCCCGGCAGCGACCAGGTTCTTGGCGACCCAGCGGGCGGCATAAGCGGCGGAACGGTCCACTTTCGTGGGATCTTTTCCGCTGAAGGCCCCACCGCCATGGGGACAGCTGCCCCCGTAGGTATCGACGATAATCTTTCGACCCGTCAGACCGGCATCTCCCTGGGGACCGCCGATGACGAAACGGCCGGTAGGATTGATGTGGTAGACGATATCCTCGGCGATCAGTTCTTTGGGAATCACGGCATGGATCACCTCCTCCAGTACATCCCGGTGCAGCTGTTTCTGCTCCACCTCCGGCGCATGCTGGGTGGAGACCACCACAGTGGTCACCTCCACCGGCTTGCCGTCACGGTAGCGGACACTCACCTGGGCCTTGCCGTCGGGACGCAGATAGGGGAGCGTTCCGTCCTTCCGAACCTGTGCCAGTTTTTCAGTAATCTTGTGGGCCAGGGAGATAGGCAGGGGCATCAGCTCCTCGGTCTCCCGACAGGCATAGCCGAACATCAGCCCCTGATCCCCCGCGCCGGTCTCGCCGGAGGCCTGGTCGACCCCCTGATTGATATCGGGGCTCTGCTCCCCGATCCCATTGAGAACCCCGGCACTGCGGTAGTCAAAGCCGAAACTGGCGTCGGTGTAGCCGATCTCTCTGATCACCTCCCGGGCGATGTCCTGCATGGGAGCGTAAGCATGAGTCTTGAGCTCTCCTGCAATGATGCAGTAACCGTTGCTCAGCAGTGTTTCACAGGCAACCCGCGCCCCTTTGTCGTGTTCGATGATGTAGTCCAGGATCGCATCGCTGATCTGGTCCGCCATCTTGTCGGGATGCCCTTCGGTAACCGATTCACTGGTAAATATATACTCTTTCGCCATTGTTTCTTTTCCTTGACTATAAGTTGGACAAGTTCTTTCCATTTTTGAACTTGAAGAAAAGTTTACAAAAACCTTTCTTCAAATACAAATCGGGCTGAATGAGGAGACTCTACCGAATCCCCTGCATAAAGTTCCGGACTCGTTCCGCCAGTTGTTCGGGTCTCAACCCCAGATGCTCCTCTACCACTGCTGTCTTGCCGTGGGGAATGAAGGCATCATCATACTCGAAGCTTACCATCCGTTCCGGAGCCAGGTTCTCACCTTCGAAGAACTCTTCCAGGGCTGAAGCCACTCCCCCCATCCGGGCACCGTCGCTGAAGACGAACCATGTTTTGTACCGACTTGCCAGCTCCCGAAGCAACGTTTCATCCAGCGGTTTGACGAAGCGGAGGTCCAGCAGAGCAGGAGCATAGTCCGAACCCAGAGCCTCCGCCGTCAGTATGGCACGTCCCACACCGTTGCCATACCCCACAAAGAGAATTTCCGCTCCCTTCTTCATCAGATGAGCCCGGCCCAACTCATAATCAGGGACTTCGCTGTCCGAAGCCATGAAAGCTCCCCGGGGATAGCGCAAGGCCAAAGGACGGGAATAATCGGCGGCGAAATGCAGCGCTTTTCGCAGGCTCGTTTCGTTGTAGGGGGCCATCAGGGTCAGGTTGGGAATCGGGCGCAGATAGGAGATGTCGAAGGCTCCCTGATGGGTCTCGCCATCCTCCCCCACGATACCGGCCCGATCGATGGCAAAGGTCACCCCCAGGTCCATCAGGGCGATATCGTGGATCACCTGATCGTACCCCCTCTGCAGAAAGGTGGAGTAGATGGCACAGAAGGGCTTGAAGCCCTCTTTGGCCAGCGGTCCCATGCTGGTGACGGCATGCTGCTCAGCGATGGCCACATCCCAGAAACGATCGGGATACTTCTCAATCAGCGGCCCCAGACCCGTTCCGCCCGGCATGGCGGCGGTGACTCCGACGATCCGGCTGTCACGGTCCGCCAGTTCCATCAACGTCTCACTGAAGATCTTGGTCGCACTTTTGGGACCGCTGCTTTTTTTGAGCGGCTCTCCCGTTTCGATATCGAAGGGGCCGACTCCGTGCCAGTGCTCCAGCGGCCCTTCGGCGATCCGGTACCCTTTACCTTTGGTAGTCTGGGCGTGGACGATAACCGGTTTGCCCATCGCTTTGGCAATCTGCAGTGTCTCGATGATGGAAGGAATATCGTGACCGTCGATGGGACCGATATATTCGATCCCCAGCTCTTCAAAAAGCACTCCAGGGGTGATGAGACGGAAGGACTCCTCGAATTTCTTCGCCATATAGCTGGCGCTCTCGGGAAGCATCTCCAGAAGCGATTCGGTCTTCTTCTTGAACTTCTGATAGAACGGACCCGCCATCCCCTTGGAGAGATAGCGGCTGATCGCCCCGATGGGCTTGGCAATACTCATTTCGTTGTCGTTGAGGATAATCACCACAGGATATTTCCGATCCCCCAGTTCATTGAGCGCTTCGTAGACCATCCCGGCACTCATACTCCCGTCGCCGATCATCACGACCGGGATGCGATCCTCCCCTTTGAGACGGATCGCCTTGGCCGCCCCCACCGCCAGTGAGATGGAGGTGGAGCTGTGCCCCGCCTTGTAGTAGTCGTAGGGAGATTCCTCGGGGTTGGTGTAGCCGCTGATGCCTCCGAACTGCCGAAGCGTATCGAAAGCTTCCCAGCGGTCGGTGAGCAGTTTGTGGGCATAGGCTTGATGGGAGACATCAAAGATAAAGGGATCTTTGGAGGCGTCGAAGACATAGTGCATCCCGATAATCAGATCTACCGCCCCCAGCGTAGAACTCAGATGGCCCCCGTTGCGGCTGACCACCTCGAGAATCCGCTGACGGATCTTCTCAGCCAGTTCCGCCAGTTCCTGGGGAGTTTTACCCTTAATCTCCATCAACGGGTTCTCCTTTGAGTAGGGCTGCAACGATCAGACGCCTGGCCCGGCCGGGGTTCAGCCGCTTTCCTTCCAGCGAAAGCTCCTCCAGGAGTCTCTGAAACCAGACATCACCCAGGCGGTGTTTATACTGCAGGATCCTGGCATCTTCTTCCGCCTTGGCTCCTCCCCACTCCTCCAAGCCCAATACCCGAATCTCCGAGACAGGCGGGGCTTTAAGCACACGCACCTTTCTCATCCCAGCACCTCATCCATGGCTTCGAAGAGCCGATCATTCTGCTCGGGAGTCCCCACGGTGATACGCAGTGCATTCATCCCGTAGGAGCTCAGATCCCGCACGATCACCCCCCGACGGAGCAGTGCATCGGCCACCGCTGAAGCCTTCCGCTCTTCGGGAAAGAGCCAGGTGATAAAGTTGGTGTAGCTCTCGATATAGTCGAAGCCACGGGCCCAGGCGTAGGCTTCGTAGCGGGGAAGTTCCTGCCGATGGAGCGCCAGGCTCTTCTCGACAAAGGCCTTATCCTCGTTGGCGGCAATCGCCGCAGCAAGAGAGAGGGTGGTGATGTTGAAAGGAGGACGCAGCTTCATCAGAGCTTCAATGATCTCGGGACGGGCGATCCCGTAACCGACCCGCATACCCCCCAGGCCGTAGGCTTTGGAGAAGGTCCCCAGATAGAGAGCGTTGGGGTAGCGCAGCAGTTCCGCCGGATCGATCCGATAGGCCGAATCCCGATCGGCCGCATACTCCATATAGGCGCCGTCAATCACCACCAAAGTATCCGGGTCTGCCGCCTCGATGATTTTGAAGACCTCTTCCCGCTTCGTCGCGTCACCGGTGGGATTGTTGGGGGTACAGAGATAGACCACTTCGGGCTTGTGCTCCCGCATCATCGGGATAAACTCTTCACTGCGGTGACGGTAGTCGGCGGTCCTCAGGATCTCGGCCCCCTGCTGCAAAGCGTAGATGCTGTACATGGCGAAGGTAACCCGACTCATCAGGACTTTGGAGCTTTCGTTGAGCTTGGCCCGGGAGACGAACTCCAGGATCTGATCGCTGCCTGCCCCGATGATGAGGGCCTCCTCCCCGACGCCGAAACGCTTCGCCAGTGAGGCTTTGAGCTCGAACATACTGTCATCGGGGTAGAGGTGGGCCTTGTCGGCGTTGGCCCGGATCGTCTCCGCAACCTTCGGGCTGGTACCGAGGGGGTTTTCATTGGAGGCGAGTTTGACCACCTCCTCGGGCCGGATCCCAAACTCCCTCACCACCAGCTCGATGGGTTTGCCCGCCTCGTAGGTTTTGATCTTCTCGAGCGCTTTGTTGAATTTCATCATTGTCCTTCTCTTCTCATCTCTCAATGCTCAGCACTCAACGCTTGCCGTTAGACATCATCGGCCTCTTTGACATAGGAGCCGAGAAATTTGATCGACTCCCGATGCTTTTCGAAAATCTTTTGGATCTTCTCATCCTCCCGGTGGCCGTCGAACTCGATAAAGAAGATCGATACTCCGCCGACAATGTGGGATTTGATTTTGGTAAGGCCGATTTCGGCCTCTTTGAAGTCATTGAGGAAGTCCACCAGAGCTCCCGGCCGGTTGGGCAGACGCACCAGGATGGTGGTCTTGTCCCGTCCGCTGGGGCGGTTCTCGAAATCGCTGACGATAAAGAAGCGTGTCCGGTTGTTCCCCTCGTCCTCGATATTTTTGAAGAGCATCGGCAGATGGTAGATCCGGGAAGCGACTTCGGAGCAGATCGCGGCGGATTCGGGATCCTTTGCCGCCAGCTGCGCCGCCTTGGCCGTCGACTCCACGGGAATCTGTTCCACCAGATCCAGCCCCACATCCTCCAGAAAGCGACTGCACTGGCCAAAAGCGATATCTTTGGAGTAGATCCGTTTGATCTGCTTCACATCCTCTGCCTTGGTGGCCAGCACATGGTGGATCTCCACCAGGACCTCCGCCACGATCTTCAGATCGTAGTCGCTCAGACAGCTGATGGTGTCACTGACGATCCCGTTGAAACTGTTCTCGATGGGGACCACGCCGAACTTCGCCTTACCGCCGGCGACTTCCCGGAAGACCCCCTTGATAGTATGGATCGGAAGATAGGAGCTCATGGCTCCAAATTTCATCTCCGCCGCCTGATGGGTAAAGCTCGCCTCCGGCCCCAAAAAGGCGACACGTTCGGGCAGCTCATAGTTGCGGGCGACGGCGAAGAGCTCCAGGAAGAGTGCATCAATCGCTTCGTCGGTGAGCAGTCCCCCCTGCTCCCGGTTACGAGCCTTGAGCCGCTCCAGAATCTCCTGCTCCCGTTCCGGCCGATAGATCGGAGCGCCCGTACTGTTTTTGAGCCGACCTACCTCATGGACGATCCGGAGACGCTCATTGTAGAGGTCCAGCAGGGCATCATCGATCCGGTCGATCTCTTTGCGCAAAGTTTCCAGTGTCATCTCAAGCCTCCAGGTGTCCCTTCTCCAAGCGAATCTGATCCTCGAAATTCTCCCGATCGCGGATCAGACGGCACGTTCCCGACTCACAGGCCACCTCCGCGGCACGGCCCCGGGTGTTGTAGTTGCTCGCCATGGTGAAACCGTAGGCCCCTGCACTGTGAACAAGGAGCAAGTCTCCGCTCTCCGTCGGCGGCAGCGGCAGGTCTTTGGCCAGCCAGTCTCCGCTCTCACAGATCGGCCCCACCACCTCTGCCGGAGTCGATTCACCCCGATTTTCGGTATCGTTCAGGAGCTCTACCCGGTGATAGGCCCCGTAGAGGGAAGGACGCAGGAGGTCGTTCATCGCACCGTCGACGATAACGAAGCGTTTGGCTCCGTTACGCTTTTCGTAGAGGACCCGGGTCAGCAGCCAGCCGGCATTGGCGGTCAGGTAGCGCCCCGGTTCACAGATGATCGTCAGGTCCAGCCCCCGGATAGCGGAGGTGACCGCTTCGGCGTAGGCCTCCACCTCGATAGGAGTCTCGTCCCGATAGACCACCCCCAGTCCGCCGCCTACGTCGAAGAAGCGGATCTCCACCCCGATCGCTGCCAGAGAACGGACCAGATCGGCGACGATACCTGCCGCTTCCCGGATGGGCGAGAGCTCGGTCAATTGGGATCCGATATGGAAATGGATTCCGACCGGATCGAGCCAGGGGGAATTCTTGGCATGGATATACATCCGTTTCGCCATATCGATCTCGACCCCGAACTTGTTTTCGTGCAGCCCGGTGGAGATGTAGGGGTGGGTTTTGGGATCGACGTTGGGATTGACGCGAATGGAGATTCTCGCCTCTTTTCCCAGACGCTCGGCAACCTTCTCCACATGAAGCATCTCCGCTTCGCTCTCGAGGTTGATCATCAGGATTCCCTCCTCCAGAGCCTGGCGGATCTCTTCGTCCCGTTTCCCCACCCCGGAAAAGATGATCTTGTAGGGTTCGATCCCCGCGGTACGGGCCCGCAAAACCTCTCCGATACTCACACAATCCGCGCCCGAGCCGAGCCGGCCAAAGTGAGCGATTACCGAGAGGTTCGAGTTGGCCTTGACCGCATAGGCGATCAGCGATTTTTCGCCGGCAAAGGCCTCTTTGAGGCGTCGATAGTTCTCGGTCATTTTGTCAAAGTCATAGACATAGAGCGGCGTGCCGTATTTCTCCGCCAACGCCTCAAAATCAATCTGCATACTCTTCTCTCGTGATTGGGATCATCTGAATGGAGGATATTTTATCCAAATCGGGCCGCGTTTCCTCTGAGGGAAAGCTCCGGAGACTCCCGGTGCCGCTCACGACGGTCCAGGATTACTGCATAGAGGACGAGAATCGCCACGGGTACCGTTTGACCCAGATCAGGGTCGATCACCCCGTTCATTCCCAGTCGGAAGAGCGCATAGAGCAGGGCCCAGATCAGCATAGCACTCCCCAGAAGGGCCACCCAGAGCTGCTCTTTACGTACGAAACGGTGATAGGGAGGAGTACGATAAAAGAAAACGACCATCAAAGCCAGGGCGAAAAGCGGCATGAGGACTTTGTTGTAGAGAATGGATTTGACCTTGTCGGAGGAGAGCCCCTGTCGCTCGAGCAAGCGCAATGCCGCAATGGAATCGCCGAGGGAAAACGTACCCCCTTGGTAGATCTTGCGAAAGACTTTGGGACGGTAGCCTTCCAGTACAATCAGCTTCCTGGCAGTATGATCCGTGAAACCGATAAGTTTGCCGGTGGGGTCGAAACGCTTGGTGCGGACCTCGGCCCGGGGAGCGATCCAATGCCCCTTGTGATAGGATGCTGACAGAAAGCGGATAGTGCGAACCACTCGCCGTCCCTGCATTTCAAAAAGCGTCCCTTCTCTGAGTTCTTTGCGCAAAGGGTCCAGCTCCCGGGCATAGACAAAGGCTTTGTCATATTTGAAGAAGAGATCCGTAAGCCTCTCTTTGTAACGATCGGCATGCAGAATCTCTCTGGCACGGTCCTGGCCGTAAGCGAAAGGGGTCATCTGCAAAAAAGTGAAGAGCAGATAGATTCCGATTCCGGAAACGAGGAAGGGAAGCAGAAGCTGTCGCCGTCCATATCCAAAGGAGAAGAGAGAGACAAAAACATTGCGGTAGATAAAAGAGATCTGCGTCCAGGCCATCGCCATCAGGAGTACCAACGGGTAGATGAGCGCGACCATATATTCCCAGGTATAAAAAACATAGAGGATCTTTCGGTTGATCCCCCCATGAAGACGCTGGGATTGCTGAAGAAAATCGATAAAGACTACCGCCAGGCTCAAACCGATCAACAGAATCAGGAAGTTTTTCAGATAATGCCAGGCGATATAGCGGAAATAACGCTTAGGTGCCTGCATTACCGCCCCCTTTGAGGCTGTATCGGGATTTGAGTTCATCGAGAGAAATCTCCGGAATCTTCAGTGCCGCTTCAGCGGCAGCCTCTACAATTTTCCCGACAACCGCCTCTTCCTCTTCCGTGAAAGGGCTCAGAACATAACTGACCACTTCACTTTTTCGTGCCGGTTTTCCCACGCCGATCCGGATACGCAGATACTCTCTCCCGACGGCGGCATCGATCGATTTGAGACCGTTGTGCCCTCCGGAGCTTCCGCCGACTTTGAATCGGATCGTTCCCAGAGGCAGATCGATGTCATCATGGATCACCACCAGATCTCCGAGAGGGATCTTGTAAAAATCCATTACAGCCCTGACGCTGCGGCCGGACAGATTCATAAAAGTAAGGGGTTTGAGGAAAAAGAGGTCACCCTGTCGATAGAGTTGACCTTCGAAGCTTTTTTTGGATATTTCTCTGGCGCCGGTTTCGGCTACCAGGCGGTCGATGACCCGAAATCCTATATTGTGCCGGGTCTTTGCGTATGTCGGCCCGGGATTTCCCAATCCGACATAGAGGGTCACGGAATCGCCTTAGCGGGCTTTGATCACACCGCAGACGGAAACGTGGGGGCGGTCCATCATCCGGCACCCCTCGGGAACTTCGATATCCCGGACGAGGATCGATTCATCCCGATCCAGATCGCTGACATCCAGGGTAAAGTTGGCGGGGATGTTCTCGATCGCTCCGCGGACCTTGAGCCGGCGTTTTGTGATAACCAGGACCCCTTTGTTTTTGAGGCCCTTGGGGACTCCGACAGTCTTGACGGGAACCAGATAGTCGGTCACTTCACCGGGGATGGCGATCCGAAGGTCCACGTGCTGGATATCACCGGTTACAGGGTGGAGCTGATACTCCTGGATGACGACATTGAGCTCTTTGTCACCCACCTTGACGGGAAAAGCCAGGTTTTCTTTTCTGCGAACGGTTCTGATAAATTCACCCTGTTTGAAAGCGGCATGGATATTCTCCACCCCTTTCGCATAGATGTTGGCGATCAGATAACCATCTCGTTTGAGCTTTTTGGCGTTGCTCTTTCCGATACTCTCTCTAATGATGCCTTCCAACATGGATAGATCCTTTGTGTAAAATAGGGCGGAATTTTATCCTAAAAACCCTGAAAGGTTCTTAAGAGCCGGACGCTACTCCCCATCCTCTTTGAAGCCATAGGCATCCAGATCTTCTGTGCTCTGAGGATCTTCGGTCTGTTTGGCGAGATCCTTGGCCGTTCCGCGACCGATTCCCTCCAATCGAAGCTTGAGATCGGAGGGGGACGTGGAGAACTCGAGAGCTGTCTCTTCCGAGATGATCCCCCCGACTACCAGGTCATAAAGATGCTGATCGAAGGTCTGGGATTTGTAGATGTCCCGACCTTCGGCGATGGCGTCCGGAATTTCGAAATCCCGGTTCTCGGCGATCAGCTCGGCAATACGCGATGTCTGAACCATCACCTCCACCGCAGCGATCCGACCGCCGTCGAGCGTGGGAACCAACCGTTGGGAGATGACTCCTGCCAGAACCGATGCCAGAGAGAGTCGGACGCGATTCTGCTCATCTTCGGGGAACATTCCGATGACACGGTTGATGGTCTCTTTGGCATCGAGAGTATGGAGCGTTGAGAAGACCAGGTGGCCGGTATTGGCGGCATGCAACGCCAGATCGATCGTCTCCACATCCCGCATCTCTCCGACCAGAATGATATCCGGGTCCTCCCGGAGCGCAGCGGGCAGAGCATCCCGGAACGAGTTGGAGTCCTGGCCGATCGCCCGCTGATTGATCAGGCACTTCTTGTCACGATGCACAAACTCGATAGGGTCTTCCAGAGTGATGATGTGCTTGTTGTAACGTTCGTTGATCCGATTGAGAATGGCTGCCAGGGTCGTGGACTTCCCGCTTCCCGTCACTCCGGTCACCAGCACCAGTCCGCGTCCTTTGTCGGAAAAGGTCTTCAGCACCTCCGGCAGGCGCAGCTCCTCGAATCCGGGGATCTCTACCGGAATCAGACGCATCACGATACTCAGACCGTTCATCTGATAGAAGATGTTGACACGGAAACGGTTTTTTTCATCCAGGATATAGGCCATATCCAGAGACTTACGCTCTTTGAGCTGAACATACTGATCTGCTGTCGTAATCTCACGAACCAGTGTCTTGACCGCTTCCGGCTCCAGTACTTCATTCCCCAGTTTTCGCAAAACACCGTTGACTCGGACTCGGGGGACTGCTCCCGCCTTGATGTGTAAGTCACTTCCCTTGTGTGCCACCAGGGTCTTGAGGTATTTGTTCAGCTGTTCTTTCATGCCTGCTCCAATCGTTTCAGCATTTCGGCAAACGCTTTTTCAAAAGCCTCCACCCCTTCGGCCATCAGTTGGCCATAGACCGAATCCATCACAATCCCATGACGTCCCAATTCGGCGAAATACTCCTCGATCTCCTCCACCGGTTTGGGGAGGTTAATCTCGGGGCGCCCGCCGGCCTCAAAAGCCTCGATAGTCTCCAGGGGTGCGGTGTTCACACAATGAGGACCGTAGAGGGATCGGATATAGTAATCTGCCGGAAAAGGTTGGCCCGCTTTGACACCGGTACTGGCGAAGAGGGTTCGGACCGAAGGGGTGTGATTCCCCTGGACCATCCCGTAGATCTTGGCGGCGTTCATGATGCCGGTGCGTCCTACCGGCAGTCCCTTCTCCTCCAGGATCGGATCGAGGAGACGGTCGAAACGGCTGACAAAAACGCTGATAACCGCTTCCACCCTTTCTCCGCCGGTGTTTTCGAATTCGTCGATTCCAGCTTTCATGGCATCAAGACAGGCCCTTGCCTGGGCCGGGGAGAAAACCAGAGTCGCATTGACGCTGATCCCGTCGGCGAGCAGCGCCTGCATGGCCGGGAATCCCGCTTCCGTCGCCGGAACCTTGATCATTACATTGGGCTCACCGATACTTTTGAAGAGGCGGCGTCCCTCGGCAATGGTTCCCTCGGTATCGTTGGCAAGGAAAGGATCCACTTCGATGCTGATGTAGCCTTCACTCCCCTGGTCGTAGACGCCCCGCAGTGCAATGGCGGCATTTTTGATATCTTCGATGGCCAGCGCTTCGTATTTCTCTTTGGGTGTCAACCCCTGCAGCGAGGCGAGCGCCTCCTCGTAGGCAGGAGAAGTGGCGATCGCCTGGGCAAAAATGGAGGGGTTGCTGGTCGCTCCGTTGATGATGCCCTCTTCCACCATTTTGACGAATTCGTGCTTCAGAAAATCCCGTTCGATAAAGTCGAGCCAGAGC
Source organism: Campylobacteraceae bacterium (assembly GCA_027035765.1). Taxonomy (GTDB): domain Bacteria; phylum Campylobacterota; class Campylobacteria; order Campylobacterales; family Sulfurovaceae; genus Nitratifractor. The sequence goes on from JALVUD010000026.1 coordinate 19,922, forward strand.
GAAAATCCCAGATTGTCATCAATCATCGTGATACTCCCATCGGTAATTTGACCAGCTCCCCACCTCCGGGGCGGATTGCAGCGCCGATTCCAGCTCCTCGAGAAATCGCTGGCGGGGGACGGCGACGGCTCCCAGCCGCACCAGGTGGTCCGAGACCACCTGGCAGTCGATAAAATCATAACCTTTTCCCCTTAAAACGTCACTGAGAGCCTTGAGTGCGATTTTGGAGCCGTCCCGGGCGCGGGAAAACATCGATTCACCGAAAAAAGCCCGCCCCATGGCAATGCCGTAGAGTCCACCGATCAGAACACCTTCCTCGTAGACTTCGACACTGTGGGCGAAACCCCGGCGGTGCAGCTCGGTATAGGCCTCCTGCATCTCGGGAGTCAGCCAGGTGCCCCGCTCCCGCCGTTCGGGCATCGACGCACAGGCAGCGATAACGGCAGGAAAATCGTGATCGAAACGCACCGTATAGTTCCGGTTACGCAAGACCCGCCGGAAGGAACGGTTGACTCGAAGCTGATCGGGGTAGAGAATCAGGCGCGGGTCGGGAGACCACCAGAGGATCGGATCTCCCGGATTGTACCAGGGGAAGATCCCGCTGCGATAGGCCTTGAGAATGCGGTCGGGGTGGAGATCCCCACCGTAGGCCAGCAACCCCTCCTCCGCCGCATATCTGGGATCCGGAAAGCTGTGGGAGTAGGGGCTCAGAGGTGTGATGAAATAATCGGGATCGAAGATGGAGGACATGTGCGAATCAGGTTTCGAACTCGAAATAGAGTCGCCCTTCCCTTACAACAGCACGCGCCGTCCCACCCTTTTTCAAGGCGCCGAAGAGAATCGCATCCGTCAAAGGCTCTTTGATTTTTTCGTCGATGATCCGGGCAATCTCCCTCGCTCCGAACTCCTCGCTTTGGCTGAGCTTCGCCAGATGGCGTCGGGCCTCTTTGGAGAGTTTGACTTTGACTTTTTTCTCGGCGAGCTGGGTGTTGAGCTCATGAATCTGGATCTTGACGATCCGTTCCAGATCCTTCAGTTTCAGAGGCGCGAACTCCACGGTGGCACTGAGACGGTTGCGGAATTCAGGAGAGAAGAAATCCTTCATCGCCCGCTCCGTCTTGGCCCCGGACTCTTTGGCAAACCCCATGACACCGGGCTCTTTGGTTCCCAGGTTGGAGGTCATGACCAGGATGACATTTTTGAAATCACTCACCACACCGTTGTTGTCGGTGAGCATAGCACTGTCCATCACCTGCAGCAGAATATTCATGATGTCGGGATGGGCCTTTTCGATCTCGTCCAGCAAGAGGACGGTGTGGGGATGCTTTTTGATCATCTCCGTCAGCAATCCTCCCTGCTCATACCCTACATAACCCGGGGGCGCACCGATCAGGCGACTCACGGCATGTTTTTCCATATATTCGCTCATATCCAGACGCTCAAAGTGGATTCCCAGAGTTTCGGCCAGAGCGCGGGCCAGAGCGGTCTTGCCCACCCCGGTGGGACCGACGAAGAGAAAACTGCCGATGGGAGTATCGGGACGGTTGAGCCCGGCATAAGAGCGTTTGATCGCCTGGGTCAGCCTCTCGATCGCCTCCTCCTGTCCGACAATCCGCTCCTGCAGTCGTTCTTTGAGCCTGCGCAGCCGCTCGGTATCCTCCTCTTCCAGGGTGGCCGGGGGCAGCTTGAGCATCGTCGAGAGGATGCGGGAGATATCCTTGGCCGTGACCTCTACCTCCCGCTTTCCCCGTAACATGAAGTGGGCCCCCGCTTCGTCGATCAGATCCATCGCTTTGTCCGGCAGGAAACGTTCATGCAGATACTTGACACTCAGATCGATGGCGCTGCGAAGCGCTTCGTCACTGAAACGGATCTTGTGGTGCGCTTCGTATTTGTGCTGGACCCCTTTGAGAATCAGGAAAGTCTCCTCCCTGGAGGGCTCCTCTACCTCCACCTTGGCGAAGCGGCGGGAGAGGGCTTTGTCCTTGTCGAAGAAGTTGCGATACTCCTGGTGGGTCGTCGCGCCGATACACTTGAGCTCTCCCCTGGCCAGGGCCGGTTTGAGGATATTGGAGGCGTCCATACTGCCGCCGCCGGTGCTCCCCGCCCCCACCAGAGTATGGATCTCGTCGATAAAGACGATCGCTTCCGGGACACTTTTGAGCTCTTCGATCACTCCTTTGAGGCGTTTTTCGAAATCCCCACGATATTTGGTTCCGGCAACCAGTGCCCCCATGTCCAGGGCATAGATCCTGGCATTGCGGATCGCTTCGGGAACCTCTCCCTCGGCGATCTTGAGTGCCAGCCCCTCAGCGATGGCGGTTTTGCCGACTCCGGGTTCTCCCACCAGGAGGGGATTGTTCTTTTTCCGGCGGCAGAGGGTCTGCATAACCCGCTCGATCTCCTCGGTCCGCCCGATCACCGGGTCGATCTTCCCTTTGGCAGCCAGGGCCGTCAGCTCCACAGTGAACTCGTCCAGATTCGGCGTCGTACTCTGGGGAGCCTCTATCTCTTCGCTCTCTTTGGGGCTGGAGACCTGATGGGAGATCGCTTCCAGAATATCCAATCGGCTGATGCCGTAGCGTTCCATCAGATAGGCCGCATAGCTCTCCTGCTGATCCCGGATCGCCACCAGCATATTGCCGATAGTCGCCTCTTTTTTTCCGGCGGCCTGGATCTGGGTGATCATGGCATTGACCGTCCGGGAGAGCGACACCGTCTCCACCGGATCCGCCTCCTGCTCGATTTTTGGGACATGGGCGGCGATGTGGGCGACGATGGCCTTTTTCATCTCCTGGGTCTCCGCTCCCAGTACACGCAGGAGTTGTTCTCCCGCCCGACTGGAGAGTATCGCCAGAAACACATGCTCGATGGTCAGATACTCGTGGTGTTTGCGTTTGGCATACTCGACAGCACGCATAAATACTTTATTCAGTTCGACACTGATCATTTCTGTCTCCTCTCTATTCGTCCGCTTCCAGGGTCGCCAGAAGGGGGAAACCGTTCTGACGGGCTTTGAGCCTGACCTGTTCCACTTTGGTCTCGGCGATCTCATAGGTGTAGACGCCGCAGACTGCCTGCCCTTTTTCATGGACAGCCCACATGATCTCTTCGGCTTCCCTGGAACTCTTGTGAAAAATCTTTTGCAGGACTTCGATGACGAATTCCATCGTGGTGTAATCATCGTTGTGCAGAATCACCCGATAGAGTTCAGGCTCCTTGAGTTCGATCTCGCTTTCGATCTCCTCTTCGATTCTCGGCACCTTCTGTCCTCTCTTTCAAAAACTACTGTGTTACAATCAAGATCAATTATACATATTTCGCAAGGAAATGCAAGTGCAGCCGATCTTCATCAGTGCCACCGGAACCGATGTGGGAAAGACCCATGCCGCTTTGCGGCTGATCGAGCTCCTGGGCCGCTCCGGGATACGGGTGGGCGCCTGCAAACCTGTCGAAACCGGCGTCGAAAATGTACCGGAAGATGCTACCCGTCTCCTGGAGGCGGTCCAGCGATACAACCCCGCCTTTTCCACTTTTGAACCGCGGGATCTCTGTGCCTACACTTTTCCGCTCCCGGCCGCCCCGTTCTGTGCCGATAAAGATGGGGCAATTTCTATTGACAAAATCATTGACAAAATCCGTCAACTCCGGTCGAAATGTGACCTCCTGATCGTTGAAGGGGCCGGGGGGTTGATGGTCCCGCTTCGTTCTGACTACATGATGATCGATATGGCTCGGGACATTGGCGCTCATACTCTCCTGATCGCCCCGTCAGAACTGGGGGGCATCAACGCGACGCTTCTGACCCTGGAGCTGCTGAAGTCCCGACAACTTCCTTTTGACTGGTGTGTCAATCTTTACAAGGATTCCGAGAGTTTTGATTATGTCAGCCGTCCTTATTACGACTCAGCATTCCCAGGCTGGTGGACCCTGCAGGAGGGCTTGGCGGATTTTGCGCAGAAGTTTATCGCTTCCTTTCAGCGTGTTCACTAAACCGAAGCTCTCCAGGGATTCGATAAAATAGGCTCCAAAAACATCCAGGAGTGCGCCGATGCAGCATCTCGTCGACACCGACCAGCTCAGTGAAAGACAAATAAAGGATATTCTGGGGGATACCGCCCGATTCAAAACCCGTCGTCCGGCTCCGCTGCTCAGCGGCAAACTGCTGATCACCCTCTTCTTCGAGAACTCCACCCGGACCCGCAGCTCTTTCGAGGTGGCGGCCAAACGCCTGGGGGCAGACATGGTCCATCTGGACCCTTCCCGAAGTTCCACCAAGAAGGGAGAAACCCTGGAGGACACCTTTGCCAATCTCTGCGCCATGGAACCCGACGGTGTCATCATCCGCCACAGCGAAAACGACACCCCCTCCCGTCTCGCAGAAATGGAGATGGTTCCCGTCATCAACGCCGGGGCCGGCAACTATGCCCATCCGACCCAGGCACTGCTGGACCTCTACACCCTCTACGAATGGTTTGACGGTGCACTGGAAGGGCTGCGTGTGGCGATCGTCGGGGATATCATCAATTCACGGGTTGCCGCCAGTGACATCCGCCTCTTTCGACGGATGGGAATCCGGGTCTCTCTGGTAGCCCCCAAACCCTTCATGCCCCCAGTCAGCGATCTGCCGCAGTATGAACGCATCGAAGAGGTTCTGGATGATGTGGATGTGATCATCAGCCTTCGGGCACAGCTGGAGCGTCACAAAAAACCCATCTTCGATGACTACGAAGCCTATGCCCGCCGTTACTGCATTACCGAGGATCTGCTGGAGGACCGGGGAATCCTGATTATGCATCCCGGACCTGTGATGCGCAACATCGACATCTCCGACGAGATCCTGGAAGATCCCCGATGCATGGTCCTGGACCAGGTCAGAAACGGCGTCTATGTCCGTATGGCCGTTCTGAAACTTCTATTGTTGGATTCCCGGGAAACGGATCCCGCGGAGATCTGAGCTCCCGATCCTCAATGCCGCAACCGCTTACCGTCCAATGACCTTCTATGATACTTCTCAGGGGTTTCAACGTATCGATGCTCTGGGAGCGGCGGGGATGGACTTTTTTTTTCTCATCTCCTTTGACAGAAAACAGATTCTGGCGGAGGCCCTGGATCAGCTGCCTGAAAACCTGCTCTTCCGTCTGGAAGAGTGGAGCAACGAACCGAATCTCCCCAAAAGATCTCCCGAAAAGAGAAAGAGGCCGATTCGCACCTCTCCCCCTCACTATGCGGACTATCTGAATGCATTCGAAAGCGTCATCGAGGAGATCCGTCGCGGCAATACCTATCTGCTCAATCTTACCTTTCAAAGCGATATAGAGACAGAGGTGTCTCTCGCTGAGATCTATCACTCAGCACAGGCCCCCTACAAACTCTTTCTTCCAGGGCTTTTCACCTGTTTCAGTCCGGAAAAATTTATCGCAATCCGTCAGCAAAAAATCTATACCTATCCTATGAAAGGAACCATCGACGCTTCACTGCCCAAAGCGAAAAAGCAGATCCTACAGGATCCAAAAGAGACTGCCGAACATGTCATGATCACCGATTTGATGCGCAACGATCTCAATCGCGTCTCACAAAATGTCCGTGTGACACGATTCCGATATCTGGACAAGATCCCGGCCGGTGAAAAAATGCTCTATCAGGTGAGTTCAGAAATAACAGGGGAACTCGAGAAAGGATGGCGCTCCAGAATCGGAACAATCCTCTCTGAGATCACTCCGGCAGGATCTGTCAGCGGAACACCCAAGCGCAAAACTCTGGAAATCATCGAAAAAACGGAAAATTACACCAGGGGTTTCTATACCGGGGTTTTCGGTGTCTGCAAGGGGGAAGAGTTGCGCTCTGCCGTTTTGATACGCTTTCTTGAAAAGGGGGCGGGGGGACAACTCTATTATAAAAGCGGAGGGGGAATCACTCTGGACAGTGATCCCGCCAAAGAGTATCAGGAGCTGATCGATAAAATCTATCTACCCTGAGATCTCTTAGAATTTGGTTCCCATATTGAACTCGAAGACTGCTGTATCGTCACCGCTCTTTTTCTTGATGGGAGTCGCAAAGATCAGGTTGATCGGGCCGAAGGGGGATCGCCACTCCACCTGTGCTCCTACAGAAGCACGACTCATCCAACCTTTGTCATCAATATCCTTGTAGATACTGTTTTTGATCATTCCGTAGTCGACAAAGCCCGTCAAACGCATATTCCGGGTAATCATCTCGAGCGGAATACTCGCCTCAACGGAGTTGACAAGGATCTCATTACCGCCTGCGATGTATCGGTGCCCGTTGTTATCAGTATACCTGGGGGCAATTGATCCGGGAGAAAAGCCTCTAACACCGTCTCTGGCACCACCCAGCGTAAACATCTCCGCAATGGGGGTATAGCCGTTATCGCTGATATATCCTGCATGGAGTTTGTAGCGCAGGATCAGGTCATAATCGATCATATCCTCCATACCATAGAAGGTTGCGAATTTGAATTCGCTCTTGAAAAATTTCGCATCTCCGCCTGCACCGGCATACTCAAGAGAAAGCTTGGAGTAGATCCCTTCTCTCGGAACATAGTAATCATCGGTGTTATCAAAAGTTACAGAACCCAGAATCGAAGATTTCTTATAGGATTCGTAGGCGCGAGGATCGACTCCGACCGGAGGAGTGTAGTCGTGATAGTTCACATCCGTGTAGCTGTATCCGAGAGAGGTGTCCCAGTTGCGTCCAATCTTTCGTCCGACAGAGAACCATCCCCCTGTCCGTGTCACCGTATAGTTTTCTGTGTTGTCATTGTCGTATTCATATTTATTTTTGGAATTGTAAATACCGACAGAGAGGCTGAAGAGTGTATTGAATACTCTGGGATCCTTGAAAGAGAGTGCAAAGTTGTGACTCTTCTGTCCATACTCGAGATTGAGGGAACCGGCGATTCCTCTTCCCAGAATATTGCGGTCGGAGACACCGGCATTGACCATGAATCCGTCATAACTTCCGTAGCCGACACCCCCGGAGAGGCTGCCGGTCTGCGCCTCGGTAACTTCTACCACCAGATTCATCTCATGGTCGTTGATCCGCTGGGGTTTAACGACAACTTTGTCGAAGAATCCGGTCCGCTGGAGCTCTTTTTTCGTATCCTGCAGATCGGTATAGCTGAAAAGATCGCCGGGGGCCAGATAGATATAGCGCCGAATCACATAATCCAGTGTTTTGGTATTGCCGGTGATGATAACGTCATGGATCCTGACCTTCTTATTAGGGTTAATCTGATAGGTAACCGAGACAGTATGTTTTTTGGAATCTTTTTTGAAGAGGGGTCTGATCTGGGCAAAAGCGTACCCCATATCTCCCACCTTCTCCTGGAGAGTCTTGAGGTCATGACGCAGTTTCTTGACATTGAAGATTTTGCCTGGCCTGAGCTTCATATCTTCCATAATCTGCTCAGTTTTGAGACCCGGAACTTTGCCGGTGATCTTGACATCGGCAACAGTGTAGGGCTCCCCTTCCTGAACCACGTAGGTCACTTCCGCTTTGTGATTGGCAAAGTCCATTTTCATCAAAGGTTCGGCAACTTTGGCATCAAGGAAACCTCGCTCCAAATAAGCTTCCCGGATCCGCATCTGGTCATAGGGGAGCTGGTCAGGGACCGCTTTGCCCCCTCCGCCGCCGATGATGGGAACCCAACTGAACCAGGTCCCTTCCTTGTTGACCAGGTTCTCTTCCAGGTCGGAGGTAGAGACCTTTTTGTTTCCGACAAACTTCACTTTGTCGATCTTGATCTCCTCCCCTTTGTTGACATCGAAGGTGATTGCCACACCGTCGTTGACCTGCTCAACTTTGGTCTTGACGGTGGTTCCGTAAAGCCCCTGAGCCTGAAGTGCCTTGATAATGGCCTCTTTGGCATGCTCTACCTTGGCCGGAGTATAGAGATCCCCTTTTTTCAGACCGATGAGACCCATCAGTTTGTCGGAGTCACTGATCCCCTCAATCTCGATGCTGGTAATCGGCGCTTTATGAGGCACTGCCGCCTGAACTGTCATCGCCGAAAATGCGAAAAGCACCAGAATTAGAGCTTTTTTGAACATAGATATCCTTTTCCCTCTCTTTTGGAAAGTTTTTCATCAATATACTACCTTGATTTGACTAAAATAAAATTGATAATATTTTCGTATTATTTAATATTTAGTACAAATAATCCCTATTTCAAGGAAAACAGATGAAAGTTGGAATCATCGGGCTGGGTCTGATGGGCGGATCCTTCGCCCTGGCATTGCGGGACCGCTATGATAATCTGGAGATTCTGGGCTACGACCACAACGATCAACACGGGATCGAAGCGCTGGAACGGGGTCTCGTCGACAAGGTCACCGATGATCTGGAGGATTTCGAAACCCTGGACCTCATCGTTCTGGCCATACCCGTCAACGGGATTCTCTCAGTACTGCCCCGCCTGAGCGCTGTTTCCGAGGAGACAACCATCATCGATTTCGGAAGTACCAAAAAGATGATCGTCGATTCGGTGCCCCCGGAAATCCGACGAAACTTTGTCGCCGCCCACCCGATGACCGGAACGGAAAAATCCGGCCCTGCTGCCGCTCAACCCGATCTCTATCGGGGTAAAGTCGTTGTCCTGTGCAACCTGGAAGAGAGCGGAGAGATCCAGCGGCGCCTTGCCAAAAAGATCTTCAGCGATCTGGGGATGAAGATCTTCTACATGGATGCGGCAGAGCATGATCGCCATGCGGCTTTTATCTCCCACATGCCCCACGCCCTGAGCTATTCGCTGGCCAATGCCGTGATGAAGCAGGAAAATCCCAAAGCGATCATCGCCCTGGCCGGCGGCGGTTTTCGTGACATGAGCCGTATCGCCAAGAGCTCGCCGGATATGTGGACCGACGTTTTTCGGCAGAACAAAGAGAATCTGCTCCAGGCCATCGCCTGTTTCAAAGGCGAACTGGAACGTTGCGAACGTATGATCGAATCTGAGGAGTGGGATACTCTTCATCAATGGATGGAAAAGGCCAACGGTCTTCACGATATCCTGTGAACCCTATTTTATCTATCGTTCATTATAATTACATTCAATTTTGTTTCTCTATAGGCTCTAGACTAGCAGAATGCTAGAATAGAGTAATGAAAACCTCCAATAATCGGCCACTTTCACTGTATCGCATCCGAAAAATACTTTGGTGCTT
>JALVUD010000027.1 GCA_027035765.1 Campylobacteraceae bacterium
GGGGGAGCTTTTCTCCAATATCCCCACAATACGCAAACAAAATCCAGCTAATATTTCTATAGCGATTTTCATCGCCCAACTCTTCCTTTCAAATACCCTCTGATATGTTCTTTGAGCTATTTCGGCTGTTTCCCCGTACTTGGTTTTCCATAATGCAATCATATAAGTTTAGTCATAATGACTAAATAAACATATGCAAAAATAGTATATATATGCTTGACAACGATGAGCTCAATTGAGTATAATGTAGCAAATTTTGTGAAAGGGGGATCCGATGGATAAGAAAAATAAGCGTCCTGAGGAGACGGAAGAGACCCTTCCCGAGCAAAAGAACGAGAACCGGGAAGCGGAGCAGAAGAAAGAAGAAAAGAGTGGCTGCGAGGAGCAGCTGGAGGCCTGCCGCAAAGAGGTGGAGGAGTACAAAGACCGGTATCTCCGGGCCCATGCGGATTTTGACAATATGAAGAAGCGGCTGGAAAAGGACAAGGCAACCGCCGTGGCTTTCGCCAATGAGGCTTTTGCTACCGATCTGCTGAGTGTAATCGATACTTTCGAGAACGCTCTGGCTGCTATCGATCAGATTGAAGGAGACGAGGCGGTCGAGAAGATCAAAGAAGGAATGGCTCTGACCTATGAGCAGCTTCTGAAAGTCCTGAAAAAACATGGGGTGGAAGAGATCGTCAACGAGGGGATCTTCGATCCTCATGTCCATCAGGTGGTCCAGCAGGTCGAAAGCGAAGCTCACGAACAGAATGAGATCGTCCAGGTTCTGCAAAAGGGTTACAAAATGAAGGACCGGGTGCTCCGTCCCTCGATGGTCAGCACCAAAAAGTAGAAAAAAAGTTTATAGAAGGTGACTTAGGTTGCCTAGAAAATGCAGGAAAGCCTCTATAATAGCGGCAAAGAACCAGAAAAGGAGAAAGAGCAATGAGTAAACCGATTGGAATCGACCTGGGAACCACCAACTCCGCGATGGCGGTCTATGAGAACGGGGAAGCGAAGATCATCCCCAACAAAGAGGGGAAAAATACCACTCCCTCCGTTGTGGCTTTTACCGACAAGGGGGAAATCCTCGTCGGTGATCCCGCCAAGCGGCAGATGGTGACCAACCCCGAAAAGACTATCTACTCCGTCAAGCGGATCATGGGTCTGATGTGTAACGAAGAGAAGGCGAAAGAGGCGAAAGAGCGCCTGCCTTATCATGTTGTAGACAAAAACGGCGCCTGTGCCGTGGAGATCGACGGGAAGATCTATACTCCCCAGGAGATCTCCGCCAAGATCCTGATGAAGCTCAAAGAGGATGCCGAGGCCTATCTGGGCGAGACGGTTACCGATGCGGTCATTACCGTACCGGCCTACTTCAACGATGCCCAGCGCAAGGCGACCAAAGAGGCGGGCACCATCGCCGGACTGAATGTCCTGCGGATCATCAACGAGCCCACCTCCGCGGCTCTGGCCTACGGTCTGGAGAAGAAAGAGAGCGAAAATATCGCTGTCTACGACCTGGGAGGCGGAACCTTCGACGTGACGATCCTGGAGACCGGTGACGGTGTCGTCGAAGTTCTGGCCACTGGAGGAGACGCCTTCCTGGGCGGTGACGATTTCGACAACCGGATCATCGACTATATCGTCGAAGAGTTCAAAAAGGAAAACGGTATCGATCTCAAAGCCGACATCATGGCGCTGCAGCGTCTCAAAGAGGCGGCGGAGAACGCCAAAAAAGAACTCTCCACCGCCACGGAGACCGAGATCAATCTGCCCTTCATCACCGCCGACGCCACGGGGCCGAAGCACCTGGTGATGAAGATCACCCGGGCCAAGTTCGAGTCGCTGATCGAGGATCTGGTCGAGAAGACCATCACCAAGATCGACGAGGTGCTCAAAGACTCCGGTCTGAGCAAGGATGAGATCAAAGAGGTGGTCATGGTCGGCGGTTCGACCCGGATCCCGATGGTGCAGGAGAAGGTCAAAGCCTACTTCGGCAAAGAGCTCAACAAGTCGGTCAACCCCGATGAGGTCGTCGCCATCGGTGCGGCGATCCAGGGCGGTGTCCTCAGCGGCGACGTCAAAGATGTGCTGCTCCTGGATGTCACGCCTCTGAGCCTCGGTATCGAAACCCTGGGCGGCGTGACCACCAAGATCATTGAGAAGGGAACCACCATCCCTGTCAAGAAGTCCCAGATCTTCTCGACGGCCGAGGATAACCAGCCGGCGGTGACTATCCACGTCGTCCAGGGTGAGCGGGAGTTCGCCAAGGACAACAAATCTCTCGGAATGTTCGAGCTGACCGGTATCCCGCCCGCTCCCCGTGGTGTGCCTCAGATTGAGGTGACCTTTGACATCGATGCCAACGGTATCCTGACGGTCTCCGCGACCGACAAAGCCACCGGCAAGTCTCAGGAGATCAAGATCACCGGAAGTTCAGGGCTCAGCGAAGAGGAGATCCAGCAGATGATCCGCGACGCCGAAGCCCACAAACTGGAGGATGAGGCGCGCAAAGCGCTGGTCGAGCTGAAAAACAAAGCCGATGCCCTGGTCCACCAGACCAAAAAGGTCCTGGGAGAATTGGGCGACAAGGTCGAAGCCGGCCTCAAGGCAGCGGCTGAAAAGACCGTGGCCGAGCTCGAGGAGCTGCTCAAGAACGAGAGCGCGACCAAAGAGCAGATCGAGGCCAAGGTCAACGAGCTCAACGCCCACAACGAAAAGCTGGCGCAGCAGGCCGCCCAGGCCCAGCAGCAAGCCGGCGGAGAGCAGGGAGGATCCCAGGAGAAGCCCTCCGATGACGATGTCATCGACGCCGAGGTGGAGTAATCCCCTCGGGTTTCATTTGAAACTTCTTGTTTCAAGGGCGGAGAGGCGAAAGCCTCTCCGCCTTTTTTTATGCCGGAATTTTTCAGTGTCGGGTATTCGGCGCTGAGAGTCAAACAAAAGATTCATCCTATTTAAAAAGCTCTTTCCAGTCGAGGAATGGCAATTTCATGCTACAACCTTTTTCCGGATGACTCTGTACGAAACGCGTATAGAATCTTATGCTATACCGCGTTATGCGGTTGATTCGCCACTCTCCTCCATCTCATGGAGGAAGTCACAGATCGGATTATCGGATCGTTACAGCGCGCCACTGTTTTGGAGATACTCTTTATCCGCAAAGATCTTCGAAGCGTTCTCCCAGTTGGCCAGTTTCCAGAACGTTTCAACATAGCCGGCGCGTTCGTTACGGTAGTCGATGTAGTAGGCATGTTCCCAGACATCACATGTCAACAGAGGCGTTTCGTGATGCTCCAGAGGCGTGTGTGCGTTGGATGTAGCACGGATCCGGAGTTTCTCCTCCTGATCGACCGCCAGCCAGCACCATCCCGAGCCGAAGATTCCGACCGCCGCATCGGTGAATGCCTGAAGAAAACGATCCATCGAGCCGAACGTTTCGTCGATCGCCTGGTGCAGTGCTTTGGACGGGTGTGTCGGTTCAGGTGAGAGGCTGAGCCAGTAGAGGTTGTGGTTGAAGGTCTGCGCGGCGTTGTTGAAGATGGCGCCGTCGCTTTGGCGAATGATCTGTTCCAGAGACATCCCTTCGTACTCGGTCCCCTTGATCAGGGCATTGAGTTTGTTGACGTATCCGGCATGGTGTTTGCCGTGATGATACTCCAGCGTCTCTTCGGAAATGTACGGTTCCAGTGCGTTTTTCGGATAGGGTAGATCGGGTAGTCGATGTATCATGATTTCCTCCTCTATTTGGAGTATAGCATGATAGACCGGGCTTCACTCTCCGATCAACTCCCGATGCTCCACCATCGCACACATATTCTGCACCACATCGATTCCATGCTCTTTGGCCTTTTCGGCGGCTTCATTGTTGACGATGCCGATCTGGGTCCAGAGAACTTTCACATCGCCCCGCTCGATACAGGCGTCGGCGATGGGGCCGACGGCTTGGGGTTTGCGGAAGACGACCACCATATCCACCGGTTCAGGAATCTCTTTGAGGCTGCGGTAGTAGGGATGTCCGAGGAAATCTTCCCCTTTGGGGTAGATGGGATAGACGGTATAGCCGTGCTCGATCAGGTATTTGGTGACCCGGTGGCTGTCCTTCTCAGGGTTGGGGGAGGCGCCGACCACGGCGATGCGGCGGCACTCCTGCAGATAGCGCTTGACCTCCTCCTCGTTGCTGTTGATTCTCGGAAATTCACACTCCATAAAGCATCCTTCTCGTATAATTTGGTCAATTTTACCCAATCTATACAGTAGAAAGTGCGTCAGATGTGTTGATGCTCGGTGTGTAGGGGGGTCGGAGAGAAGCGCAGGCGCACTTGGAAAGTGCGTCGAGTATTCGCTTCGATTGCCCCTGCCGCCGATGATCGGTGCAGATGGCGTACCGACTACTGTATAGTTTGGGTTATCATAGAGGAATGCGTAATGTTGGACTTAAAAAAGATCGGACGGGCGAGGAAGCGGATCGCCGATGTGGTGCTGCACACTCCTTTTGCCTATGCGCCGATTCTCAGTGAGCTGAGCGGATATGAGATCTATCTGAAAAAGGAGAACCTCCAGCGTACCGGCTCTTTCAAGCTGCGGGGTGCCTTCAACAAGATTGCCGTTCTCATCGAAGAGGGGCAGCGCAACGGTGTGGTGGCAGCCAGTGCCGGCAACCATGCCCAGGGGGTGGCCTTTGCCGCCCGGCATTTCGGGATCGACGCCACCATCGTGATGCCCGAATCGACTCCGCTGACCAAAGTGATGGGGGTTCGGGAGCTGGGAGCGGAGGTGATCCTCAAGGGGGCCAACTATGACGAGTCCTATGCCTATGCTGTCAAGTATGCCGAAGAACAGGGCAGAGATTTCGTCCACCCCTTTGCCGACGAAGAGGTAATGGCGGGGCAGGGGACCATCATGCTGGAGATGCTCGAGGAGCAGCCCGATCTGGATGCCGTGGTGATCCCCGTCGGCGGGGGCGGCCTGATCTCGGGCTGTGCCGTGGCGGCCAAAGCCCTCTCGCCCGAGATGGAAGTGATCGGGATCGCTTCCGCCGGGGCGCCGGCCATGAAGCTCTCCTACGATGCCAAGAAACCCATCGACACCACTTCGGTGCGGACCATTGCCGATGGGATTGCCGTACGGGATACCTCCCCCGTGACGCTGGAATATATTCTGAAATATGTGGATCAGATGAATCTGGTGGGAGAAGATGAGATCGCCAGTGCGATCCTTTTCCTCCTGGAGCGCCAGAAGCTCACCGTGGAAGGAGCCGGAGCCGTCGGGGTGGCGGCGGTACTCCACAAGCACCTGGATCTGCCTGCCGGCAGCCGGGTGGGGATTCTGCTCAGCGGGGGAAATATCGATGTGACCATGCTCTCACTGATCATCGAAAAGGGTCTGGTCAAATCCTACCGCAAAATGAAGCTGGTGGTGACTCTGATCGACAAGCCCGGCGCCCTGGAACGTTTCGCCGGATTGATGCGGGAAGTTCAGGCCAATATCGTCCAGATCGGCTATGACCGGACCTCTACGGATCTGGAGTTTGGAGACGCCCATGTCAGCGTCGCGCTGGAGACCAAAGGGGAAGAGCATCAGGAGAAGGTCCGTCAGGCGCTGCGGGAGCATGGATTCCCCTTCCGGGAAGAGCATTAGCGCATCGCTATACGACGCGGATTGAGGATGGAGAATTGAGGATGGAGAATGAGGGGTATAAAGTGCATAAAAAAAACTCCTCATTCGCCGTAGGCATTGATCTGGGGTCCAATACCCTCCGTGTCGTCAAACGGGACTGTGAAAGCGGTGAATTTATCGCCGAGTATGAGAAGATCGTCCGAACGGCGGATGGACTGCAACAGAACGGTTTGATCAGCGATGAGGCGGTTGATCGTATCGTTCAGGCCCTGAAAGAGGCCCGTGAATGTGTCGACTTCGAAGGGGCGGTGCTTCGTGCCGTGACTACCGAAGCGCTGCGTCGGGCCTCCAATCGGGAAGCGGTGTTGCAACGGATTGAAGAGGAGACGGGGGTCGCTTTCGAGCTTATCGACGGAGAGGAAGAGGCCGCTCTGACGCTGCTGGCGGTAGGGCGGCGGCTGGAATCGCTCTTAGAAACGAGTGATTCTTTCGTCCTCGTCGATATCGGCGGCGGATCGACGGAGCTGATTTTCTGCTATCCCGGGAAGACGCTTACCCGCAGCTTTCCTCTGGGGATCGTCACCCTCTCCCAGGAAGCGGGAAGCTGGGAAAGAGTCGGAGAGCTTCTGACGAAAAAACTGCCGCCGCTTCGGGACTTTGTGGAGGCGATTTATGGCCAGTACGGCAGGGTCGAATCCTTCGTCGCTACGGCGGGAACTCCCACGACGGTAGCGGCCCTGAAACTGGGGATGGATTATCGTACCTATGATGCAAAACGTATCAACGGCACTCGACTGCAACGAAATGAGTTGGAGATTTACCTGCACAAACTGTTGGCGATGGACAAAACGGAGCGGGAGAAGGCCGTGGGGGTAGGACGGGACGATCTTATCGCCGCCGGGATTTTGATCTTCGAAGCCCTCTTTGATTTGTTGGGGTTTGAGGAATGCATCGTCATCGACGACGGGCTGCGGGAAGGGGTGGCGATATCGCTTTGCGAAGTGAGGAGTTAGGAATGAGGAATGAGGAATTTTGGTTTGCGTTGCTTGGCAACGCTTCAATTTTTCTATCGACTAGAGACTAACGACTAATCTCCCTTTTTATACTCGATCAGCTTCGTATCACTTTCGGAAAGTCCCTGCTGCAGGAGCTTCGTCAACTCCACTTTGACTTCGGTATCGGTATTGCCGGAGGCGATGATCTCCAGGATCTTGTCGATCCGTTCGTGCTGCTGGCGGCTCTCCAGGAGCCTCGCTTCGTGCCGGCGCTCTTCTTCACGGTGTCTGGCTTCGACCTGTTTCCGGTAACGATAGAAGAAGAACCAGAAGATCAGCAGCAGGATCAGCACGCCTACGGCTATCCAGAGTCGTCGTTCTTTGAGTTCCGTATTCAACGTGGCGATCTTTTCACCGTAGCGGCTTTTGAGGCGCTCGATCTGTTGGCGGCTTTGGGTCTCCATCCGGACGACTGCCTGCTGCGCAACGCTCTTTTCATGGGCAGCCGCCGCTTCCAGCTCCTTGATACGCTGCTCCTTTTGGGCAACCAGTGCGGCATATTTGCGTTTTTCCTCCGCCAGTTTCAGAGCGCTTTGGGCTTCGATCTCCCGGGTGCGTTCGCGCAGCTCTTCCACACTGCGGGCCTTTTCCAGCTCCAGATGCTTGAGTGCTCTGGCTTTCTCCGCTTCGATCGCGGCCATCTTCTCCTCATGGGCCATCTGCATCTCTTTGAGGGTTCGAATCGGGTTTTTCGGGTAGCTGTAACGGTTGCCGAGAGGAGAGCGGGTGGAGGAGGCGGGGAGAGAACCGCTCATCAGGTGCGGAGCCTTTTGGCGGGACGTCTGTCCCTGATCGCATCCGGTCACAAACCACAATGTCACTATGCACAGAAGTACCGTTTTCAGGACTCTTTTTATCATCGCTTAACCGTTCCTATCTCAATGGCCTGCATTGTAACACTAATTGGCTTATCGTGCATTTTTGATATAATCGGCGGAATCTATAAACCCAGCGGAGTTGTACCCATGAAGATGAGCGGAGCTCAGATGGTTTGTGAGGCGATTATCGCCGAAGGGGTCAAAACAGTCTTTGGCTATCCCGGCGGCGCCATCATGAACGTCTATGACGAGATCTACAAGCAAAACGCCTTCCGGCATATCCTGACCCGGCACGAGCAGGCAGCGGTCCATGCCGCCGACGGCTATGCCCGGGCGACCGGTGAAGTCGGGGTAGCGATGGTCACCAGTGGACCGGGATTTACCAATGCCGTGACCGGTCTGGCGACGGCCTACATGGATTCGGTTCCTCTGGTGGTCATCAGCGGTCAGGTCCCTCTTTCCCTCATCGGAACCGACGGTTTCCAGGAGGTGGACGCGGTGGGGATCTCCCGTCCCTGTACCAAACACAACTATCTGGTCCGCTCCATCGAGGATCTGCCGCGAATACTCAAAGAGGCCTTCTATATTGCCCGCAGCGGCCGACCCGGCCCCGTCCTGGTGGATATCCCCAAAGATATCACAGGAGAACTGGGAGAGTTTGTCTACCCCGAGAGTGTGGATCTGCCCACCTACAAGCCCCGCTACAAGGGAAACGATCGGCAGGTCAAAAAAGCGGTGGAGGCGATTCTGAATGCCAAAAAACCGCTGCTCTATGTCGGGGGCGGTACGGTCCTGAGCAACGCCTATCAGGAGGTTCGGGCCTTAGCCGAGCTGACCCAGATTCCCGCAGTGGAAACTTTGATGGCCCGCGGGGTCATGGGGGCGAAAAATCCGTTGCTGGTGGGTATGCTGGGGATGCACGGCAGCTACGCTGCCAACATGGCGATGAGTGAAACCGATCTGATTATCTCCCTGGGGGCACGCTTCGACGACCGGGTGACCGGGAAACTCTCGGAGTTTGCCCGCTACGCCGATATCATTCACATCGATATCGACCCGGCCAATATCGGCAAACTGGTGGATGTGGACTACCCCATCGTCGGGGATGTCAAAACGGTCGTGGAGAAGATGGAATCGATGATCCGGGAGAAGGTTGATCCGGACCGCTATCAGGTCTGGCGGGAGATTCTGGCGCGCTACGATGAGCTGCACCCTCTGATGTACCATGACAGTGAGGAAGTGATCAAGCCCCAGTGGGTCATCGAACGGATCGGTCAGCTGGTGGGCGAAGAGGCGATCATCACCTCCGACGTGGGGCAGCACCAGATGTGGGCGGCCCAGTTCTATCCCTTCGACCGTCCCCGTCAGTGGATCAACTCCGGGGGGCTGGGGACTATGGGCTTCGGCTTCCCCGCGGCTCTGGGGGCCAAAATGGGCCATCCCGAAAAGACGGTCATCAACATTACCGGTGACGGATCAATCCTGATGAATGTTCAGGAGCTGGTGACAGCGGCCGAGAACAAGATCCCAGTCATCAACGTGATCCTCAACAACCACTTCCTGGGGATGGTGCGTCAGTGGCAGACCTTCTTCTACGACAAACGCTACAGCGAGACTGACCTGAGCTATCAGCCCGACTGGAAGATGCTGGCGGAGGCCTGCGGCGGTGCCGGCTACGACGTGACGACCAAAGCGGAGTTCGACCAGGCGCTGCAATCGGCCATCGAAGGGGGCAAAGTCACCTTCATCAATGTCGCCGTGGACCGTTTCGAAAACGTGCTGCCGATGGTACCCGCCGGCGGAGCCCTCTACAATATGCTGCTGGAACACAAGGATCAATGAGATGGATAAAGTAAGACGCGTCATTTCGGTTATCGTCGCCAACGAAGCCCAGGTTCTGGCCCGGGTCTCCGGCCTCTTCGCCGGCCGGGGCTACAACATCGATTCCCTGACGGTCGCTCCGATCCCCGATACCGACCTCTCCCACATGACCATCGTCACACGGGGGAACCGACGGGTCATCGAGCAGATCGTCAAACAGCTCCACAAACTCATTCCCACATTCAAAGTGATCGAGCATGAGCATATGGTGGAGAAGGAGATGGTCCTGGTCAAATTCCCCATCGAAAAACCTCTGGCGGACATCCAGGCGCTCTGCCAGGCCTACAACGGCGGGATTGTCAATGTGGGGACCGAGATGTTCATCGCCATGGCGGCAGACGAGTCGATACGGATCGAACACTTCGTCGAAGCGGTCAAGCGCTACCACCCCATCGAAATCGTTCGCAGCGGTGTGGTGGCGATGGAACGATAATTCTTGAGTGAGGAATTAGGAATGAGGAATGAGGAATTTGGGTAGGTGTTGCTTTGCAACACTTTGATAAGAAGGGGTGAGAAGGTGAGGGGGTAAGAAAGTGGGTAGTATTAGGTTTTATAATACTTTCCCACCTTCTCACTAGTGCGAAGCGCGATCCCACCTTCTTACCTCGTTTCAAATGACATAGAGAGGCAAAGCCCCGTGCTTTAGACTTGCGACTATCACATGAAAGGGAAAGGGAAAGAAATGAGCCGTTCACTGCGGGAGATCTGTGAAACGATCGGGGTGGAGTATCGGGGGGAGGATCGACGGATCCGTGGGATCAATACCCTTGCCGAGGCAGGTCCCGATGAGCTGAGCTTTTTTCACAACGAAAAGTATCGCAGTGATCTTCCCGAGACCCGGGCAGCAGCGGTTTTGTTGGAGGAGCGTTTTGCCGGAGAACTCCCCGAGGGGGTGATTCCGCTCATCACCGACGAACCCTATCTCAAGCTGGCCCTGGCGACGGTGCTCTTCGCCCATCCGATCTCGACCGCCTCCGAGCCTCCGACGCTTCTGGGAGCGTGCGATATCGATCCGACCGTCCGTTTCGGTAAAAACGTCACAATCGGTGAGGGGACGGTGATCATGGCGGGCTGCTATATCGGTGATGATTGTACCGTGGGGGCCCACTGCCTGATCCACCCCAATGTGACGATCTACCACGGCTGCCGGCTGGGTAACGACTGCATCCTCCACAGCGGAGCGGTCATCGGCAGCGACGGCTACGGTTTCGCCCATACCCGGGAGGGACGGCATATCAAAATCCATCAGCTCGGCGGGGTGAAAATCGGCGATGCGGTGGAGATCGGGGCCAACACCACCATCGACCGGGGAGCCCTGGGAGATACGGTGATCGCCGGCGGAACCAAGATCGACAATCTGGTGCAGATCGGCCACAACTCTGAAATCGGTGAGAACTCTCTCATCGTCGCACAGACCGGAATCTCAGGTTCGACTCGCCTGGGGCGCAATGTGGTTATGGGAGGGCAGAGTGCCACGGCGGGTCATCTGGAGATCGGGGATTTCGCCACTCTGGCTGCCCGATGTGCCGCTACAAAGTCGTTGGAAGGGGGCAAGGTCTACGCCGGGGTCCCCGCCATGGATATTCGTCTTTGGCGCCGTCAACAGGCAGCGCTGATGCGCCTGGCGAAAGGGAAAAAAATTCCTCAGTGAGCCGCTGGGGTTTCAGCAAAAAGCAATCCAGGTTGCACAGGTTTCCCCTTATCTTTACGCTATGATAAAACTCCCAATAACTTTGAGTAAAAGGAGTCATCATGGCACATGAAATTAAAGAGATAGAGACGATGCCGCTGGCAGGAACCGAAAGCGGAAAGATCGAAGTGGCGGTTATTCAGGAGCCCTATGGAGCAGGGAGCGATGCAGTGGCCAGCATCGGAATTTTCCTCAACGGCGGCAATGACGAACCGGATTGGAAAGTCCATATTCCCGTAGAGAATATTGACGGAGTGATCGAGGCGCTTCGTAAGGCAAAAGAAGCACTCTGAAAAGCTTGCGTAAAAAGGGATTCAACCCTCTTGGGCTTTGAGTTCCCGATATTGTGCCAGCGCAGCTTCCATCTTTTCCCGGTTCGGGATCTTTCGACCGGCGATATATCCGACAATCTTTCCCTCTTTATTGAATTTGGGTTTGATCCAGACGATGACGAGGTAGTATCGTCCGTCTTTGCGCATATTTTTGACGTATCCTTCCCAATATTCGCCTTTTTTGATCGTTTCCCACATTTGACGGAAGGCTGCTTTGGGCATGTCGGGATGACGGTTGATATTGTGGGGAGCGCCGAGGAGTTCCTCTTTGGTATACCCGGTCATTTCACGAAACTTTTTGTTGGCGTAGGTGATGATGCCGTAACGGTCGGTCTCCGTAATCATTACCCCTCCGTCGAACGGCACCTCTTCATCGACGGGTTCAGGTTTGATGATCGTTGCACCTGTCAGGGTATTTTTGACAACTTTCGACATGGGTAGTTTCCTTCGACGCTCCGGAAAGCGTAGATCTTTGTTATTCGGTCGTGCCGGGGATACGCCGGGAAAAGCGTGGTGACGACATATTTTTGAGCGAAGCATAACACGTGGAGACTTAAGAGGAACAGATTTAGTTGAAAATCCATGCAAGAGGAGGGGAGATCCACTCCGGGTGTTGCCCCTTTTCGACGCCTTGGATACAATTACGACAAAAAGAGTAAGAAAAGGACAGACATCGTGTCTCTTCAGAAAAGAATCCAAGAGCTGATCGCCGAACGCTATCTGGTAATTGATGGAGCCATGGGGACTCAGATCCAGAGCCTGGAGATTCCGGAGTCGGCCTGGCTGGATGAAGCGGGTGGGAGCCAGGAAGGGTGCAACGAACTCCTCAATGCGACCGCACCGGAGCTCATCCGACGGATCCATACCCGCTACGCCATGGCCGGAGCCGACATGATCAAGACCAACACCTTCGGGGCCATGCCCTGGGTATTGGACGAATATGGATTGGGGCACCGGGCCTACGAGCTCTCCCGCAAAGGTGCGGAGCTGGTCAAAGAAGTTTGTGAGGAATACGCTACTCCCGAACAGCCCCGTTTCGTCCTGGGGTCCATCGGGCCGGGGACCAAGCTGCCCAGCCTGGGGCACATCGACTACGAGGAGATGTACGAAGGGTATCTGGAGACAGCCCGGGGTCTTATCGACGGAGGCTGCGACGTTTTTCTCCTGGAGACCTGCCAGGATCCCCTGCAGATCAAAGCCGCACTCCATGCCTGCGAAGCGGCCAATGCCGAAAAGGGTACCGCGCTGCCTATCATGGTTTCGGCCACCATCGAACTCTCGGGCTCCATGCTCATCGGAACCGATGCGGCGACTATCGCCACGATTATGGAGCCTTTCGACATTCTCTCCCTGGGCTTCAACTGCGGTACCGGTCCCGATCAGGTCAAAAAGCATCTCAAGACCCTGAGTGAGCGCAGCAAGTTCCCTCTTTCGATCCATGCCAATGCCGGGCTGCCCCAGAACCGGGGAGGCTTCACCTACTATCCCATGGGACCCGAGGAGTTTGCCGCCAAGCAGCTGGAGTTTACCGAGTTCGACGGGGTGAGCTTCCTGGGCGGCTGCTGCGGGACCACGCCCCAGCATATCCAGGCGCTGAAAAAAGCGCTGGAGGGGTGCCGACCCAAAGCTCCCACCGGTTCCCAGCCGCCCAGTATCGCGTCGCTCTTCAACAGTGTGGAGCTTTTCCAGGAACCTGCCCCCCTGCTGATCGGGGAGCGCTCCAACGCCACCGGCTCCAAAGCTTTCCGGGAACTGATCCTCGCCGAAGATTACGAAGGGACCCTCACCGTGGCCCAGGAGCAGGTGCGTGCCGGGGCCCATGCCCTGGATGTCAATGTGGAGTTCGCCGGCCGGGACGGGGCGAAGGATATGAAGGAGGTGATCGGCCTCTACAACCAGAAGATCCCGCTGCCTCTGATGCCCGATGCCACCAATGTCCATACGATGGAGAGAGGGCTGCAGTGTATCGGCGGCCGTCCCATCATCAACTCCGCCAACCTGGAAGACGGAATCGAACGCTTCGACACCATCTGCCGTCTGGCCAAAAAGTACGGGGCGGCCCTGGTGCTGCTGACCATCGACGAGACCGGCATGGCCAAGACCAAGGAACGCAAAGTCGAGGTGGCGGAGCGGATGATCGAGCGGGCGGTCAATCTGCACGGCCTGCGCAAAGAGGAGCTGATCGTCGATGTGCTCACCTTTACCGTGGGCAGCGGGGACGAGGAGTACCGGGACGCGGCGGTGCAGACCCTGGAGGCGATCCGGGAGCTCCATCGGCGCCATCCCGAGCTGGGGACCACCCTGGGGCTGAGCAACATCTCCTTCGGCCTGGCCCGGCACGCACGGATCTATCTCAACTCGGTCTTTCTGCACCACTGCGTCCAGGCAGGGCTGAGCACCGTTATCATCAACGTCAAGCATATCGTCCCCCTCTCCAAAATGATCCCCGAAGATATCGCCGTCTGTGAAGAGCTGCTTTTTCATGCCGACGAGAACAGCCTCTTCCGTTTCATCGAGCACTTCAGCGACAAGACCCTGGAGACGGAGGAGAACGACGAAGAGTACGAAAAGCTCTCCAACGAGGAGAAGATCAAAAAACTCCTCATGGACGGGGACAAGGAGCGGCTCATCCCCCTGGTGGAGGAGGCGCGTCACGAGCTCACCGCCGACCGGATCGTCAACGAGATCCTCATCGACGGGATGAAGGTGATCGGAGAGTTGTTTGGCAGCGGGCAGATGCAGCTGCCCTTTGTCCTCCAGTCCGCCGAGACCATGAAGGCGACGGTGGACTATCTCAACCCCTACCTGACCAAACAGGAGAAGGAGTCCGACACCACGCTCGTCATCGGCACCGTCAAAGGCGACGTCCACGATGTGGGCAAAAACCTTGTCGATATCATCCTCTCCAACAACGGCTTCAAGGTCAAAAACATCGGGATCAAGGTGGAGCTGGAGCAGTTTCTGGAGACCTATGAGGAGGTGGGCGCCGACGCTATCGGAATGAGCGGTCTGCTGGTCAAATCGACCCAGGTGATGAAGGAGAACCTGGAGACGATGGCGGCCAAAGGAATCGACATACCCATCCTGATGGGCGGGGCGGCGCTGACCCGAAGCTTCGTCGACGACTACTGCCGCCCCATCTACAAAGGGCCCATCTTCTACTGCCGCGACGCCTTCGACGGGGTGGTAGCCATGAGCCGGATCGAAGAGTGGAAAAAGGACCCTTCCCAACCCCTGGATACCCGCCTGGCTGGCGACATGACCGAACGGGTCAAAAAGGAGAAAAAAGAGGTCATCATCCCGCCCTTTGAAGAGATCAAGATGCCCAAAGAGGTGGAGATTCCCACCCCGCCCTTCTGGGGACGTCGGGTGATGGATCGAAGCAATCTCGATCTGGAGATGGTCTTCAACTGGGTCAACAAACGGACACTGTTCAAGATGCACTGGGGCTACAAGAGCAAAGGGATGAGCAAGGAGGAGTATCAGAAACTCCTGGACAAAACCGTCTATCCCGCCTGGGAGCGGCTCAAGGATACCTTCCTCCGTGAGAAGCTATTCGAGCCGACGATCCTCTACGGCTACTACCCCTGCCGCAGCGAGGATCAGGAGCTCTTCCTCTTCGATCCCGAGGAGGGGTGGCGCAGTGAGGATCAGATCAACCGGGAGCCGCTGGAGGAGATCGTGGGTCGGGCCGTGGGGGTCTTCAACTTCCCCCGCCAGCGACGCAAACCCCACCGGGCGCTGAGTGACTTTTTCCGTCACGAACGCCACGACATCGTCGGGCTTACCTGTGTCAGCGCCGGGCCGAAGATCACCGAGTACGAGCGGGCTCTCTATGAAAAGGGGGAGTACCTGGAGTACAACCTGGTCCACGGTCTCGGCGTCGAGCTGGCCGAAGCCCTGGCCGAGGTGGCCCACAAACAGATCCGCCTGGATCTGAACATCGCCAGCGAGGATGAAGGACATACCCTGCGTGACGTTCGGATGAACCGCTACCGCGGAGCCCGCTACAGCTTCGGCTACCCCGCCTGCCCCGACCTGGAGCAGAGCCGGGTGATCTTCGATCTGCTCAAGCCCGAAGAGTTCGGTATCGAACTGAGCGAAACTTTTCAGATCCACCCGGAACAGAGTACGACGGCGATCGTGGTGCACCACCCCGAGGCGACCTATTACGCGGTGTAGAACGAAAGCTACGCTTTCGAATGAGAAATTAGAAATTAGGAATTTTGGATTTTGGATTTTGGATTTTGGATTTTGGATTGGAAAGCCTTGACAATAATTGTCAAGGGGTATAAACTCCTAACTCCTAACTCCTAACTCCTAACTCCTAACTCCTAACTCCTCAGTCCGCCGGTCGGTAGTCTTTTTTCTCCCCCGATTTTTTCTTCTTTTCCATAGCGGCTTTTTTCTTCTCTTCCATCATGACGGCGTCTTTGAGTTCCTCCTCGCCGTCGAAACGGGCGCCGTCGAGGAATTTGGACTGATCCTCGAACTGTCCGCTGCGCAGGCCCCAGAGCAGGGCGATGAGTCCGAGCGCACCCAGAAAAGTGGAGACCCCCAGCATCAGGGCCATGATCGAATCGCTCATTTTTTTCCTTTCATTCGATAGTTGCAGGTTGCAAGCACGGGGCTTCGCCCCTCTATGTTGTTTGAAAAGAGGTGAGAAGGTGGGATCGCGCTTCGCGCTGGTGAGAAAGTGGGAAGGTATTAAAACTTATACTACCCACACTCTTACTCTCTCACTTTCTCACCCCTTCTTTTATAAAAGCGTTACAGAGTAACGCATACCGAAATTCTTCACTCTTCACTCTTCATTCCCAACTTGATTCGCATCGAATTCCCCACCACAAAGAGGGAACTCAAACTCATAGACAAGGCGGCGACAAGGGGATTGACGTGGCCCAGGACCGCCAGGGGAACGGCGACGGTGTTGTAGAGGACCGAGAATCCCAGGTTCTGTTTGACATTGCGGAAGGTGCGTCGTCCGATGAGGAAGGCGTCGGCCAGGTGTTCGGGACGGTCTTCGAGGAGGACCACGTCGCTGACCTCGATGGCGATGTCGGCGCCACTGCCCATAGCGATGGCGATGTCGCTACGGGCCAGGGCGATGGCGTCGTTGATCCCGTCACCGGCCATGACGACGATGTGACCCTCCCGGTGGAAACGGTCGATCATTTCGGCTTTGTCCTGGGGGAGCAGGCGGGCGTAGGTTTCGTCAATCCCAGCCTCCAGGGCGATACGTCGTGCCGCCGCTTCGTGATCGCCTGTGAGCATTACTACCTTGACCCCCAGCGCTTTGATGGCGGCCAGGGCTTCATAGGCTCCTTCTTTGAGCCGGTCACGCAGTTCGATGACGGCGACAATCTTTCCGTCGATCGCGAAAAGGAAGAGGGTTTCGTTGCTCTTGACCTTTACGGGGATCGCCAGGGCGTCCATCAGTGTGACGTTACCCCCCGCCAGTTTGTGTCCGTGATATTCGGCGGTAACCCCCTGGGCCTGGATCTCCTTGAAGGCCGCCAGCTCGGGAGGCTGCAGGTCGGGGTGGCGCTCCCGCAGATAGCGGGCGACGCCCTGGCTGACGGGGTGGTTGCTCCCGGTGACGAGGGCCAGCAGCAGGGCCGGATCGAAGCCTTCAAAGGTTTCGAAACTGACGACACTGGGGCGCCCCTCGGTAACGGTTCCGGTCTTGTCCACAGCTAGGAGGTCGCATTTGGCCATAGTCTCCAGCTGGGCCGCTTCTTTGAAGAGGATGCCCCGTTTGGCGGCCCGGGAGATCCCCACGAGTGTCGCCATGGGAGTGGCTAACCCCAGGGCACAGGGACAGGCGATGACGATGACGCTGATCGCCACGATCAGGGCCCGTTCGAAGGAGCCGCTGTGCCAGAGCCATCCGACAAAAGTCAGCAGGGCAATGGAGAGGATGACGACAGAGAAGTAGCCCGAGATCACATTGGCCAGTTGTTCGATTTTGGGTTTTTTTGTTACGGCATCGCTAAGGAGTTCCGTAATCTGATGGAGCAGGGATTCCTCGGCCCGTTTGGTCGCTTCGTAGCGGACGACTGAGTCGAGGCAGATCGTGCCGCTGAGGATTTCATCGCCCTCCTCTTTGAGGATCGGTTCGCTCTCGCCGGTGAGGGGGCTCTCGTCGAAGAGGGCGCTGCCCTGACGGATGATTCCGTCGATGGCCACTTTTTCTCCGGGCTTGAGTTCGATGAGATCGCCGGGGGCGACGTTTTCGATGGAGACGAGGGCTTTCTCCCCCTCGCGCACGACGGTGGCTTCGGTGGGCATGGAGCCGATGATCTTGTCGAGGGTGTCCACCGCCTGGCGTTTGCTGAGGACCTCCAGATATTTGCCCACCAGGACAAAGGTGATGATCATCGTCACCGAATCGAAATAGACTTCCCCTTTGAGGGTGATCATGGCATAGATGGAGTAGAGATAGGCCAGGGTCGCACCGGCGGCGACCAGGAGGTCCATATTGACAAAACGGTTTTTGAGCCCGTACCAGGCTCCCCGGAAGAAAATCCAGCCGCTATAGAAGAGCGTAGGGGTGGCCAAAACGAATTCGGCGATGTTGAGGATGTTTTTGTGCCCTTTCTCCATCCCGGTGAAGTAGCCGGCGTACTGGGCGATGGCGATCCACATGATGTTCATGGTGGCGAAGACACCGACGAGAATCCGGGAGTAGTAGTCGTTGCGGACCTTGATCGCGCGTTCTTCCTGGAGGGAGGGATCGTAGGGGTAGGCGTTGTATCCGATATTGCGGATCGTTTCGATGATTTGTGAGAGGCGTATCTGCTCCGGGTCCCAGACGACCTTGGCTTTGTTGTTGGAGTAGTTGATGGTCGCTTCGATGATGCCGGGGGTTTGGTGGAGCACCTTTTCGTTGAGCCATACGCACGCCGAGCAGTGGATCCCTTCGATGATGAGGTGGATCTCGTTGAACCCTTCGGGGGTGGTACGAACATATTTTTTGTGGAAGCCCTCCAGGTCGAAGCGCTCCAGGTCCTCTTTTTTGGTACGGGCTTTGTCGGCGGGTTTCAGGGTCTGATTGCCCAGCTTGTCGTAGAAGGTATCGAGCCCCTCCTCTTTGAGCAGGTGGTAGACCCCCTGACACCCTTTGCAACAAAAATAGAGCCTTTTATCGTTCTCCTCTTCGGTGATCATCACCGATTCGTCGAACTCCAGATGGCAGTGGGTACAGGGGACTCGGGCCAATCTTCAGCTCCTGGATCGTGGATAGGAGAGATTTTAGCCAAAAAGGGTAAACCTTTTGGGAATGGAAGATGGAAGATGGAAGATGGAATGACTTGATAATTTTATTAGATAGTATAAACTCTTCACTCTTCACTCTTCACTACAACAGCGTGTATCCCTTTGCAGCCAATAGGACCAGCAGTCCGGCGGCGAAGCCCGCCAGGACATCGTCGAGCATCACGCCAAGCCCTCCCCGAAGATTTCGGCGGATCCATCCGATGGTGGAGGGATTCCAAAGGATGAAGAGGAGATAAGCTCCCAGGGCGCCGCCGGAGAGGAGCCAGAGGTTTACCGGAGAGGCAGGCAGCCAGGCCAGGGCCGAGGCACTGACACAGAGCGCCACCCAGACCCCTACCGCCTCATCGATGACGATGAAGGGGGCATCGTGCTCCACTCCCCGGTTCTCGGCTTTGGTGATCTCGAAGATCCCGACGATAAAGAGAGCGAAAGCCAGGGTAAAGAGGCTCTCCGCCCCCAGAAGATAGATCCATCCCAGCCCGAGGGCCCAGGCGATCATTGTGGTGCTGATACGGGGAGCGGGCAGACGCCCCGCGCCGAAAAAGGTCAAAAAGAGTTCAGAGATGTTCATGATCGGGCCTTTCCTCCATTTTCCATTCTCAATCCTGACGCGAGTCAGCAACTCACGTCAGCGAGCTTGTCTGATAGAGCTCCATCAGCTTCACGTAGAACTGCTCGTCAGTCTTGGGCTCGAGGAGTCCACTGCTGGGCATCAGGGAGTAGTAGGTCTCCTGGAGGTTTCCGAAACGGTTGGGGAAAAGTGATGCCAGGATACTGGCGGAAAGTTCCTTGCGAACCAGGATGGGCGGGGGCAGGATGCCGTTTTGGATCAGTGTCATGATCGATTCGGAATGATAGTGAATATGATGATGCTGCCCATGGGGACAGGTTCGGGTGCTTACCAGCGTACGGCAGGTATCGCAGTAGACATACTCGTCCACCGTCGTGATCTTCAGGTCCAGATCGCTCAGAGTATCGAAAATGGTATTGAGACGGTTCTGATCGTAGTAGAGCCCCAGGCCGGCATGGTTTTTGCCGATGACCAGTTCGTTGCAGCCGCAGTTTTTTGCCACCAGTGCATCCAGAACCAGTTCGTTGTATCCGGCAAAGATATAGGTGTTTTCGAAAGGGACCACCAGGACCTTGTTGCGGGGGAGGAAGTTGTCGATAAAAAGCTGCAGCGCGTTGTGGCGAATATCGTAGCGGAGCCCCTCATTGGTGAAAGGTTTGCGCAGAAAGAGGATCACCAGATCCGCATAGGTGAGGGTCTGCCGAATGATACGTTCATGGGCCCGGTTGAGGGGATTGGCGGCCAGCATCATGGCTGAGACTCTGCGGGCTCCGGTACGGTTGATCATCTGCCGGATCCGATTGACGGTATCGCGGATCAAGGGATATTCGACCCGGTAGGGACCGCTGACGGCAAGGTTTCCGAGACGGACCATGGTGTTTTTGACCCCGGGGTGAGCAGGATCCGCCGAGCCGTAGATATGGATCAGGCGCTCCTGGGGATCAATGGGGAAGACCTCTTCGACTGTCAGTTCTCCTACCTGCTGCCCCTCGCAGACCAGCTTCACCTCTTCGCCGGGCTGCAGGCTCTTCAGGGTCTCTTCGTTACGACGCCCTTTGGGAGCGAGGATGAAAGAGAAGGGGAAAGGCAGTCCCTGGTACTGATGGCTCCGGTCGACCTCTTCGGCTTCCCGGCGCCCCATGAGACGGGTAACGGGAGCCAGAAGCCCCTCCTGGACCAGAGCCAGAGTGGAGAGGGCTTCGGTATCGATGTAGAGGGTCTTATTTCTTTTTGAAGAGGTCATACTTTTTCCTTTTTTCCCAGAGACTCTTGCGGGAGATTCCCAGCTTTTTGCTCAGTTCCGTATCGGGGAATTTGTACTGGAAGGTCCGGACGATGTACTGCACATACTCGTCGATGGTCAGGATTTCGTCCTGATCGTAGAGTTTGTTGCCTGCCGTCAGAGTCAGAGTGGTGAAGGGGGTCTCCACCTCCGAGGAGCTGTCGGTGAGAATGAAAGTTTTGCCATCCAGAAGTTCGAAAAGCTGTTCCCTCTCGTTCTTCTTCAGTTTTTCCAGATGGATGATGTAGCCGATATGTTCATCGTCCAGTGCCGCAACTTTATCTTTCCAACCGCTCTCCTCCAGAGAGATCAGAGTCAGGATGTTCTTTTTGACCCGGTTGAATTTGAGCGCCAGTTTGTCGGCGGCCCGCTGATAGTTGGTCCGGATCACAACGGGGAGAGTGACATTTTCGGGTTCGAGCTCACACTCTACTTCCCGGTAGAGGTGATCCAGATACTCTTCGTAGAAGCGGTTGCGCTCCTGGAGCATCCGGTAGTTGTGAAAGTGTTCGATTTTACGGATCAACTCCTCGATCATGAAAGGCTTGACAATGTAGTCCCGTGCCCCGGCTTTGAGAGGTTCGCCTACGGTGTCGTTGTTGATGTAGTTGACCATCAGCAGGACGTTCTTCTCTTTGAATTTTTCGATCAGAGGGAGGAAATTTTGGCCGGGAAGGTTTGTCGAGAGGAGATAGACATCCCCCTGGGCCTCCATCGCCTCTTTGACCGAACTGTAGATCTCGGTTTCGAAATGAAACTCAGAGAGTTTGGCGGCGATGCTCTGGGCCAGGTAGAGTTCGTTTTCGATAATGATGATCTTCATGACTTTTTGCTCCAATCGTAGATTCCCAGGGTGGCGACGGCCTGGACGGCCACCCCCTCTTCACGGCCGACGAACCCCATCTTTTCCGCGGTCGTGGCTTTGATATTGACCCGGGAGGGAAGCAGGCCCATGGCCCGGGAGAGCCGCTGCCGGATCTGTGTCTTGTAAGGCCCGAGTTTCGGGACCTGGGCCAGGATTATCAGATCCGCCTGCAGGGGGACCAGTCCACAGCTGCGGATGCGCGTGAGCACATCCTCCAGCAGCTCCATCGAGTCGGCACCTCTCCAGCAGGGATCGGTATCAGGGAAATGTTCCCCGATATCTCCCATCCCCGCGGCACCCAGCAGGGCGTCGATGAGAGCATGGACTGCCACGTCCCCGTCACTGTGAGCTTTGAAACCAACCGGAGAATCGATGGGGACGCCGCCCAGAACCATCTGTTTCCCCTCTTCAAAGGCATGAATATCCAGCCCATATCCCGTCAGTGTCCGGGAAGCAGGCGGGATGAGGCAGTCGAGCTGATGGAGATCCCCCGAGTGAGTAAGTTTCCAGGCTCTGGAGGACCCCTCCACAAAGAGCACCCGGCCACCGGCGGCATGGATGGCACTGCTTTCATCGGTGAACGTCACTTCAAAATCCAAAGCTTTTCGCAGTATCGGAGTGCGGCTGAGCTGGGGAGTCTGAATCAGTCGGACTGCACTCCGTTCCACAGGATGATCCTCGTAATAAACCGTATCAACTGCCTGGAGAGCGGGAACGATGCAGTCAGCCTCTCCCTTTTTCTCCAGCACCCGTTTCACCATGGCCTTATCGAGGCAGCAGCGGGCGATATCGTTGACCAGCACCCATTCGCCGGTGACACGTTCCAGAGCATTGAGCAAAGAGGCTTGTCGACTGGATCCGCCGGGGACAAAGGTGTAGTCGGCAAACTGTTTCATATATACCAGCTCATCGGGATGGCCGGTGACGATGATCTCCTCGAACCCGAAGGCCTCCTGATACTGCCGGGCGACATGAAGCCAGAGGGGGATCTCCCCTTGATAGAGCCACTGTTTTTTTACCGGGAGGCCGAAGCGGGTAGAGCTTCCTGCTGCCAGAAGGATGAGAGATGTTTTGCTCACGTCGTTCCTTTTGGTGTCATCTATATCTGTTTTTTCTTCGAAAAAATGGTTACTTCGATGAGAAATCAGGACAAATCTGTCCAATTTGTAACGAAATTATACATATGGTAGCTTAGAGGGAATAAAACAGATACTTTTTGAAACATAGATCCATCCCTGGTCGAGAATCTTTTTCCTATCAGACCAAATACGACAAATTTACTCAAGATTTTCCGCTTTTTTATGTTTCCTTTAAGATTGCGTTGGTATAACTGCATAAACCCGAGAAGAAGACGAGGACCGACAATGAGAGAAACATGGCTCAAAGCACGGGAGAACGACTCCGTCAGAACCCAGATGTACTATGCCCGTCAGGGCATTGTGACCGAAGAGATGAAAGCGATCGCCGCCAAAGAGCGGATCGATCCCGAATTCCTCCGCAGTGAAGTGGCCCGCGGCCGTTGCATCATCCCCGCCAACGTCAACCACACCCATCTCGATCCCATGGCGATCGGGATGGCAGTCAGCTGCAAGATCAACGCCAACATCGGCTCCTCGGCTTTGGCCAGTGACATCGCCGGCGAGATCGAAAAGGTCGATGTCTGCCTCAAATACGGGGCCGATACCATCATGGACCTCTCCACTGGCGGGGACCTGGATGCGATCCGCAAAGCGGTGATCGCCCACTCTACGGTTCCAATAGGAACGGTTCCCATCTATCAGATCCTCCACGACATCAACGATAAGGTGGAGGATCTCACCATCGACATCATGCTCAAGACCCTGGAGAAGCAGGCGCAGCAGGGGGTGAGCTACTTCACGATCCATGCAGGCTTTCTGCTGCGATTCATGCCCCATGTGGCCAAGCGTAAAATGGGGATCGTCAGCCGGGGCGGTTCTTTGATGGCGGCCTGGATGATGCACCACCACCGGGAGAATCCTTTCTACGAAGCCTTTGATGAGATCCTGGATATCTGCCGCCGCTATGATGTCTCCCTCTCTCTTGGGGACTCCCTGCGCCCCGGCTGTCTCTATGACGCCAGTGACGAGGCGCAGCTGAGCGAGCTCAAGGTCCTGGGAGAGCTGACCCTCAAGGCCTGGGAGAAGGATGTACAGGTGATGATCGAAGGGCCCGGCCATGTGCCCCTGAACCAGATCGAGCGCAACATGAAGCTGGAGCGGGAGTATTGCCACGAGGCTCCCTTCTACATTCTGGGACCCCTGGTCACCGATATCGCCGCCGGTTACGACCATATCAGCTCCGCCATCGGTGCGGCGGTGGGCGGCTGGCACGGAGCGAGCATGCTCTGCTACGTCACCCCCAAAGAGCACCTGGGTCTCCCCAACGCCGCCGATGTGCGCGAGGGGATCATCGCCTACAAGATCGCGGCTCACGCCGCCGATATCGCCCGCGGCCGTCCGGGAGCGAGGGACGTGGACGACGCCATGAGTGACGCTCGCTACGGCTTTGACTGGAACAGGCAGTTCGAGCTGGCCCTCGACCCCGACCGGGCCCGAGAGTACCACGACGAGACCCTGCCCCAGGATGTCTTCAAGGAAGCGGAGTTCTGCTCCATGTGCGGACCCAAGTTCTGCTCCTACAAGATCACCCAAAGCATCGTCGAGGAGCACGGAGAGAGTATGGAGAGTGAGGAATTAGGAATTAGGAATTAGGAATTTTGGGGCGTCACTGTGTGACGCAATTTATGGAGGCGGGAATTTATTCCCGCACACTGGGCTTCAGTCCCGCATTTTCGTAACACGTAACACATAGCACTTAACACTAAAGACAAGGAGTTTGAATGACCGAAGAGAAAGTATTGGATGCGTTGAAAAATGTGATCTATCCCGGGTTTACCAAAGATATCGTCAGTTTCAATTTCGTCAAGGGGATCGAGATCGACGACAACGATCGGGTTAAAGTGACGGTGGAGATCACCTCCAGCGCTGACGAGGTGAAGATGCAGCTGATCAAGGATATCGAGACCGAACTGGCCAAGGCGGGAGCCGAGGATGTCTATGTGGATATCATCGCCCCCAAGAAGCCGGTGGAGCGGAGTAACTCCATGAGTGGTAAGAACATCGCTCCCCAGGTCAAAAACTTCCTGATGATCAGCTCCGGTAAGGGTGGAGTCGGAAAATCGACCACCGCCGTCAACCTGGCTATCGCTATGGCGATGCAGGGCAAGAAAGTGGGGCTGCTGGATGCCGATATCTACGGTCCCAACGTTCCCAGGATGATGGGGATCGAGGATGTCAAACCTGAAGTGGTCGGCAACAAGGTCAAGCCCATCGAAGCCTACGGCATCGAAGTGATGAGTATGGGAAGCCTCATGGAGCCCGGCCAGTCGCTGATCTGGCGCGGAGCGATGATCATGAAAGCGATCGAGCAGTTCCTGCGGGATATCCTCTGGAGCGATCTGGATGTGCTGGTGATTGACATGCCCCCCGGAACCGGGGACGCCCAGCTGACCCTGGCCCAGAGTGTGCCCGTCACCGCCGGTGTCACCGTCACCACGCCCCAGGAAGTCAGCCTGGATGACAGCCGCCGGAGCCTGGATATGTTTCAGAAACTGCACATCCCCATCGCCGGAGTTATCGAGAATATGAGCGGCTTCATTTGTCCCGGTGACGGCAAGGAGTACGATATCTTCGGCATGGGAACCTCCGAGCCGGTGGCCAAGGAGTACGGCACCGAGCTTCTGGCCCGCATCCCCATTGAGCCCCAGGTGCGTATCGGCGGGGATACCGGCAAGCCGGTGACCTACAATCAGCCCGAGAGCGAGACCGCCAAGCGCTTCCAGGAGGCTGCGAGCAAAGTGATCGCTTTCATGGAGAAGGTCAACGAAGAGGGTGGTGCCGACAATGCCGCCATCCAGCCGACGACCCCTCCGGGCGTCAGTGCCTGCAGCATGAAGTAAACGGGCGATTCCTCCGAATTTTGGAGGAGTTTTCAAGTTTTTTTCAGCTTCCTTCGCTAATATTCTAATCCACTTTCAGTCGGGGTGTGGCGCAGTCTGGCTAGCGCGCTACCTTGGGGTGGTAGAGGTCGCAGGTTCGAGTCCTGTCACTCCGACCATTTCTTTCCTGATTTTATATCCATCTCTTCTCAAAATATCACAGTCTTATCATTGGACATAGAATTTTTCTTAACAGATACCTCATGCTGATATATACCTTGTCGGAATAGCAGATTCAATAAATATAAAAAAAACGAATATAATCAGTTTTGTTAAACAAAATCATATATATTTATTGCTAAAATGCATCATCTTTATTTATGAAAGTGAGGTTCTGATGAATTTCTTCAAAACACTTTTTGCTCTGATCGGTGTCGTCGTGACGGTCCTGGTGATCTATCTCTGGTTTTCCCTGGATCTGGGGACTCGGATCCATCAGATGAAACAACTCGACCCCAAAGCCAAGGATGTCTATACCCATATGATGACAACTCTCCTCGAAACGGGAGACATCGGCAAAGCGACCGTGCGTAAGGTCAAGGTGGATAAGGGAATCAGTCCCGATGAGGTGGTGGATGCCCTCAACAGTGTGGCGACCGAAATGGGAATCAAACCTGTTGGGGATCTCCCCCTCTCCAAAGAGGTGGCACTGCGCACCGGCAAGCCCCAGCCCTATACGCGGGTGCTGAGCTACTGCAACCCCGCCATCGCCATCAAGATGGTCAAATGGTCTATGGCCTACGGCGCCTACCTGCCCTGCCGGATCACCCTGATGCAGGACAAAAACGGCGACTACTGGCTTTACACTCTGGATCTGGACATGATGATCCATGGTGGACGCCCTCTGCCCCCTGACATGCTCAAATACGGCAACCAGGTCAAAAAGACCATCTATACGATGATGGACAAGGCGGCCAAAGGGGATTTCTAAAATCCCGACGTCAGGCTGCTCTGCCTGTCCTTCCGTTCTTCCACTTCCAAACTTTGATCTCGACTCGACTTTTCTGCTTTGATGTTACAATAGCGCACCAATTCGGCAAGGCGAGGAAACGCACGTGCATGAACATCTGTTGATCCTGGGGATCACGATCGTGATACTGGGGTATGGGTATTTTTCCCGGCTCCTGGGCCGTCTGAACATCTCGGGCCCGATGGTTTTTGTGACGGTGGGGATCCTGCTTTCTCCTCTCGCCCTGGGCGGAGAGCCGGTGCATCCCAATGCCGAGGCGGTGCAGCTCGTCGCCGAGATCGCCCTGATCGCCGTGCTCTTCAGCGACGCTTCGGCGATCAGTCTGGCCCGACTCAAACCGATCTGGCAGCTTCCGAGTCGTCTGCTCTTCGTCGCCATGCCGATCAGCATCCTCTTGACCTATTTCACCGCCAAACTCTTCTTTCCCGAGGAGCAGTCGGTACTCTATCTGCTGCTTCTGGCCCTGATCCTGGCTCCCACCGACGCGGCGCTGGGGAAAGTGGTGGTCAGTGATACCCGTCTTCCCGAAAAAGTACGCAATACCATCAATGTCGAAAGCGGGCTCAATGACGGCATCGTTTTCCCGCTTCTTCTGATGGTGCTGGCCCTGATGGCCGGAGACGGCGGGCAGAGTCAAGGCGGCAGCCCTCTGCTCTATATCGCCCGGCAGATTTTTTTCGGGGCCTTGGCCGGAGCGCTGGTCGGATGGCTGGGAGCCCGGCTGGGCCGATGGAGCATCGATCGGGGCTGGATGGAGCCGCAATACTACAACCTCGTTCCCCTGGCAGTGGCGATCTTCGCCTACTATTTCGCTGAATTTCTGGGAGGCAACGGATACATCGGCGCCTTTTTCGGCGGGCTGTTTCTGGGTAACAGTGACGAAACCCTGCGTCGCCATGTGGAGGCGTTTGCCGAGAGCGAAGGGGAGCTGCTTGTGATGGTGAGCTTTCTTATCTTCGGTCTTGTCTTCGTGCCGGCGAGTCTGCCCTATTGGGACCTCAAAGCGCTCCTGTTCGCCCTGCTGAGCCTGACGCTCCTGCGAATGCTGCCGGTCATTGTCGGTTTCGGACGGCTCAAACTCGACCTTCTGACGCGTCTCTTCATCGGCTGGTTCGGCCCCCGGGGAATCGCTTCGATCCTCTATATCCTGGTGGCGGTGCACCAGTTGGGAGGCTTTGTGGGACATGAGCGGATCATCGCCGTCGCGACGTTGACGATCCTGCTGAGTATCTTCCTCCACGGCCTGAGTGCCCAGCCGCTGGTGCGACTCTATGCACAGAACAATAAAAGCGAATATTAAACCCAAAACGGATTGTCTGATTTGACACTCCATCCTGATGGAATCTGAATCTCCTGACTTTACAGGGCTACATTGAAGAATAACTTCGGATCTGTATACGACTTTTTCTGAAAGAAATAATAAAATATCTAATTTGGCTTATATTTGCTTAAGTTTAAAAAAGATAGAATCGAATAACGGATATAAGAATTCGTTATATTTAATAATATTAAAGACGAGGTTGGAAGATGCGAAAAGGGAAAGTCAGTCTTGGAATAATAGTAGCAATAGTGTCCATGAGTGGGCAGGTTCTAGCCAAAGAGATTCGATCCGATGACGGGAAAGTCACGATCCGATACGATCTGGCGCATCTTAATCATTCTGTAGCCAATGGACTGGGAGTTACCCATGATGACGGTCCCTATAACTTTCTCTCTCAACCCGATAACGGAGCGACATTGTCGGATTGGGGGAATCTTTTTGAGGGTGAGGTTGTCATTCCGTATACGCTGATGATTTTCGGACGGGAATATCACCCTTTCTTCCGCTTCGGTCACGAAAAAGTTGATGCGGATGTTCATGAACTCAGGAGTGTGACCAACTGGTCAACCAACGGAAATTTTATCGATCTGCTTCCAATAGACGGTTCACCTGCCTCCAATTGGTATTTTGGTTTAAGCAGCCCAGATGAAAAAATCGGTGTAGATTATAGCATCTATGAACAGCGGAACTATGCAAATATCGGGCTGGAAACCCAATTCAATGCTGCTGAATCCCTGAGATTTTCACTGTACTACTCCCGCCAGAAAACCACTCTGCAGTCCTCGGTTTAC
>JALVUD010000028.1 GCA_027035765.1 Campylobacteraceae bacterium
ATGTCTGGCTTCCCTATGCCCACCCGGCGGCCCCCAGCCCCGTCTCGGCGCTCATGAGCGGGGTGATGCTCAAAGTGGCGATCTACGGGATGTTCCGCTTTTTCCTGCAGGTGCTGCACCCCTGGCCGCTGGAGTGGGGGATTCTGGTGCTGATCCTGGGATCGCTCAGCGCCCTGATCGGGGTACTCTATGCCCTGAGTGAACACGACATCAAAGCGCTGCTGGCCAACCACTCCATCGAAAACATCGGCATCATCCTCATCGGCTTCGGGATGGGGATGATCTTCGATACGCTGGATCTTGGGATCCTCAGTTCCTTCGCCTTCATCGCGGCGCTTTTCCATACCTTCAACCACATGAGCTTCAAATCGCTCCTCTTCATGGGAGCCGGAAGCGTCCTGCACGAGACCCATACCAAAAACATTGAAGCCTACGGCGGACTGATGAAAGCGATGCCGATCACCGCCTGGACCTTTTTGCTGGCTTCGGTCTCCATCTCGGCTCTGCCGCCGACGAACGGCTTTTTGAGCGAATGGATGATCTTCCAGTCGCTGCTGAGCTCCAACACCATCACCAACATGTCGCTCAAACTGGCGATTCCGTTTGCAATCTTTGCCCTGGCGCTTACCGGAGGGCTGGCCATCGCCTGCTTCGTCAAAGCCTACGGCATCACCTTCCTGGGATTGCACCGCAGCGCCAACGCCAAACACGCCAAAGAGGTCAACGCTCTCATGCGCCTGGGGATGCTGGCCATGGCGGGGGTGGTCCTCTCCCTGATGCTCTTCGCGCCCGCCTATATCCGGCTCTTTGACCGGGCGCTGGTGGCCCTGGGGAGCGTCCCGGCTTACGATGCGATCTTCCCCTTTAGTTTCTGGCACATGCACTCGGTCGCGATCAACGGCGGGGTGGTGTCACCGCTGATCCTGCTGATTTCCCTCCTGGGGGTGACGGGGCTGCTGGTCTGGGCCTACCGAGCCCTGGGGGTCAAAGAGCGGCTGCACCGCACCTGGGCCTGCGGCTACCGCACCGGAGCACGCACGCAATATTCGGCCACCGGCTTCGCCGGGCCGATCCGCCGTTTCTTCGGCTGGCTCTATCGCCCCGAGGAGCACTGGCACGAGGGGCACACAGAGGCGGAGGAGAAGGCGCTGACCCCCTCCCACTACGAGGTGCATGTCAAGCCCCTTTTCGAGCGCTCCCTCTATGAGGGGACGGCGCGGCTGGCCAACTGGGTGAGCTACTGGGTCTACCGCCTGGCCCATTTCGAACAGACCCGCTATGCGGCGATGATCTTCAACCTGATGCTGTTGGTGCTTTTTAGCTACCGGATCTTCGCCCATCAGTTCAGCTGGGCCACCTTCGCCCTGGAATCGGTGGTGATGATCATCTCCATCAAAGTCCTCATTATCGGAGAGAAACGATGAGTGCGCTGCTGCTCTATTTCCTGACGATTGCCCTGATGGTGTTCCTGGCTCCGCTGCTGCTTTCCTTCATCAAAGGGGTCAAAATGTGGCTGCTCTACAAACGCCCCGTTTCGATCACCCAGGGGTATCGGGATTTTGCCAAGCTCCTGTGCAAAGAGAGCGTCATCAGCCGGGAGGCGAGCGCCATCACCCGGGTCGCGCCCTTTCTGGTCCTCGCACCGCTGGTGGTGGTGCTCTTTTACCTCCCGCCGGCGGTCAAAGGGGCCTACTACGTCAGCTTCGTCGACGCCTTCACCATCACGGGCCTGCTGGCCCTTTCGACCTTTTTCCTGATGCTTTTGGGGCTCGATAGCGCCAGCAGTTTCGGAGGGATGGGCGCAAGCCGCGAAGCCTTCATCTCCGCGCTGGTGGAGCCGGCGATGGTGCTGACGATCTTCGGCGTTTCGATGATGGCCGGAGATCTGGGGGTGGGGCAGGCGGGGGTCAACCTGGCCGAACATTTCCCCAGCGAGCATATGGCCAGCTTCCTCTTTGCGGCCATCAGCTTCTTTATCCTCCTCATTGCGGAAAACGGCCGGATCCCGGTGGACAACCCCGAAACCCACCTGGAGCTGACGATGGTGCACGAGGCGATGATCCTGGATATCACGGGGGTCTATCTGGCCTTGATCGAGAGCGCCGCGTCGCTGAAGTTCGTGATCTTCGCCAGCCTCTTTGCCGGGCTCTTTTTGCCTTTCGGGCCCGAGCTGGCCTGGCCGCTGGCGCTGCTCGTTTTCGTGGGCAAACTCTTTGCCGTGGCCCTGGCGGTGGCCCTGATCGAGGTCAACACCGCCAAACTGCGGCTTTTCAAGGTCCCCAACCTGCTGGGGATCGCCATCGTGTTTGCCTTTTTGTCGCTCATTACCTTTTATGTCCTGGGAGCCTGATAATGGTTGATTTTTTGATTGGATTGTTCCTTGCGACGCTGATTACGGCCCTGTTTACCACCCGGCTCTATCGGCTCCTTTTCTGGTATGCCCTCAACTCCCTGACCCTGGGGCTGCTGGCACTGACCATCGGATCGCGGCTGCACGATCGGGCGATGCTGCTCAGCGGGGCGCTGACGATCCTGCTCAAGGCCGGGGTGATCCCCTACATCCTCAAGGTGCTCAGCCGCAAGTTCGAACTGGTGCGCCAGATTCCCCCCAGTATCAAGACCCAGTACGCCATCATGCTGGTGCCGGCGATTCTGGTCTTTACCTTCTATCTGGCTGAGCCCATCAGCCATATGGTCCAGGGCAACGCCAACTACGTGGCGGTGAGCATCTCTTCGCTCTTTCTTTCGCTGCTGCTGATGATCGAGC
Organism: Campylobacteraceae bacterium; assembly: GCA_027035765.1. GTDB lineage: Bacteria > Campylobacterota > Campylobacteria > Campylobacterales > Sulfurovaceae > Nitratifractor. The sequence continues at coordinate 2,768 of JALVUD010000028.1, forward strand.
ACCGCAACGTGGCGCCCAAGATCGTCGGTTTCCTCTCGATGGAAAATGCGCTCTTTTTGCTGGGGACCACGGCGACGGAGGGAATGCCGATGCTGGTGGAGCTGGGGATCTTCTTCGATCTATTGATGGCGATCGTGGTGATCAACCTGCTGCTCTATCGTGAGGAGGCCCAGTCATGATGCTCTTTTGGCTTCTGCTTCCGCCCCTGTTGATGTTCGTCGCCAGCTTCTCCCAAAATATCTGGGCGCGCCGGCTGCTGCCGATCAGCTCCTTTGCGGTGCTGATCCCGGTGGCGATCCTCTTTCGCCTCCCCAAACCTTACGCCCTGTGGAGGGACTATCTGGTGGCCGACGATCTGAACACCTACATCCTCCTGCTGGCCTCCGTCGTCGGGATCGGAGTGACCCTGGCGCTGCTGACATTGGATCGGCACGTGCGTATCGGCCAAAAAGCGATCTACCGTTTCTACCGATTCTTCGGGCTCTTTTGGGTGGGTTTGAGTGTTTCGATCCTGGCCAACCATATGGGGATCTTTTGGATCGGCCTGGAGATGGCGACGCTTTCTACGGTCTATATGATCAAGACCAACCACACCCCCGCCGCCCACAAGGAGGCCTGGAACTATATGATCGTGGGGGCCATCGCCATTTCGCTGGTGCTTTTCGGGATCATCCTCATCTACGCCTCTGCCAAGCCTCTGCTGGGAGAGAAGGCGATGCTCTTCGACGCGCTGCTGCATTCGGCCCACCGGATCCCGTCGCCCTTTCTGTTTGAGATGGGCTTTGCCCTGGCGGCGCTGGGGATGTTCGTGAAGATGGGCTTTTTCCCCATGAATCTCTGGCTGGCCCATATCGAACGGGCCGCCTTCTATCCGGTGGCGGCGCTCTTTAGCGGAATTCTGGAGAGCGGAGTGATGGCAGGCTTTTTCCGCTTCAGCCAAATCGCCGGGACGGTCAACTACGATCATCTCTTTCTCTTTGTCTTCGTCTATACGCTTCTGACACTCTTTATTGTCGCGTTTTTGATCTTCCGGGCCAAGGATTTTATGCGCCTTTTCAGCCTCTCCGGAGTCGAGCATATGGCGCTGATCGCGCTCTTTTGGGTCAGCGGCGGGACGTTTGCCGCGCTGCTGCATTTCGGCGCCCATGCTTTTCTGAAGCCGGCTCTGTTCCTCTCCACCGGCGTACTGGAATCGGGGGGACGCTACCGCTTCGCCGGGGCACTCCGGGGCTATCACGGAGTGCGGGGCAAACTTTTCTGGTTTTTGGTGGGGCTCTTTATGTTGGCGATCGTATCCCTGCCTCCCTCTCCGATGTTTTTCTCCGAGCTCTACGGCTTTGGAGCCATGATCGACAACGCCAAAGCCAGCCACCATCTCCTGGCGATGCTGGGGGCGATCACGCTGCTGCTGGTGCTGCTCTCGGTGATCTTCTACCGCTTCGTGGCGATCTACCAGTCGATGAAATACGAGGGGGAGGAGACGACCAAGATCGTCTACGCCTCCGAGGTGGCCGCACTGGCGATCTTCGCCCTCGGACTCGTGGCGCTGCTGCTGCCCGGGACGATGGCGTTTTTGAAAAGCATAGGGTAATGGAAGGGGTGTGGATGGAAGATGGAAGATGGAGGATGGAAGATGAGTTTAAATGTGAGGTTCATCAATGAACGAGAATAAAAAGCGTCTCATCGCCCGTTTCGCCGTCGATCGGGGGGATCGTTTCGAGATCCTGACCCGCTTCGAGGGGGAGACGATCCAGCGTGAGCGAATCGAACACCAGGAGGCAAAAGCGCCGAGCCTGATGCCCCGCTATCCGGCGGCGGTCTGGTTCGAGCGCAAGATCATGGAGGATTTCGGTATCCGCTTCGAGGGGGCCTTCGATACCCGGCCGCTGCTGCACCATGAGCGCTGGCCCGAGGGTGTCCATCCCATGCGCCGGGATTTCGACCCCGATACGGTGCTCGAGGAGGCCCCCTATCGCCCCTACCGCTACGCCACGGTCGGCGGAGAGGGGGTCTTCGAGGTGGCGGTGGGGCCGATTCACGCCGGGATCATCGAGCCGGGGCACTTTCATTTCTCCCAGGCGGGGGAGGATATGCTCCATCAGGAGGTGCGCCACTTCTACAAATACCGGGGAATCGAAAAGAGCTGCGAGGGCAAAAGCCTTACCGAGGCGGCTCCCATCGTCGCCCGCATCAGCGGCAACGAGAGCGTCGCCGCCCAGATCGCCCTGGCACGGATCGCCGAGCGAGCTTCGGATACGCAAACTCCCACGCCGCAGCGGGCCCGGCAGGCGCTTCTGCTGGAACTGGAGCGGATCATCCACCACTGGACCGATCTGGGCTTCATCCCCAACGACGCGGGGTTCGCGGCGGCTCTGGCCTATGCTTCGGCCCGGGCCGAAGAGGCGCGGCGCCTCATGGCTGCCCTGACGGGGCATCGCTTCGGCTTCGATGCCATCTTCAGCGGCACAGAGGATTGGGACAAGGCGACGATCAACGCATGGATCGAGCGAAATTTTGAGGCGATCGAATGGTTCGAGAGCTGGATCACCGACATCCCCTCACTCTGGGATCGGATGGACACTACGGGGATTCTGAAGCGAGCCGAAGCGCTCCGTTACGGCTGCGTAGGGGTCATGGCACGGGCCAGCGGCCTGGAGCGGGATGTGCGCATGAGCGATCCTTTTTACACCGAGCGGGGCTTTGCCGCGGCCCTGGAGGAGAGCGGCGACGTGGCCGCCCGCTTCAAGATCCGCATCGCCGAGATCAAAGCTTCTCTGGAGCTCATGCGCCGCTTCGCCGAAGAGGCGGAGGCCGAGCCCTATCGCATCGCCGAGCCGCGGGATGGAGCCTACGATGCCTTCGTGGAAAGTTCTCTCGGGGAGCTCTACCTCTATATGGAACTGGAAGCCGGGAAAATCACCCGCCTTTTCTTCCGGGATCCCAGTTTCGTCAACTGGCAGGCTCTGCCGACCCTGATGCCCGGCAACATCATCGCCGATTTCCCGCTCATCAACAAAAGCTGCGATCTGAGTTATGCGGGGAACGACCTCTGACAGAGTGAGGAGTGAAGAGTGAGGAGTGAGGAGTTGTAGCGTGGGATTGCCATCCCACGATCAGAAAGCGCCGAAGGCGCTCCCAATAACCAATAGACCAATACACCAATTACAAAGGCTGACAATGTTCCGATACTGGCAGCGACGTTTCAAGACGGGAGTTCTGACCGAAAATCCTCAGCTGGATGAGCGGCTAAGCGATCTTCGCAAACGGCTCAAAAAAGGGATCGCCAAGCACTTCGCCGGTTCTCTGGCGATCCGGATGGTGGACAGTGGCAGCTGCAACGCCTGCGAAGCGGAGTGTAATGCGCTGAGCAACCCCTATTACGACCTGGAGCGGTTGGGGATCCGTTTCGTCGCCTCCCCCCGGCATGCGGACGTGATGCTGCTCAGCGGCGTGCTGACTTTTAACATGCTGCCCCATGTGCTGGATGCCTGGGAGCAGATCCCCGAGCCCAAATGGTGCATCACCTTGGGCGACTGCCCGGTGCTGCAAAGCCCCATCGAGCGCACCTTCGCCGTCAAAGGCCCGGCCGGCGAGCATCTGCCCGTGGCCTACCACATCCCCGGCTGCCCACCCAGCCCCGAGGCGATCCTGGAGGGGTTGGTGGGCTTTCTTGAATCGATGGAGGATTGAGGAATTGCGGTGTGCCTTACTTGGCAATGTTCTTTAACCAAAAGGATCAAGCCTCATTCAAACGACAAACGATTATAATCTCCCTAATGACCAATAACCAATACACCAATGACTACAAGGCGAAGCCTTGATCCACAAACCCCGCGTCAAAGCCCCCGATCCCCATCTGATCGCCGAAACCCACGATATCCTGCGCACCCATCGCCTCACCACCGTCTGCGAGGAGAGCGCCTGCCCCAACCGGACCGAATGCTACGCCCGAGGAACGGCGACTTTCATGATTCTGGGGCATACCTGTACCCGGGCGTGTCGATTCTGCAACGTCAAAACGGGGCGGGGACTTCCCCCCGATCCTACAGAGCCCGAACGGATCGCGGCGGCGGTGCGGGATCTGGGGCTGCGCTATGCGGTGATCACCTCGGTGGACCGGGACGACCTGAGCGATTACGGATCGTCGCACTTCGCCGCCGTGGTCGAAGCGATCCGCGTACGTGCGCCGGAGGTGAAGATCGAGCTGCTCACCCCCGATTTCCGTGGGGACCGGACGGCCCTGGATACCGTCATCGCCGCCGCACCCGACAAACTGGCCCATAACGAGGAGACCGTCCGTCGCCTCTCGCCGCAGATCCGCCCCCAGAGCGACTACGACCGCTCCCTGGAGGTGCTGCGCCATTACGCCGAGCGATTTGAGGGCCCCGTGAAAAGTTCGCTGATGGCGGGGTTGGGGGAGACGACGGAGGAACTGCTGGAGACGATGGAGGATCTCTATGCCGCCGGGGTGCGGGAGCTGACCATCGGCCAGTATCTGCAACCCACCCCCCGGCATGCCCCGGTGGCCGAATACCACCCCCCGGAGTATTTCGCCATGCTCGAAAAAGCGGCCCGGGACATCGGTTTCGAGGCGGTGGCCTCGGGAGTACTGGTGCGCAGCTCCTACTATGCGGAGCAGCTGGGCAATGAGTAAAATCATCTCCAGCATCTGTGAATCGTTTTTCTCTTTTTGTTATAATCAATAGGTAATATAATCACCTAGTCTAAAGGAGAAAATATGAAACGTATAACAAGTTTGATAGCCTCTGCTGCACTGCTGACAGGATTGAGTGGATGTGCAGGATTTTATCCCGCACCGACGGTATCGGAGACCGCTACCAATCAAGTGATGCATGCCCAGACAGGAACTGTCCGTTCCATCCGTTATGTCGCTGTTCAGGACAACAGCCCTGTCGGTACGCTGCTTGGCGCGGTCGCCGGTGCGGCGCTTGGCAGTACGGTGGGCAAGGGGAAAGGCAGAGTACTCGCCTCTGTCGCCGGTGGACTGGCCGGAAGCTATGTGGGTAACGAGGTTTCCAAAGCCAACGCCCAGGAGCTGACGATCCGGCTCAATAATGGTCGGACGATCGTCGTGATTCGCAAAGGAACCCAGTTTTATCCCGGTGAGCGGGTGAGAGTGCTCTACAACGGAAATCAGGTCGGCAACGTCGAGCCGCTCTGATCAGGGCCTGTTCCTCGACGGCGCAAAAACCGATTTTCGAGAAGCCGCAAAGACGGACTGCCTCATTATGTCATGACTGATGTAAAGAGGTCGGCTCATTTACTCTCTGTCATTAAAAAAAGGAAGAGCCATGCCCCATCCTCTCGCCGGGAAACCGGTACCCCCTACCGATCTTGTCGATATTCCCCGTCTCATCAGCGACTACTACCTTCTTCATCCCGATCCCAAGCTTCCCGAGCAGCGGATTGCCTTCGGAACCTCCGGACATCGGGGATCTTCACTGCGTTACAGTTTCAACGAAGAGCATATCCTGGCGATGGCCCAGGCGGTCTGTGACTACCGCCGCGAGCAGGGGACTACCGGTCCCCTTTTTATCGGGCGGGATACCCACGGACTCTCCCTGCCAGCCTTTCGTACCGCTTTGGAGGTTTTGAGCGCCAACGAGATGGAGGTCCGCATCGCCGGCAAAGAGGAGTATACGCCGACCCCGCTGATCTCCCGGGCCATTTTGCACTACAATGCCCATCACAATGACGAAGCTGACGGCATCGTCGTCACCCCCTCCCACAATCCCCCTGAAGACGGTGGTTTCAAATATAACGCCGCCGACGGCGGCCCCGCCGATACCCACATCACGGGGTGGATCGAGAAGCGGGCCAACGCGTATCTGGAAAAGGGACTGCAGGGGGTGCGCCGTAACCGTTTCGAAAGCGCCGTGAAGTCATCGAAGATCTCTGTCTACGACTATGTCGGAGAGTATGTCCGGCGTCTGGGAGAGATCGTGGATATGGAGGCGATCCGCGCTGCCGGGGTCCGAATCGGGGCCGATCCTCTGGGGGGGACGGCCCTGCCGGTCTATCAGATGATCCGGGAGTACTGGGGAATCGATCTGACCCTCATCAACCAACGGATCGATCCGACCTTCTCCTTCATGCGTCTCGATCACGACGGAAAGATCCGGATGGACTGTTCCTCTCCTTGGGTCATGAAGGGCTTGGAAAAGTCTATAAGCGATTACGATCTGATCGTCGCCAACGATACCGATGCCGATCGGCACGGGATCGTCACCAAAGCGGGCGGTTTGATGAACCCCAACCACTATCTGAGCGTCGCGGTGGGGTACCTCTGCGAATACCGTGGCTGGGAGCCGGAGAAGATGATCGGCAAAACCCTGGTCTCCAGTGCGATGATCGACCGGGTGGCCGAGAGCTTCGGCCGGAAGGTCTACGAAGTCCCCGTGGGCTTCAAGTGGTTCGTTCCCGGTCTGATCTCCGGAGAGCTGGCCTTCGGCGGCGAAGAGAGCGCTGGAGCGAGTTTTCTGCGCTACGACGGCAGCGCCTGGTCTACCGACAAAGACGGTCTCATTATGACCCTTCTGGCAGCGGAGATCCTGGCGGTCACAGGCAAAGATCCCGCCGAGATCTACCGGGAGTATGAGGAGCGCTTCGGACGGGCCTACTACAGTCGGATTGACGCGCCCGCCGACCGGGAACTCAAAGCCAAGCTCAAAGCCCTGCGCGCCGAAGATGTGACGTTGACGGAACTGGCCGGAGAGAAGATCGAAGCGATCTATACCCGGGCTCCGGGCAACGATGCCCCCATCGGCGGCCTCAAGATCGTCACGGCAGGCGGCTGGGTCGCCATGCGCCCCTCGGGCACCGAAGATATCTACAAAGTCTACGCCGAAAGTTTCCGCTCCGAGGAGCATCTGGCCAAACTGCAGGAAGAGGGGCAGGCGATGGTCCGCTCACTGACCGGCTTCGGGAAAGGAGAAGTATCATGATCGAATATCGCATCGATTGGCAGGAGGACCTGGAGGGGATCGAAGAGGAGATGCAGGAGGCCTTTTACCGCCTCGTGGAAGAGCGGGAAGAGGGGATCAGCGGCTACTATCTCCTACCGGAGACTTCCCGTCTGATCGTCGAAGAAGTGGAGGCGACACTGCTGCCGACGCCGACGGTACAGCAAGCCGACACCGTCGTCGTCATCGGTATCGGCGGCTCCTCCCTGGGGGCCAAGGCGGTGGATCGGATTCTGCGCCTGATGACTCCCAAGGCGAAGCGGATGCTCTTTTTTGAAAACCCCGATCCTCTGGAGGTCCTGGAGAAGCTCGAGACACTGGAGCGGGAACGCACGCTATTCCTTGTTGTCTCCAAGTCCGGGGGAACTATCGAGACGACCACCCTCTACAAAGTCCTGATCGATCAGTTGGGCCTGGAACCGGACGGGGCGGACAGAGACCGGATCTTTGTCATTACCGATGAAGGATCCCCTCTACATCGCTATGCAGAGGAGTATCAGCTAAGGTGCTTCTTTGTTCCTGCCAATGTTGGGGGCAGATTCTCGGTTTTGAGTGCAGTGGGAATCGTCCCCCTGACTCTGGCGGGTTATGACAGCTGTGCTCTTCTGGACGGGGCGAAAAGATTGCTCACCGATTTTTTCGACCGACAGGCGGACCATATTCTGCTGAAGGGAGCCTCCTATGTGCGTCATCGGCGGGAACGGCCGATGAATGTTCTTTTTGCCTACAGCAGCCACCTGGAGGATCTGACCAAATGGTATGTCCAGCTCTGGGGGGAATCTCTGGGCAAGATCGACGCGGAGGGCCGTCGGGTGGGCCTGACACCGCTGGGGCACATCGGTTCGGTCGATCAGCACAGTTTTCTCCAGCTGATCATGGAAGGTCCGAGAGACAAGACCGTGACCTTCCTGAAGATCGGGCAATTCCCGCGGGATCTGACCATTCCCGATCTGAGTCTGAAACATATCGAAAAGAACGATTACATCAACGGCCATACCATCGCAGAGCTCCTCGATGCGGAGTGTGACGCCACCTGGGAGAGCATCCGCAACGGAGGGGTCCCCACCGACGGGATCATACTCGACAGGATCAGCGCGGAGAATATCGGGGAGCTGATTCTCTACTACGAGCTGCTCACCTCCGTCGCCGGAGCGCTTCTGCATATCAACACCTACAATCAGCCCGGGGTGGAACTGGGCAAAAAGATTCTGAGAAAAAAATTTCAAGACAAAGGGGATGTCTAACCATGCGAAAACTCTTTCCCTATACGTTCGATGAATCTTTCAAACGTCCGGTGGCTTATTTCTCTATGGAGTTTGCCATCGACCAGGCGCTCAAGACCTACTCCGGGGGCTTGGGATTCCTGGCGGGATCCCATATGCGCAGCGTCAATGACCGACGGCAGAACACGATAGGGGTCGGGATCCTCTGGAGCTACGGCTACTATGACCAGAGCCGCCACGAGGACAACTCCCTCAAAATCGACTACCGCCGGAAGTTCTATTACTTTCTGGAAGAGACCGGGGTGGTTGTGGAGGTGATGATCAACGGCAAACCGGTCAAGATCAAAGCCTTTCTCCTCCCTGCCGAGACCTTCGAGTCGGCGCCGGTGATACTGCTCAGCACCGATATTTTCGAAAACGACCACCTCTCCCGGACGATCACCCACAAACTCTACGACGCCAATCCCGAGACCCGCGTCGCCCAGGAGATCGTCCTGGGTATCGGCGGGGTGCGGGCACTTCGGGCCCTGGGAATCGACGTGGATATCTACCATCTCAACGAAGGGCATGCGCTGCCGCTAGCCTTTGAATTGATGAAGGAGTATCCGGAGCTGGAGGAGCTCAAACGCCATATCGTCTTTACGACCCACACGCCGGAGATGGCGGGCAATGAGACCCATGAGGTCGACTTCCTTGCCCGGATGGGGTTTTTCAACGGTTTCGAACGTGACGAGATCCAAAAGCGTCTCGGGTATCATGACCGGGAATTCTCCCTGACCGTCGGGGCTCTGAAAGTCTCCAAACGGGCCAACGCTGTCTCCAAAATCCACGAAGGCGTAGCCAACGAGATGTGGAAGGATGTCCCGGGCAGATGTGAGATCATCAGTATTACCAACGCCCAGAATATGCGGTATTGGTCCGACAAACAGCTCGTGAGCGCGATGCAGGAGCATGAGGATTATCAGCTTATGGGCCGCAAAAAGCATCTCAAACACCAGCTATTCGAAGAGGTGGCTGATCAAACCGGCAAGCTTTTCGATCCCAATGTCCTGACCCTGGTCTGGGCGCGGCGTTTTGCCGAATACAAACGCCCCAAGCTGCTGATCCGGGATATGGAGCGCTTCCGGGCGTTGATCGGCAACGAACAGTATCCCATCCAGATCATCTGGGCGGGCAAACCCTATCCCCTGGACGAACGGGCCGTGGCCGATTTCAACGAACTGGTCCACATGAGCCGGGAGTTCAAAAATGTCGCCGTGCTCACCGGTTATGAGCTGCGTCTCTCCAAACTGCTCAAACAGGGATCGGACCTCTGGCTCAATACCCCCCGATGGGGCAGGGAGGCCAGCGGAACCAGCGGCATGAGTGCCGGGATCAACGCTTCGGTCCACTTCTCCATCGACGACGGCTGGCATGCGGAGTTCGGCAAAGACGGCATCAACTCCTTCACCATTCCCCATGCCGATCCCGCCCTCCCGAACGAAGAGATCGACCGCATCGACTATGAGACGATGATGGAGAAACTGGAGCGGCAGATTCTGCCCCTCTATTACGACGAGCCGGAGAAGTGGATGGAGATTGTCAAGAACGGGATGAACGATATCTTCATCTACTTCAACTCCCAGAACATGGTGGAGCGGTACTACCGGGAGCTCTACGACTACGAGCCTGACTCGACAGAGACGAAGGAGCGCTGATGGCACTGGCGATTATGGGATCGGGAGGTGATGCGCCCGGCATGAATGCGGCGGTGAAGAAGTTCGTCGACTACCTCTACAAAAGAGGGGAAGAGCCCTACCTGGTCTATGACGGTCTGGAGGGTCTCATCGACGGCCGGATCAAAAAGGCGGAACATCGCGATGTGGCGGGAATCCTCCACCGGGGCGGTTGTGTGATCCGCTCGTCGCGCTCCAAACGATTCTACGATGCCGCCTACCGCCGTCAGGCTTACGAGAATCTCCAAAAGCATGGGATCGACGGCCTGGTGGTTCTGGGCGGTGACGGATCTTTTCGGGCGATGGACATCTTCAGCAAAGAGTTTCCCCTCAATTTCGTGGGCATCCCAACCACCATCGACAACGATATCTACGGAACCGAATACTGCCTGGGGGTCGATACGGCGCTCAATACCATCCGGGATGCTCTGGACAGAATCTATGACACCGCCTCCACCTTCAACCGGGCCTTTGTCGTGGAGGTGATGGGGCGGGAGTGCGGCTATCTGGCAGTTATTTCGGCTCTGGGCTCCGGGGCCGAAATCTGCGTGATTCCGGAGGTCGATTTCAACCGCCCGGCCACTGAAACGCGGCTCAAAGATGAGATCGCCCACGGGCGGGGCTATATCCTGGCGGTCGTAGCCGAAGGAACCCATAAAACCCAGGAGATCGCGACGTGGCTCGAAGAGAGCATGGGGATGGAGACCCGGATCACGGTTCTGGGCCACATCCAGCGCGGCGGAGCCCCCAGCAGCTATGACCGGCTCATGGCTTTCGAATTCACTGTCAGGGCGGTGGATCATCTGCTCAAAAGCGAACACTCCAACAAAGTCGTCGTCTACAATGAGGGGGGATTCGGCATGATGGGGATCGACGATATCGTCAACAACAAATACCGGATCAACCCCCGCCACCTGGCAATGCTCAACATCCTGGATTGACGCAGAGAGAGTCAGAAACCTCTACTCTGCCTGCCGCAGTGATCCTCATTGAAGAACCGAATGGTTTCGACCACGCTTCTTCCCCTGATAGAGAGCCTCATCCGCCCGGACAAGTGCATCACGGAAATTTTCAGATCGCTTATCGTAGAGGGTGCCGCCTATGGTAATAGTGAAACCGAATACCTGCTCTCTGAACAGGAGAGAAAAGGATTCGACAGCGGTACGAATCCGTTCTGCCCGATCACGCATCGACTCAACAGTGGTTTCGGGTAGAAGAATCAGAAACTCCTCTCCGCCCCAGCGCACAATTTTCCCATCGGGGCAAAGAAGATTCAGCTTTTTGGCGAGTTGTTTGAGAACATGATCCCCGCCTTCGTGCCCGAATGTGTCGTTGATTTTCTTGAAATGATCCACATCCAAGAGCAAAAGGCCTACACTGGAAGAGGACGATTGGGACTCCTGAAGAATTCTATCCAGTGCCCTTCGATTATAGAGCCGGGTGAGCGGATCTCTGCTCAAGTCCTTAATCAGTTGGCGGCTGTAAGCCTGTTCTTTCAGTGCATAGAGATAGGAGAGGGCACTGAGCACAAGCAGAAAGATCAGCAGGTTCATCCAGTTGAATCGTTCCAACCATACGGGATCGACGGGAATACGTGTATGGTTGAAAAGTGGGCTGCTCTCTACCCAGAGAGCAAGAACTATGACGAGAAGAAGACGTAGGAAATAGACACGGCGTGAATAGCTGTGGATAAAGAAAGGGAGCAGTGCGGGAATGTAGAGATAGAACTGAAACCCGGACTCTCTGCCCAGCAGCCAGGTGGCAAGCAGGTTATGACCGATAAGCTCTCCGTAAACGAGCCAACCGATCACATGATCATCTTTGCTTTTGAGTGTCGGAATCCCCAGAACGAAAATACAATAGAGATAAATACCGACGCTCAGAATGTTGATGCCGGCCAGTATCGGTATATCCAATAGGAGAAAAAGAATCAGAAAAAAGGTATGGGCTGCCGCGGCGGCGACAAGACCATAAAACCCGATCTGCCAGTAATAGCTTTCTTTGTCGAGTTGCTGAATGATCTCTGAAAGCCTGGCGATCTTCATGGGAGTCTATCTATTCTGAAACTCAGGCCGATTCAATCCCGCCGGCTGAGTTCTTTGCAGAGGCTGACGAAGTATTTGGCGTTTTCCACCGGGACATCCGGGAGAATACCGTGGCCCAGGTTGAAGATGTGGCGTCCCTCTTTCATCAGTTCGGCCAGGGCACTGACACACTCACGGGTCGCTTCTTTGGAGTAGAGGCGGCAGGGTTCCATGTTGCCCTGCAGCACATAGCGCTCTCCCAGTTTTTCCTTGGCCAGGGCCATGGGGGTGCCCCAGTCCACACCGAAGACGTCGAAGTTGCCGTAGACCCAGCCCCGCTCGACGAAGGCTGCAATCCCTTTGGGGAAGAGGATGACGGGAATATGAGGGTACTTCTCCTTGAGGTATCCGGCGATCTCCACCATATATTTCCAGGAGAACTCGTCATATTTGCTTGGCTCGATGGCGGCGGCCCAACTGTCGAAGATCTGCACCGCATCGACCCCGGACTGGATCTGCTTCTCCAGATAGAGCTTGACCACGTCGGTGACCTTGCGCAGGATGGCGTGGAGCAGCTCCGGGTCGGTGTACATCATCTTTTTGCAGAGGGTATAGGTTTTGGTCCCCTGACCCTCGATCATATAGGTGGCCAGCGTCCAGGGGGCTCCGGCGAAACCGATGAGGGCTTTGTCGTCGGCCAGGCGCTCCCGGACGATGCGGATCGTCTCGTAGACGTAGGTGAGCTTGTCGGCGGCTTCTTCACCGCCGATGAGAGCCTCAAGGTCCTCCCGGTTGCGGATCGGTTCGGCGAAGACCGGGCCTTCCCCTTTGACAAAATCGAGGGCCATGCCCATCTCGTTGGGGACCACGAGAATATCGCTGAAGAGGATCGCCGCATCGACCCCGACGATGTCGACCGGCTGCAGGGTCACTTCGGCGGCGAGCTCGGGATTGTGACAGAGGTTGAGGAAATTGCCGGCTTTTTTGCGGACTTCCTGATACTGGGGCAGGTAGCGTCCCGCCTGGCGCATCATCCAGACCGGAGTGTAGGGGGTGGGGCGCCCGAAGCAGGCATCGATAAAGATTTTCTGGCTCATTAGTGAGAGTCTCCCTTGTGCATGAAATAGAAGGCCAAAGCCAGGAAAAGGATGGCGCCGGCAAGCATCAGCATATCCAGCGCTCCTCCATAGGTGGTGTGCATAGCCCGTTTGAAGAAGCCGACGATGAGCACCATGATTATGACCTTGGCCAGCTTGTCTTTGAGCTCGTCGAGAGAATGGATCTCCAGGATTTTACTGGCGGCGCTGCGCTCGGCCACGTCGATCTTGGAGATGAAGAGCTCGTAGAGGCCGAAGCCGAAGATGAAGAGGACGATGGCGATCAGGTAGAGGTCCACCGCTCCGATGAGTTCGGCGACGATCTTCTCATGGAAGTTGATAGGATGAGCACCGCCGAAGTAGTTGTGAAAGACCGAGACGACCACGTGCCAGACATCCACACTGGCGACGATGAAGAGGGCGATGCCGCCGATCATGCTGAAGATGACTGCCAACAACACGAAAAAGCGGGTGCTCCAGAGAGCACTCTCGAAGGTCGCTTCGATCCAGGACTGATGGGCCTTGTCCATAGCCAGGTGTTCCGCTTCGGTGTGCGTCTCTTTCATCAAACCTCCTCCATTTCGATCCATTTCTGGGCGATACGCACGGCATTGGTCGCCGCACCGACGCGCAGCTGGTCGGCAACGACCCACATATGCAGAATGTTGGGGGCAAAGAGATCCCGGCGGATCCGGCCCACGTAGGTGATATCGCTGTCGGTGGCGGTGATGGGCATGGGGTAGATCCCGTGCTCCAGGTCGTCCTGCACCTCCACATCGGGAAACTCACTCAGTGCCAGACGGACCTTCTCTACGTCGACTTCCACACTCTCGTCGAAGGTGACGGTGACCGATTCACTGTGGCTGCGCAGCACCGGCACCCGTACGCAGGTAGCGCTCACGGCGATTTCGGAATGCATGATCTTGTTGGTCTCGTTGACCATCTTCATTTCTTCCCGGGTGTAACCGTTGGGCTGGGGCGAGTCGATCTGGGGGATGACGTTCAGAGCGATCTGGTGCAGGAAAGCCTCGTGCTTGCTCTCATCCAGGCGGAAGGCGAAGAAGTCCTGCATCTGGCGTACCAGCTCCTCCATTCCGCTTTTGCCGGCACCGCTGGTGGCCTGGTAGGTGCTCACATCGACACGCTTGATCCCGCCGTATAGGTCGTAGAGGGGCTTGAGGGCCAGGACCATCTGGATCGTGGAGCAGTTGGGGTTGGCGATGATCCCGGTCTCCCGCCACAGCTCGATATCCTCGGGGTTGATCTCGGGGACCACCAGCGGGACTTTGGGGTCCATACGAAAATGGGAGGTATTGTCGATGACCACAGCTCCCGCCTCCACGGCGTAGGGGGCGAAACGGGCCGAGACGCTGCCGCCGGCACTGAAGAAGGCGATGTCGATATCACGGCCCTCAAAGACCGTTTCGGTCAGCTCTTCGGTGACGAATTTCCGGCCGCAGCACTCGATCTCGGTGCCGGCACCCCGGGCACTGGAGAGCGGCAGGATCTCCCCGACGGGGAACTGCTGCTCCTCCAGGATTCGGAAGATCTCTTCGCCGACGGCACCGGTGGCGCCGACGACGGCAATGTTGTAGGCTCTGCTCATATCAGTTTTCCTTGTTCGTTCTCTACATTTTCTTCATTGGAGGAGGAAGCCTCTTCACCTTCCGGAGTGGGCTCCTCATCTTTCTCCTCTTTGGGGCACTTGGCGATGCTGACCACTTTGTCTTTGCCCTCGACGTTGACCACTTTGACGCCGGAGGTGGCCCGGCCGGCGCGGCGGATGCTCTGCATATCGACCCGGATCATCTTGCCGGCGCTGGTCAGACACATCAGGTCCTTGTCCTCTTCCACGAAGACCACGCCGACCACATCGCCGGTCTTGGGCGTGAGTTTCATGGCGATCACCCCTTTGCCGGCCCGGCTCTGCTCCCGGTACTCGCTGGCGGGGGTTCGCTTGCCCAGACCCTTTTCGCTGACGATGAGGATCTCGTCATTCTCATCCTCGATGGTGGTGGCTCCGCAGACATAGTCGCCGTCGATCTTGAACTTGATCGCCGTGACCCCCCGGGCGACCCGGCCGATCTCCCGCACGTCGCTGACGGGGAAGCGGATACACATACCCTTTTTGGTCACGACGAAGAGCCACTTGGTATCGGGGCGGACGATCTTGGCGTCGATCAGCTCGTCGTTTTCGTCCAGATTGATCGCCCGGACACCCACACTGCGGATATTGGAGTATTCACTCAGGTTGGTGCGCTTGACGATCCCGTTTCGGGTGAAGAAGACCAGGCTCTTGTCCTCGTTGAAATCGGTGGTGGGGATGATCGCCTTGATCTTCTCGTCCTTGTCCAGGTTGATCAGGTTGACCACCGCTTTGCCCTTGGCGGCTCGGGAGCCTTCGGGGATCCGATAGACTTTGAGCCAGTAGAGCTGTCCCCGGTCGGTGACGAACATCAGCGTATCGTGGGTGTTGGAGATGAAGAAACGCTCGATGAAGTCATCCTCGTAGGTGGTCACGGCGGTCTTGCCTTTGCCGCCGCGGCGCTGCTTTTCGTACTGCTTGACCGGGACCCGCTTGATGTAGCCCCGGTGGGTGATGGTGACGACCATCGGCTCGTTGGGGATCAGGTCCTCGATGTCGATATCGTCGTAGTCATCCACGATCTCGGTACGCCGCTCGTCGCCGAAAGCCTCCTTTACCTCGATAAGCTCCTCTTTGATGAGCTCTTCGATCATGCTTTCGCTCTTGAGGATGCTCTCGAGGTACTCGATGGTTTTGCGAAGCTCCGCCAGCTCATTCTCGATCTTTTCGATCTCCAGTCCCGTCAGGCGGCGCAGGCGCATCTCCAGGATCGCCCGGGCCTGGATCTCGCTGAGACCGAAGCGGCTCATGAGATTCTCTCTGGCCTCGGTGTCGTCGGCGCTGCCCCGGATGATCTTGATCACTTCGTCGATGTTGTCGACGGCGATCTTGAGTCCCTCCAGGATATGGGCGCGGGCACGGGCCTTCTCCAGGTCGAAGATGGTCCGGCGGATGATCACCGTTTTGCGGTGGTTGATAAAGAGATCCAGCAGCTCAGGCAGGGTGAAGACCTTGGGCTCTTTGTTGACGATGGCCAGCATGATGATCCCGAAGGTGGTCTGCATCTGGGTCGATTTGAAGAGGTTGTTGAGGACGATGTCGCTCATGGCGTCGCGCTTGAGCTCGATGACCACCCGGATCCCCTCCCGGTCGGACTCGTCCCGGATCTCGCTGATCCCTTCGATCTGCTTGTCGCGGACCAGCTGGGCGATATTCTCGATCAGGCGGGCCTTGTTGACCTGATAGGGGAGTTCGTCGATGACGATCGCTTCCCGGTTCTTGTGCTGCTCGATATGGGTCTTGGCCCTCACTTTGATCCGACCCCGACCGGTGCTGTAGGCGTCGATGATCCCTTTTTTGCCGAAGATCACGCCGCCGGTGGGGAAGTCGGGTCCTTTGACCGCCTGCATCAGCTCCTCGACCCCGGCGTCGGGGTTCTCCAGACGGATCAGGTGGGCGTCGATCAGTTCATCCAGACGGTGGGGCGGGATGTTGGTCGCCATCCCGACGGCGATACCGGCGGAGCCGTTGAGCAGCAGGTTGGGGACCCTGCTGGGGAGCACGTCGGGTTCGGAGAGGCTGTCGTCGTAGTTGGGGACGAAGTCGACGGTGTCCTTGTCGATATCCCGCAGCAGCTCCTCGGCCAGCTTGGTCATCCGTGCTTCGGTATAACGCATCGCCGCGGCGTTGTCGCCGTCGATGGAGCCGAAGTTCCCCTGGCCGTCCACCAGCGGAATCCGCATACTGAAATCCTGGGCCATCCGCACCAGGGCGTCGTAGACGGCGGTGTCGCCGTGGGGGTGGTACTTACCGATGACATCCCCGACGATACGGGCCGATTTTTTGTAGGCGGCCCGATGGGTCAGGTTCAGTTCGTTCATGGCGTAGAGAATACGGCGGTGGACCGGCTTGAGGCCGTCACGGGCATCGGGCAGCGCCCGGCCGATGATGACGCTCATGGAGTAGTCCAGGTAGCTCCCCTGGATGCTCTCCTCGATCTTGACCTGCTCCACTGCTTCGCTGTTTTCAAACAGATCGTTCATGGGACTCCTTGATCTTGCGATCCGGCATTTTACCGGGATCTTAAAATGGGTAGATTATATCGAAAGGGAGCTAAGCGAACGCTGGGCGTTCGAGTGAGGAGTGAGGAATTAGGAGTGAGGAATTAGGAATGAGGAACCGAAGTGTTGGAAGTAGTAACGAGTAACTAGGGGGCGCCGTGTGAGCGATGATGGATTTTGGATGTTGGATTTCGGATTTCGGTACATCGCGGGGACGCGGTTTTGGAAGCGGGAATCCATTCCCGCATGAGGCGCTTCCGTCATCCTGAACTCGGTTCAGGATCCACAGTTTTATGGGTGTTCATGCCCTGGATTCCGGATCGGGTCCGGAATGACGAAGGTTTCCCAGGGTGACAATGGAATGAGAAGTTAGGAAAGAAAGCGGTTAACTGTCGTGATAGTACCAGCGGTAATTCGTTCGCAGGAAGTGCCGGATCCGGCGCAGCCAGATACTCAGATAGCGGATCAGCAGCTCGACGCCCACAGGAGTTTCGCTGAATTTTCTCTCCATATGTCCAGTGACCTTGCGAAGGATTTTGGAAATCATACCTCGGGGGAATTACCGCAGGATTACTCTTTTCCTGTGAGCTTCGTAGCGTGGGATTGCCATCCCACGACTGCAGGATGGATATACGGGTGGCGAAGATTTTCCAGTTCTGTCATCATTTTCCGATCTCGATGGAGGAGGGGAGATGTCGGATTTGAGAACAATGGTCAAAATTGCCGATGGGATCGCGCTTGAGGTTTTTCGTAACTATCTGATCCGACGGGACGGGGTGCTTTTCGATCTGGCTGAGATCGAGGTATTGCTGGAAGATCACAAGCTTGGGATTAAAAGTGATATTGATGGGTTGGATGAAAGCTGTTTGCAAAAAGGGACTTTCATTCGGTTGTTTCGCAAAGGTCTTCAATTGTGTTACGGTGATGAGGAGAAAAATCGGCGCTGTGCGGTTCGGATCTACGGGATAATGAATGCAACGGAAAGCCTCTATAACGTGAGGGCTATCGAATACGTGGGGTGGAGCCGACGACGGGATATTACGCTGGTACGTTGGAATGATCCTGGACGGGTAGAGCGTATTGTCGGGCAACTCGAATCTCCGGAAACGATAGAACGGTCTCTTATTCTCAGAGTGCCGCGTGCACATCTGTCTTGGAATGTCATGGATCATTATCTGCCCGATGACCCCGAAGAGTTTTGCCGTCTCAGGTCGCAGCCTATCCGATATATCCGGCTTCCCTCTCTGAAGCGTCTGAAAGAGCCTTTCGGGCCTAGAGATCCTCAACGGATCGTATGTGCTCTTTTTGGTGAAGGAGTAACGAATGGTGTCTGATATACCCGGAAACTCCTGGCTCTTGGAGGATGAGAAACATTGGCATCTTTTTTGTCGTTGCGGTGAATATCGCACTGTAGAAGCATCTGAAGAGACAACACAGGTTCCGGAATGTGAGCGATGCGGATCACGCTTTATCGATGTATTGGATTTTATGGAGGAGACCGATATCCGTTATCGTTCTCCTTTTGTCTGGGAGTGGAGGATAGAAGAGAACCCTAAGAATTGGTCTGCGATTGCCGTCGTGCCGATTCCGGTGAATGTGGAGGATGACAAACCGATCTTTCACGATTTTTCCATCGCCCGTATCACGCTGAGCCGGGATGGTGATCTGGAGACGGAACGGCTGGAACCACATCTGCTAGATGCGCAGATCGTCACGGAAAAAGGGATCCAGGGCCCCCAGGGGCCGAAAATTTTTCGAGAGCTTCAGCGCTGTCTGCTTTCATGGCTGGCAATTGCTGCCGTACCGGAGATCGACTGGCTTTTGAACGATGAAAATTGGCTTTCTTCACCTCCTGATCGACGCTTATATATTTTGAGTTTTTTCCTGAAAAATCCGCATTTGAAGGAGTTGGATTTCTATTTTTGGAGTGATTGGGTAGCTCTTCCCGAAACGTTGCCAAAGTTCGAAACGGTATTGGAGTCGGTTTCCTGGATTCTGGCGGATCGGAAAGAGAAACGCGTGCGACGCGCCTTTTTCGAGTCGTATGCAAAGGCGATGCGAAGGAAAAGTTACTCCGTCTTTACCGATGCGGTATTTGCACGGTCTATCGAAGATCCCAACCACCTGGAGAAGCTCATAAGGCTCCCTTTTGAGATCAAAAGCCGGCTTTTCGCCGCTTTGGCCTGGGAGGAGGCTTTGGAGTTGAGCCGATGGATCAGAGATCTTTACGGTGAGCAGGGTGCGGTGCGCTTCTGGAGAAGCGTGGAGCCGTTTCATATCTCCAACCGGTATGTGCGGGACATCCACCGATTGATGCGGGTGATGCGTCGCAACGAGCGGATGCAGGAACGCTTTACCCGTCCATCGGCCAATATCGAAGCACTGCATGATCGCCTGGCCGAGGCGGCAGGAGGCAGTCAACGCGAGTGGGAGTGGGCGATCGATTTTGAGTATCCACGTGAGGTGCTTCGATACGAAGGGGAGTATGAGGGGTGGAGCTTCCGTTTGCCGAAAACCGGACGGGAGCTGGCCGAATGGGGGCGTGATCTGCGAAATTGTCTGGCGGGTTACATCAGCCGTGTGGAGAGTGGCGAGTGCATTATATTGGGAATCTTTCATAACGCTAAGATCAAATACGCTCTGGAAATCGTCGATGGGGAGGTGGTTCAGCTATCGGGGAAAGGCAATTCATCCCCTCCTGAAAAGATTAAAAAATTTGTAAATAAATACATAAACAATTAATAATATTAGTTAAGAATAATTAAAGGAAATTTTAACATTCTTTTTGCCATGATCCCGATTCGGCAGGCGTCGTCACCTTGTGTGGCCTATCGATTTGCACCTTATAAGGAGCCATTATGACAGATCGAAAAGTTGCCCAAAAAAAGCGCAGGAGAAATCCCGAACGCTATACCGTCAACGCGGAGATGAGTCTTGAAGAAGTAGGAGAAATCCTGGGGCTTTCCAGGGAGCGCGTCCGTCAGATCGAAATGCAGGCGATCCGCAAGATCCGCTCTCCGCTGGTCTCACGAAAACTGCGGGAGTATCTCGATGAGTGATCGAGTGCTTTTCCTCTCCTCCTGGCTGCGTGACGCGAAGAAATATGCACCGTTTTACCGGCGATTTACGAAAGAGCTGCGTAAGCGAGGAGAACAATGGAAACTGCTGGAGAAGACCCGTGACATCTGGTGTCGGGATTTTCTACCGATCTATGGAGCAGGAGGCGTAGCGGTGCAGTTTCGCTACGCGCCTGTATATCTGGCAGTGAAAGACCGTTATCGTAGCCGTCCGGAGGAATTTCTTCCGGAACTAGGAATCTCTCCCCGCTTTTGCGATCTGAAACTTGATGGGGGTAATCTGCTACTTCATGGAGGTGCCGCTATCGTCAGCGATAGAATCTTTTCGGAAAACAGTGACAGGGATGAAAAAGAAGTCGTGGAGACAATTCGTACCATGCTTGAACTGGATCGTCTGATCGTCATTCCCTGCGATCTACCGAAAATAGACATGACGGGACACGCAGATGGGATGTGCAGATTCATCGACGACAAACATATCCTGCTAAACGACTTTCATCCAGAGTCGAGGGATTTGAAAGAGAATGTCGAAAAGGTCTTCCGTGATGCCGGTTTCGAGGTGGTTCCTTTGAAAGTGGACTCTGGATATTATAAGGAGAATGATTGGCTTTGTGCCATCAATTTCTACGAGAGTGATCAGGCACTTTATGTTCCGGTGCTGGGAACGATGCACGAGGAGGATGTGCTGCAGCAACTGGAGCGGCACTTTCCCTCAAAAGAGATCGTTCCCATCGACTCTCAGGAAATCGTGAAGGATGGCGGTGCACTGAATTGTGTGAGTTGGGAGTATATAAAGGAGGAATAAGGTGGATGCAGACAAAAACCGTTTTGAAATTCAAGGTGATGGAGCCATTGATACCTTGTGTGGTATTCTTGATAAATTACATTATTGCAAAGAATTTGAGATAGAAAGTTTATTTTATGAAATAGCCGAATATCTGATGAAATATGTAACAATATTTGGCAAAGGTAAAAATTATTTTATAACTGAGCTGGAATTTTATTATTGTCGTGAAGATCATGAGGATTGTCACTGTCATGCTTATAATGAATATAAAAATAGAAAAAATCACCCACAGAAATTTGGGCTTTGTTGGTATTTTCATGGAAGTGGGATGGATATTACTATAGGGAATGGCAAGGACATATATGGAGGTGTATTGATACGGTCAGTCTGTGATGTTGATGGAAATAATACTTGCGGTCCGCTTAAATCCAGAGAATTGATTCTTGGGCTAGAAGACAAAGAAAATGTAATAGATAACTGTTATGGAGACTTTATAAGTATCAAAACCACCGATGAAAATAATTTAAGTCCATATTTTAATAAAGCCATAAGAATATTACCAAGACATGGCTTGAATCCCAAAAAAGAGAACTTTGATCAGCATGTTAATGAAAATCAATTTTATTGTCGACCCTATCGGTTTTTAATTGATGTTCCCTGTAAAAAGTGAACTATATTAATTTTTTAAATGATAGGAGCGCCAGATGAGCAGTCTGACTTTTTTAAGATTAATAGTATTGTTGATTTTACCGCTTAATATCATTTATGGGGATATTTATAGAATTTTCGGTGTTTCTTCAGATGATACACTTTCAGTACGAAGTGGCCCCAGAGTCAAAAATAAAAAGATATATGCTTTACCTTACGATGCCAAAAACTTAACAGTGTCCTTATGTAGAAAAATTTCCCGTCAAAGTACTTGGTGCAAAATCTCTTACTATGACAAGGAGAAGAAGCGATCTATATATGGCTGGGTCAATGCAAAGTTTCTATTCCCCGTCACGCCCGATCCGATCCTTGAGAAGAAGGAAACCATGGAAAAAGCAAAAAAGCTTATCTACGAGATAATTAAGGCCATAGTGTATAACAGACCTTGTGACCTGAACAGATATATCAATAATAAATTTGGTCTCTATTTGTTCATCATACCGTCAGGGATGCATGTTCGTGTACATCACATGAATCATATTTGTATGCTTGACAGCGAAAAATATACAAAAGGGGCTTATGGACTGGTAGGCCCTGTAATGGGAGATTGGAATGTGACCATGCCAGATAAATTACTTTTCGGAAAAATGCCAATATATGACTATGGAGTTGATTTTGATGAAATTTTTGCTAATTGGCGAATGAAAAATGGAAGCAAGCCAAAACGAGGGTTTGTATATATTGATACTCTGGAGAACGATGAAGCTACTGAAGGAATATTTTTTGACCCGAATATCACGGATAGATATATCCCTTGGAGCCATGTCTCAAGAGATGACAAAATACTACTGCGTAGACTCAAGTATATGCAGAGGTTTAGCTATAGAGTCGTATGGCCTGAGGATAATCTGGCTTTTTACATTACACTAATTGACGGAAAATTCTACTTGACTGCAATCGATTTTGCTTCAATGAACATAATTTGATAAAGGTAAACATAATGAGATTTATCATTTTTTTCATAATGACTTCGATATTATTTCCCGCCAGCTTTGACTGTTCAAAAGCTCGGACAAATGTTGAGCATAGAATTTGTTCCAATTACAGAATATCACTATTAGATGATACGATGAGTTTTTTATATAACCACATAATTGATCACACAATGAAAAACTATGATCTTGATAAAGGTGAGTTTATCAAGAGGCAAAAGGAGTGGTTGGAGAATTCCAGAAATCTTTGTGGTACAGATACCTGCTTGATACAAAGCTACATATCCAGAATCAATGAAATGATTTTCAATTTCATTGATCCCAAGCTGAGCGTTGAGAGTGATGTGATATATATGGGCTATTGCAATATACGTAGATCTTTTACTTACGATGAATGCATAGACAAAAGCAATGAAAACACTTTCAACATGAAACAATGCATTTCCGAGGATGGTAAAGAAGTGAGAGAATATATAGATTTCTTGGAATCCAGGATTGAGCGGATGCTGAAATATGCTATCAAAGAGGGCATTTATAAAAAAAAGAGTTATGAGAGATTTTTAAAAATGATCGAGGCACATAAGATGTACCAAGAAGGCCGTTGTAATTTATTCATTCAGCCCGTTCCCGGCACTTTGGACATTTTGGAAGCGAATGACTGCTACTTGGAAGAAGATTATCGTTGGTTATATGAATTGAAGAAGATTAACAAAACAATCGAAGGCAATTTGAATTAGCGCAGTGATGTTCACTTCACTTTTCCTACCCCAAAAATTCATCTGTTTGCTTGAATGCAGATCGTCAATTGTGATAGATGGTACTGTTTGAGTCGAATATATGTTTGGAATTTGAATTCAGTAAACCTCCCTCCGGTGGGCGATACGGATGAGCGTAATGAGCAGCAGATTGTTTTCCCGCAAATAGATGATGCGGTAATCACCGGCGCGTTTGCGGTATTTGCCCCGGTGTTTGCCTTTGAGAGCTTTGTCGCCTGCGAAGTTGCCTTTTTGAAGCTCCAGAATTTTCGAGGCGATGAGCTTTTGGGCGTTTGAGTCGAGTTTGAGAAACTCCTTTTCCGCCCGTTTCTCGAAGGCGACTTTATACATCGATCCCGGCTTTTTTGAAGACCTCTTCCAGAGGCACGGCGACGCTTCTGCCCGATTTGAGATCGTCGATGCGCTTGTCGGAGATCATCTCGTCGAGGGTGTCGAAATAGGCGCTGACCGCCTTTTCGATGAGATAGGTTCGTGGGCGCTCCAGCTCTTTGGCGTAGTTGTCCAATTCGTGCAGGAGATCTTCATCCATCCGGATATTGATCGCTTTTTTCATCGGTGTATCTCCATGTATATCAGTGTAGATACATTATAACTTGTGTTCGATGATCCGTCAAGAATGGATCGGCCCTTTATCTGCCGCCGTTTAGATACTTTTCCACAAACGCCTCGGCACTCAGACACTCAATCTCTTTGGAAACGAAACGCTTGTCGTTGGTCACGATGACCTCACATCGGGCGTTTAGCGCCAGAATATACTGGATCGTATCTTCCAGGTCCCTGTAGTCGGCATCCTTGTGCATGAGGTTGACGGTTTGTGAGAGTTCCTTTTCTCCAAACGGGAGGATGCTTACCGAGGTTTTGAGGAGATCTATCCCCTCCAGGGCCTTTTCTCTCGAGATATGTTTAGCTGTGATATAGTAGATCGTTGTCACTACATCACATGAAGTGTGTATTTTCATTCCGTGTTTCAACGCACCGAGGAATGCCTGGGAGCTTTTGACGAACGAAGAGCGGTTCTTATCGAAAATATCGTTGAAGATATTGGCATCGAAAAAGATCTTTTTAGCGGCCACCGTTTTCCTTTATCCTCTGGATATCGACATCTTCGGGTAACATCCCCGTAAACATGCCGGTCAGCTTTTCGGCGGCTTCCAGCCTTTTCTTCGACTCATACTCCGCCATCTTCTCTTCGATGAGATCCTGGATGACCTGGCTTTGCTTCTTGTTGAGTCTTTTGGCCAGATATTCCAGATCCTCGGCCACATGCTCCGGCATGGTGAAGTTTTTTCTCACAGACATGGACACTCCTGAATGTGTATTTATATATGTGTATTATACTGTAAACGAAGTAGAATGAGAAGTTGGGAACTAGTAACGAATAACTAGTAACTAGTAATGAGAAGTGGGAAATTTGGAGTCTAAAGCGGCGCGGTATTGGAGGCGGGAATTCATTCCCGCCATTGTGGGCAGAGACACTTGGGGCGAAAATGAATTTTCGCTTCCTTTGTGTAGCGTTTTCAGGAGGCGCGACTTCAGTCGCGCAAATTGCAGGGCTGAAGCCCTGCCTCCGAATGACCATTGACTAGTGACCAATAACTATTTCCCCAAAATCCTCTTCACCGCCTCGGAACAGATCATCAACCCAAACGTTCCCGTCACGCCGACGAAGGAGCCCTTCTCTTTGCATCGCGGCTCTTCGGGGGAGAAGACCACGGTGAAATTACGGTCGAATTTCGCTTTTTTGAGTTCGTTGCGGATTTTGCGGGCCAGGGCGTAGCCGTGGCTTTTCCAGATGCTTGCCACCTGCACCTGTGATGCGTCGATCCGTTTGGCGGAGCCCAGGGACATGATGAGCTTGCGGTAGCAGCGTTTGGCCACCTCGATCTTGACCCGGGTAGTATCGGCGGCGTCGATGACCAGGTCGTAGGGGTCGAAATCGAAGCTCTCCACCCAGGACAGATCCATCTTTTGGCGGATGGTTTTGATCCCGGGGTAGAGCTCGGCCAGGGTCGAGACCTTGCACTCGCCCACCGCGCAATCCGAGCCGATCTGGCGGTTGCGGTTGCTCTCGTCGTAGGTGTCGTAGTCGATGATGGTGATATCCCGCACCCCCGTCCGGTAGAGGCAGTCCAGCGCATAG
>JALVUD010000029.1 GCA_027035765.1 Campylobacteraceae bacterium
AAGGCATGGTTGACGGCATCGAACCAACCCATTCCAAAGAGTTTGAGAAGGATCGCGTCCAGAATCGTCAACGCCAGATAGATCCCCCAGAGGCTCAACGCCGTATCCCGGATCTTGGGGCGGAGTTTTTCGATCTGGATCCCCGTCGATTCCGCCTTGAAGAGGCTGAGGCTTCCGGAAGGGTTGATCATCGAGAGCAGCCCCACCCCAAGAACGATGATCCCCATCCCCCCCATCCAGTGCATCAGGCTGCGGTGAAAAAGGATGAAATGGGGCAGCGATTCAATCTGACTGTAGACCGTCGCTCCGGTGGTCGTAAAACCACTAATCGCTTCAAAAAAGGCCGAGGCGGGAGAGATATGGGTATAGAGGTAGAGCGGGATTCCTCCGCCGATTCCCAGCAAAATCCAAAGCAGATTGACCGAGAGGATACTCTCCCGGATCTTCAGATCGATCCGGTGATTGCGCAGAAGAATCCAGATCAGCGCGTTTCCCAGGAGAAAAAGAGTTACAAAGATCATCAGGCGGTCACTCTGCTCCCCATAGTAGAGGGCCACAGGAATTTCCGTGGCGAAAAAGGCGCCTACCGCCATTCCGATCAGGCTCAGAACCTTTAAGATACTCTTAAAGTCCATTCAGCCAGTTCTCCAGGGCTTCAGCATCTTCTTCATGAGCGAAAGCCACCAAAACATCCCCCTCCTGCAGCTCCATCGCTTCCACAAAGGGCAGGAGCTCTCCGGCTCTCACCAGATAGAGCAGGTTCTCTCCCCGGCGTTTATAGGGTTTGAGTTTCCGGCCCAGCAGGGGAGAATCGGGAAAGATCTTGCGCAGAAAAATCGTTCCCCGGCCGCCGCAGTATTTCCGCTCGGTCACGACCCGGCTGGAGTGGATCCGCTCGATGATGGTATGGTAGGCACTCATCTTGGGACCCCGGACGACCACCAGGCCCAGGGAATGCATCAGGTTGTAATACTCCATCTCATTGTTGACCGCCACCACTTTGCGAATTCCGTGTTCTTTGGCTTCGAGGCATTTGATGATGTTGTATTCGTCATTGCCTGTGGCGGCGATCATCATCTCGGCATGGGAGAGCCCCTCCTCTTCGAAAAGCTCCGCCGTTCCGTATTTGCAGCTCAGGGTCATCGCCTCCCCTTCCAAAGCCTCATCGGCAATATTGCACTGCCGGAGATTCTCTTCGACGATTTTGACCTCTTTGCCGTGTTCAAGGAGCTTGCGGGCGATGGCGATTCCCAGATCTCCTCCTCCGAAGACCACACAACGCTCGATATTGCCGGGAGCCTCCGCCTCCAGTTTGGGACAGAGGGCCCGGATTCGGCTTTCGTCACCGAAGAGGTAGACCAGATCCCCGGGACGGATCTCGGCACTGCCTCCTTCGGGGATGATGAACGATTTCTCCCGTTCGATCCCGACAACGGCATAATTCTTCGGCTCGAGAGTGATCGCTTCGGCCAAGGCCGTCACACGGATGGAGATGAGGCGGAAATCGGTATAGGCGAAGCTTTTGACGTTGTTGGCCCTCGGGTAAGCGAAAAGCTGTTCTACGGTTTCGGAGGTCAGTTGCAGGGGGAAGATCGCCTCGTCGATTCCCAGCTTCTCCCGGATGGAGCTTTTGGCGAAAAACTCGTTACGAAGGCGGATGAACTTGCGCTTGACCGCAATGGTATCCCCCGCAATCAGGGTCGAGATCAGATTGGCCTCGTCCATATCGGTCACGGCGATAAAGAGATCCGCCTCTTTGTCAATCAGCTTCCGATAGGTCAGAGGATCTTCGATGTCTCCGTTGACCGGTAGAATATCCAGGCTCTCCTGCAGACGGGCGAGTGCTTCGGCATTTCGGTCGATGACAGTGACATTATGGACAGGTGAGAGGGTCCGCGCGAGATTGTAGCCGACTTTGCCGGCCCCGGCGATGATGATATCCATTCAGGAAATCCTTCAGAAGAGAATCGGTACTCACTACCGATTATTATAGCACTCTCCGGCCTATCTTGGCACTACTTTTTAAGCGCTCTTTCCAAATCGGGCCAAGAGGCTCTCAGTTCACGATACCCCCACTCCAGGGCCATATCCACTTTGGAAAAGTCAAAAAGATGCATTTGGGCAACCTGCTGAACTTCCAGATGGGCATCAGAAAGCCCGATGGAAGAACGGATATTGTTGTTGAGCATAATCGTCAACGAACGCATCAACAGTGACCTGAAAGAGTCGGGAACCCCGGCTTCCAGTGGATTGACATTGATGGAGAGGACCGGCAGTTTGTGACCCAACAAAGGGCGCACCGGCAGATTGTCGCTGAAGCCGCCGTCGATATACCAGTTTTTGCCGATCTGACGGGGATGAAAAAGCGGGGTCAACGACGAGGAGGCCAGGACATTGGCAATGGGATCCCCGCTGTTCAGGTATCGGCTCCGGGCACTTTGCAGATCCGTCACACAGCTGTAACAGGGAATCTGCAGATCCCGATACTCCAGAGGTCCCAATGCTTCGTGCAGTCGCGTCCCTATCCCCTCCAGACTGAAAATCCCCGGCCCACGCCCCAAGCGAAAGATTTGCCGTTTTTTGAGCGAATGAAGAAACGTCCCCATCTGATCGCTTCTCCACCCTGCCGCAATCAACAGCGCGATCATCGACCCGGCACTGCTGCCGGAGACCGCCCCGATCTTGACCCCCTGCTCTTCCAGAAAGCGCAATGCTCCGATCTGGGCCGCGGCTCTGAGTGCTCCACCGCTGAGGCAGAGTCCTATCTTCATCATTCTTCCTCCAATCGGGCCAGTTTTTCCAGGCGTCGTCGTTCCAGCTCCTCCCCCAGGGCTTTACCCTCGAAACCGAGCCACATCAACTCTTTGGGAGAAATACCGATATCGAAGGGAGCTTTCCAGACACCGATCTTTTCGGCAAGGCTGCGAACAGCTGGATAGCAGGCCAGCGGCGAAGCCTGTACACCCTCTTTTCGGGCCAGATCAGCTACAAAGGCGGGAGTGACTCTCTTGGAAAGTTTCGGAAGATTCTCGAGCAGACGTCGGTAGCGGTTGGGAGCATCGATCGCCTCCAGGATCCGCTCCGCGCTCACCCGGCTGTGCTGAACGTAGATCGTCAGAAAACAGTAGGGACGCACTGCCTTGGGCGCTCCGGAAGGATAGCGCACCATCTCCCGGGCGGCACGGAAAAACGAGCCATACTCCAGCCCCTCTCCCCAGAGCCGCCTGGAGACCTCCATGCTCTCCATCGCATAGAGTCCATAGTGGAGCCACTCCCCACCGAAGAGCTTTTCGAACTCCCCGAAGATCCGGCTGCCCGGCAGATCATCCAGAGGGATCGTTCGACAGAGCCGACAGGTCGTCTCCTCGATCCGAAAGCCCAAGCGGGCCGCAAACTGCATCCCCCGCAGCACCCGGAGAGAATCCTCCACGAAGGTCGCCGGATCGACGGCGCGCAGCTGCCGGGCATCCAGATCCACCAGGCCGCCCCAGTAGTCGAGAATCTCCTCCTCCTGAAGGTCGAACATCATCGCATTGATCGTAAAATCTCTCCGGCGCGTCGCTTCCCGCTCGTCGACAGCCGGTTCCACGGCAAATCCCCGATGTCCCGGAGCCACTTTCCGCTCTTTGCGCGGCAGGGCGATATCCAGATCTCCGTATTTGTAGACATAGAAGCTCTTGCCGACTCCTTGGGCCCCCAGCTGTTCCATCGCCTCGGCAAAAGCTTCCGGAGTCAGGCCATAGATCTCAAGATCCACGTCGGTGACCGGTCGTTCCAGGAGCCGATCCCTCACCGCTCCCCCGACGATTCGGCATCGTGCTCCGTAGTGGTTTTTCAAAAAGCTGCTGACGTGGGAGATCTGTTGCCTGATGGAAGTGGGGAAAGGTGTGAGAAAGTCAGGAAACTGAAGTGAAGTCATAGAGAGAACTATAACAAAAAGAAAAAGATCCGGCTTCCGGGAACCGGATAGAGAGACGAAACTCCCTTATTTAGCCGCCAGATCGGCGATGATGCTTCCCATCTCGGCGGTGCCAACCACCTCTTTGGCATCGAAGGCGGCGATGTCGCCGGTGCGGTAGCCCTCGGCCAGGGCTTTTTTGATGGCGTTGTCGATCCGGTCGGCCGCTTTCTCCTCCCCCAGGGCGTAGCGGAGCATCATGCTCGCACTGGCGATGGTGGCGATAGGGTTGGCGATCCCCTGTCCGGCGATATCGGGGGCAGATCCGTGGATCGGCTCGAAGAGCCCGACTCCCTCACCGGTACTGGCACTGGGGAGCAGACCGATGGAGCCGCTGAGCATACTGGCCGCATCGGAGAGGATGTCGCCGAAGATGTTGCCGGTGAGGATCACGTCGAACTGTTTGGGGTCCCGGATCAGCTGCATGGCGGCATTGTCCACATACATGTGGCTCAGCTCCACCTCGGGATACTCCTTGTGAATCTCCTCCACAATGTCCCGCCAGAACTGGCTGACTTCCAGAACGTTGGCCTTGTCCACCGAGCAGACCCGCTTGTCGCGCTTCATGGCGATCTCGAAGGCTACCCGGGCGATACGCTCCACTTCGGGGCGGGTGTAGACCATCGTGTTGTAGGATTTTTCTTCGCCGTATTCTCTGGGCTGGCCGAAGTAGATCCCGCCGGTGAGCTCTCTGACCACCATAATGTCGACCCCTTTGACCACCTCCGGCTTGAGGGTCGAGGCGTTGATCAGCTCGTCGTAGACGGTAGCGGGGCGGAGATTGGCAAAGGTTCCCATGGCTTTGCGAAGCCCCAGCAGGCCGCTCTCGGGACGGAGATGGCGCTCCAGGGTATCCCACTTGGGACCGCCGATGGCACCGAAAAGCACCGCATCGACCTTGCGGACCCCCTGGATCGTCTCCTCGGGCAGCGGCACGCCGGTGGCATCGATCGCCGCGCCTCCCAGGAGAAACTCCTCGTAGTCGAGGTTGAAACCCTCGGCGACGCTGACGGCATCGAGGACTTTGATCGCCTCGTCGACGATCTCCGGACCGATACCGTCACCCTTGATCACTCCGATCTTGTAGTTGCGTGTCATGCCTGCTCCTTTTGGGCTGCCAGCTCTTTTTTGGCGTATTGAATCAATCCCCCGGCATCGACCAGCTCCTGCATAAACTCGGGGATGGGAACAAATTTGTAGCTCTTGCCGGTGGTCTCGTCGATCACTTCGCCCTTCTCCATGTCGATCCGGACGATGTCTCCTTCATTGATCTCTGCCGCTTCGGGTAGCTCGAAGATCGGCAGTCCCATATTGAAGGCGTTGCGGTAGAAGATTCGGGCGAAGGTGGGAGCGATCACCGCGGCGATTCCGGCGGCTTTGAGGGCGATGGGGGCGTGCTCCCGGCTGGAACCGCAGCCGAAGTTCTCCCCGGCCACGATGATATCCCCGGGCTCCATTTTGCTCACAAACTCCGGATCGGCATCCTCCATCACATGCTTGGCCAGTTCGGAGGGTTCACTGGTGTTGAGATAGCGGGCGGCGATGATAAGATCGGTATCGACATTGTCGCCGAATTTCCAGGCTTTTCCTCTCACATTCAATCCTTTGCAGCGGGGATCCTCTCCCCGGAAATTTCCGCGATTATAGCCTAAAACCTCCTCCAGACATCTAAAGTCCTGCGGAAAGAAATGGGATATAATCGGAATAAAAACGGTAGTTTGGGAGTCCGATGGCGGGGAAAAAGAAGAGACTGTTACTGCTGTTCACTCTGTTGGCAGTACCGATCGTACTCCTCTTCTACCACTCCCGTCACCCACGGACCATCGCGCCGAAGTCCCCGATGCCGTCCCGATCCATCCCCACGAAAACACCGTCTGCGACTCCTCCCGTTCCGACCCCGAAACCGGGTCCCGAAACGGCCGGGACACCTTCGACATCGACTGTTTCGTCCACCACGCTCAATCCTGCCAAACTGCGGGACCTAAACCGAGAAGAGAACCTTCCCCGTCTCATCCACCTCCCCAAGGGGAACCGCAGTGAAGTCTTCGCTTCCCTGAAACGTCAGGGGCTTCCGCTCTGGTTCTCGGACCGGTTTCTACTCCCTGCCAAAATCCGGCCGGGATGGATCCGTCTGGAACGGCCGATCTCACTGAAAGAGTTCTTTTCGAAGATCAATGAATTCCCGAGAGAAAAAACCCGCCGAGTCGTCATGTACAGCGGCGA
>JALVUD010000030.1 GCA_027035765.1 Campylobacteraceae bacterium
ATGAACTCAGGAGTGTGACCAACTGGTCAACCAACGGAAATTTTATCGATCTGCTTCCAATAGACGGTTCACCTGCCTCCAATTGGTATTTTGGTTTAAGCAGCCCAGATGAAAAAATCGGTGTAGACTATAGCATCTATGAACAGCGGAACTATGCAAATATCGGGCTGGAAACCCAATTCAATGCTGCTGAATCCCTGAGATTTTCACTGTACTACTCCCGCCAGAAAACCACTCTGCAGTCCTCGGTTTACCATCCGTCCGATCCTGTCGGAACGTCACTCAAACTGGATGAAGCGGTCAAGGGCTACTCGATCGGCCCGTCAGCGCAGTACCACATCGAGTTCGGTCGAACAGGTCCGTTTTCGCTATTTGCCACATTGGGTGCTGCGTTGGTTTACAGTAAGGGGAAACTTGACGCCGACCAAAGTGCACAGGGGACACAATGGCATGTGGAGGATAGCCGTCATGATATCGGAATCCATGCGGATGCCCAATTGGGTGTGAACTATCATTTTGGAAAGAATCTGGTTTTGAGTCTTTTCGGGGGTGCCGGATATCGAAATGATGTGTATGAGATCATAAATCCCCGTGCAAAAGAGGGCGAAAATATCAATAATCCGTCTTCCTATCATCCCGCACCGGCTCATCTGGATCGAGTAGGTGAGCAGACTTTCCATGTTGGTGCCCGTTTGAGTTATAAATTTTAGAGTATCAGATAGTCAGAGCAGGAGACCCAGCAAAGAAACGAACAGTACTGGCGGCGTGACGATGAGTCCCACTTTCATATACTCTCCCCAACCGATTTTGACCCCTTTTTTCTCCAGGACATGGAGCCAGAGCAGGGTGGCCAGTGAGCCGATAGGGGTCATTTTGGGGCCCAGGTTGGCGCCCAGAATGTTGGCGTAGGCGAGGAAGGTGTCGCCGGTTTTGTCGATGGCCAGGTCCATGACCATGATCGTGGGCATGTTGTTCATGACGGCGCTGAGGCCCCCTGAGAGGAAGCCGGTGCCGAGGATATAGGCGGCGTGCCCCTGGGATTTGAGCCAGAGAAGCCATCGGGCTATCTCGTCGGTGAGGCCGGCGTTTTTGAGACCGAAGACGACGATATAGAGGCCGATGGAGAACCAGACCACGTGCCAGGGGGCGGTTTTGATGGTCATCAGGGGCTTGGTCGCTTTGTGCTTCGCGGCGATGGCCAGGAAGATCAGCGCACCCCCCAGGGCGAAGATACTGACGGGGATGTGGTAGAGGTCTCCGACGAAATAGCCGATAAGCAGGATTCCCAGAAACCACCAGCTGATGACGAACATCTTGCGGTTTTTGATTACCGTGGAAGCCTCGGGCAACAGATGATCTACGTCGACGTGCCGGGGGATCGATCTGCGGAAAACGAGCCAGAGAAAGAGGATCGAAGCGGCGATGGAGAGGAGGTTGGGCAGAAACATCCGCCGCATATATTCGATGAATCCGATATGGAAATAGTCGGCGGTGACGATATTGGTGAGGTTGGAGATCACCAAGGGGTTGGAGGCGGCGTCGCCGATGAAGCCCCCCGCCATCAAAAAGGCGAAGATCGCTTTGGCGTCCATTTTGAGATAGCGCATCTTGGCCAGGAGGATGGGCGTCAGAATCAGTGCCGCTCCGTCGTTGGCGAAAAAGGCGGCCACCAGGGCCCCCAGCAGGAGGATATTGAGAAACATCAGCGGCCCGCTTCCCCCGGAGAGGCGGGCCATCTTTACCGCCGCCCATTCGAAGAAGCCGATCTCGTCCAGCACCATCGACAGCAGAATGATCCCGATGAAGGCCAGAGTGGCGTCCCAGACGATGCGGGTAACCTCCCAGACATCCTGCCAGGAGACGATCCCCAGCAGCAGCGCCGCGACCGCCCCGGCCACGGCGGTGGTTCCGATGGAGAGCCCCCTCGGCTGCCAGATGATGAGTATCATTGTTATCAAAAAGAGACCGAAAGCGAGTATCATTACCTCTCCTGCATTTGGTTTGGATGGTGAAGATTTTATCGGAAAAGAGAATATAAATCAATATATCTCAATAATGTGATATAATCCTCATGTCAAATACAAAAGATTTCCGCCAAAGGAAAAACAATGCAATCCAAAAAACGTGTTCTGGTTCTCTGCACCGGCAACAGCTGCCGCTCCATCATGGCCGAAGCCCTGATCAACGCCCGGCTGGGTGATTGCGTCGAAGCCGAAAGCTCCGGCGTGGCCGCCAGCGGGCAGGTCAACCCCGAAGCCAAAGCACTGCTCCAGCGCGAGGGGCTCTGGCGGAACGAGTACCACTCCAAAACCATCGACACGGTCCTTGATCACCCCTTCGACCTGGTCGTCACCGTCTGCGACAACGCCAAAGAGACCTGTCCTATGTTCCCCAAAGCGGTCAAGACGATCCACGTGGGTTTCGAGGATCCCAGCGACAAAGCCCCCGAGGAATACGAAAAGACCCTCCGCCTCATCGAGAAGGAACTGCTGCCGATGGTCGAAAAGGAGCTCTGCAGCGAGGCGTAGGACCCCGTCTCAGCTCTATCCTTTTAGCCTGACCCACAAGGCATAAAATTTGCACCCCACACAATAGCCGAAAAAGGCCTCAAAAAAGGCGCAGATCCCCATAATCACCAACAGCAGTTGCCATCCCGTTTCCCAGCCTATCAGCCAGCAAAGCAGTGCCGCAATCGTGAGACCCAGTCCGATCCTGGCGGCGAAGATCTTGGGGGCGGCATCGACAATGCTGGGGGGGCCGAAACGTTCGGCGATGCATCGGGAGAGACGGGCGAAGGGGCTGGCCGGCCGATAGAAAGCCCGTGCGGAGAAATCTACCAGCAACAGGATCAACCAGTAAATTGAAGGGAACGCAAATTGAAAAATGACGATGAGTAGGACCAGAAATCCCACGAGCCTGGCGGCCCGCTCATCGACCCGTTCTATGGAGATAGGGCAGGTTGGCATAAATAATCCTTATAGAAATTTATAAGAATTATACAGTAATTTTTCGGACAACCGATGGTTGTGGTTGCCCATGCTCAATCTTCCGGTGGTCGTTTCATCGGACAGGTGTTGATGTGAAAGATCGCGTAGAGAGGGCAAAACCCGATCAGGGCTGTCAACAGTGGAATCAGGCCGACAGCTCCCCACCAGTTGTGGGCCCATACCCCCCAGGCCAGCAAGGCGATTCCTACAATAATCCGCAATATCCGATCAATCGTTCCTACGTTTTGCATAGTTACTCCTTATATATGTTTTTGTTGTTCAGCGCGATGTGGGACAGTCGGAGAGCAGGGATCGTATCGATCGATTATGCCGTCCGAATCCCGACATCTGCACACGTTGATCGTTCGTTTGTATCATCGGCAGCGAGCACAGTGAAGTCAAAATCGACAAGAGTTCGATTCATTAATCGTTGCCTCCGTCACCGCCGCCGTCGCCTCCGCCATCACCACCATCGCCACCGCCAGAATCACCACCACCGGAGTCCCCTCCATGATCCCCACTGTCCATACCTCCATCCTGGCTGTCATGGGAATCTGTGTCTCCGTGCTGCCCATCCATACTGAGGTCGCCGTTGAGCACACCCATCGGGTCCATATGATGTCCGGAAGAGTGGGTGCCACTTAAAGCATCCATGGCAGAGTTTTCATTTGAAGATCCCGCCGCCATCAGATTGCCGGAAAGAAACAAAATCCCCAATATCGCCGCAACACTCAATTTGTTCGTTTTCATAATAACTCCTTTCTATGAGTTTCGAAGGGCATGTGAAGCACATCATCTGCCTTGACCATCGGTTGATTGGAAGATCGAGGTGAACGCACCATGAGCCCTCACTCCGTGTCAGTCCAAATTTCCTCGGATCGCTTGTATGACCGTAGAAACGTCTGAATGTCACGGTCAATCGTTCCTACATTCCGCAGGGTTTTTCCTTTTTGTGAGCCATACCCCCGGACATCGATTGTTTTCCCCCATCGGTCTTGTCGGAGTTCATACTTCCGGGCATCGACTGTTGAGGCTGAACGGCTTTCGGTTTTTTCGCTTGCGCCGCGATGTATTCGGCCACCGCTTTGATGTCCGCATCCGAGAATCCTTTGATCTGCTCTTTCATGAGTCGTTCGGTGGCGTCGTCGGGAGTCTCTTCCCGGATCTCACGCAGTTCACTGATCAGTTTTCTGGCCGAGTATTTGCTGATGTCGGGGGATTCCCCCATGGCATGTTTGTCGTAGTTGACTCCATGGCAGGTCTGGCATTTTTTGGCGAGCATGGCCCCGTCGGCAGCCGGCAGAGTGCTCAGGGGCAACAGGATCATCGCTGTGACAGCCGCAAGTTTTCCTAGTTTCATTTCGACTCCTTTTTTTGGATTGAATGCCATCATAGGTGTCGAAGATGAAACGAGTGTGAATCGATTGGAAGAGAGTGAATTCCGGACCGGGTCCGGAGTGGGAAAGAGTGACGATAGATCGGAAGTGTCAGCGTAGAATCGCGTTGAAGATGAAACCGATGATCATGATTCCCAGAGCTACCGTACCGAAGAAGATGGCAATGAGCTTCGTCGAGAGGATCTTTTTGAGGATCATCGCCTCGGGCAGACTCAGGGCCGTGATGGCCATCATGAAGCTCAGGGCCGTCCCCATAAGCATCCCTTTCTGAGTGAGGACCTCGATCAGGGGCATGACCCCGGCGGCGTTGGAGTACATCGGCACCCCCAGGATCGTCGCCAGGGGCACGGCGTACCAGGCGTCTCCGCCGGCGTAGCGGACGATGAGATCGCTGGGGACATAGCCGTGGATGAAGGCACCGATCCCGACCCCGGCCAGGACGTAGAGCCCCACCTTTTTGAGGAGATCGAGGGTGTAGCCCCAGGCCTCTTCGAGCCGTTCCTTGACGGGGATTTTTATCTCTTCCAGGTGTGGAGGCGGAGTTTCGGGCGGTTTGATGAGGATCTCATCCTCCAGATCGAGTTTGCCGATAATGATACCGGCGACAATGGCCACCAGCAGCCCGAAGCCGATATAGAGTGCCGTGATCTTCCAGCCAAAGAGGCTGAAAAGCATCGCGATGGCGATCTCGTTGTTCATCGGCGCGGAGATGAGGTAGCTGAAGGTCACCCCCAGAGGGATCCGTGCCTGGATGAAGCCCAGAAAGAGGGGGATCGCCGAGCAGCTGCAAAAAGGGGTGATGATCCCGAAAAGTGCCGCAGCCACATGCCCTACCAGCGGATGTTTCCCCTCCAGCCAGTCGCGCACCTTTTCGGTGGGGAAGTAGCTGCGGACGAAGGTGATGAGGAAAATGATCACCGCCAGGAGTGTCAGGATTTTTACCGTATCGTAGAGGAAAAAATCCAGCGCCGATCCGGCGGCGCTTTCGGGGCTGAGCCCCAGGGTCTCGAAGACGAAGTGACTCACGATCCGATGCCACCAGTCAAACATCGTTCGCCTCCAGTTGGATCAGTGCGTTGATCTCTTTGGAACAGCAGCGTCCGTTGGGGTTGAGCCGTTTGCATTCATTGCCTGTGCAGGCCCCTGTGGTCTCCTTGATGGTGCTCAGAGTTGTTGCGCCGTTTCGGATGGCGTCGAGGATGGTCTTTTTGTCCACCTCGATACAGTAGCAGATGAGATCCTCGTCCGATAGGGTCGTGACGTCGTCGTAGCGTTTGGGTTGGGCGAAAAATTTCATGACAACAGTCCGATGATCTCGTCGGGGGTGAGATTTTTCCCCATACTCAGCACCTTGCCGTCGACCACCAGGCCCGGGGTGCGCATCACGCCGTAGGCCATGATCCGCTGCAGGTCTTCGACCACTTCCACTTCCGCCTCTATGCCGCTTTTGGCCAGGGCTTCGCGGACGTTATGCTCCAGGGAGCGGCAGGAGACGCAGCCCGATTCGAGGATTTCGATTTTCATGGGGCTTCCTTATCCGTTTTGGGAGATCAGATCGGCGATCTCTTCGGGGGTGAGGAGTTTGCCGACGCTGACGACCTTGCCGTCGATCACCAGTCCGGGGGTGCTCATGACCCCGTACTCCATGATCTTCTGGAGATCTTCGACCTTTTGGACTTCGGCGAATTTGCCGGTCTGGGCCAGGGCGGCCAGGACGTTTTTTTCCAGCTGTTTGCATTTGGCGCATCCGGTTCCGAGGATTTCGATTTTCATTGGTGTTCTCCTTGTTGAGTGAATGTATTATTGAATCGGACAGCTCTCCGAGAGCCGTTTGAGTTCAGGCAGTTCGATCGGCAGAGCCCGGATCTCTTCGATGGCCGCTGTGCGGAAGCGATCCAGCGGGCTGCGGATGGCGTAGTAGGCCCAGCGTCCCTGCCGTTTCACCGACAGAAAACCGGCCTCTTTGAGGATCTTGAGATGTCGGGAGAGCCGGGACTGGATCATTCCGAAGGACTCCTGAAGATCGCAGACACAGAGCGGCCCGTGAAGGTCGAGAAACTTCAGCAGTCGCACCCGCGTCGCGTCGTAGAGGGCACCGGTGGTGGCCAGGAAATCTTCCAGTGCCGCTTCATGCTCGCTCATGGCTTTACTCCCAGTCCAGCTGCTCGTAGTAGTCGTTGGCGTTGTGACGGCCCAGTTGCTCGGCATGCTTGAGATCTTTGAATTTGCTCAGATCCACATGCTTCATCAGTTCGCTCATATCCACATCGTTGTCATAGGCCGCCTTGACCTGCTTTTGGAGGCTCTGCAGGTATTCCAGCGTGGTTTTGTAGGCATCGGGGCCCATGGTGCCGCCGTGGCCTCCCAGGACGATGGCGGGTTTCATGGCGGCGATCTTGTGCAGCGCTTCGATCCACCCCTTCATGTTGCTGTTTTTGGTGTAATTCAGCGCCCGGTCGTTGAAGACGATGTTCCCGGCGAAAAGGAATTTCACGTCAGGTACCCAGACGACGATGTCGGAGTGCTCTTCGCTCACAGGGGAGAGTTTGAGCAGCTCCACCGTACGCTTGCTTCCTTTGATCACATATTTTTTGTCGAAGAGAGTGTCGGGGGTGACCAGCTTGGTGCCGGCGAACTCTTCTTTGCTCAGTAGATGAGGAATGCGTTGGAATTTGTTCGGGTTCTTTTTGATGTCCCGGGTGATGCTTTTGTGGGCGATGACGGGGATGTGCTGCGCCGCGTAGTAGCTGGCGCCATACAAGCGGTCGTCGTGGTAGTTGGTTACTATCGCCGCTCTGATAGGCTTGCCGGTCTGTTTCGTCGCCAGCTCGGCGAATTCTTTGGCGAATTCATAGGTCGGTCCCGGGTCGACGATCACCAGACCGTCGCCCAGGTCGATCCAGCAGGTGTTGTTGACGTTGCCTTTGTTGGTTTTGGTGGGAGGGTTGAGATCACCGATGGAGCAGTAGATCCCCTCGGCCACTTTGACCGGTTTGAGGTCGTAGAGGGGCTTGGCCCAGGCTCCGATGCTGATTAGTGCAACGGCAAGTAACGTGACAATCTTTTTCATTTCGATTTGATCCTTTTCATTTAATCTGCTTCGAAATTATATCAAAATATCTTGATATTTCAAGGAGGTATCGAGGAGAAGCGTTACTCGGTGACGATCAGTCGTTTATCATCTCCCCGGCGATATTCGGGTTGGAGGGTCACGTGGGCGATGTGAAAGCGCTCCCGCAGCAGTTTCTCGATCGCTTCGAGCTTGTGGGTCACCTCGATGAGATGGAGGTTGCTTGCAAAGTCCACATGGGCTTCGAGGAAGATATCGTGGTCGTTGAGACGCCAGATGTGCAGATGGTGGAGATTCTCGATGCCCGGGAGCTGAGCGACGGCCTCGGCCAGATCCTCGAGGTCCAGCCCCTCCGGAGCGAACTGCATCAGGATCGCCGTCGATTCCCGGATGATGTCGTAGGAGGCATAGATCAGGTACAGAGCGATCAGCAGGGAGATCAGGGGATCGACCCAGAAAAGCTGCCAATAGTACATGAGCACTCCGCCCAGGACGACGGCGACCGAGGTGCCCACGTCGGTCATCAGGTGCAGATAAGCGGCTTTGACATTCATATTTTCGTGGGCATCCTCTTTGATCAGCAGGACACTGGCGGCGTTGAGAAGGATGCTCAGCAGCCCCAGGCCGATGACCCATCCCGAGGCGATGGGCTCGGGATGGATGAATTTGTGGATCGCTTCGATGATCAGAAAGAGGGCGATCCCCATCAGGACCGAAGCGTTGAACAGCGCGGCGATGATCTCGGCCCGTTTGAAGCCGAAGGTTTTCTCCATGCTTCCGGGACGGGCGGCCAGGCGGTTGGCCCCCCAGGCCACCAGCAGGGCCAGGACGTCGCTGAAATTGTGCATGGCGTCGCTGAGCAGTGCCAAAGAGCCGGAGAAGATCCCTCCGACGATCTGGGAGAGGGTGATGACGACGTTGAGGACAACGGTAATGAAGAGCTTTGTGCCGCTGACGGCATGATGGTGGTGATGTCCGGACATTACTTGATCTCCTTGTTCTGATGGGCATAGAGCAAAATGGCGACAAAGACGCCCCCCTGGACCACCCCCAGGATCACCTCGGTGATGACGGCGATCATGGCGGGCAGCGTCTGGGGGATCCAGTCGCCCGATCCCAGCGTTGTGAAGGTCACCGCCGAGATGTACATGGAGAGGATGAAGTCGTGGGAACGGATGACCGCCAGGTTCTCCGGTGCCAGCTGGGAGTTGAGGTG
This sequence comes from Campylobacteraceae bacterium, assembly GCA_027035765.1. Lineage (GTDB taxonomy): Bacteria > Campylobacterota > Campylobacteria > Campylobacterales > Sulfurovaceae > Nitratifractor. Next base: position 8,671 of record JALVUD010000030.1, read on the forward strand.
AAAGAGGTGAAAGGGGTCGAAAAACCAGTAAATCACCGCATAGAAGAAGATCGTGATCACCGTCACCTCCAGATAGAGCATCACCACATGGAGCAGAGCGATGTGGAAATGGCGTTTGATGTGGCTGAAGATGTAAATGGCGGTGTCGAGCAGCAGCAGCCGTGCCAGAACGATGTAGAGGATGTCCAAGGTCATGATGATGTCCCGATGAGAGAGGAACCAGTCATGATAGGCATAGAGCAGCCAGACCTGGGGCAGCAGGGGCAGCAGCACCAGAGGCAGGATCGCGAAGGCGATATTGTCGCTGCGGATGAAGCGGTTTTTACGCTGGGCGAGGCGGGTGAGCATTGTCGGTCTCCTTTTGTACATTCAGATAACGCTTTTTCATACGATCGCTCCTTCAGAGCTCAGGGGCTTTTCCACCACTTTTTTGTCCCGGATCGTCAGGATCCGATCCACCAGGGGGAGCATCGCTTCGTCGTGGGTGACCATGATGACGGCGACATTCTGCTCCTGGGCGATCTTTTTGAGCAGTTTTACCACATCCACCGAGCGTTTCTGATCCAGCGCCGCGGTGGGTTCATCGGCCAGGATGATCTGCGGATTGTTGGCCAGGGCTCGGGCGATGGCGGCACGCTGCTGCTGACCGCCGGAGAGCTGGGCCGGTTCGCTGCGGGCCTTGTCGGAGATCTCGAAATATTCCAACAGCTCCATCGCCTTTCGCTCCGCCGTTTTGGCAGGCACTCCATCGGTGAGAGGGATGAGAGTGACATTTTCGAGGATGTTCAGAAAGGGGATCAGATGGGGCTGCTGGAAGATGAAGCCGATTTTGCTGCGGCGGATGCGGCGGGTATCCCGGATCGTCCAGCCGTTGTCGTAAACGGTCTCTTCTCCCAGTCGGATCGTTCCCGAATTTGGTTCCAGCACACAGCCGATCATCAAAAGCAGCGTGGTTTTTCCCGCGCCGCTGGGGGCGACCAGAGCGACCAGCTCCCCTTTGTAGACGCTGAAAGTGGCCCCTTCGATCACCCGCACCAGGCTCTCGCCCGATCCGAACTCCTTGACCAGGTTTTCGACATGAATGGCTGTCTCTTTCATGATCTCATCCCCCCAGAGCCTCGGCGGGTTTGGCTTTGATCACCTTGTGGATCCCGGTCAGGGAGGCCAGCACCGACGCGACGAAGACCACGACAAAGAGCCGCAGGGCGTCGGGATTTTGCAGCACCACCCGCTTGGGGAACTTGTCGTAGATTCCATGGGCAAAAAGCAGTGCAAAGGCAAAGGCCAGCAGCCCCAGCCAAAGAGTCTCCTCCATGATCATCCGCATGATGACTCTGTTGGGCAGACCGATGAGCTTCATGATGGCGATGATCTTGAGCTTCTCCAGGGTCATGGTGTAGATGATCAGGGCGATGATGATGGTCGAGACGATGACCAGGATCACCGTGAACATTCCGATCTGTTTGGAGGCCATCTTGATGAGGTTTTTCGTCAGAATCGTGCGCTCCCGGGTATCGGTATAGACGTTTTTATGCAGGCTCTGGGCGATTTGATCGGCGACAGAGGCCCGATCAAATCCGGGCCGGATTTTGGCGACGATTGCATTGACCAGATGGGTATCATGGGCCTGAATCCCCCGGGCCCGGTCCTGGCGGATCCGTTCGTTGGAGTAGGCGAACTGCAACTCCTGGGCATCCTTGAGAGAGACGAAGACCAGCGGATCACCACCAGTGCTGACGGTGCCGTGGGTGACCCCCACGACGGTGTAGCGATGGCGCTGCAGGGGGATGACGTCGCCGACCCGGTAGCCGGTCTTGTCGCTGAGGACCATCTCGTAGTGTTGGCGTCGTAAAGGGCGGCCGGCGATCAGCCGATCCGGGTTGAGCGGCGAGATGGCCCCCAGCGGATCGTATCCTACCGCCACAACACGCACCGGCAGCGGTTTGGCGGGGAGCTGGAGGTTCTGGAAGGTCAGCGCTTCGGCGGCGGCGACCCCTTCCATACTCTGGACGCTCTCACGCAGATCTTCGTGGAGGCGGGAGGCTTCGGCGAAGGGGCCCAGGGTCTCCTGCTGGACGATCCAGAGATCGGCCCCCACGTCGTCGAGGAGCACCTGGGCATCGATGATCATTCCCCGATAGACGCCGATCATGATGAGTACAATCCCCAGAAGCATCCCCACCCCCATGGCGGTGACGATGAATTTGCCCAGGCTGTGGGCCACATCCTTGCGGGCCAGAGAGATCATCAACGCCTCCGCACGATGCGCACCCCTTCGGCCAGGGGTGCCGTATGGGAAGTAGGGAGGATGACGGGGGTATCGGTGTCGATGCCGGAGAGAGCGGCCCGATCTCCCCGGATGCCCAGGAGCCGCACGGGGTGCAAATGGGCTTTGCCGTCGCGAAGGGTCCAGACCCCGACTCCCTCTTGGCGATAGACCAGCGTCTGGGCAGGTACGAGGATCGCGTGTCGGAGTGTGCCGGTTCGTATCCATACCTTCGCCTCTTCGTGGAGGCTCCACCGGGCGGGGAGTGTGGTGAGGGTGATTTCGACCTGTTTTTCGAGCGTCACCGGATCGGCCTGGGGATCGATGCGACTGACGGTTCCGTTCAACATCTCTTCCGGTTTCGAGCGCAGGGTGAGGCGGGCCTTCTCTCCGACATTCAGATCGCCGCTCTGCCGTTCATCGATCGTAGCGACGATTCGCAGATCTGTCGGATCGACGATCTGCAGGATCGTCTGATTGGGTAGAACGCTTTGACCCACCGTCGCTTTCTGGGCGACGACCGTTCCGTCGACAGGACTGAGCAGTCGGGTGCGCTCCAGCCGGGTCTGAAGACCGGCAAGATCGGCCCGGGCGATGGCCACCCCTTTCTCAGCGGCCTGGAGGTTCAGACGGGCGGCGCGGGTCTGGGCGACGGAAGCGTTGTAATCGCTGAAGGCTTTGTCGAGCTGTTCCTGGGAGGCGGAGTTGTTCCGGCGCAGCCTCTTGAAGCGTCGATACTCCTTTTCCGCCAGACTCTCCCGTGCCTCCTGAGCCGTCAGATCCTCCCGGGCTGCTTTGGCAAGCAGGTCGCTCTTTTGCACTTCGAGTTTGGCAGCCTCGATTCTGGAGGGCAGGTCCACCGGATCGGTCTGACCCAATGGCTGTCCCTGTCGGACACGATCCCCCAGCCGGGCGGTGAGCTTGAGGAGGGTACCGCCCTCCGGGGCAGTGAGGCTATAGGTTTGGGTCGCTTCCAGCCTTCCGACGCCGAAGACCTCTTGGCTCAGATTTCCTTCCCCGGGGGTGACGATGTGATAGCGATGGCGTGGGAGGTAGAGACGGTTATAGAAGAGCCAGGCTCCGATCCCTGCCGTGAGAAGGAGAGCAAAGAGGATCAGGTATCGACGCATCGTTTCCTTTCATCGTCCCGAGTTATGGCTGATTGTAGCACAGTGAGCTTTTATGGAGCAATTCCGTATTTTTGGAGCCATTGCAGCAATTCTTCCCGATTAAGTAGACCGATATGGGTGGCGACGACCTTGCCGGTCTTGTCGATGAAGACCTGTGTCGGGATCATCCGGATGCGGAACTTCGCCGCGGCTTCCCGATCCTTCATCACGTTGACGAAAAAGAGCGGCAGGGAGGGATTCTCCTTTTTCAGGCTGTAGAGCAGGCGATCCATCACCTGGCAGCTACGGCAGCTGTTGGCGCCGAACTCGATCATTTTGGCTCCCATGACGGGGACCTGGGCATAGGGGGTCGCCGGCAGCATTCCCTCTTCGGCGAAGGAGCTCAGACTCAGTCCCAGGAGGGCAGTGATGATGAGAAGTATCCGTTTCATAGAAGATCCTTTGTGCTTGTTTTCTCATGTTTCGTCATTCCGGGCTTGACCCGGAATCTAGGGCCTGGAATGTCTATGATTCCCTGGATCCTGAAACGAGTTCAGGATGACGGAACCGAATCACCCTGGTTCAGAACACGGGAGGCAGGGGTTCAACCCTGCATTTGCAGGACTGAAGTCCCGCCTCCAAAATGCCTACCACGTTCTGTCAAATCATCTGCCAGGCCCGGTAGAGAAAATAGACTCCGATCCCCACCAGCATCAGAATGAAAAAGCCGTTGACGAGGCGGCTGATCCACCCGGTGAGGCGGTTGCCCGCCACTTTTTCGGCGAAACCCACCGAAATCCCCGCCGCCAGCAGGAGCGAAGCATGTCCCAGGGCGAAGCTGAGCACCAGCAAATAGGCGTGTACCCATCCCGCGCTTTCGGCGACGGTGATGATGGCCACCAGGGGTGCCGAGGCGCAGGGGGTGCTCACCAGGCCGAAGATCATCCCCAGGATCAGCGCCCCGAGCAGCCGGAAGCGCAGCAGCCTCTCGGCGAGGCGCTGCTTGTCGATGCCTCCGCCCAGCCACCCCATGGCATAGGCGGCCACGACGAAGGTGGCCACGGCTGCCAGCAGATCGGCCCAGAGGGGGGCGACCGATAGCAGCAGGCCGATCTTTGCCGTCAGGAGCATCAGGATCGAAAAGCTCAGCACCAGTCCCAGGACGAAGAGGAGCGAAAAGAGGATAACGAAGCGCTTCTTCTCTCCGGGGCTTTGCAGATCGCCGCTGAGAGCCACGGCACTGCCCACCAGCAGGGGCAGCGTGACGATGGAACAGGGAGCCATCGCCGTGATGACCCCCACGCCCAGGGCTCCCAGGATGGAGAGCAGTCCGTGAGCCCCCAGCCAGGCGGTCAGGGTCTCGAGCATCGATCAGCGCAGGAGGTCGAAGACCGTTTTGGCATCGCCGACCACTTTGCTGAAAGCGGCATGGCGGACGATCCGCACGACGGAGAGGATCTCCTCTTTGCTCGCACCCATCTTGAGCAGAGCGGAGGTATTGACCTCGATGCACTCGTCGCTGCCGGTGGCCAGGGCCGCGGCGAGGAAGATCATCGTGGTGGTCTTGGGATCGAGGGCGTTTTTTTCGCTCATGGTTCCCATTCTGGAGCTCATAGCCTGCTCCACGAGAAAGGAGGGATCGACCGCTTTGGCGGCTTCGATCGCTTCAGGGATCTCTCCAAACTTCTCCAGCATCATCTTTTCGACCATTTCGGGGGTAGGGGTTTGCATGATTTCTCCTTATGGAATGAATTTGTCCGGATATTGTATCAAAATATCTGGATATGTTTAATTTGTGTTTTCACAGGGGAATTCCCGCGAAGTAGAGCGCCATCTCCGCCGCGATCCCCGCCAGGAAGATCCAGAGGATGTTGAGCTTGAGATAGCGCACGGCGATCAGAGCCCCCACGGCCCAGATGTAAGTGGCGGGGGAGACGAGGCTGACCCGTCCCAGGCTCAGCACGACGAAAAAGAGCATCCCTGTGAAAGCGGCCAGGATGCCCCGCAGCGCTTTGCGGATCCAGGGATTGCGCTTGATCTTTTCGTAGAGTTCGGTCATGACGAGGGTGTAGAAGAAGGAGGGGTAGAACATCCCCACCGTTGCCAGGGCGCTGCCCAGGAGCCCCGCCACTTTGTAGCCGATGAAAGTGGCGGTGATGAGGAAGGGTCCGGGAGTGATCTGCCCGAAAGCGATCCCGTCGGCGAACTCTTTGAGCGTCAGCCAGTGGTGGGAGACCACCGCCTCCTGCTGAAGCAGCGGCATAATGGTCATCCCGTTGCCAAAGGCCACGGCCCCTACCTTGAACATCGACCCGAGCAGCCGCCCTCCCTCGGACTGCCACAAAAGCCCCACTGCCAACAATCCGACGAAGAGCGCTCCGCTGAAGAGTAGCCCCGCCAGGCGCCATTGCCATTTGCCGGGGATCGGCACGGCCGTTTGGGGGCCTTGCTTCTGCATCTCGGGCTTTTGCTTCCAGAAGAGCGCCAATCCCAGTACAATGGCCAATAGAATGATCCAGAAAGCGCTGACGTGAAAGAGCATCAGGACAAAGGCAAGCCCCGCAAGAAAGGCCGTCCCCGCGCCGGAGAGGTAGCGCCCGGAGAAGTCGATGGCGACGTGGAGGACGATCCCCACCACCATCGCCTCCAGAGCGACAAAGAGGGGATGAACCCAGCTCACCCGCCCGTAGCGGAAATAGAGCCAGGAGAGCAGCAGCATCAGCCCATAGGAGGGCAGCACGAAAAGGAAAGTAGCGAGAAAGGCGCCGGTGAAGCCTTTGATACGATAGGCGGCATAGGCGGCGAGGTTGAAGAGGATGGGGCCGGGATAGAGCTGCACCATCGCCAGCCCCTCGTCCATCTCCTCCTGACTCAGCCAGCGTCTCCCGATGATGAGAGCTTTGAGCTGCTGGAGCATCGCCATACTGTAGGCGGTCAGGCCGATGAGGAAAAAGGCCCAGAGTAACTCCCAAAGAGGAGGAACGATCCGTTGGGGGATCTTTTGGGAGGATACAGGATCTTTTACTGCGTCTTTGGATTGTGGCATTTTCGGTTCCGTACTTTTTCAATTTCTTTGACCCGTTTTTCCAGATCCAGCAGCATCTCATACTGTTCGGAGTGGGTTTTTTCGTGGGCTTCCATTCGCTGTTTGCGCTCTTCGATGGTTTCGAGCCACTCGTCGATGATCTCGTCGGGAATGGAGCAGCTTTCGGCCTCTTTCTCTTCGTGCTCGACGATCCAGTCCGCGATCTTTTTCATAATGTGCATCATAATAGATCCTTTAGAAGTGGAGCTTCAGAAGCCCCATGATCATTTTGGCTGCCAGCAGCAGCAGGAGCACGGCGATGAGCTTTTTGACCTGGGCGGGGGTGAGTCGATAGTGCATGATGAAGTCCCCCAGATAGCCTCCCAGCACCGCCGCGACGGTGACGACGCCCAGGAGGACCCAGTCCATCTGCACGAAGCTGAGATAGGTGAAAAAGGCTCCCAGGGAGGAGAAGGGGATGATGAAGCTCACGGCGTAGGCGGCCTTTTTGGCGTCAAATCCCAGCAAAATCAGCAGCGGCATGATCAACGCCCCGCCCCCCACACCGATCATCCCCGAGATGATCCCGACGACAAAACCGATCAAAAAGAGGATCCAGGCTTTGTCGTAGACCACCTTGGTCTCCCGCTTGGTATAAAGCAGCAAAATCGCCGCGGTGATGAGGAAGGCCACCAGAATCCATTTGACGACAACCACGGGGACGTACTGGGAGCTCCAGGCTCCCAGAGGCGTGGCGATCAAAATGGCGATGACCAGGGGCAGGGCGAAGCGGATATCCAGCACCCCGCGGAAGAAGTTCATCACCGAAGCGGTGATCGTGGAGGAGCTGTTGATGAAAAGGCCGATCGCCTTGGCCAGATTCAGGGGCATCCCCATCATATTGAAGGTGGGCACCAACACGATGGCCGAACCCACCCCGCCCATGGCAAACAGCGTCGAGAGCCCCAGGGTCAGGAGGAAGTAGATCCCGTAGTGGATCAGCTCCGGTGTGCTCATTGTCTCAGAGCTTCAGATCTTTGGCTTTGCCGCCCTTGAGGCGATCCATGAGCCCCAGCAGACCTCCGACGAGATATTTGACGTTGTAACCTTTGGAGGCGAGGTAGGTGCGGGCCATGTTGGAGCGGTCGCTCTTGGGGCAGGCGACGACCAGGAGCTTGTCTTTGGGGAGCTCGTCGAGACGTTCGGGGAGTTCGTTGGCCGGGATCTGCAGACCGAAGTTGACCTGCCAGACCTTGGTCTCGAAGGGCACGCGGATGTCGATGAGCTCCGCTTCGCCTTTGTTGTAGAGCTCGATGAACTCTTCGATATCGATGCGCATGTTTTTCATTTCGCTGGGGACGATGTTGAGGGGGAAAGTGTTCATTTTTTGCTCCTTGTTTTGTGTGTTATGTGTTAAGTGCTATGTGTTACGTGTTACGATTTTTGGCGGAAAGTCCGCACATAATGCCGTTGCCGAAGGCAACTTAATGCCCGATGCCGATCCGCAAAGCGGATTCCAATGCCCTCGATATCTATCGAATCTTCTCTATATAGTTCTTGGCCCGATCTCCCCGCAGATAATCGACGATACCGAGCATTCCGTCGGTGAGGTAGCGGGCCTCGAAGCCTTTGAGCTTGAGAAAGAGCCGGGCGATCTCTGCCCGGTCGTAATGAGGGCACATGGTGACGATGGTTTTGCTTTTGTCCAGTTCGTCCAGACGATCGGGAAGTTCATTGAGAGGGATGTGCTCTCCGAAACCGATGTGCCACGCCTCGTACTCCTCGTTAAATCGGATGTCGATCACCTGGGCTTTGCCCGCGGCGTAGAGCTCGAACATCTCGGGCAGCTGGATCTTCATCGCCTTGCGCTCGTCGTAGTCGAAGCTGCGCAGGTAGTCGTCGAAATTCATTTATGTCCTTTTATCGCTCTCTTTTCCCATCAGGGGGTCAGGCGTTTTCCAGAATGGCCGTTTTGTAGAAAGGCTCCACCGGCCCTTCGACGATGTAGGGGAAGAGTTTCATCACCCCTTCACGGAAGCGGATATCCAGGTGGGAGTTTTCGTGATCCCAGACCGTCTGCCAGGTGCCGTGGAAGAGGTAGTGGGTCATGCCCCCCGCGCTGAAGGCCGACTGGAGGATCTCCGTGGTGACCGCTTTGCGGTAATGGCGGTTCTGATAGGAGCCGGGTTGACCCTCGGGGAAGCGGGGATTGTAGTCGTAGTCTCCCTTGGCGGGGCGGAAGGTGTCCTGGGCGATCTTGAGCAGCGCGGTACTGGCCTTGTTGAAGGCCTCTTTGTCTTTGGTGAAGATTCCGACGTGGTTGTTGACCGTGACCAGATCTTCCCGGGGAGCGTCTTTCTGGGTTTTCAGAAATTCGATGATCTCCTTGCGGGAGGTGTAGATCCGTTTGCGGTCTCCTGCGGAGACGGTGACATAGACCCCTTCATGATAGTTTTTACTGATGGGACCGTATTGCTTGATGATTTTGGCGAAGGCTTCGCTGGCTTTGGAAGCTTTGAGGTCACGATAGCTCTCGAAGCGGAGGAAGAGGGAATAGAACAGCGGCATGGTGTTCTGCTTGGCAGCGTCGAGGTAGGCGGTCTTGAGGACCCCTTTGAGGTCACTGGGGTAGTTTTTGACCATCGTCGAATCGCCGACCATGTTTTTGAGTGACAGTGAGAGGAAGCCTTTTTTCTTTTTCATCTCCTGGGAGAGTTTGCCCATTGCATCAAGGAAGTTATCTTTATGTTGACCCATCAATCGGCACTCGATATAGAGGGTCACCGGCCCTTCGGGAGCTTTCTCCTCTTTGCCGGGCTCGATCCGTCCCGCATTGGCAAATCCGGGGATAGCGGCCAGAGCACCGGCGCTGATAGCGGCACTTTTGAGAAAATCACGTCGTTTCATTATCGACTCCTTTGTGGTTGATATATTGCAATGGTAACTAAACTTACTTAACAGTAAGTAAATCTATTTCAGTCAGGCTCAATTTATTTGGCTTTTCCGAAATGGCGAAGCAGATCCTCCAGCATCTCCACTGCGAAATCGGGGGGCATGTGGCCGTGGGTGTAGTGGTATTCGGCATCGAAACTGAGCTTCATCAGTTTGGCGATGGAGGAGTGCCAGGCCATATCGTACTTGCCACCGTAGAGGGCGTTGGAGTAGATCAGGATCGCTTCGTGGCCTCCCATGTTCATGATGCAGAAGACTTCGGGATTGAAGGGGATCGCTTTGTCACTGAGTCCCTCTGCCCGGGCGATGGCGGCAACGGCTACGTCGGCCTGGTTGATGGCCACGTGTCCCAGCTTGGGCTGGGCCAGGGCGTTGATGTCTCCGATGGCGTAGATGTTGTCGTAGTCCAGATGCTTCATGTTCCGATCGGTGGGGACCCAGCCCCTGTCGTCCCCCAGCCCGCTCTCGGCGATATACTTCGGCGCCTTGTAAGGAGGGATGATGATTGCCAGATCACAGGGCATAGAACTGCCGTCGGCAAAGAGCACTTTGTCGGCGGTGATCTCTGTCAGCTCCTTGCCAGTGCTGAGGGTGATACCGCGCTCTTCCATCAGTTTGGCGACGGGATTGCGGGCATTGTCTCCCACATCTTCGAAGAAGATCTCCGAAGGGGAGAAGACGCTGATGGAGCTCTTTTCCCGTTTGCCCTCATCGCGCAGGCGGTGATCCATCATAAACATCACCTCTCCGATGGGCCCTTCGCAGGGGGCTTTGAGGTCGGGGGCCTCGACCCGATGACCGAATTCGCTCCGGGCAGCTCCCGTGACGATGGCACCCCCTTCGAAACTCTTGAGCCGCTCATGCAGTCGCTTCGCTTCGTTGTCGTCACAGACCGAATAGCCGTGCTCCCGGTACCCTTTGATCGCGTCGTAGTCTTTGACGGCACCGCTTGCGATAATCAGATAGTCGTAGTCGAGTTCCTTGCCGCCTTCCAGGATCACCTTTTGTGCTTTGGGATCGATACGACTCACTTCTCCCTGCTCGAAAGCGGCGCCATGCTTTTTGAACTGGGGCGGTGTGGGGATATGAACACCCTCGACGGGTTTGTTTTCCATGGCGACCTCCGGCAATGCCGGACGCTCCAGTGAGTAGTCGTGGCGATCGACAACGGTGATCGCGAAGTGACGGCGGTAGGGATCGAGACGGTAGAGGGCCCGCAGGCCGGCGAAACCGGCTCCGATGATGATGAGCTTTTTCAGGTCGGTGTCATTCATAATGTGCTCCTTTGTAAGTGGTGGATAATCCATTATAGGATCTTTCAAACTCTATTTTGAGCAACCTGGGTTCCATATCTTTCCTTTCATCTTGATATCTTGATATATTATCTTAAACCGTAGGTAAATCGACCAAAGAACAACCATTCTACCGTCGGTTCCGGTTCAGAAAATCTTCAAAGGCCCGGGTGATGGCTTCGGCGCTGACCAGCCCCTCGAGGAAGATCTCTCCATCCAGCACGAGGGTGGGGTCTTTGGCGATCCCCATGTCGATCGCCTCTTCGATGGAGTGGTTGTAGCGGAAGCGCAATCGGATCGGCAGGTGTTTGATGGCGCAGCTGAGGCGTTTGGAGAATTTGGCCGTCAGAATCCGATCGCCGTAGAGGACCGCTTCGCGCAGCGGTAGATCGGTGCGTTGGGGGTTGAGGATCTCTCCTTCGTTCATCACGTGGCAGGCGTCGTATTGTTGGGTGTTCTCTGGCATTTGGGTTCCTTTTTCATCCGGGAGTAGGCAGGAAGATTCGCTATGCGAATCGGCAATGGGCAGTGAGCTGCCTTCGGCAGCGGCATTTTGCTGGATTACTCCATGCCGATTTGTGAAGCAAATCGCAATGCCGAGGCCGCTTGCGGCCTCACAATGCGCAATGCCTTTAGATCGCCTCTTCAACTTTCTCAATGGGATTGGTCTTTTTGTTCCTCGGATCAGTGGCGTAGGCGTAGAGGGGGACATAGACCAGGGTCAGCAGCGTACCGACCAACAGCCCTCCTACCGCTACGTCGGCCAGAGGGGAGAGGCGCTCGAGGCCGACGGCCTGCTCCAGGGCGATGGGGATCATCCCGGCGATGGTGCCGAAGGCGGTCATCATGACGGGGCGGAAGCGGACCCGTACCGACTCGATGGCGGCATCGAAGGGGGTCTTGCCCTCTTTTTCATACTCTTTGTAGAAGTCGATGAGCAAGACGGCGTTTTTGATGATGATCCCAAAGAGCAGCAGCAGCCCCACCATCGAGGGCATACAGCTGGGTTTGTGGAAGATCAGCATCCCCCAGGCCGCTCCGATCATCGAGAGCGGCAATACCAGGATCATGATCAGCGAGAGCCGCACCGATTCGTAGATGGCGATGAGCACCATCAGCAGGATCACGACCCCGAAGCCGATGGCTTTGATCATCCGTTTGAAGCTGTCGTTGAGCTGGGCGATGTCCCCCTCCTGGGTGACGATGTAGCCGTCGGTATTGACCTTTTGCAGCGCCTTGACGGCGTCGTCGGTGATGTGGGTGACGGGGCGTTTGGCCCGGAAGCCGTTGACATCGACACTGTAGAGCATCTGATCCCGTTCGATCTTGGCGGGAACCAGGTGGGGTTTGATCGTGGCGAACTGGCTCAGGGGCACTTCGCCGAATTTGGTGGAGATGGGAAGCATCTTGAGGGTCTGGATGTTCTGGCTGAACTTGCCCTTGAGGTAGATCCGCACGAACTGGGTCTTCATGGAGGTGAAGTTGGCCGCCAGGGAGGCCACGGCACCGTGCAGAGGGATCTGGGAGATGATCTGCAGCGGGGTGATGCCGTAGCTGAGGGCCTTGTTGTTGTCGATGCGCAGTTCGATCTCGCTGAAGTCCCGATCCCAGCTGGTGGAGACGGAGGTGAGGCCCTTGATATCCTTGATGGCGGCCAGGACCTCTTTGGATTTGGAGGGCAGATGCTCGTAGTCGCTGGACTTGAGGCGGATATCCAGCGGCGCTTTGATGGTCGAGAGGGCCGTGGCGCCGAAGTCGAAGACATCATCCCGTTTCAGCCCCGGCAGGAGTGAGAGGTGGTCCCGGATCTCGTCTTCGAGCTGCCAGATGGATTTTTTGCGCTCGAAGCGGTTTACGGCGGTGATGGTGATGGTGGCTTCGGTGGGGAGGTTCCCGCTGCCCAGGCTCAGCACGCCCGGCTCGGAGCCGAAGGCGATGGAGCTGCGCACCAGCCAGGGCTGTTTGTTGAGCCAAGTGAGGAAAGGACGAAGCTTCTTTTCGGCGGTTTCGACGTTTTCATTGGCGCTGAAAGCGATCTGGGCCTTGATGATCCCCGTATCCATGGGGGGCATGACATCCTTGCCGATGAGGGGCATGACGTTCTTGAGGCTGAGTACGAGGGTCAGGACCACCAGCATTGTCAGGAACATCCGGCGCAGGGCCCACCATTTGCCGTTGGAGAATTTGAGGATGCCGATGTAGGGGATGACCAGCCGGCCGATGGTGTTTTCATAGAGTTTTTCGAACCACTGCTCGATTTTGGTCTTGCCGGTGCCGTTTTTGTAGAGCCAGGCGGAGAGCTTGGGGATGAAGGTGATGGAGAGGAAGTAGCTCACCAGCAGGGCGATGATCAGGGTCTCGATGAGAGGACGGAAGATATGCTGGGGAAAGTCCCCGACGAACATCAGCGGGAAGAGCACGGCGATGGTGGCCAGGGTCCCGGCGAAGACCGGGGAGATGACCTCTTTGGTCCCTTTTTTGACGGCGGTCTGGAGATCCTCATGCTCTTCGTTGAGGTGCCGTTCGATGTTTTCCAGGACGACGACTGCGTCGTCGGTGAGCATCCCCAGGGCCAGGATGATCGCCGTATAGATGACGATGTTGAGCTCTCCGCCGGTGAGCCAGATGATGGCCATCGTGGCAAAGAAGACCATGGGGATCGAAAGCCCCGCGGCGATGATCGCCCGGAAGTTGCCCAGGAAGATCATGATCACCAGCAGGGTGTAGATGATGGCGTCGCGCAGGGCTTCGAGCATGTTGGTGTTGGCGGTTTCGATGAGGTCGCGCTGGGTATCGGAGATGGAGAAGTCGATGTTGGGATAGAGCTTCGCCAGCTTCTTCATCTCGGCCCGGGCGGCTTTGGAGACCGCCAGGACGCTGCCGCCGGGGGCCCGCTGGATCGAGAGGGCGATCCCTTCCTTGCCGTTGCCGATATAGCCGCTGGTCCGTTTCTGGTAGCTCCAGCTGATGGTGGCGATGTCGCCCAGGCGCAGGTTGGGGAGAATCGGCAGCTGCTTGAGTCGCTCGATCTGGTCCCGCTCGCCGTAGTAGGTGATGGTGTAGAAGCTGTCCTTGCCCTTGGTGAAGCCGACGGGGGTGTCTTTGTCGATGGAGAAGATCGCCTCGGCCAGCTTGTCGAAGTCCACGCCGTACTTTTTGGCCTTGAAGGGGTCCACTTCGATATTGATGGCGCTTTGATACCCCCCGAAGACCTCCACGTTCCCGATGGCCGGATTGCCCAGCAGATAAGGTTTGAGGAAGCTGTCGGCGATCTTGCGGATGTCGGCGACGCTGATGTTGGCGTCTTTTTTGGGCGTCAGGGTGATGACGTCCACCGGCAGAGTGAAGTCCCCGGCGGTATAGACGGCGGGGGTGACATTGCGGGGGAGCCGCCCTTTGGCGATGGAGAGGGCGTTGGCCACGTCCACGGCGGCCGCTTCGAGCCCTTTTTTGTATTCGAACTCCGCCTTGACGATGGAGAAGTTGGCGACGTTGACGGAGCTGACATCCCGGACCATGGCGATGCGGGCGATCTCCTCCTCGATCGGTTTGCTCACCGTATTGGCGGCCACTTCGGCGGTGGCGCCGGGAACCTGGGTGATGACGACGACCTGGGGACGGTTGGCGTCGGGGAAGAGGTTTTTGGGCAGGAGCACCAGCGCCGCGATCCCGATGATGAAAAAGGCCAGGATCAGACTGTAGAGCTGATAGGGGCGTTTGTAAAAATAGTCAAACATCGTTATCGCTCCCCGCGCTCTTCACGAATCGGTTCCCGAATGACCGGGTAGCCGCCCATGAGTCGCAGCAGAATATCCGGCTTGGCCTTGACAATCTCCTTGCCGGCGAAGCGGTCATCCACCAGGACTCCCTCCTGACCGCTGGCCTTGAGGGTGACGGGGACCGGTTTGACCTTCTCTTTGCCGCTGAAGAGGAAGAGATAGCTCTTGCCGTCGCGGTTGAGCAGCGTATCCATGGGCAGCAGGACCCCTTCGCCCTTGTAAACCACCACCGAGACCTCTTCCCGGTTGCCGGTGGGGATGTAGCGGTCGATATCGGCCCGGAATTCGTTGAGGCCGTTGAAGGTGGAGTGCAGCGGCGTGAGTGCGTACTCTTTGCCGGCGAAATCGATGCTCTTGGCGCTGCCGGGAAGGCGGACCAGCAGATAGGTCCCCTCGGTCGCCGCCAGTTTGATGAGCGGTTTGCCCGGCATGGCCAGGTCTCCCGGGGAGACGAGACTCTTGGAAACCAGGCCGTCGATGGGGGCTTTGATGGTGGTATAGGAGAGGCTGTCCTCGATCGAGGCCTTTTCGGCCTGGAGTTTGAGGATCTTGGCTTTGACCCCGGCGAGTTTGGCCCGGGTGACGGCGATCTTGACCTCTTCGTTCTGGTACTGCTCCCGGGAGGCGCCGTTGACCTTGAGCAGAGCGGCGGTGCGTTGATGGATCGCCTCGAGGTTTTTCAGGGTCGCTTCGGTGGCGATCAGCTCCTCTTTGGCCCCCTCGATGGAGTTTTCGATCGCCTGGAGATTGGCTTTGAGTGAACTATCGTCCAGCTGGACCAGAACTTCCCCTTTCTTGACCCGTTCCCCCGCTTTTTTGACGGAGAGGACCCGGGCGGAGACCTTGGAGGCGATGACGGTGTCGTTGTCGTTCTGGGCCAGGGCGATGTAGGGGAGGGTCAGTTTGACCGGCCCTTTTTTGGCCTGGAGGGTTTCGACGCTGACGGCATACTCCTTGGCCACAGGGGTTTTAGCCTCCTGGGCCTTGCGGGCTTTGACGAGTCGGACGGCGCCGATCACCAGCAGAGCGACGATGATCAGGAAGATCAGGATTTTGAGGAGTTTTTTGGACGATTGCATTTTTATCCTTTGTTCAAATTTCTTGGTACCGATGGAGTTCTCTGAAAAACCGTCGGTTTCACTCGATAGCTCTGGCAGTCGCTAATGCCGTTGGCACCCCTTCGGGGCAAGCGCTCCTTTGTCGCCATCGAGTGAAACCTCTTCTTAACTTTCGACATTGGCAAAAGGTCTTCGGGAACACATCCCAATGACCAATGACCAGTGACCAATAACCGCATTGTTCGACAATGCATCATCGGACGATCCGTTCCAGATCGTTGCCGTAGAGGAAGGCCAGCTGGGCCAGGGTTTGCCAATACTGGGCCTTGCTCTTGTAGAGATTGGCCCGGGCGTCGAAGAGGGCATCGACGTAGCGCAGATACTCCTCCAGGGTCATCCGGCCGTCGTCGTAGCTGGTTTTGGCGATGGCCAGGAGTTTTTTCTGATTCGTGATATTGTGGCGGTTGAGGCGGACGCTTTTGGCCAGCAGCCTCAGCTGCCGGGAGAGGGCGTCGGCTTTGCTTTGGAGTTCTTCGGCGGTTTTGGCCAGTTCGGTACCGCTTTTGAGAGCGTGGATCCTTGCCTGTTCGATGCTTTTGTACTGGTGCATATCGAAGAGGGGTATTTTGAGGTTCAATCCGATTCCGCCGTAGTCTCTCTGAACATGGTTGCCGCTGAGATAGCTCTTGCCGTAGCCGCGGCTGATGTCGCCTTTGAGATAGAGCGAGGGGAGGAGCTTCTCTTTCTCGGCCTTGACGGCGAGACGGTCGGCGATATTTTTGGCCTTGAGAGGCTGCAGAGCCAGGAACTCCCCCTTGCGGTATCGGCCGTGGTGCCGCATGGCGACGGCGTGCCGGATCGAAACGCCGGTGAGGGTCTGCAGGACTGAAAGGATGTTCTCTTTCTGGATTTCGATGGCGTTAATGGCGATGTCGATCTGATCCATCCGCTCCTGGACCTTGAAAAGCGCCGAGCGGGGAGCCCGGCCGCTCTGGACCTTGATACGGACGATCTTTTCGGTGGTGGCGAGGGTGGCCCGTTTTTTGCGCAGGGCTTTTGCCAGCTCCTGCAGGTAGATCAGGTTGGCGTTGCTTCCGACGACCGTCGCTTCGTCCTTGAGGATGTCGAGGCGCTTTTTGGCCCGGGCGGAGTGCTGCATCATCGCCGCTTTGTCGGCCAGAGTGTAGAGGGACATCACAAAAATCGGCATCGAGACGGTCGCACCGACTCGGCTGATATCGTTGCTGAAAGGGAAGTTGGGGGCGACGTTGGCATTTTCCGTGGGGGTAGCAGGCCGGAGATTGGTCGGGCTGTTGTAGTGGGTCAGGCTGCCGAAGAGCTCGATTTTCGGATAGAGCTGAGAGTGGACCAGATCGAGGGCGTTGCCGGCTTCCCGGACGCTGAGCTCTCCGAGTTGGGCGTTGTAGTGGTGTTTGACACCTTCGAGGAGGGTATGAATGTTCGCCGCCTGGATCGAGAGGGTCAGCAGTGAGAGAGTCAGAGTTTTCTTCAACATGTCAGGGCCTTTTGGATTTTTTCCGAGAGGTTGGGGATGATATCCTCCAGGTCGGGATTGATGTGTTCTTTGGCGCCGTCGAGGCGCTCCAGGACGGTCTTGCGCAGGGCGGCAGTCGTTTGATAGTTGGTCAGGGTCGAGACGATCATCAGCTGGATCATAAAAGGGTTTTCGTCATGAAAGATTCCCCGGCTTTTACCCTCTAGGAGGATCTCGTTGAGCCGCCCTAGAATGACCGAGAGGTTTTTGATACAGGTTTCAGGCAAAGACTGGGCCCCGTCGGCCAGCTCCCGGGCCAGGATCGCTCCGAAATCGCTGTCTTCGAGGAGATAACGACCGAAGGTCTCCACATAGGCACGTACCGCTTCTTTGGGATTCTCCTTTTGGGTCTCCTGGAGGATCTTTTCCGAAATGAGAGAGAAGCGCTGGCAGAGGACCGCTTCGTAGAGGCTCTGCTTGTCCTTGAAGTGGTAATAGATGGCCGGTTTGGTGATGCCGCACTCGTCGGCGATCTCCTCCAGAGCGGTTTTGGGGTAGCCCCGTTCCGAGAAGAGATGCGCGGCGACATCGAGGATGTGCTCTTTGCGTGATCGGGTTTGCGTCATTGTCTGGATCCTTACTGACTGGTAAGTTGAATTCTATATCAACCAACCTTGATTTATTCTGAACTTAGAGTATAATCATTTTATGAGGGAACGGAAACTGATTCTCGATACATTGCAAGAACTGAATGAAACCTTGGAAAAGGAGGGGGTGAGACTGGAGGGTATCTTCGGCTCTCATGCCCGAGGCGAAGCGGATGATTTCAGTGATATCGACATTCTCTATTCCACGGATCCCTTACGTTTCTTCCCTGAAAACGGTTTCAAAAAGGCGATCTTTCTCCAGGATCTCAAATCTCGGATGGAAGCGCTATTCCATCGGCCGGTAGACCTGATTCCCCGGAAAGGGACTTCTGGGATACTGGACGAAAATATCCGCCGGGAGTTTCAAAGCGTATGAAGATCAGGACCAGAATTGAACGCATGATCGGAAGAATCGACGATATCGAGTATTTTCTGAATCAAAAAGAGGGGAGGATCGTCGAGGCGCTTCATGACCGGATACTCAAGCCTGCCATCCGTATGCAGATCATCAATCTCTCCGAAGACTTCACCAAACTTGCCAATGACGGTGCTTTCGGGATATTGAGCCGCTTCGATCCCAGTGAAATCAAGGGGTTGAACGCAGTCAGAAACTTTATCGCCCACGACTACGACAGTGTCGATGATGAAATCATGGAGCTGGTCCTGAGAAGGCATTTGCCGGAGATCAAAAAGAAACTGATAGAGATATACTCTGCTGAGGTTTGAGAGCAGAGAGTATGCTAAAATCCTGCTAAAAAGAAGGATTCGGATGAAACCCACCGAAAAACTGAAGAACCTGGTCATGAACGAGCTGATGCCCGACCTGGAGGAGGCGATCGACGAGATCTTCGCCATGGTGGAGAAGGAGAAGATGATCTCTCTGGCCGACCGGGAGGAGCTGGAGGAGATGCAGGCGATGCACGCCGAGTGCCGGGAGATCCTGATCGAGATCGAGAGCGGCGAGATGGAGGACGAAGAGGCGGCGGAGCTGCTTTCTGAACTGGTGGAGATCAAGAGCGAGTAAGCGCGGATGCGCGCTTGCTCGCGGTTATTGGTTATTGGGGGATAAACCTCCGTCATTCCGGGCTTGACCCGGAATCCAGGGCTTGGAATACCCATTGGACCGTGGATCCTGAATCGAGTTCAGGATGACGAAAAATGCTTGTTTCTCTCTCGTTCCCACCATCTTGGTGGGAATGCATTTCCCCTGATTATGATGATATGAAACGCCTATGGTGAAGATGTGGAAGTTCCGTAGCCGTTTCCGCCCTTAAAAGTGTCCGTGTAAATACTGTAATTCAAGGTAAGGCCAGATAAGAGCAAAGGTCTAATTAATTATGTTTCTTTGATTTAATATATTTCAAATGTTGTCTTAAATCGAATATACATGACTCTAGTGTTGGACCCATACCTGATCTTTCTGGATGATGAACTGCAGTGGTGGCTACCATTGTCATAACTGTATCCGATTCTTTTATTTTCTCTTTATTTTTTTCATGATATGTAATAAAATTTTGAATTTCTTTTATGTTATTTGAGCTTTGGAGTGAGATGCATTCTGTAACTAAACCATATGCTTGTGATTGTATTTTTACAGTATTGCCCAAAAAGCAGAGATAGGGACCGTTCAGAATTTTGTGTCAGCATCCGATAGTTGAATAAGATCATATCACAGATCCAGAGCATCATCCAATCTGCCTTCGAAGAAGATGGCCAGCTGTGAGAGTGTCAGGCTCCAGTTACGAA
>JALVUD010000031.1 GCA_027035765.1 Campylobacteraceae bacterium
TATCGTCGGCAGCGTCCGCAAAAAGGCGGAGTCGATGAAGACCGCTCCGGGTTGATAGCAGGAGCCGATGAGATTCTTGCCCCAGCGGTTGTTGACGCCGGTCTTGCCCCCTACGCTGGCATCCACCTGGCTCAGCAGTGTCGTGGGCATCTGGACGAAACCGATCCCCCGCTGGTAGAGGCTGGCGGCGAATCCGGTCATATCCCCGATCACCCCGCCCCCCAGGGCGATCAGGAGCGAACGGCGGTCGAAGCGGGCCTCAAAGAGGCGGTCCAGGATCTGAAGCACCGTCTCCATGCTCTTGTACTCCTCCCCGTCGGGGAGCTCGATCACCTCCACCAGAGGCGCCTCCAGCTTCTCCAGCACCCGCTCCAGATGCAGCGGAGCGACCGTGGTGTTAGTGACGATGGCCACTTTGCGGTCGTAATGAAGTTCAGGCAGTTCGTCGATAACGATATCGTATCGTTTGACGGCAGGTTGTCGGATCTCGATGGGAACGATCATCTCGGCACTCTTTCGGGTGGGGTGAATGAGAGATATTTTAGCGGAAAATTGGTTTGAAGCGGTAGTCAGCCCATCTCCACGGGGACGAGCAGTTTGGGATGTCGGATATTCTCCAGCAGATAATCGTCCACGTCGGTCGAGAGGAAGGGGAGGCGCCATTTGCTTTTGAGCCGCCGGACAAAGGGGGTAATCTGCAGAATATGCTCCATCTTGGCCAGTTCCCGGACCGGATTGGCCTGGCGCTCCTCGATCTTGACCGGATAGTGGAAGATATGGGAGAGATTCTCGAAATGCTCCACCACCCGTTTGTTGGCGGCAAAATCCCCCTCGGGATCGAAGCAGCAGAGGCAGAGAGAGAGTCCCAGGGCTTCGGAGATGTAGAAGCTGGTGGAGGAGATCGCCTCCATCTCCTCCTCGTCGCTCATGAGAATCACCGCTTCACGAACCTGGGGCAGCGGCGTTTCGCCGAAGAGGTAGACCAGTTTTCGCAGATCATGGACCTGTTCGAAGAGTTCCTCTTTGTGCAGGCACTCCAGAGAGAGGAAGATCAGCCCGATGTCGTAGCGCTGCATATCTCCGGTCAGCACGGTACTGCCCTTTTGGGCAGTATAGTCCACCAGGACATCCACCCGTTCCGACTCCAGGCTCCTGATATCCTGCAGCAACGAAAAATCACCGGGATTGACAACCCGGATCACCAGTTCCCTCTCCTCGAGCTTTTCCAGCAGATAGAGCGCCTCCCGCAGATACTCTCTGGCCTGCTCCCGATCGCGGCTCAGATCCAGGAAAAGGTAGAGGTTGCGCCCGAAGGGCTCCGGGAACATGCCGGTACGTTTCTGGATCCGCTGAAAAAGGTTGTTGAGCACCTGGGGACGGCCCACAAGCAGCAGAACATCCTGGGGTCGGATCATCGTAGCGTTGTTGGGCAGGAGCAGTTTGTTGTCACGGTAGATGGCGGCGATCCGCCACTTGATCTGCTGGATCGACCCGACATGACGGTAGGCGAAAGGGCTGCCAAAAGGAACCATCACCTCCATGATCTCCCCTTCCCCCAGTCCGACGTTTCTGGCGATGACCGGCACACCGGGGAGGAGATTGTAGAGCTGGTTGGCCAGCATTTCGTTGCTGTTGAGCACCTGGGTACTGCTCTGTTTGAGTTTACGAAAGGCGTTCCAGGAGTCCAGGAGAACCACCCGGATACGCTCGTCGATCCGCCGGATGTTTTTGAGAGATTCTCCCGCCTCTTCCAGGGTGTCAAGGAGGATGAAGACGACGGAGAAATTGTGCCGGTTGAAGAGCTGACGCACCTTGCTGTAGCTGGTGGGATCGAGAGTGAGACGTTCCATCGGCACCACCGGTTTGGAAGGAAAGGCGAATTCCCGGGGCGTCACGACGGTATAGGAGGTATCGGCGATCCGTTTGCTGTTGACAATCCGGACGAACTCTTCGGCCACCAGGCCGTCCGCCAGTATGAGGATATTCTTCATTCCACTCTTTTTTCGATAAAATCCGGCAAAGATTGCCTCGATCCACCCTGAAGGATGGTCGGTTTCCACCATGCTTTCCGGCGGAGACCGGGGCGCTGCGAAGGGAGCATTATAGCACAATGCAGTTCCGTATCGATGCTACCGACGGCCGCGCCAGAGCCGCCACACTGACCACCGCCCACTCGGTGATCCGCACCCCTGTCTTCATGCCGGTAGGCACGGTCGGAGCGGTCAAATCCCTGGACGCTCTGGACCTCCAGAGCCACCTGACCCCCGAGATCATCCTGGGCAACACCTACCACCTCTATCTCCGTCCCGGCGACGCAATCGTCCGGCAGATGGGCGGGCTCCACGGTTTCACCCGTTTCCCCAAAAGCTTCCTCACCGACAGCGGAGGGTTTCAGGCCTTCAGCCTTAGCGACCGGGTCACCCATGCCGAAGACGGCATCACCTTCCGCAGCCACATCGACGGCTCCAAACACCACTTCACCCCCCAGAAGGTCCTGGATATCCAGTACAACCTGGGTTCGGACATCATGATGATCCTGGACGACCTGGTGGCTCTGCCTGCCGAAGCGGGCCGCATCCGGGAGAGCATCGAGCGGACCACCCGCTGGGCCGAACGCTCCATCGCCTATCATCGG
The DNA here is from genome assembly GCA_027035765.1 of Campylobacteraceae bacterium. Classification (GTDB taxonomy): domain Bacteria; phylum Campylobacterota; class Campylobacteria; order Campylobacterales; family Sulfurovaceae; genus Nitratifractor. Next base: position 2,636 of record JALVUD010000031.1, read on the forward strand.
CAGAAGCAGCGCGAAGGGATCGGTATCGATCAGAATATCTTCGCCATCATCCAGGGCGGTACCGACCGTGAATTCCGCAGGATCTCCGCCGAGGAACTCTGCGCCCTGGACTTCGACGGCTTTGCCATCGGGGGGCTCAGTGTGGGAGAGGCGAACCGGGAGATGTACGAGACCGTGGAGTGGACCACCCCCTTCATGCCCAAAAACAAACCCCGCTATCTGATGGGGGTGGGTACTCCCGAGGATCTGGTGGAGAATGTGGAGCGGGGGGTGGATATGTTCGACTGCGTCATGCCCACCCGCAACGCCCGAAACGGCACACTGTTTACCAGTTTCGGCAAAGTCACCATCAAAGCAGCCCGCTACACCACCGACGAGGAACCCATCGATCCCGAGTGCAGCTGCATCGTCTGCCGCACCTACACCCGCGCCTACCTGCGCCACCTCTTCCGCGCCAAGGAGCTCACCTACTTCCGCCTGGCAACGATCCACAATCTCTACTACTACCTGGAGCTGATGCGGCAAATGCGCGAAGCGATTCTGGCGGGAAAATTTGCGGAATTCAAACGGGAGTTTTATCGGAAAAGGGAGAGTTGAGAAATCGTGGGATGGCCATCCCACGATTCCCAATCAGTTACTAGTTACTCGTTTCTAGTTACTAGTTCCTTTTAAAGGTTCTTGCTCAGCTCCACATTGACGGTCCCGCTGCTGCCCACGGAGACCTCTTTGGCGACGCGGATATTCTGGGGGGTGTCATAGCCGCACTCCTGGCCGCAGCGAACCACGCCGATCACATAGTACTGCCCCGGCGGCACGCCGTAGAAGGCAAAATGACCGGTAGCATCGGAGGTGGTGAAGCGCAGGTAGTTGAAAAGCCTCGGATCGGCTTTGTCCATCTTGCGGCCCCCCAGATAACTCTGTTCATACCACTGGCGGGAGTAACTGGTCACCGGATTGAGATAGAGACGGGTCTGTTTGCCCAGGATCCGCTCTCCGTTGGCATTGATGACGGAGAGCGTTCCTTTGACTGTCGCGCGTCCGCTGCGGGCCAGACGGCTGTACTCCTCTACCGGGAAAGGAATACGGGGTACCGCCTGTTCACTCTGGACCGAGGTGTTGAGATCGGAGACATCCACCGTGGATTGTTCGTTACCGCCGCTGTTGAACGATCCTCCGGCGCCGGGGAGAATCAGCTCCTGATGGACACAGCCGCTCAACAGGAGAAGCGACAGAAGTGCAATAAATGTTTTTGCTATTTTTGACACGTTTCTTCCTTGACGTTACTTTGATATTGTAAATTCTGTTCTTTTGCAAAGAGTTTCAAACTCCGACTATTATACCCCAAGAAGATTACAGAAGGTAAACTCTGCTGGGAAACGCTCTCTCATTTTCCCAGACAGAACTCTCCGAACATTCGATCCAGAATCTCCTCGCTCTCATAGGGACGGGTGATCTGGGAAATGGCGCGGATCGCCTCCTGGATATGGTAGCTGAAGAGCTCCAGCTCCCCCGCCTGCAGAGGGGGAAGTGCCGCCGCGATCTGCCGGGCGCACTCCTCCACCGCCTCGATCTGCCGGGCGGAGGCCAGCATCAGCTCCTCGTCCCGGCCCAGACTGTCGAGATGTTTCTCCAGGGCCTCCAGGAGATGGGCGAAGTTCCGGCGGGCGCTGATCTCGATGGGATCGAAACGCTCGAGTCTTGGCTCCTCCAGGCGGCGGGGGAGATCGGTCTTGTTGAGGGCTACAATCAGCTCCTTGCCTTCCAAATCTTCCAGCCGTTTCAGAATCTCCTCATCCTCCTCGTCCCAGGGGCGGGAGGCATCGAAAAGGGCGATGACGATCTCCGCCTCCTCCAGGGAAGCCAATGAGCGCTCCACACCGATCTTTTCCACCCGGTCTTCGGTCTGCCGGATCCCTGCCGTATCGATGATCCGGACGATATGGGAACCGATACGGATCTGCTCTTCGATGGTGTCACGGGTGGTCCCGGCGATCTCGCTGACAATCGCCCGTTCGTAGCTCAGCAGAGCGTTGAGCAGAGAGCTTTTGCCCACATTGGGTTTGCCGACGATGGCCACACGGAAACCCTCGATGAGTCCCCGGCGGCGACGGCTGCTCTGGACGATGTGTTCCAGGGAGCTCTGCAGGCCGGTCAGCTGCTGCTTCAGCCCCTCGATCAGATCCTCGGGGATATCCTCTTCGGCATAGTCGATCATCACCTCGGAGTGGGCCAAAGCCCGCAGCAGCGCCTCCCGGCTCTCCTCCACGAAGCGCCCCAGCTCCCCCTTGATCTGGCGGGCCAGAATCCGGGCGGCATCGACGCTTTTGGCTTCGATGATTTTGGCGATGGCTTCCGCTTCGCTCAGATCGATCTTGCCATTCAGGAAGGCTCGTTTGCTGAACTCTCCCGGTTCCGCCAGGCGGGCACCGTGGCGCCGGGCACTCTCCAGGATCTGCTCCGCCACCACCAGGCCGCCGTGGGCCTGGAACTCCACGATCTCCTCCCCTGTGTAGGAGTGGGGTGCCCGGAAATAGCGAACGCTCCCCCGGTCGATCAGCTCTCCGGTGGCATCATAGAGGTCACAGAGCTGCGCATGGCGGGGGCGTAAAGAGGCAGATGGGGCGATCCGGCGGGCGATCTCGGGGGCCTGAGGACCGCTGAGGCGGATAATGGAGATGGAGGCGACACCGTGGGCTGTGGCGATCGCCGCGATGGTATCGTTCATCGCCGTCGGTTGTTGAACTCGTTGATCAGGACGTAGCGGCCACCGTCACGCTGGCGTTTGATCGCCACATATTTGTCGGGGAACTCCTCCCGAAGCTGCTCCAGGGCGATCTGGACCAGGATCCCGTCCAGAGGCCGGGTCCGTCCCCACCCCTCCTGCCGGACATGCTCGATCACCGGCTGGATATAGTGGCGGATCATCTCCTGCTGGCTCGAGAGGAACTGGGCGATCTCCAGCTTGATGAAGAGCCGATAGCTGCCGTGGATCCAGTTGAAAAGCAGGTAGGAGAGCGCATTGTAGCGATATCCTTCCTTGCCGATGATCAGCGCGGCGTCCTCCCCGTCGAGGAAGATGTAGGCGGTGTCATCGATCACATCCACTTCCACCACGTCGATGTCGAAGCAGCTCACTTCCATCAGCTGGCGGATCTTCTCTTCGATCTCTCTTGCCAGAGCCGATTCGTCGGTAACGGCATCTGTTTCCGTTTCGGGCCGCTTCTCCTCGTCGAAGAAGCGCTCAATGATCTCCTCGTGACTGCCGGATTTCGGCTGCACTTTCTCGGCGGCAGCGGCACTCGGAGCTTCGGGCTCGGCAATCTTCGGCTCCGGTTGCGGGCGGGATTCCTCCACCGCCGGTACCTCAGTGTCCGGGCAGCTTTCGGCCCGGGGCTGCTCGGTGGAAGCGACGATCACCGCCGGTTTGGCGAAGAGCCCCAGAAAGCCCCGGCTGGGATACTGAACGATCTCGTATTTGAGCTCCGTCATGGAGCATCCGAAGGCATCACAGGCGATCCGGTAGGCCTCTTCGAGGGTTGGGGCTTCGATCTTTTTCATTCCGCCCTCCTCTACTCTTCGTGTTTCTTGGCCGCTTTGAACTTCGCCTTGTGTTTCTCATAGGCCCGATTGATAAAGACCTGCTGGGCGATGGAGAGGATGTTGTTGGTCAGCCAGTAGAGGACCAGTCCCGAGGGGAAAGTGAGGAAGAAGAAGGTCATCAGGACCGGAAACCATTTGAAGATCTTCTGCTGCATAGGATCGGTCATGGTGTTGGGAGTGATCTGCTGCTGCAGGAACATCGTGGCCCCCATGAGGATCGGCAGGATGAAGTAGGGATCCTGGCGGGAGAGGTCGTGGATCCACAGGATCCAGGGAGCCCCCTGAAGCTCATCGGCATTGAGCAGGACCCGGTAGAGGGCGAAGAAGACCGGAATCTGAAGCAGCATGGGCAGACAGCCCCCCATGGGATTGGCGCCGTGCTTCTTGTAGAGCTCCATCATCTGCTGGTTCATCTTGGCGGGATCTTTGCCGTAGCGCTCCTTGATCTCTTTCATCTTGGGGGCCAGATCCTTGAGCTTCTGCATCGACATCATCCCTTTGTAGGAGAGGGGGAAGAGGACCAGCTTGACCAGGAGGGTGAAGAGCACGATGGCCCATCCCCAGTTGCCCACGAAGTTGTAGATCGCCAGCATCACCCGGAAAAAGGGTTTGGCCAGGAAGGTGAACCAGCCGAACTCGATGGCGTCGGTGAGCCTCGGATCGAGCTTTTCGAAGAGCTTCCACTCTTTGGGGCCGATGTAGCCGCTCAAATCCATCGGCCCTTTGGCGGTCACGAAGGGGAGCGGATCGTTCCCGGTATCGGGGGTGATGACCACGGAAAAGGGGTGTTTGAAATTGAAAAAGAGCGACGCGTAGTAGCGGTCAAAGGAGGAGAGGATCGTCGCCTTGTCGAACTTCTGCGTCTCTTTGGCTTTGCCGTCTTCGATAGTATGGATCACCCCCTGGGCATCCCGGACCAGGACTCCCCGGACGATCATGTAGCGGGATTTATCCGCTTCGGGACGATGGCCGCTGGTGAGGAAGTAGGTGACGGGCTTGTCGGTGGAGACTTTGAGATCGTAATGACCGTCGGGGTAGAAAGTCAATCTCTTGGTGAGGGTCAGAGTGGGCAGCTTCTGGGTCAGGGTCAGAACCTGACTCCCCTGCTGCACGTCGAGGTCGGAGGCGGAGGCGCTGTAGGGGACTTCGAATGCCTGTTTGTTGAGCGTCGCATCCTCGAAACGGATCTCCAACGGCCGGGTGCGTTTGGGGTCGATCAGATCCAGCGGCTTGCCGTCATCCTGGCGATATTTGGGCTCTTTGAGAACGGCGCTGGCGATCCGGCCGAAACGGTCGATCTTGAGGCGGTATTTGCGGGTCTCCACCGTCGCGAGCACCTCGGTCTTGGAGACTGTCACACTCTCTTTGGGGGCCGGCGCGGCGGGAGAGGCCGTTTGCGTGGCATTGGCTTGGGCCGCCGGAGCGGCGGGGGCTGCCGAAGCAGTCGAAGCGGTGACGGGAGCGGTACTGTTGCTCTCTCCCGCCTTCGGTGTATTATGAGGGAAGAAATAGCTGAAGCCGATCAGAATGAAAAATGAGAGTACAAGAGCGATCATCAGTCGCTTGTTGAGATCCATCTGTTCCAAAATAGTGCCTTTGATAGGTGATATGAGCGATAGGCAGGGATTATACCCTCTTTTGGATTATAGAAATATGGAGCCTGACAAGGCTGGGGAAAAGGGGAATAATCCCCGTACGACGAAGACCTGCAAGAGAAGTGACAAAGGGAGGGAAGGGACGGATCTATTGAGGTCTCTTGCGAGCTTGTGAGAGGGCACCGGCACGTTCGAGCGCCTTGGTCCATGCCGCTTCGAGATCGCGATGCTCCGCTTCGAGAATAGCCGGCTTGGCCACCAGGATGTAGGATCCGGAGCGATAGCGGGAGAGTTGTCCGCGGAACAGGGCACGCAGGCGCCGCTTGGCCCGGTTGCGACTCACGGCGTTGCCGACCTTTTTCCCGGCGACAAACGCCACACCGCATTCCGGACTTTTCCGGAAAAAGAGGACAAACCAGGGGGTGTGCCAAACCTTGTCGGCGCCCTTGTAGACCCGGTCGAACTCACGCTGCTGCGTGAGATGGGGAAAGCGGTTTAGACGGCCAATCTTTTTCTGCCTTTGGCCCGGCGGGCGTTGATCACTTTGCGACCGTTTTTGGTCTTCATGCGGGTACGGAAACCGTGGGTTCTCTTCCGAGGAGTGTTGTGGGGTTGATAGGTTCTTTTCATTTGGATATCCTTTGGCTGTTCATTCCCCTGTCTTCCAGGGAGAAAATATGGCGGGATTCTATCGGAAAAGAGCTTAACCGGAGATGAAAAAATTGGAGGAGACGGAGCCCCGATTCATTGCCGACGCCCATCTGGGAAAACTGGCGCGCCATCTGCGTTTCGCCGGATGCGACACCCTGCTCTTCCGGGAGGGGAGCGACCGGGAACTGAAGCGGATCGCCGCGGCGGAATCCCGGATTCTCCTGACCCGGGATCTCGGTATTCGCGAAGAAGGGATCCCGATCGTGGTCCATCTGCACTCGCCGGCACTGCGGGAACAGCTTATCGAACTGAGCCGCCGGTTCCCTCTGCGCGACTGCTTCCGCCCCTTCAGCCGCTGCATGGTCTGCAACACTCCTCTGCGCTCCATCTCCCGCGATATCGTCGGAGACCGGGTCCCCTCGGCCGTTGCCGAACATTTCACTGAGTTCAGAGAGTGTCCCGGCTGTGGGCGAATCTACTGGAAAGGGGATCACTACCGCCGGATGCTCCGGGAATGGGAAAATATCTTCGCCTCCGCTACTGACCGATGCGGCCCCGGCTCTTGCGCAGGATCGAATCCCGACGGATCCACTCCTCCATGAGAGCCTGACGCCGGGCCTCATCGAGCTGCGGCCGGTCATAAAAGCCTGCCGCCTGACGCTGCCGCTCAGCTTCGTAGAGGATCAGTGCCGCCGCGACGGAGACATTGAGGCTCTGGACCATGCCGTGCATGGGGATGATCACCCGGTGGGTCGCCTCCGCCGCCACCTCGGCGGAAACCCCCTCTTTTTCATTGCCCAGGACCAGGAGGGTCGGGAGCGTGTAGTCGATCTCCCGAAAGTCCCGGCTCTCCTCCCCCAGCTGCGTCACGAGTATCTGCATCCCCTCCTCCCGCTTTCGGCGCAGGAATTGGGCCCGCTTTTCATACTCGATCCGCTCTTTCAGGAGCCAGCGATGGGCTCCCTGGGTGACGGTGCGGTGGGTCTTGACATGGTCGGGGCTGTTGCGGGAATAGTAGAAGTGCAGGACCCCCACGGCATCGCAGGTCCGGATCACGGCGGAGATATTGCGGCTGTCGTGCACATCGTCCAGCAGGACCTGGAGATCGGGCTGTTTCCGCTCCAGCAGAGCCTCGATCCTCTGACGCCGTTTCGGAGTGATCATTTGGGGGACTCCTTGCGGGAAAGGGGTTGATTTTTTCTTCGACGGGCGCTAAAATTCCCAACGTCATTACGACGCTGATATAGCTCAGCTGGCTAGAGCACCTGATTCGTAATCAGGAGGTCGCGGGTTCGAGTCCCGCTATCAGCTCCACAGTCTTACTCTAACTATCTAAACAAACTTACAAATCGATAACACTGCATGTTAGTTGACAAGGTTTCACTCGATGGCGACAAAGGAGCGCTTGCCCCGAAGGGGTGCCAACGGCATTAGCGACTGCCAGAGCTATCGAGTGAAACCGCCGGACGGCAGGAGAATCAATCAATTTTTCAGAGATCCTGTTCGATCACTTTCTTGAAGTTGCCGAAATAGATCTCTTTGAGCTTCTCCATCGACATTTGGACCTCGTTGACTTTCAGAACCTCTCCACCGACACTGCCGATAGGCTGGATTTTGAGTCCCAGATCCATGGCCAGCCGACCCAGCTCCTGGAGATTCTCGGGCCTGACCTCCAGCACCGCCCGGCTCTGGCTCTCGTCGAAGATCCATCGGGAATCCTCGAAATCGACTTTGACCTCGGCACCCTTGCCGCTGCAGGCCGCCATCTTGGCCAGGGCGATGGCCAGTCCGCCCACGTTGACATCCTTGGCCGCTTCCAGGAGCCCCGCGGCGTTGGCCTTGATCACCAGCTGCCAGAGGCGAGCCTCCGCGGCATAGTCCAGATCCGCCAGGGTCCCGGCGATGGTGCCGTAGATCTCTTTCATATAGAGGGAACCGCAGAACTCCCCTTTGGTCTCGCCCACCAGGACCAGGGTATCACCCTCGTTCCGGAATTCGCTTTTGAGCACTTTGTATTCGCTCTCGTTGACTCCGACCATGGCGATAGCGGGGGTGGGATAGACGCTCACGCCGTTGGTCTCGTTGTAGAGAGAGACATTACCGCTGACGACGGGGGTCTCCATCTCGGCGCAGGCCTCTTTGATCCCCTCACAGGCCCGGGCGAACTGCCACATCACCTCGGGATTTTCGGGGTTGCCGAAGTTGAGACAGTCGGTGATGGCCAGGGGCTTGGCCCCGCTCATGGCCACGTTGCGCCCGCTCTCCAGCACCGCCAGAGCCGCCCCTTTGAAGGGGTCGATATAGCAGTAGCGGGGGTTGCAGTCACTGCTCATGGCCAGGGCCACGCCGGTCTCTTTGACCCGGATCACGCTGGCGTCCAGGCTGCCGGGATGCTTCTCGGTATTGGTCTGGACCATGGAGTCGTACTGCTCGTAGACCCAGGCTTTGTCGACTACTTCGTCGCAGGCGACGAGCTTCTCGAAGGCGCTCTGGTTGTCGACCCGCTCGAAATCGTCGATGCTCACCCCGGCGATCTCGTCCAGGTAGGCGGGACGCTTGGTTGGGCGATCCAGCACCGGCGCCTCTTCGCTGACGGGATCGACGGGGACGTCGGCCACCTTCTCCCCGTGCCAGAAGAGCTCCATCCGTCCGGTGTCGGTAACTTCTCCGATGACGGCGCAGTCGAGATCCCACTTTTCGAAGATCTCGATGATCTTCTCTTCGGTCCCTTTTTTGGCGCAAATAAGCATCCGCTCCTGGGATTCGCTGAGCATGAACTCGTAGGGGGTCATCCCCTCTTCCCGGGCGGGGACCTTGTCCAGATGCATGATCATTCCGCTGCCGCTGCGCCCCGCCATCTCGAAGGAGCTGGAGGTGAGCCCCGCCGCCCCCATGTCCTGGATCCCGATCACGTAATCGGTCCTGAAGAGTTCCAGACAGGCCTCCAGCAGGAGCTTCTCGGTGAAGGGGTCGCCCACCTGGACCGTGGGGCGGAGCTTCTTGGACTCTTCGGTGAAGCTGTCAGAGCTCATCACCGCGCCGCCCAGACCGTCGCGGCCGGTTTTGGAGCCCACGTAGATGACCGGATTGCCGATCCCCTCGGCCTTGCCGTAGAAGATCTCGTCGGCTTTGGCCAGCCCCAGGCTGAAGGCGTTGACCAGGATGTTGCCGTTGTAGCAGCTCTCGAAGCTCATCTCCCCGCCGACGGTGGGGACGCCCATGCAGTTGCCGTAACTGCCGATCCCCTCCACGACGCCGCGGACCAGGTGGCGCTGATAGCGCTCGGTCTCGCCGTCGCCGTCGATATCCCCGAAGCGCAGGGAGTTGAGATTGGCCACGGGACGGGCCCCCATGGTAAAGATGTCCCGCAGGATCCCGCCGACCCCCGTGGCGGCCCCCTGAAAGGGTTCGATATAGCTGGGATGGTTGTGGCTCTCCATCTTGAAGACCGCCGCCATCCCGCCACCGATGTCGATGACCCCGGCATTCTCCCCCGGCCCCTGGATCACCCAGGGGGCTTTGGTGGGGAAGCCGTTGAGATACTTTTTGGAGGATTTGTAGGAGCAGTGCTCCGACCACATGGCGCTGAAGATCCCGATCTCCACCAGATTGGGCTCGCGTCCGAGGATCTGCTTGATATGTTCGTAGTCGGCATAGCTCAGCTTATGGGCTGCGAGGAGCTCCTCGATATTTTCCAGGGCTTGGGTGCTGCTCATGGCGTTCCTTTTGTCTCGGTAAAAGTGGGGCTATTTTACTGAAAAGGGACTTGGAGTTTGCTCAGAGGGAGTCGCAAGTCGCAGGCATAGCGGCAAAAGGCCGCCTCACGTCGCAAGGCTCACAAAAAAAGAGTTACCGTCCGACTGATACCGAAATATTCATCACATATCATTCGCCGTTCATCCGACATCCTGGGACAGCAATCCCACGCTACAACTTTCAGGCGGCATCGTCCCCGGTGAAAATTTTCCACTTTCAAAAAAAAGCGTTGCCACGCAACGCATACCACAATTCCTCACTCCTCACTCCTCACTCAAAAAAGATCTGTGTATAATATTTGATCACAAATCCCGCCCCGGTTGCGAAACCGAAGTGAAACGAGTGCCTATGAATGAAGCAAACGAGACGATCGCCCGGAGTCCGGCGGTGGCCCAGATCCTCCGGGGGCTGGAGCTGACCCGTGATCTCTATGTGGCCAGTATCCTCATCGGAGAGCGCTACAGCGGCAAACGGACCCTGCTCAAAAGACTCTTTCCCGACCTCCCCCGGGTCTCGGGAGAGGATGAACGGGCGCTGAGTGCCGCGCTGGAGATGGAGAACGCCCTGATCATCACCGAGTTCGAGGCGGTGAAGTATCCCAGGGAGCTGGACTTTCAGAACAAACGGATCCTGGCCGTCGCTGACGGTCCGGTGGATCCGGGGATCCTGGATGAGAAGTTCGCCTTCATCTACCGGATGCCGCCGCTGCGGGAGCGTCCCGAAGAGATCGAGAGCTTTACCCGCCATTTTCTCCAAGAGGCAAAAGATGATCTCATGATCGACGAAGAGATCGAATTGGACCAAGCCCGCCTCGATCTGGAACAGAACCTGCGCTCTCTGAAGGCCTCCGTCTATCGGGAAGCGCTGCTGCAGAGTCTCAACGCCACCGAGATCGAACGCGCCCTGGAGCGGCTCTTTGCCCAATCGCTGGAGGGGAACAACGCCTACCGTGACAACCTGGGCCTCCTGGAGCGTCCCCTGCTCAAAGCGGGATTGGCACGCTACGGCTCCCAGCTCAAACTGGCGGGGGTCCTGGGGATCAACCGCAACACTCTGAGAAAGAAACTCCATGAATACAACATCGATTGATTTCCGCTTTCTCCTCGACTGCGACACGTCACCGCTGATCATCTTCGATCACAAGGGGCGGATCCTCTGGCTCAACGAAGCGGCGGAGATCCTGCTGGGCTATGCCGACCACCGGGAGCTGTTTGAGATGGCCCTGGCCCACGCTCCCCGGGATTTCGGCCACCAGACCACCCTGCGGGAGCTCCACTACCGCCAGCTGAGCTTCTACGCCTTTCAGGTGGCCTACAACTCCGAAGAGTGGATCGCCCTGCGCCTCTTCTATCGTCCCAAAGCCAAGGAGGAGCGGCACCTGGACCCCGACAAGCTGCTGCCCACCGATGTCAATCTCCTGCTGGAGGCGGCGATCGGGATGTTCCGGATGCAGCACGACCGGCCTCTCCGTCTCCTGGCCGACCAGGACCTGCCCCAGCTCCGGATCGACCAGAACAGCTTCTCCAAACTTCTGCGCAAAGTCCTGGAGAGCTTTCGGGAGGCCGAGGCAATCCAGGCCTCGCTGAAAATGACCATCGGAGAGTTTATCCGCATTGACGGGAAACGCTACCCGATCCTGCGCCTCAAGCTCCAGGCCGATCGCCGGATCACCCGGGAGGATGCCGCCATCGAAGAGCTGGCCAACTCCTTGCAGATCCTCGCCTTCTGCGAACCAGACTCCGTCGTGCTGGATATCCCCTTTATCCGATAGTCTTCGTCCTTACTTGACTTTCGCCAGCTTGCGGCGCATGTAGGCGATCTTCTCCTGGAGGGGGAGATTTTTGGGGCAGTGATCCTCACACGAGAGCAGGCTCATACAGCCGAAAATCCCCGTATCGTCTCCCACCAGCTCGTAGTAGTCGGCATCGGTCCGTTCGTCGTGGGGGTCGCTCTCGAAACGGGCGATGCGGTTGAGCCCCACGGCACCCACAAAATCAGGACGCATCAACGCCGTGGCACAGCTGGCGACACAGATCCCGCACTCGATGCAGCGATCCAGTTCGAAGGTGGCATCGGCGGCATCGGGGTCCACGGGACGTTCGATCCGGCTGATGTCGTGCTCCACGGATGAATGGATCCAGCTCTCCACCCGCTGGCTCATCCGGTCCATCCACTGCCCGGTGATCACCGAGAGATCCTTGATGAGCTCGAAAGCCGGCATGGGCATCAGACGGATCTTTCCCTCGGGGTAGTCGGCGGTGCGGGTGCGGCAGGCCAGCAGGGGTTTGCCGTTGACCATCATCCCGCAGCTGCCGCAGATCCCCGCCCGACAGACGAAATCGAAGGCCAGGTCCGGGTCCAGATCTTCCCGGATCATATTGAGCGCCACGAAGAGGGTCATTCCGGGCGTCTCCCGGATCGTGTAGGTGGCCAGATGGGGTTTGGATTCGGGATCCCTTGGATTGTACTTGAGGATCTCTAAGGTGAGCTCTCTCCCCTCCCCCCGATCCGTGGTCATAATCTTGGTCTTAGGCATATCCCACCCCCAGGCGTTCATTTTTGGCTTTGTAGTTTTCGGGCAGTTCGAAAGGCATCAACGCCTCCTGAATCGCGAAGCGGTCTTTTCCCTCGGCCTCCAGTCGGCGGCGGATCGCCTCCACCTCTTCGGCCCTTTGGGCGGAGAGGGGGTTTTCGATAATCTGCCCCTTGCGGCCGTAGCCCCGAAAAGCGGGGGGCATCTCCATCTTCATGATGTCAAGGGGTTCGTAGCCCACCTCCGGCAGCGTCGCCTCGGGATCGCTCCAGCGGACGATGGTCCGTTTCATCCAGTGCAGATCGTCCCGCTGGGTGTAATCCTCCCGGTAATGCGCCCCGCGGCTTTCGGTGCGCAGCAGGGCACCGTAGGCGACGCTGAGGGCGATCTTGAGCATCTTGGGGACCCGGTAGGCCTGTTCCAGTTCCGGATTGGCCCGGGGGCATTTGTAGGCCACCGCCGCCTCGCGGCTGAGCTTGAGCAGCTGCTGGAGCTCATCCACCGCCTCCTGAAGCGTCTCACCGTGGCGGAAGATCCCTACTTTCTCATCCATGATCACCTGCATCCGACGCTTGATGTCGAAGATGCTCATCCCCTTGTGCCCCGGCCGATCCAGGATCTCCTGCAGATAGGCCTCTTCACGTCGGATCGACTCCCGCACCAGCCGGGTGTCGATGTCGATCTCGTGTCGATGGCAGTAGTCGGCCATGTAGCTGCCGACAATCATCCCCGCCACCACCGTCTCGGCCACCGAATTGCCCCCCAGGCGGTTGAAACCGTGCAGATCCCAGCAGGCCGCCTCCCCGCAGGCAAACAGCCCGTCGATGGCGGTGCTCTCCCCGGTGGGCTTGGTACGGATCCCTCCCATGCTGTAGTGCTGAGCCGGACGCACCGGCAGCCACCCTTTCGGGCCGGGATCGGCGGGGTCGATGCCGTTGAAGGTCATGGCGATCTCCCTCACATCCCGGAGGTTCTTTTCGATATGCTCCCGCCCCAGGATCGAGATGTCGAGCCAGAGGTGCTCTCCGAAGGGCGACGGCACCCCCTTGCCTTTGCGAATATGCTCCATCATCCGGCGGCTCACCACATCCCGGCTGGCCAGATCCTTCTTCTCCGGTTCGTAGTCGGGCATGAAGCGGTGACCGTCCACATCCCGAAGTACCCCGCCGTCACCCCGGCACCCCTCCGTCAGCAGGATCCCCGAGGGGACAATGGGGGTGGGGTGGAACTGCACCGCCTCGGGGTTGCCCAGGGTCGCCAGGCCGGTCTCCAGGACCGCTGCCTGACCGGTCCCCTCGCAGATGACGGCGTTGGTGGTGGTCCGGTAGATCCGGCCCCAGCCGCCGGTGGCGATACAGGTGGCCTTGGCCACGTAGGCTTCGATCTCGCCGGTGATCTGGTCCCTCACCACGGCACCGTAGCAGCGGGATCCCTCCACGATAAGCCGCATCAGCTCTTTGCGCTCGTGGATCTCCGCCTGGTCCCGGATCGCCCGGTTGGCCACCCCGTAGAGCATGGTATGGCCCGTGGCATCAGCGGTGTAGCAGGTGCGCCACTTCTTGGTGCCGCCGAAATCCCGGGCGTTGATGAGGCCGTGGGCCTCCTCTTTCTCTACAATGGTGGTACGCTGGGCGTTGATGACCACCTCCCGGGGGCCTTTGCGGACCCGGGTCCAGGGGACGCCCCACTCCGCCAGCTGGCGAGTCGCCTTGGGAGCGGTGGTGACGAACATCCGCGCCACCACCTGGTCACAGCCCCAGTCGCTTCCCTTGACGGTGTCGGCGAAATGGACATCCTCGTTGTCCCCCTCCCCCATGACGGTATTGGCCAGGCTCGACTGCATCCCGCCCTGGGCCGCTGCCGAGTGGGAACGCTTGACCGGAACGAGGGAGAGGACGACGGTATTGAGCCCCTTCTCCTGGGTCTGGACCGCGACCCGCAGTCCCGCCAGGCCGCCCCCGATCACCAGGGCATCACAGTAGCGGATTTTCATTGCTCACCTCCCGCCGAAATCTGCGACTGAGGGATGTAACGCTTGCCGTAGTCGGGCTGATGGGCCTTGCCGATCTCCCAGTAGGTGCCCAGAGCGCTGTAAGCGAGCAGCGAAAAGAAGACGATCGCTCCCCACATCAGCCTCTTGTTGCGCCGGCGGCCGGCCCGGGGATCCTTTCGGACCGTGAAGCCCCACTTCATCGTCAGACGGTAGAGGCCGACCATGGCATGGAGGACCACCATGGCGATCAGCAGCGCGTAGAGAAAGCCGAAGTTGTCGGTGTAGATCCGATCGGCCGAGGCGTAGGGGCCGATCTTCTCCGGTTCGGCCACCATCATCCAGAGATGGGCCGACCCCAGGAAAAACATGGCGAAACCCGTGGCCGCCTGGACCATCCAGAGGGTGGTATCCAGGTGCCCCAGATGGGCCGAGTGGGTCTTGAGCATCTTGTACTCCCGATATTTGTAGGGGAACTTTCGCATCGCCAGACCGGCATGGATGATGAAGATGATGAAGATGATCGACGCGGCGATTCCGACCAGCAGCGGTTCGGGCTCATCGAGAAAGAGGCTCCCCTCGAAGAGCTTGGTCTCGGTATACATCGCCTCCTTACCCAGCAGGATCGAAGAGGTGAAAAACATATGCCCGATGATGAAGAGCCCCAGAATCAGCCCCGTGATGCTCTGCCACCGGTCCAGCACCGCCGGCATGCGGCTTTTGGTTCCGTCGTCCCTCTTGCCCAGATACCCTTCGATCAGGTCGCTCACGGAAAATCCTTTTCTCAATGGCGGTTATTTCCGGAAAGTCTACAACTCCTTCTCTTGAACGGTTCTTAACGAAACGTTAGAATACGCCATGCGAAAACTTTTTCCGATTTTCTGCCTCTCCTCACTCTTTGTGCTTGGAGGATGTACCTCCGTCGTCACCGCTCCCATCGAGGTGGCCGGTTCCGTCGTGGGGGCGGGCTTCCATATGGTCGGTGCGACGGGAGGGGCCGTGGTCGACACCGTTACCGGCGGCGGAAGCGAAGGCGAGGAGGAGGATTAACGGCCGTTGGCTATAATTCGCCAAATCAAAACACCGGAGTCCTGATGCTGCGATACGCACTTTTACCCAGGGGTGATCTATCGATCGAGAGTCTTCGGGTCGCTCTGATCAACTCTATTGTCGCCAGACAGCGAAAAGAGAGGTTCGTCCTCCGGATCGAAGATACCGACAAAGCCCGTATCATCGAAGGCAAAGATGGCGAAGGTCGGGAGCTGTTGGAGAAGTTCGCCATCCATCCCGATCAGACCCTCTACCAGAGCGATCAGCTCGGACGCTACCAGCATCTGGCGGTCCATCTGGTAGAAGAGGGCCGGGCTTTCCTCTGCCTCTGCAGTGAGGAGGAGCTGGAGCGGGAACGGCAGCGTGCCGAAGCCGAGAATCGCCCCTACCGGTACAGCGGACGCTGTAACGGGATGGATGCCGATGAACTCCGCAGAATTCGGGAGGAGAAGATTCCTTTCACTATCCGTATCCGCAAACCTGCCGATGCCATTCGCTTCACCGATCTCCTGCAAGGCGAGATCGAGGCCGATCCCGGCGAAGTGGATCACTTCGTCATCCTCCGCGCCGACGGGACTCCTACCTCCGATTTCGCCGCGGCCGTAGATGACATGACCGGCGGTATCAGCCTCGTCATCGATGAGGAGGAGCGGCTCCGACATGCCCCACGGCAGATCCACATCCGCCGAGCCCTGGGCTTCGACGAGGCGATCGCCTACGCCCATCTCCCTCCCCTCCTCGACCCGCAGGGGAAAAGGCTTTCCGAAACGGGAGATGCCGGCAGTGTCAAAAGACTCCTGGAAGAGGGATTCCTCCCCGATGCCATCCTCAACTATCTGCTTCTGCTGGGCAACGAAACTCCCACGGAGATCTTCACCCTTCCCGAGGCGGTGGAGTGGTTTGACCTGCAGAAACTCTCCCGCTCCCCTGCCCGCTTCGATGCGGAGCGGCTGCGGCAGATCAACCGGGAGCATCTGCGCCGGATGGAGGATCGAACCCTCTCCCGGATCTTCGGCTTCGCCGATGCCGACGTGGGGCGCCTGGCCAAACTCTATCTGGAAGAGGCGGCGACGATCAACGAGCTCGAGAGCCGTATCCGGGCTATCTTCGCCCCCAAAAACTGTCGAGGAGACCAGGGCGAAACGATGCAGCGCCTCTCTGCCCTGATCCTCGCCGCTCCCTACTTCGATACTTTCGATGAGTTCACAGCCTACCTGTCGGAAAAGAGCGGCCTAAAGGATGAAGCGCTCAGCCGACCTATTCGGCAACTGATGACCGGGGCTGAAAAAGGCCCCGATTTGGGTAAAATCTACCAAACTATCAAACCCTACATTACGGAGGTCGCCCGATGTCAGCCCTGATCTATGCCCTGGTCCAGGTCATTCATACCGTCATCAATCTCTATATCTGGATGATCATCATCGCTGCGGTGCTGAGCTTTGTCCAGCCCAACCCCTCCAACCCCACTGTCCGTTCGCTGATCCTGGGTCTCTACCGGCTCACGGAGCCCGCCTTCGCCTGGGTGCGCCGCAAGATGCCTTTCGTGGTGGTGGGAGGGATCGACCTCTCCCCCATCGTGATCCTGCTGGCGCTTCAGTTCCTCGATATCTTCCTCCTCAGGCTCGTCTTCGGATGAGACGATCCGTCCTGCTTCTGCTTTTTGCGCTCCTGATCCCCCTGGGAGCCCGAAGCTTCAGCTACGCCCAGGTCCACTCCCTCCCCGCAGGCGTGGAAAAGGACTACTACATCTGGCGGCTCCTGCGTCAAAAAAGCACCACCCGGGCCCAGGCGGCCAGGATTATCCGGGAAGCCTCCACCCTCAATCCGCTGCTCAAAAAGGCCTACCGGCGCAAGACCGGCCACAATCCCCCGTCTCCCAAACATCCGATCCACCATCTGACGCCTGAGGAGAAGGCACAGCTCAAAGCCAAACTGGCCCTGACACGCGAAATCTTCAGGTCCTCCGACCCCTTGGAAAACTGGCGCAAACTCGACCCGAAACTGCGGCTTTTTGTCTTCAGCCATGCCGGGAAAAAGGGACGAAGGATGCTGGACCATGCCATGAGCGAAGCCGAATGGCAGGAGCTCAGCCGCTACCCCGACGCCAACCTGATGATCCACTACGTCCGCCGGGACCGTCTGCCAAAGCTCTCGCGGATCCTGCGCTACAGACCCGCGCAGACGAACGCTCTGCGTTACGACTATCTGATGCGGATGGGCTTCGAAGCGCTCAATCGGGGCGACGAGAGTCTGGCGGAGTACGACTTTGCCAGGGCCGCCGACCGGGCCCCCAAACGGGAACTGGCCGACCGGGCGCTCTTCTGGGCCTGGAAAGCCGACGGCGACCGGGACTACCTGAAGCGCCTGGTCAAAAGCTGGGATATCAACCTCTACACCCTGGCCGCCCGGGATGCCCTGAAACTCAAATACGATCTGGGGATCACCCCGGAGCTTCCCAAAGGCCGTGTCCCCGGTTTCGATATCCGCGACCCGATCCAGTGGGGAAGCCTCAAGCGCAAAATCTTCGATCCCCATACCGACATGGAGGCCCTGGCCAAACGCTTCCGTACCGCCGAGACCGTCGGCCACTGGACCTACATCAAGACCAAAGCAGGCAAAGATGTCCCCCAATACTTCCCCATGCCCTACCGGGAGTTCATGAAAAAGCTTCCCGTGAAGCGCCAGGCGATCCTCTATGCCATCGCCCGGCAGGAGAGCCGCTTCATTCCGGCCTCGGTCTCCCGCTCCTTCGCTCTGGGGATGATGCAGATCATGCCCTTTCTGGTGGACCATCTCAAACGCGTCCGCCATGAACGGGTCGACTACGACGATCTCTTCGACCCCCTCACCGCCCTCAAATACGCCAACACCCACCTGGACTATCTGACCAAATGGCTTCACCATCCCCTTTTCGTCGCCTACGCCTACAACGCCGGCATCGGCTATACCAAACGCCTCATCCGCCGCAAAGAGCTCTTCGAGGACCGAAGCAAATACGACCCCTGGATCAGTCTGGAGCGGGTGGCCAACTATCAGGCCAATGACTACGGCAAAAAGGTCCTGGCCAACTATGTCATCTATATGAACAAACTGGGCTACCCTCTCCGGCTCACCGATCTGGTCTCGGTGCTGCACCGCCACCACCTTACCGACGAGTTCCGAACCAAACGATGATCCGCAAGCTCAAAGACAAAACCCTCTCCCGGGGCCTCGCCCTCGCCCTCGACAACCGGATCCGGCAGTACGGCCGCATCCTCGACCTCCGGCTGGACAGCCTCAACAAACGGCTGGAACTGGAGATTCTGCTCAAAGGGGAGGCAGAACCCCTGCAGATCCGAATAGAGAACTATGAAGTACGGGAAGAAGCGGGGCGCTGGTACCTTCTGGCGAAAGAAGTGAAAACCTCAAGAGAGTGGATCGAGACATTGGCCCGGGAGTATCTCTCCGAACGCCCGATTGAGATTCCGGAACGTTACGCCAAAATGCTCAGATTGGTGATATAGAAACGAAAGGTCCGATCAGGGCTTTTTGCGGAAGAGATGGTACTGCTCGTTCTCCAGCAGCTCCTCCACATAGCGGGAGTCGGCCTTTTTGACACTCTCCCAGAGCCCCGACGGGAGCCGTACCTGCAGCTGGCCCTTCTCCCGAAGCTTGATGATCTTCTTGGGGGAGAGGATCTTCTCCACCGGCGAGAAGTCCGCCTTTCTCAGGTCCACATCGGTACGGTAGAAGAGCGTCTGCTTTTTGAACCGCCCCCAGCCGGGAACCCCGTCTTCGGTATAGGGCACCTGGTACCCGTTGTCGAACTCCACCATGATCGAATAGTGGCTGTCGGGATAGACCGCCACGATCTTCCCTTTTCCGAAGACAAGGCCGTAGACCTTGTCCCCCACTTTGGCTTTACTGAAATAGGCCATCGATTTCCTCCTTCGTTTATGGGAAAGATTATAACACGCCACATTACCGATTGGTAACGATTTCTAATGGCGGCAGATTCAGACCAACAGCTCCCGCTGCCCCTTGGCGTTGGGGGCGCTGAGGACTCCGGTGCGCTCCAGCTGCTCGATGAGATTGGCGGAGCGGTTGTAGCCGATCTGGAGCTTGCGCTGAAGGTAGGAGATGGAGGTCTTCTTGTCGCTGATGACGATCTCTTTGGCCTGTTCGTAAAGGGGATCGAGCTCCTCGTCCGCTTCGCCCGCCTCTCCTCCGCCGGCGGCGCCCCCTTCGCTCAGATAGCTCTCGTTATATTCGGGCTCCCGCTGGGCTTTGAGAAACTCCACCACCTTTTCGATCTCCTCTTCGCTGTTCCAGGGGGCGTGCAGCCGCACCAGCCCCACGGCGCCCGGCGGGGTAAAGAGGGCATCGCCCCGGCCCAGCAGGCTCTCGGCCCCCATCTGGTCCAGGATCACTTTGGAGTCGATCCGCTGACCGACCCGGTAGCTCAGCCGCGAAGGGAGGTTGGCCTTGATAAGGCCCGTGACCACGTCCACGCTGGGGCGCTGGGTGGCGACGATGAGATGGATCCCCGCCGCCCGTGCCATCTGGGCCAGACGGGCGATGGAGTACTCCACCTCCTTGCCGCCGTTCATCATCAGATCCGCCAGCTCGTCGATCACCACCACAATGAAGGGCATCTCTTCCCACCCCTCCTGCCTGGCCTTTTCGTTGTAGTTGTCGATATTCTTGACCCGGCTTTCGGCCATCACTTTGTAACGGCGTTCCATCTCGTGGACCATGTTGGCCAGGGCGGAGATCGCCTTTTTAGGCTCGATGATCACCGGGGTCAGCAGATGGGGAATGTCGTTGTAGATACTGAACTCCAGCATCTTGGGATCGATCAGGATCAGCTTGAGATGATCCGGATCGTTGCGATAGAGCAGACTCAGCAGCATGGCGTTGATCCCCACGGACTTTCCGCTTCCGGTAGTTCCGGCGATCAGCAGGTGGGGCAGTTTCTTCAGATCTGTCACGAAGGGGTTGCCCACGATATCCTTGCCCAGAGCCACCGTCAGCGGTGATTTGGAGTTTTTGAAGAGGTCGCTCTCCAGGATCTCCCGCAGGTAGATGGTCTCGAAGCTTTCGTTGGGGATCTCGATCCCCACCACATCCCGGCCCGGTATAGGCGCCTGGATCCGGATCGTCTCGGCGCTGAGAGCCATGGCCAGATCATCCTGAAGCCCCAGGATCTTGGAGACCTTGACGTTGGGAGCCGGTTTGAACTCGAAGGTCGTGACCAGGGGGCCGCTGTAGGTGCGGATCACGTCCCCCTCGATCTTGAAGCGCCCCAGTTTGTCCAGCAGCTCTCCGATCTTCCGGTCGATCTCCGCTTCGTTGACCTTTTTGGAACTTCGGGGTGCTTTGGCCAGAAAGTCCAGTTTGGGGAGGCGGAAGTTCTTGGGCTTTGCCACTTTGCCCTTTTCGATCCCCTCCAGGAGTTTGGCGTTCTCCTCCAGCTGCTCCACGATCTTCACGCCGCTTTTGGATGCCGGTGCCGAACTTTTCGTCCGGGAAGCCGTCCGTTTGCGGCTTTGGGGGGCGGGAGCCGGCTCAGGGACAGGAGGTTCCGGTACCGCCGTCGGTTCAGGGTGGATCAGGGCTTCGAGCATCTCCTCTTCGCGTTCTAAACTCTCTTCCAGCTCCAATTTGTAGCCGAGCAGATCCTCACTCTCATCGCTCACGCGGCGAGAGGCAGACCGCTTCTCCGGCAGCATACCCGGCTTGCTGCGGGGAGTGTTTTTGATGGTATCGTTCACTTCAATAGGGGGCAGCTCCATGGTCAGGATCCGCTCCATCTCCTTCTCTCTCTTGTGGTCGAATGGGTTGCGAAAGAGCTCCCCCACCCAGGCGAAAGAGAGTTTGGGCAGGGTGATACGGCGACGGGGAGAGGCGGTCGTTTTGGCTCGGGAACGGCGTTCCTCCCGTATCGCCTTCCGTTCTTCGGCTCCCGCCCGACGGCGCTCGATCCAGCGCTGCATCTTCCCCAGCAGGTCCCACTCTCCTTCGATTACCAGAGCCAGAGAGAGGGCAAAGATCATGAGCCAGAAGAGCCAGAGCCCCGCCAGGCCGATGACCGGTATCATAGCGTCGTAGAGCTCTCGCCCAATCAGGCCGCTGTGTCCCCGGCCGACCACCAGCGGCTGCAGGATCACCAGGGAGATCAGAAAGAGCATCCAGCCGACATACCCCTCCCGCCGTCTCATCAGAACGGGACGACGATAGAATCGGTAGAGGGGATAGAAGAGGATGAGGAAATCGACGTAAGCCAGATACCCGAAAAGACGAAGGTTCCATAGCCCGATCTGCCGCCCCACGTTCCCCACCAGCGACGTATCGTGCATGATCGTCGAGAAGGCGCCGTAGATCAGAATGATGGCGCTGATGATCGCTGCGACTGTCCGCACATACTCTCCTTTTTCATGAAAGCCATATTATAACATATCAAGTTGAGTTCTCCCGATTCCTATAACAGTAGATACCATTATTCGGAACAAGAATTACCTTTTCTATACAAAACGGCATCCAGTTTATGTTAGAATAGTTCAAAACCAAAGGAGGAAAAGCAGATGAAAAAAACCGACTTTATCGCCCAGGTCGCCCAAAAGAGCGGTCTTTCCAAGAAGGATACGGAAGCCGTCATCGACGCGGCACTCGATACCATCACCGAAGCGCTCAAAGCCCGGGAGAATGTCTCTTTCCTCGGTTTCGGCTCTTTCCAGGCCGTCAAGAAGAATGCCCGCGAGATCACCATCCCCGGTACCACCCGCAAAGTGAAGGTCCCCGCCAAATACAGCGTCCGCTTCAAGCCCGGCAAACTGCTCAAGGAGGCGGTGGAGTAATAACCGCCCTTTAAGCTTCGTTGCTCTAAAATTCCGTCACCCAAACAAGCCTCGGTGGCGGAATTGGTAGACGCAGCAGATTCAAAATCTGCCGCCTTCGGGTGTGCCGGTTCGAGTCCGGCCCGAGGTACCAGGTTTTGAATCGCTTCTATGCGGGAGTAGCTCAGGGGTAGAGCACAACCTTGCCAAGGTTGGGGTCGCGGGTTCGAATCCCGTCTCCCGCTCCAACTTCAATATTTCACTCTATTTTCTACCTCCATTCATAATTCACCATTCCCCCTATAGCGAAACCTCAGTAGCACATGGCATCACGGAACAGACGCCAGTCCTTCGCGTTTTCTTTTTCTTTGCTTCGTTTCTTTTCTTTGTCGCGGAACAAAGAAAAAGAAATGAAGAGGGAGTCCGAAAACTTTTGGAAACGCGAATTCATTCGCGTCACGGGCCGGGAATGAATTCCCGGTTCCGTGAAACAATGCCGCAGCATTCAAAACAGATTCCCGCCATTGACGGCTCCGCTCTTTTTCGGTGCCTGCAAACCCTTCGGGGTAGCACCTGTCCCCAAAAGCTCCGGCCGATACTCGAAATGCATCGTGTCGTAGTGGTACCACTTGCCGCCCCAGATGAAACCGTGCTTTTCGAAGATTTTGACGATGGGCAGCGGGATCTCGTTGCGGTAGCGGTAGGGGCCTTTGTTCCAGCGCCAGTAAGCCGAGTGTTTGACGTTGATGTCGAGGGCGGCGCCGAAGGAGTGGACGCTCAGGCGATGGGTCCCGGCGATGGTGCGCCACTTGAAGGTCCCGCCCACGGGGACCAGATACTTCCGATAGCCGGGGTGCTTCTGCAGGAGCTTATCCAGATCCTGAGAAACCTTCCGCAGCTGCCGATCCACGCCGTTGACCCGGGTGACGCGGATTCGGTATTTTCCTCCGGTGCTTCGGGGGATCCAGGGGATCGTCGTCAGATGGCGTTTTACCTTCCCGGCGCTGTCGCCGTACATTTTGCGAAAGAAGGGCTCGTAACGGATCCGGCCCGGATCGAAGTTTTTCCGGGGCGCTTTGCCGTATCCCGCCGCCCCTTTGGGATAGCGGTAGTGAAACATATCCTCCAGGTCAGGACGGTTGAGAAGTTCGTCGAAGCTTTTGTTGCGCTTGCCGTCGTCGTAGCGCATCTTCGTCCCGTCTCTCCAGATCAGTGTATTGCCACTGCAGCTTTTCAGAGAGTCGGGATAGGCGCGAACCAGATCGAGGCACGAAGCCTGCAACGCCACACTCCCGGTCATCAACACCGACACGATATAATGCATCAACTTCATCTATGACCCCTTTCCTTTCCATGATTGTAGCACAGGGGGATTACCGGAGCCGCCATGGGATCGATAGCAATCCTGCTTCTCTTTTTCGCCTTCGGATTCCTGCTCCGGCAGCGACTCGACGAAGCTGGTCGGCAGCGCTGGGCGCTCCGGCTCAACCGCCACGTGGTCTTCGTCGCCCTGCCCGCCCTCATCCTGGTCTACCTGCCGGGCCTCAAGCTGGACCGCGGTACCCTGCTGCCGATCCTCAGCGCCTGGGGGCTCTTCGCCCTCACCGCCGCTCTGGTGCTCCTCGCCGCCCGGATCGGAGGATGGAGCCGGGGGATCACCGGGGCCCTGCTCTTCACCGTCCCTTTTGGCAACACCTCCTTCCTGGGAGTCCCCTTCACCCAGGCCTTTTACGGAGAAGCGGGGCTCCCCTATACCCTGATCTACGATCAGCTCGGATCCTTTCTGATCCTCTCCACCGTCGGGATCTTTCTTCTGTCGCTTTATACCGGCCGCAGTTTCTCCCCGCTCGCGATCCTGCTGAGGATCCTGAGATTCCCCGCCTTCAGCGCCCTCCTGATCGCACTCTTCCTGGACCGGGGTGACCTGCCCGCCCCTCTCCATCTCCTCGCCGCCGGGCTGGCCGCCACTCTGGCCCAGGCGGCGATGGTCGCCGTAGGTCTGCAGATCCGTCTCCGCTTTCCCCGACATGAGCAAAAGCCCTTTCTCTTCGCCCTGGGAGTCAAGCTCCTGCTGGCTCCCCTTTTTCTGCTGCTGCTCTTCGCCGCTCTCGGCCTGACGGAGCTGGCCGCCCGGGTTAGCATCTTCGAAGCCTCCATGGCCCCGATGGTCGCCTCCTCCACCCTGGCGATCCTCGCCGGCCTGGAGAGCGGTTTCGTCGCGTCGGTGCTGGGCTACGGGATCCTGGCGAGTTTTATCACGGTGCCGACGGTCTGGGAAATAACAAAGTGGATATTGGGTTGATGGTGTGATGCCGGATTACTCATCTGTTGAGTACAAGAGACACCGACGCCCGATGCGGATGCGCTATCAGAGGTCGGAGAGGTTTTCGGAGACGGAGCGTCAGCGCTCCAGGAGTGCCGCCAGTTTTTCGGGAGAGCCCGCCTGCTCGATGGCGACCACCTTCCCTTTTTGCAGACGCATCACGACCACCCGGGAGCCTTCCCGCCCCTCTTTGAGGCGACGGGCCATCTCCCTGTCGTAGATCAGCAGCATAGCATAGGCGCTTTTCCTCAGATCCGGCAGGGCGAACATATTCTGAATCACGGTGGGCATTCCGCTGATATCGGCGATGAGCACGGCCCGGTGCTTCTGCAGGTATCCGGCAGGTTTCTCCTCCATGGTGCT
>JALVUD010000032.1:0-9630 GCA_027035765.1 Campylobacteraceae bacterium
ACGATGATGGTGGTTCCCACGACACTGCTGAGTGCTCAGCACTTCCGCAGCCTCAAGGAGCGCTTCACCCCCTGGGAGATCGAAGTGGCCCAGCTGGACCGTTACACCACGGACAAAAACAAACGGGAGATCCTGCGCCGCCTGGAGACGGGGGAGCTGCAGGTCGTGGTGGGCACCCATGCCCTGCTGGGGGCCAAATTCAAAAACCTGGCCCTGGTGGTCGTCGATGAAGAGCACAAATTCGGTGTCAAACAGAAGGAGGCGCTCAAAGAGATGGCGGTCAATGTCCATCTGCTCTCCATGTCGGCCACGCCGATCCCCCGCTCGCTGAACATGGCGCTTTCGAAGATCAAAAGTTTCAGCGAGATTCTCACCCCGCCCACGGAACGGGTGGGGGTGCGCACCTTCGTCAAGAGTTTCGATCCGGCCGTCGTCAAGGAGGCGATCCTGCGGGAGCGTCGCCGGAACGGGCAGACCTTCTACGTCTACAACTCCATCGCCGGAATCGAAGAGAAAGCCAGAGAGCTCAAAGCGATCCTGCCCGATCTGCGTATAACGGTGCTCCACTCCAAGATCAGCGCCGCGCAGACCGAAAAGGAGATGATGAAATTCGAAGCGGGGGAGTACGATCTGCTCCTTTCGACCACCATCGTCGAGTCGGGGATCCATCTGCCCAATGCCAACACGATGATCGTCGACGGGGCCGAGAACTTCGGCATTGCCGATCTGCATCAGCTCCGGGGCCGGGTGGGCCGGGGCGGCCGGGAGGGCTACTGCTACCTGCTGGTGGAGGACAAAGAGCATTTGCCCGACAATGCCCGCCGACGCCTCCTGGCCCTGGAGAGCCACTCGGAGCTGGGCAGCGGGGCGGTGCTGGCCTTTCACGATCTGGAGATCCGGGGCGGGGGCAATCTCATCGGCGAAGCCCAGTCGGGACACATCAAACAGATCGGCTACGGCCTCTATCTGCGGATGCTCGAAGATGCCATCCGGGAGCTCAGCGGCCAGAAGGAACAGGCGGAGCGGGGGGTGGATATCAAACTCCAGGTCGATGCCTATCTCAGCGACGAACTCATCGGCGAAGACCGCCTCCGCCTGGAGCTCTACCGCCGGCTGGCCCAGGCCGAGAGTGTGGCGGAGGTCTACGAGATCGAAGAGGAGATTACCGACCGCTTCGGCAAGCCCGACACCGTCACCCGTCAGTTCATCGAGATGATGGCCATCAAAGTCCTGGCCAGAGAGCGGGGCATCAGCAAAGTCTCCAGTTACGACGAGCGGGTCTTCTTCGAATTCCACGACGGCCGGGACCGGGTGATCCTCAAGGCCCCCAGCAAAGACGATGATGATATCCTGGTGACGGCCATGGGCTATCTCCGGGCTGAGAAAGCCTCCTGAGACCCCTCGGGTGTATCGAAGATTAATCCTTAGTTAAACTCCCTCAAGTAGAATCCTGATAACAATAAATTTTTAGGAGTCTTGTGTGGAGACGATCAACAGAATCAGAAACGAAGTCCACAAGGTTGTGGTTGGCCAGGAGAAGATGGTCGAAGCGCTCCTGACCGGCTTGCTGACCCGGGGGCATATTCTCCTGGAAGGGGTGCCCGGTCTGGCCAAGACCACCACGGTCAACGCCCTGGCCAAAACCCTGGGCCTGACCTTCAAACGGGTGCAGTTCACCCCCGACCTACTCCCCAGTGACATCATCGGCACCGAGATCTACGATCCCACCAACAACACCTTCAAGATCAAAAAAGGTCCCGTCTTTACCAACCTGCTCCTGGCGGATGAAATCAACCGGGCTCCGGCCAAGGTCCAGTCGGCCCTGCTGGAGGTGATGCAGGAACGGCAGGTCACCATCGGGGATGAGACCTTCAAGATCTCGCTGCCTTTCCTGGTCATGGCGACCCAGAACCCGGTGGAACAGGAGGGGGCCTACGAGCTGCCCGAAGCCCAGCTGGACCGCTTCATGATGAAGGTGGTTGTGGGCTACAACACCCGCCAGGAGGAGCTGGAGATCGCCCGCCGCGTCGCCAATAACGCTTTCGAAGCGATCGAGCAGGTGGCTACCATCGAGGATCTGGACCGTCTGCGTCGGGAAGCGATGCAGGTGCATATGGACGAAGAGATCGAAAAGTACATCGTGGAGCTGGTCTTCGCCACCCGGGAGCCGGAGAAGTACGGTCTGGAGAAGATCAAACCCTACATCGAATTCGGCGCCTCACCGCGGGCCAGTATCGACATGTACAAAGCCGCCCGGGCCGTCGCCTATCTCAAGGGACAGGATTTCGTCTCCCCCATCGAGATCGCCTACATTGCCAAAGAGGTACTCCGCCACCGGATCATCCTCAGCTACGAGGCCCAGGCGGAGGAGATCAGCCAGGATTGGATCATCGAGCAGGTTTTGGCGGCAGTACCGATCCCGTAGATCGGCACTGCCGAGTTAAGAATCAGGAGTGAAGAGTGAAGAGTTGTGGATTGCGTTTCTTTGAAACGCCTTATCTTTTTATTAAGAAAAGGAATGAGCTGTTTATGAAAAATAAAATGTTTTTCGAAGAAAAACTTACCGAAATTCTTCACTCTTCACTCTTCACTCTTCACTCTTCACTCCGTTTTCCAAAGGAAAACGCGATGAACATCGTCGCCAAAAAGATCGCCCTCAAGACCCGCAAGCAGGTCTTCGGCGAGATGCTCGGGAACAATGCTTCTCTGTTCCAGGGCGAGGGGTTCGAGTTTGCCGAGCTGCGGGAGTATATCTACGGTGACGATGTCCGCAAGATCGACTGGAAGACCACCGCGAAGCTGCGCAAACCCTATGTCAAGATCTATCACGAGGAGCGGGAGCTCAATGTGGTGGTCTCCACGATGCTCAGCGGTTCGACCTGGTTCGGGACGCAGCGCCCCAAGAGCGAATACATGGCCGAGCTGCTGGCGGTCCTGGGTTTTTCGGCGGTGAAAAACAGCGATCTCTTTACCCATCTGCTCTATGCCGACCGACTCTACCGGATGAGCCGCCCCTCCAAGAAGCTCTTTTCTGTCACCAAGGAGCTGGAGGAGGCGCTGGCCTTCGATCCCCTGGGCAAAGAGGCGGATTATGCCGGCTGGAGCGATACGCTCTATCGGCGGGTGAAGAAGAAGTCCCTGATGTTCCTGATCGGCGATTTCGTGGGAGAGGTGGACCTGCGGCTCCTGAGCCGCAAACACGACCTCTTCGTGATTATCGTCCGGGACCGTTTCGAAGAGCACCCCAGATCCCTGGGCTATCTCCGCCTCGTCGATCCCGAAAGCGGCGAGAGCTTCGAGGGGGATATCAACGAGGGGGTCATGGCCGAATACCGCAAAGCGATGGTGGCCAATGACCGCCGCCTCTATCGGCATCTGCGGAAAAATGGGATCCGCTACGTCAAACTCTATACCGACGAAGATCCCTTCGCCAAACTGATCAAGAGGATGCGATGAGACCCGAGAACAATATGACGCTGCCGCCTATCAAAGATATCAAGCCGATGGTGGAGATCCCCGATCACAGCCTCTGGCTCTACTGGGGAGTGATCGCGCTGGGGGTTCTGATCCTTGCCGGAGCGGTTTTTCTGCTGATCCGCTGGATCCTGGCCCATCGGCACGTCAATCGGGCCAAGCAGTATCTCGAAGCGCTGCACCGCGTCGACTGGAGTGATCCCAAGAAGGCAGCCTACACCATCACCCGCTACGGACGGCTGTTGGCGACGGACGAGCGGCGCAAAGAGCTTTTCAGCCAGCTTCTACCGCTGTTGGAGCGCTACAAATACCGCAAAGAGGTCGGTCCCGTGGACGAAGAGACCCGGCGCCGCTTCGAACTCTACAGGCAGGTCTGCGATGAGTCGGTTTAGTTTCGAACACCCCTGGGTGTTGGGGCTGATCCTTCTGTTTTGGATCTGTTCACGCTACTGCCCCGCCAGGACCCAGGCGATCTATTTCCCGCATGTCCGGCGGCTGCTCTCGGTCCATGCCCACAAGAGCCGCTGGCTGGAGATCCTCAAATGGATCGGCATCGTCAGCCTGCTGCTGGCCCTGGCTTCGCCGGTGCTGACCGACGAGTACAAACAGATCAACAAGCAGGGGCGGGATATCATGCTGATCATCGACTCCAGCGACTCGATGCGGCAGCGGGGCTTCGATCCCACCGATCCCCTCAAGAGCAAATTCGACGTGGTCAAGGAGGTGGTGAGTGATTTCATCGACAAACGCAAAAATGACCGGATCGGTCTGATCAACTTCGCCAGCGTCGCTTTTGTCGCTTCGCCCCTGACCTTCGAAAAGAAGTTCCTGCGTCAGATCCTGACGATGCAGGAGCCGGGGATCGCCGGGAAACGGACCGCCATCAACGATGCACTGCTTCAGACCTACAACATTCTCAACAAGAGTGATGCCAAGACCAAAATCGCCATCCTGCTGACCGATGGGATCGACAATGCCAGTCGGATCAGCTTTGACGAGATCCGCCGCCTGATCAGTGACAGCGACGTGAAGCTCTACACCATCGGCATCGGCAGCTACCGGGATTTCGATGCGCCCTATCTCAAAGCGCTGGCCCAGGCGGGGCACGGGAAGTTCTTCGCCGCGAGCAATCGCCAGACCCTGCAGAAGATCTACGACGCCATCGACAAGTTGGAGACCAGCAAACTCAAGAGCAAAAAGATCGTCCAGCACGACTATCTCTATATCTATCCGCTCTTTGTTGCGATCCTGGCGATGCTCTTCTTTATCTATCTGCGTACCGCCAAGGGGGTGGAGTGATGGAATTCGTCTATCCGCAGTTTTTTTGGGTGATGATCGTCCCTTTTGCCGTCTTCGTTTTCCTGGTGACCACCAACAAGGACAAAGTGGCAAGGATCTTCGACGAGAAGGTCCTGGAGCGCCTCCGGGCCGACAGTGAGACCCTGCCAAACTCCCTGCGGAACCTGGTGCTCTTTGCCGCGGTTTTTCTGATGATCGTGGCGTTGGCCCGTCCGGTGATCGACCGGGGAGAGAAGGTGGTGCACCTGCAGGGGATCACCCTGCTGACGGCCCTGGATATCTCAGGCTCCATGCGCTCCAAGGATCGCTATCCCAATCGGCTGGAGTTCGCCAAGAGCAAGCTCAAACAGTTCCTGGACGCCCTGCCCGGCGACAAGGTCGGTGTGATGGCCTTCGCCCACAACGCCTTTGTCCTGGCCCCTTTCACCAGTGATGCGGCCACTCTCAAACAGATCGTCGACGGAGTCAACGAAGAGTATATCAATATGGCCTCCACGGATTTCCTTGCCCTTGCCGAAGAGGCAGGGAGGCTGCTCAGAGGGAAAAAGGAGAAGATCCTGGTGGTCTTCACCGACGGCGGGGATCCGGAGTCGCTCAAAGGGCTTCAAGAGGCTCTGAAGCAGGAGGGGATCACCCTCTATGCCGTGCTCATCGGAACGAAGAAGGGAGCACCGGTTCTGGACCGCCGCGGCCGCCCCCTCAAGAAAAGGGACGGGACCATCGCCATCACCCAGCTTAACGAGGTCCTGGGAACTATCGCCCGCCAGAGCGGTGGCGATTACGTGATCGCCGGATACGGCCGGGAGGATGTGGCCCGTCTGGCGCATAAGATCCGCCAGCGTTTTGCCGGGGAGAAACAGGGAACGATCCGGGTGAGGGAGCGGGTGGAGCTTTTTGTCTATCCCTTGGCGGGAGCGGTACTGCTGCTGCTGATGGGGCTCAGTTCCATGCCCCGCAGCGGAGAAGGGTTCCGACGCCGCTTTCGAAAGGAGAAGCCCGCATGAGAAAGATGATTCGCCTTTGGAGTGTTTTTCTGCTTCTGAGCGGCCTACTCGCCGCGGGACTCTCCGATTTCAAAATCATCCAGGCGGCCCGGGCCGCTTATGAAAAGGGGCAATACGACAAGAGTGCGGCGCTCCTGAAGCAGTTGAAGGAGGAGAACCCGCCGCTGCAGTACGATCTGGGCAACGCCTACTACAAAGCCGGAAAATATGACAAGGCGCTGCTGCACTACAAACGGGCCAAAGGAGAAGGGGTC
Source organism: Campylobacteraceae bacterium (assembly GCA_027035765.1). Classification (GTDB taxonomy): domain Bacteria; phylum Campylobacterota; class Campylobacteria; order Campylobacterales; family Sulfurovaceae; genus Nitratifractor. The sequence goes on from JALVUD010000032.1 coordinate 6,032, forward strand.
GACGAACATGCCAGACTCCATAACATCGGCAATGCCTATTTCAAAAAGCGGGAGCTGAAAAAGGCGATCAAGGCCTACGAGGCAGCCCTGAAGATCGCCGACGATGCCGAGACCCGCTACAACCTGGAACTGGCAAAAAAGCTCCTGGAGAAGAAGCGCCAGAAGCAGAAACAGAAGCAACAGAAGAAAAACAAACAGCAGAAGAAACAGAAACAACAGCAAAAAAATCAGCAAAAGAAGCAGCAGAACAAAAACCAGAAAAACTCCGGGAAAAACAGACAGAATCAGCAGAAACAGCAGGGGCAGCAGAAGAAAAAGAATCAGCAGTCGAAACAGAACAACCAAAAGCAGAAGCCCGGGCAAAAGAGTTCCTCCAACCAAAGCGGCCGGCCCGGTTCCCAGGGCCAAAAGGAGAACCGGCAGCAGGGCAAACCTTCCGGGAAAAAACCGGAGAAGAAGCCCGAAGGAGAAAAGCAACAACCTTCGCAGCCTCAAAACCGCCAGGGCAGCCGGCAGCAAAAGCCCGAGGAGCGAAAATCGGCCCATTACCGCCAACCGCAACCGAAAAAAGCTCAGAAACAAAAAACGCAACAGCAGCGTTCGGCTCAGCAGAGCGGAACGGGCAAAGAGCCAGAAGAGGCGGTTCAGGGAGGCTCGGCCCGAGTCGATCGTGTCAAAAGCCTCCAGGCCAGGGAACTGCGGCGTCTGATGAAACGGCTGGGAGGGGAGAAGATGCCCACACTGATGTATCAGACGGGCGGACGCAAAGCGCCCGTCAGCCCCAATGTCAACCCCTGGTAGGTCGAAATGATTCATAGGAAAAGAGATAAAGGATGTTAAAAATGAAAAGATTATTGCGACAGCTCCTGATCCTGACCTTGCTTGCCGGAAGCCTGCTCATGGCGGCCGGCGTGAAGGTCCAGGTCAGTTCCACCCGGATCGCTCCGGGGCAGAGTCTGCAGGTGAAACTGATCGCCGAGGGAAACGATGCCCGTTTCCCGGATCTTCAAAAGATTGGACCCTATCCTGTGGAGAATCAACGACGGGTCAACAAAATCGAGAGTCGTTTTGCCAACGGCAAACTGGTCACTCAGAGCCAGAAGATCCTCAGTTTTGAGATTTACCCTGACAAAAGTGTGACAATTCCTCCACTGACTGTGGTGGTGGATGGCAAGAAATATACCACTCAGCCGGTGAAGGTGGAAGTGGTCAAGGGTGCCGGGGCCGGAAGTGCCGGGGGCTTCGCCATCCGGATGAAACTCGACAAATCCTCGGTCTATCAGGGCGAGCCTCTGATTCTGACGGTGGATGCGGTGGAGCCTCTGCAGAGCGGGATCGCCCAGATGCAGTACACCCCCCCGGCATTCAAAGGTTTCTTCGTCAAGCCTCTGGGTGGGGAACGGCAGATCCATCAGGGGGAAACAACGATTCATCGTCTCCAGTATCTGTTGACACCCCAAAAAGCCGGAACCCTGCGGATCGATCCCGCTTCGCTGCGGGTCGGGATCCGTGATCTCAATGCTCCCGGAGACCCTTTCGGCATTTTCGGAAGTCCGCTCAAATGGGTCGCTTTGCGTTCCAATCCCCTGACGGTTTCGGTCAAACCTCTTCCGATACAGGCGGATCTGGTAGGCCACTTTGCGGTCAAAGCCAAAGTGGACAAGACCCGGGTCAAAGCCAACGAACCGGTCAACTACACCCTGGAGATCCTGGGAGAAGGGAGCCTGGAGGATCTGAACGATCCCCGTTTCGATATTCCCGGTGTGACAGTCTACAGTGACGATGCCGCAGTCAAGAGCACGGTCAAAAACGGCAAGCTCTACAGCAGCTGGCGCAAAAAGTATGTCTTTATCTCCGACCGGGATTTCACCATCCCCGCCCTGAAACTGACCGAATACGATTATGCCGAGGGGAAAAAGCAGACCCTGAAGACCCAGCCTTTTTCCATCCATGTCAGCGGTGGGAAAGCAGCCGGAGCCGTTCCTCCCGCCCCCAAAGGGATGAAAGCGCAGCCGTCGCAGCCGGCAAAGGCGGCTACAGCCGGAAACCTACCGAAACCTCAGGTTAAAAAACCCGTTGAAAATCTTCTGGAAGATCCGGCCTATTACGCCCGCAAAGCCTACGAAGCGAAGGCGGCCCGTCTCCCCTGGTATCTGGCCGGGGCCTTTCTGGCGGGGATGGGGGTCATGTTCCTGCTCCTGCAGCTCTGGCAGCGACGCCGCAAAGGATTCGGAGGAAAGATTCCGGGCGCCAAACGCCACTACAGTCCCGAGGAAGCGCTGAAGATCCTCTATCCCCATATCAACGACGATCCCGCGGTGGAAGCGATGGTCCGTCGGCTTTTCCGGAAAAATGCGGGAGAAGCGGTGGAGATCGATCGCAAGGAACTCGACCGTCTGACTGCCCGATACGATACGGAATCGGCAGAGTTGAAATAAAAAGAGAGTCTTTTAGGGTTTCCGGGCTTTCAGCTGTTTTTTGTATTCCGCTTTGATCGCCCGGATGATCTTGAAGTTGTCGTCGGCTTTTCGGGAGAGCAGGTTGGGAATGAATCGGCTTTTCGAGTTGTACATCATCTCGTAGAATATGAAGCCTTTGCGGGCTTTTCCAAGCAGTTTTCGTGTCCGATCGTTATTGAGGGGGTTGGCTTCCAGCTCTTTGAGATTGGTGTGGAAGTTGTCGATGATTGTTTCCACATCGGCTTCGTAATCGGGCATTTGGGCTCCCCAGAGCTTCAGGAGGTAATCGATGGTGATCTTCATGGGACCGCGGCAGAGCTTTCCGGTAAGAGAGAGCAATTCAAGACCACCTTTGGCTGCCGGTTTGGACCCTTTGAGAAGGAGCGGAATCATGCGATTGAAATTGGCTTTGAGTTTCAGTGCTCCCTCCTGGGTTGGGGGAGCCTCCAGGATCTTTCTGCTCTCCTCCCAGACCTTCTGGGCTTCATCAAAAGCGTGAACAGCCTCGGGATTGTTCTTGAGACGTGACTGGAAATACTCCTTGATCCGGCGGAAACGTCGGTCATAGGCGGGATCGCTCGTTTCAAATCGCCGGCAGGGTTATCGAATGTGCTGTGAAGCCCCTTCATGATATAGGCTTTGAGCATCTGCTGGGATTGGGTCATCTGGAGACAGTTGGTGTTGAAAACATCGGTCAACGTCCCGTTTTCCGGGAAAGGATCTATCTCGAAAGCTCCCAACAAACCGGCCAGAGCCAACCAGACAAACCCGATCTCTCTCAACTTTTTGAGCATATTTTTCTTCCTTCCATTTTATAGAGGGCTCTAGACTAGCAGCCCTTTCATTTGAGATACTTCTTTAGCCTCTGATTGAGGATATTATACATGGTTTCGTTGGACTTCCTCCAGCGGAACTCGCATTCCTTGAGATGAATCTCAAAGTTTTTCTTCACCCCATTGAACTTCTTGAGCCTGCGTTTGGTAAAGCTCCAGAAGGATTCGATCCCATTGATATGGATCTGGCCTTCCAGGGCGAACTCGTTCTTGCCATGGTTGACCCGGAAATGTTTGTCATAGCCCACATCCACCAATCCGTCATAGCCTCTCCATCCATCGGAGTAGATCACACTGCGAATATCCA
>JALVUD010000032.1:9730-26848 GCA_027035765.1 Campylobacteraceae bacterium
CAATAGCCTGTAAGGTCTCTTTCCTGGCATCGGGAACGATCTCGGTATAGACCTCTCCCTCTCGGAGGAAGATTCCGAAGACGGGTTGTTTGCGTGTACCTCTTCCCCGCTTGAGCTTTCCTCGAAATCCTCGTTGCCTGGTGGCTCCGAAATAACTCTCATCCAGCTCCACCTTCCCCACGAACTTCTCGAAACGCTCCATCTGGTAATCGTAGATGATCTGTCTGAAGAGCTTATAATACCGATTCACGGTATTACGGTTGACCCCCAAAAGCTCACTGGTCTGGGTGGCGGTGATGTCTACGACGAAGCACCAAAGTATTTTTCGGATGCGATACAGTGAAAGTGGCCGATTATTGGAGGTTTTCATTACTCTATTCTAGCATTCTGCTAGTCTAGAGCCTATATAATTAATTTTTATCTAATTAAAAAAGGTTTATCATCGTACAGAGTTGCTTTATATCTGTGAGATGAAGGAGAATTTGTGAAGAATATAATGAACAAGATAGTCGGAGCATGCAGCTTGATCACCATGCTTTTTTCCCTCGCATATGCTTCCAACGATATCAAAATGCAAAAAATCTACGCCTTTCTCGATACAAGCGGAGATATCCGTATGGATACCATACATATTCTTCAGGAGTACGCGATGGTGGGAATGAAGAATCACTTCAAAAACCCTGGCAAGGCTCTGAAAAACGACATGGAAGCCCTGGAGAAAAGCTTGACGGAGCTCCTGCAGAATTGTCAGGACAAAAAAAATGAAGCTCTCTTCAGTTGTGCAGAGCTCCAAAAAGCCAAAGCGTCTCTGGAAACTGCCCGTAAAATTCTCACAAGCACCCCCAATGAAAAAGAGGCCCTCGCCTTCTGGAAAGCCATGGATAGCGTACGCAACGGAATCAATCAGGCCATGGTCCATCTCTCCCAGGATCTCTACCCCGATGACGATACCGTGCAGGGGATTATGTATGCCGGCCGTCTCGCCACGATCGCCCAACGTTACGGAGCGCTTTATCTCTACAAAATATGGGGCTTCGACAAAGATCTGAAAGCGGGGCAACAGCTCCGGTATCTCAACAAGTTTTTTCCGGATGCCGTCAGCCAGCTGGCGGAGAGTACGGAAGACCTCCCCGACTCGCTGCAAAAAAATATCACGCAACAACTGAAAGCGATCCAGAACGACTTGAGATTTTTCATCATCATGGGACATTCGAAACACTACATTCCCACACTCATCTACACCAAAGCGCAATCTGTAGCAGACAAGGCCAATCGCATCGCCGATGACTTCGTCGACAATCCCATCGAGTGATTTCAGCGCAACTCCCAACCTTTGCGCCGAAACATCCACCACTGCAGTGCCCCCCGGTAGAAGAAAAAGCCCATAAAGGCGATCCAGAGCGCCTGGTCCAGCGGGAGAAAACGCTCCAAAAGCCAATCGCTCCCGAGATAGAGCAACGTGGCACTCAACACGGCGTTGCGCATGGCCCGTACGGCGGTCATTCCGATAAAAATACCGTCGTAGATAAAAGCGGCAAAAGCGACTGGGGGCAGCAGCACCGCCAGGGGCAACAGCGCCACAGTACGAGCCACCACCTCTGCCTGATCGGTAAAGATCCGGATGATCCACTCTCCCGCCGAAACGTAAACCAGGCTGAAGAGCAGGGCCAAGCCCCCGCCCCAGGCCAGGGAATATCGCACCGCCTTCTCAAAACGCGGACGATCCTTCGCCCCGTAGTAGCGCCCCACCAGGCTCTCCGCGGCATTGGCGAAACCGTCGATCGCAAAACTCATCCAGATCATGAACTGCAAAAGCAGGATCATCACCGAGAGAGTCACCTCCCCGCCCTTGGCGGCCCGTGCATAGAAATAAGCCAGGGAAAAAGTAAGCGCCAGCGTCCGAATAAAGATGTTTCGGTTGACATGAAAAAAGCGTTGCAGCGCGTCCCAATGCAGCAACTCTCTCCAGGCGATCCGTCTCAGGAAGCGGCGATAGCGGCCTGTCAGCCACAGCGCGTAGATCAACCCCGCATACTGGGCGACCACCGTCCCCCAGGCCGCTCCGGCGATCCCCCAATTCAGGACCTTGACAAAATAGAAACTCAGTCCCACATTGACCAGATTGACCAGCAGCGTCACATAGAGAGGATAGCGGGCATTCTGAACCCCGAAGAAAAATCCTGTAGAGACATAGAGCAGCAGCACGGCCGGAGCCGTCAGGATCCTGATGGAGAAATACTCCCTGGCGAGATCGTAATACCCCGGATCCACATTCATCAAACCCGCGGCAAGTTCAAATATAATATTATTAAATATTAGCATAGGAAGCGCCAAGACTGTCGCCAGAATCACCGCCCGATAGAGGGTCGCGCTCAGGATGAATCGTTCCTCCGCACCATAGGCCTGGGCAACCATTCCGGTCGTTCCCATACGCAAAAAACCGAAACTGCTGTAGAGAAACATGAAGATCATCCCGCCCACCCCCAGCGCCGCCAGATGGGCTGCGGAGAGATGGCCCATCAACGCCGTATCGACGGAACTGATCAACGGTACAGAGATATTGGCCAGAATATTGGGAAGAGCCAGCCGTAATATCTCCCGATTCATTCGCACCCTCCCCGCAATTTTATATGGGATTTTATCGGAAAGCGTTCCCATGTTCATTTCGCTATAATCTCCTCATGAATCCGCGCCCCCTGGAACTCCGTCAAGACGGGACAAAGACTACGATCCATTGTCACGGTGAGTGGACACTCGACCAAGCCCGCCGCATCGAAAAGGAGATCGCTCAGCTGCCCCTGCCTCAACAAACCCACTGTTTCATCGACTTTCATGAAGTGACGAAATTCGACAGTGCCGGAGTGCTTCTTTTGCTGGAGCTCAAAGAGTCCCTGAGGAAAAAAGGCAACACCTGTGAAGTGATCGGACTGAGTGAAAAACAGGAAAAGATGCTTCGCCTGATGGAACGGGGATACGGCGAGGAGCCTCTGCCCAAACGCAGGGAAGGATTGCTCTGGCGGCTGGGAAAGACTACGATGGCCGAACTGGGAGTGATCCAGGACTTTTTCCGTTTTCTGGGTGAACTTTCCGCTCGCTTCCTGGGACTGTTTTTCAACCCCAAAAATTTCAGAATCCGTGAAACCGTCTATCATATTGAACACTCCGGGGTCAACGCACTTTTCATCATCGGTCTGACCGCCTTTCTCGTGGGACTGGTCATCGCTTACGAAAGTCTAGTGCAGCTGGTGCAGTTTGGAGCCGATATCTATGTCGTAGACGGCATCGGCATCGCCATTACCCGGGAACTTGGGCCTATGATCACCGCCATTGTCATCGCGGGACGCAGCGCTTCGGCCTATGCCGCGGAGATCGGGACCATGAAGATCACCGAGGAGATCAGTGCCATGCGGACCATGGGCTTCGACCCTTACTATTTTCTCATTATTCCCCGAATTATCGCTCTGATGATCGCCCTGCCCCTGCTGATCTTCTTCTCGGATATCGCCGGTATTCTCGGAGGGATGATCGCCACCAAGGCCCAGGTGGATATCTCTTTCTCCTTCTTCATCAATCGGCTACAGGAGGTCCTGGCGGCCAAGCACTATATCCTGGGTGTCATCAAAGGCCCCTTCTTCGCCCTCATTATCGCCGCCACGGGATGTTTCCATGGCTTTCGTGTAACGGGAGATACCGAAAGCATCGGCATCGAAACCACGGCCAGCGTCGTGCATGCGATCTTCTTCGTCATCGCCTGCGATGCTCTCTTCGCCGTCATCTTTACACAATTGGGGTACTAGGATGGAACCGATTATCCAGATGTGCGATATCCATACCCGTTTCGGAGACACGGTTATCCACGACGGCGTCAACCTGACCGTCAACCCCGGAGAGATCTACGGCATCCTGGGGGAGAGCGGCGCGGGCAAATCGGTCCTGGTCAAAGAGATCATCATGCTTCTGCGGCCCACCTCCGGTACCATCCGTGTCCTGGGAAAAGATCTGGCACAGATCAACTATCGGGAACAGCAGGAGCTCCGGCGCAGCTGGGGTGTCCTTTTCCAGTTCGGCGCACTTTTTACCTCTTTGACCGTGGCGGAGAATATCGCCCTGCCACTCAAAGAGTACACCACTGTTCCCAAACCGCTCCTGGAGAAGATCATCCGGGAGAAGCTGGAGATGGTGGGGCTCCATACCCGGGCCGCTTCGCTCTATCCTTCGGAGCTCAGCGGCGGGATGATCAAACGCGCCGCCCTGGCCAGGGCCCTGGCCATGGACCCCAAGCTCCTCTTCCTCGACGAGCCCACCTCGGGACTCGACCCCATCGGAGCCCGCGCCTTCGACCGGCTGATCGTCGATTTGAGAGATGCTCTGGACATCACCGTAGTGATGATCACCCACGATCTCGATTCCATCTTTACCATCGTCGACCGAATGGCAGTGCTGGCGGACAAACACGTGGTAGCCGAAGGGACGCTGCAGGAAGTCCTTGCCTCCGACCACCCCTTCATCCAGCGCTTCTTCAAAAACGAATATATCTCCAAACGATTTATGGGTAAAATACCTCAAGAGAATTCAACCAAAGTGGCCGGGGAGACGCATGTATAGCAAAATCAACTATACGGTAGTGGGGGTTTTTGTTCTGCTCTTTACCCTCCTCGCTCTCGGTTTCGGCTTTTGGCTCGCCAAATATGGATTCGAAGAGAAATACGACTACTACTACCTCTATTTCAACGAACCCGTTGACGGACTGACTCTCGACTCCTCGGTCAAGCTCAAAGGGGTCGATGTGGGCAAAGTGACCTCCATCGAAATCGATCCTCACAATATCGAGCGGATCCGGGTGGAAATACGACTCAAAGAGGGCACACCCATTGTCAAAGGAATGTATGCCCTGCTCAAACTTCAGGGAATTACCGGACTGAGCTATGTGCAGATCGAAGGAGGCAAGCAGGGCGCTCCGCGACTGACCGCTTCCGCAGGGGAAATTCCTGAGATCCCCACCCGGGAATCCCTCATCCACCGGCTGAGCAAAGAAGCCCCGAATCTTCTGGACCGGCTCCAGTCAGCCGCTGAGGCTCTCGACAGAATCTTCTCCAAGCACAATCAGCAACAGGTCACCCGTATTCTGGACAATACGGCCGCTGCCACCGCCAAGGCTACCCAGGTGGAAGATCGCATCCTCACCCTCTCCGATGAGTTCAACCAGACGTTGAAGCATTTCGACCGGCAAGCCGGTGAAGTGACCGATTCGGTCCATCAGGTCACCCAGACGCTCAATGAGAAACTTCCGAAACTTCTGGACCATGTCGACCAAGCCGGTCGTGACGTCTCTCTGGCCGGCCGCAATGTTTCCAAACTCGCCCGGGGCATCGACCGGCGTCTGAAGCGGGGTGACTATGACCTGCGCAAGATGATCCGCCCCATCCAGATCGATATCCGGGAGCTGAGTTACAGCTATCAGGAACTCTCCGAAGACCTCAAAGCTCTCAGCCGGCACCCCTCCTCTCTTATCTTCGGTTCCGGCCATCCCCCCAAAGGACCAGGTGAATGACACGACTTCTCTCCCTCGCCGTGGTAACGGCGCTCACGCTCCTCCTGGCAGCCTGCAGCGGTCGATCCCTGCAGATGTATACCCTCTCGTCCCAGGGATCGCTCCCCCATCTCCATCCCCGTTTCCCCTCCCTGCGGGTCGATTACCCCAAGGGAATCGAGGATACCATGGGAACCCGGATCTATTTCAGCCGAAGTAATCTGACCCAGTCCTACTACAGCTACAGCCAGTGGAGCAAATCCCTCAACCGCATCCTTATGGCCAACCTCATCGAAACCCTGCAGCGTAGCGGCCTGGCCCGGACCGTTCTGGATTATGCCTCCGAGGCCGATGCCGCCTACGAGCTTGAGAGCACCGTCTATCGCTTCGAGCATCGAATCACCCCGCAGGGCTCCTATGCGGATATCTCCATCGGACTGCGCCTGCTGCGCAGCAGCGACCGGCATCTGATCGCTTCAAAAATCTTCAGCTACCAAATCCCCTGCCGCAGCACCGATGCAGCCGGTTTTGTCGAAGCGGCCAACCGGGCCATCTCGCGCCTGGGAGTCGATATGGTCAAATGGCTGGCAAAACAGTAGAAGAAGAGAGAAGCCATGGACGAAAATCTGACCCTCGCCATCCGTGACAAACTTCCCACTCTTCCCTGGCTGGAGATGGGGAGCGGCTTCCTCATCGGCCTCGCCGTCGGCTATTTCCTCAAAAAGAGTTTCAAGGTCCTGCTGCTCCTGATGGGAATCGCGATCGTCATTATTTTTCTGCTGGAGAGCCAGCATGTGGTGACTATCAATGAAGATGGGCTCTCCCATACCGTCTCCCAGGGCACTGAACTTTTCAAAGAGTTTGCCTCTTTTCTCAAAGCCCGCCTCTCGCGCCTCAATGTCGCCGGAGGCGCTTCCGCCGTGGCCGGATTTTTTGCCGGCCTGAAGATGGGATAGACCGGCCTCCTTCTGCTCTTTTTTACATTCAAATACAATTGTAAGTATTGGATTACAATTATTTCTTAACGGATAATTCATTTCCTTTCCTTCTCTTATAGTGTTATAATCTTTAAAATGGCTTTTTAATTTTCCATTCAAAAATGTCGTGGTCACCAAAGTTCAGGAGAAGAGGAGTGAAATGTGCATACCTTGATGAAGAAGAAAAACTTCGCTTTGACCAAAACTGTCATAGAGCTCGAATCAAAGAAAATCGAATTGGTCTCCATGCGTCAGCTGGAACCTGCAAAACGTGAGAACAGCTCTCCATCCACTCCTATCCGAGCTATCGAGGGTTGCGGAGAGATCCATCCCCCGCTCTGCACCATCCACGACAATCAGTTCTCCCGGATCTGTTTTCGGATCATTGAAGACGAGAGTGTCTCCTACCCCATCGATTTTGGAACGACCAAGGGGCTGATCCGGCTCAACGACAGGAACTCCGGGAATGGAGCAACCTCCGATCCAAACCGGCTGCAATGCGACAGTGCCCAATCCCAAGCCGGTTCTGAGTCGAATTCTCTCCGGAAACCGGAAATTTTGGAGCAGTCACCTCCCACTATCCAGGTCTATCTCCCGCCGGAAAGCTTCGAAGAGATTCTTGAAGCCTTCTGTCAAGGCGGCTCTCCCACTCTCATTACCCGTTTTGCCATCCATACCTTTACCTTTCTGAGTCAGGACGGCAAAACCGCTCCCCACTACTCGGTAACCAAAGATGTCAGCTACATCTCCACCGGCCTCAAAGCCTACCTCGCCAACTATGAGATCCGCACTCCCCTCGGAGCTTCTGACGGGTGATATTCCTTTGGGTCAACCGTCTCTTTTTCCAACGACTCATGGACGAAACTTCTACAGGAGTGGAAAAAGAGAACCGAGGCGACTCCTCCCATGATCTTGCAGTTTTCTGTATACTATCCCCTTTCAAAACTATCTTCACCTCATAGGTATGTAGATAGATCAACTAACTGTTTTATCCCAAAGAGGTCTCAATGCTTGTCCATATCTGCTGTGCCGTCGACAGCCACTATTTCCTCCAGAAGCTTCGCCGGGACTATCCCGACGAGCGGCTTGTCGGCTTCTTCTATGATCCCAACATCCATCCTTATAGCGAATATCGACTACGGCTGCTGGAGGTAGAACGCAGCTGTCGGCAATTGGGGATCGAACTGATCGAGGGTCCTTATGACTACGAGGCGTGGATGGGCGCGGTTCGCGGGCTGGAGAACGAGCCGGAAAAGGGAAAGCGCTGTGCGGTCTGTTTCGATCGGCGTTTCGAGGTCAGCGCTGCCAAGGCGGCGGAGATAGGTAAAAAACGTTTCACCTCCACTCTTCTTACCTCTCCCAAAAAATCCCTCAAGCAACTACGGGAAGAGGGAGAGAAGCTGGCGGAACGTTATGGGCTGGAGTTCATCGCCCCCGACTACCGCAAAGCTTCGGGAACCCAGGAGCAGAATGTCATGGCCAAAGAGGCCCGGCTCTACCGCCAGGACTACTGCGGCTGCCTCTTCGGCCTGACGATCCAGCGCCAACAACAGGAGAAACTGGCCGACGAGCTGATGGTGCCGATCTCGGGCCAGATTCAGCCCGAATCGATCGAAGAACGACTGAAACTCTATGAAAAGCGCATAGAGCTGGAAGAGCGGGGAATCCCTTATCGGATCATCCGGGAACGCTTCCTCAACTGGCGGCTCCTCTCCGGGCTGCTTCGGGTGCGCAAAGAGCCCGTTCCTGCCCATCTCCTCCCCTACTCCACCCTCAAAAAAGAGTATACCCGCGGACGGGTGGACGAGACGTGGGGGACACTGGCGCTGATGAACCGGGATGAAGTGAAGTTCATCACGCTTGCCGATTACAACCGGCTCTCGGGACGCCGCCATCCCGACGTCACTCATCTCATTTTCGATCCGCCCTCTTTTGAGGAGGAGCTCACACTGCGCCGCAAACTCTTGCCCAATCCCTATGACCTGAGTGCTCTCCTGGTAGTGGATTCCATCCCGGACAACAAGATCGAACTGACCCTCCAAACCCGTCTCTTCGAGGATGTCCGGGAACGTCTTATCTTCCCGGATGAAAGATAAACAGCTTCTTTACCTTCTTTCGATAAAATATTGCTCATTATGCTCCGGATCCTTCTCCGGAGGCAATATCCCGCCGAAAGGTTGCCTGTGTCACAAACGCTCTACAACGTCATCGAGATCCAGAAGATCCTGCCCCACCGATTCCCCTTTCTCCTGGTGGACCGTATCACCGCCCTCGAGCCCGGTGTCTCCATCGAAGGGTACAAGAACGTCTCCATCTCCGAACCGGTCTTTCAGGGGCATTTCCCCGATCACCCCATCTATCCCGGCGTCATGATCATCGAGGGGATGGCCCAGGCCGGCGGCGTCCTCGCCTTCAAAAGCATGGATGAGAGCGGCCAGGAGGCGACCCAGGACAAAGTGGTCTACTTCATGAGCATCGACAAGGCCAAATTCCGCTCACCCGTCACCCCGGGAGACCGGTTGGTCTACCGCCTGAGCGTACTGAAAAGCAAAGGGGCCATCTGGTTCCTCGACGGCAAAGCCTATGTGGATGAGAAGCTGGTGGCGGAAGCTCAGCTCAAAGCGATGATCGTCGACAAGTGATGCCCGTGAATACCATCCATCCCACCGCCCTCGTCGCCCCCGAAGCCACCCTTGGCCGCAACGTCACCGTCGGTGCCTATACGGTGATCGGCCCTGAAGTCACCATCGGGGACGGGACCGAGATCGGCAGCCATACCCTCATCGAAGGGGAGACAAGTATCGGACGCAACAACCGGATCTTCTCCCACGCCGTGATCGGCTCGATCCCCCAGGATCTGAAGTATCACGGAGAAAAAGTGCGTCTCGAAATCGGAGACGACAACATCATCCGGGAGTTCACCCTCATCAATCCCGGGACCGAAGGGGGCGGCGGCGTCACACGGATCGGTAACGGCAACCTCCTGATGGGCTATGTCCATGTCGCCCACGACGTGATCATCGGTGACCGCTGCATCCTGGCCAACGCCGCCACCCTGGCCGGCCATGTGGAGCTGGGAGACCATGTGGTCGTCGGCGGAATGACCCCGATCCATCAGTTCGTCCATATCGGGGACTACGCCATGATCGCCGGCGCCAGCGCCCTGAGTCAGGATATTCCCCCCTTCTGCCTGGCCGAGGGCAACCGGGCCCATCTCCGGGGGCTCAATCTCACCGGACTGCGCCGCAAACTCAACCGGGAGACCATCGACGCCCTCAAACAGGCCTATCGGCAGCTCTTCGAAAGCGGTGAACCCCTGCGGGAGAGCGCCGAAGCACTTCTGACAGACGATACCAATCCCGCGGTGGAGAAATTCTGCCGTTTCATTCTGGAGTCCCGACGGGGGATTCCCTTCAAAAGGAAAAACAATGTCCAATAAAAAATGCAGCTTCTGCGGAAGCCTGGAGCGGGAAGAGAACCCACTCATCGCCGGGAACAACGCCTATATCTGTTCCAACTGTGTCATCTCCGCCTACAAGATCCTCTTCGGTGAAGAGGAGGAGCATCAGCCGGCGACCGAGTTCAACCCCAGGCTGCTGACTCCCAAAGAGCTCAAAGCACTGCTGGACGAGTATGTCATCGGCCAGGAAGAGGCCAAAAAGACCCTCTCCGTCGCTGTCTACAACCACTATAAACGTCTCTTCAAGCATCTCGAAGATGATGAGACCGAGGTGGCCAAATCCAATATCCTCCTCATCGGCCCCACCGGTAGCGGCAAAACGCTGCTGGCCCAGAGCATCGCCCGCTTCCTCGATGTGCCTATCGCCATCGCCGACGCGACGAACCTGACCGAGGCCGGCTATGTGGGCGAGGATGTGGAGAATATCCTCACCAAGCTCCTGATGGCCGCCGACGGCGACGTGGACAAGGCCCAGAAGGGGATCGTCTTTATCGACGAAGTGGACAAGATCGCCCGATTGGGGGAAAACCGCTCCATCACCCGGGATGTCTCGGGAGAGGGAGTCCAGCAGGCCCTGCTCAAGATCATCGAAGGCTCCGTGGTCAATATCCCGCCCAAAGGGGGCCGCAAACACCCCAATCAGGACTTCATCCAGATCGACACCTCCAATATCCTCTTTATCTGCGGCGGAGCCTTCGACGGCCTCAACGAGATGATCAAGCGCCGCCTGGGCGGCAACACCATGGGCTTCGGCCAGAAGCAGCACAGCAAGCGGGAAGAGGAGAGCCTGCTCCACTTCGTCGAACCCGACGACCTGGTCAGCTACGGCCTTATTCCCGAGCTCATCGGCCGCCTCCATATCATCGCCACCCTCAACCCCATCAGCGTCGAGGACATGGTCCGCATTCTCACCGAGCCAAAAAACGCGCTGGTGAAACAGTATCAGAAACTCTTCGAGCTCGACGGAGCCACCCTGACCTTCCAGCCTGAAGCGCTGGAAAAGATCGCCCAAAAGGCTATCGACCGCAAAACAGGAGCCCGGGGACTGCGTTCCATCCTGGAGGAGATCCTGCTGGATATCATGTACGAGCTCCCCGAACTCGAAGGGTACGAAGTGGTGATCACCCCGGATGTGGTGGAGCACAATGCCCAGCCCCTCTACCTCAAGCAGAAAAAAAGCGCATAATAAAGGATAAGAATGTTCGGATTTGTCAAAAATATCTTCGGGGCCTTCTCCAAAGACCTGGCCATCGACCTGGGAACTGCCAATACCCTGGTCCTGGTCAAAGGTCAGGGAATCAGCATCAATGAACCCTCCGTCGTCGCGATTCAGGTGGACAAGCATGGCCAGGAGCATATCCTCGCCGTAGGACAGGAGGCGAAAAACATGGTGGGGAAAACTCCCGGCAATATCAAAGCGATCCGTCCTATGAAAGACGGAGTCATCGCCGATTTCCATGTCACGGAGATGATGATCGAATATTTCATCCGCAAGGTCCACGGGCGCAAGAGCTTCTCCTCTCCCCGGGTCGTCATCTGCGTCCCTTACGGTTTGACCCAGGTGGAACGCAAAGCGGTCAAAGAGTCGGCCCTCAATGCCGGCGCCCGTTATGTCTATCTCATCGAAGAGCCCATGGCCGCCGCCATCGGAGCGGGTCTGCCGGTACGGGATCCCCAGGGGAACCTGGTGGTCGACATCGGCGGAGGAACCACCGAGATCGGTGTCATCTCCCTGGGCGGTCTGGTCATCAGCAAATCGATCCGGGTCGCCGGGGACAAGCTTGACGCTTCCATCGTCGACTATGTCAAAAAGAAGTTCAACCTCCTCATCGGAGACCGGGTCGCCGAGGATCTGAAAATCCGCATCGGGACCGCTATCAAACTCGATGAGGAGCTGGTCACCACGGTCCGGGGACGGGACCAGGTCGAAGGGACCCTCACCTCCGTGGAGATCACCAGCGAGCATATGCGTGAAGCGATGTCCGATCCCCTCAAGCAGATCGCCGAGGCCCTCAAAAGCGTCCTGGAGCAGACCCCGCCCGATCTGGCGGGGGACATCGTCGAGAACGGTATCGTTCTCACCGGCGGCGGTGCCCTGATTCGCGGACTGGACAAATATCTCTCCGATATCGTCAAGCTGCCTGTCTATATCGCCGAAGATCCGCTTCTGGCCGTCGCCAAGGGAACCGGCAAGGCCCTGGATGAGTTGGACCTGCTCCAGCAGACCGCCTTCGATGATTGATCCCACCCTCTCCTGAATGAAATCCCGTCTCCTCCTCCTGCTGCTCTTCGGGATCATCCTCTTCGTCCTGATCAGCCAGAAGAGTCAGGGGGTCCGCAGCTCCGTCATCGGATTCATCAACCCGGTCAAAACCGCCTACAAAAATATTGTCCAGAATCTCAGTGACAAGAGCCACACCTATCTTTTTCAGAAAGAGCAGATCGAGAAACTGACCAAAGAGAACCGGGTGCTGCGCAAATACCTCCTGGACCAGACTCACTATCTCCGGCAGGTCGCTTCCCTCTACAAAGCCCTGCCCACGCTGCAGAAACTCCCCTACAAAGATATCACCCTCGTCGATACCGTCTCCTATGTCAAACTCAACAAGTTCGACGAAATTCTCCTGAGCACACCGGCCAAGAACCGTTTGGAAGAGGGACGGGTCTACGGTCTGATCCAGGACGAAGTGGTGGCGGGAACCGCTCAGCTGAAGCATGGAATCCTCTACGGTTATCTCCTCTCCAATCCCCATTGCCGTTTTAGCGTCTACACCGGCCCCAAGCGCTATCCCGGCATCGCTATGGGAATCGGCGGCAAAGAGATGGCGGTACGCTACATCCCCAAATGGGCCGAGATCCACCCGGGAGACCGGGTAGAAACCAGTGGGCTGGACGGAATCTTTTTTGCCTATGTCCCGGTAGGTGAAGTCACCCGTGTCTCTGTCGAAGGAAGCTACAAAACCGCCTACATCCGCCCCTATGCGGATACGATGCATCCCCGTCTCTTTTTCCTGATCACCGACGCCCATCCCTATCTCGCCTCCAGCTACGATCAGAACCGCTCTTTCCCCGGCCGCCCCTATCCTTTTGCCCAACAGCCGCCGCTCAAACAGGATCAAAACCTCACCAGCGTCCCCGAAGCGGTTCAGACCAAAGAGCTCCAGATCGACCCTTCCGAATTTGAGATCCCCAAAGAGCCCGTGCCCGCACCGGAGAAGAGAGTCCAACGCAAACAGGAGAAAAAACTTCCGGAGCGACCACCGCAACCCCAACCGAAAACACCTCCATCTCCCAAGGAGGAGCTCCCCAAAAATCCGCCGCAAAAGGCAGCTCCCCAGCCGGAGCCCAAAAAGCGCCCCTCCCCCTTCGACATACTCAACACGACACGGCTCTGAGCTGTCTTGAACGCCGGCTGCCGCTCTCCTAACCCGCCTCTTTGGGACTTTGAAGTATAATATCCAACTAAAATCCAAGAGGTTCTCTCCATGCCCAAGCGCGAAGATATTCAGACCATACTCCTGATCGGCTCCGGCCCCATCGTCATCGGCCAGGCCTGTGAATTTGACTACTCCGGTACCCAGGCGGCCAAGACCCTCAAAGAGCTCGGCTACCGTGTCGTGCTTATCAACTCCAACCCCGCCACCATCATGACCGACCCCGAGTTCGCCGACCGGACCTATATCGAACCCATCGAGCCTGAAGTGATCGCCCGAATCATCGAAAAAGAAAACGTCGATGCCATTCTTCCTACCATGGGGGGCCAGACCGCCCTGAACGTGGCGATGGAGATGTACGAACGGGGCATGCTTGAGGGCGTCGAATTCCTCGGTGCCGATCCCGCGGCGATCAAAAAGGGCGAAGACCGCCAGGCCTTCAAAGAGGCGATGCAGAAGATCGGAATGGATCTGCCCATCTCCAAATACGCCTACAATATGGACGAGGCGATCGCCGCCGCCAAAGAGATCGGCTTCCCTCTCATCATCCGCGCCTCCTACACCCTGGCCGGCGGAGGCTCCGGCGTGGCCTACAACATGGACGAGTTCAAAGAGATCGCCAAAGGGGGCCTGGAGGCGAGCCCCATCAGCGAGATCCTCATCGAGGAGTCGCTGCTGGGCTGGAAAGAGTACGAAATGGAGGTGATCCGGGACCGGGCCGACAACTGCATCATCGTCTGCTCCATCGAAAACCTGGACCCCATGGGCGTCCATACCGGCGATTCCATCACCATCGCCCCCGCCCTGACCCTGACGGACAAAGAGTATCAGCGGATGCGCGACGCCAGCTTCGCCATTTTGCGGGAGATCGGCGTCGATACCGGCGGCTCCAACGTCCAGTTCTCCGTCAACCCCGAAACCGGCCGCATGATCGTCATCGAGATGAACCCCCGCGTCTCCCGTTCCTCGGCCCTGGCTTCCAAGGCCACCGGCTACCCCATCGCCAAGGTCGCCACCCTCCTGGCCGTGGGCTACACTCTCGACGAGATCACCAACGACATCACCGGCACCCCCGCCAGCTTCGAGCCGGTCATCGACTACATCGTCACCAAGATCCCCCGTTTCACCTTCGAGAAGTTTCCCCAGGCCGACAGCACCCTCACCACCGCCATGAAGTCCGTCGGTGAGGTGATGAGCATCGGCCGTACCTTCAAAGAGTCTTTCCAGAAGGCGCTGGTCTCTCTGGAGACGGGGCTGATCGGCTTCGATCCCGTCGACTGCGACGAAGAGACCCTGCGGCGCCAGATCCGCCGCCCCAACGCCGACCGGATCCGCTACGTCTTCGAGGCCTTCCGCCGAGGAATGAGCGTCGAAGCAGTCCATGAGCTTTGCCGGATCGATCCCTGGTTCCTCTATCAGTTCGAGGAGTTGGCCGCCGCCGAAGCCGCCATCGGCCTGGAGACTCTCCACGACGCCGAACAGCTCAGACGTCTCAAATGCGATGGTTTCAGCGATGCGATGATCGCCGCCGTCCTCAACCGCAAAGAGGGGCTCAGCCTCAGCGAAAACGACATCTACACCGCCCGGAAAAAGCTGGGCGTCGAACATCAGTACAACGAAGTCGATACCTGCGCCGCCGAGTTCGAAGCGCTGACGCCTTACCTCTACTCGACGACCAACATCACGTCTCTCCCCGATGCGGGTCGTCAGGCCGAAACAGACAAAAAGAAAGTCCTGGTCATCGGCGGCGGGCCCAACCGGATCGGTCAAGGAATCGAATTTGATTACTGCTGTGTCCACGCCGCTTTTGCCCTCAAGGATCTGCAGATCGACTCTCTGATGTACAACTGCAACCCCGAAACAGTCTCCACCGACTACGATACCAGTGACGTCCTCTATTTCGAGCCCATCGACTTCGAGCATGTCCGCACCGTTATCGAGACCGAGGAGCCCGACGGAGTCATCGTCCATTTCGGAGGTCAGACCCCGCTGAAGCTGGCCAAAAACCTCACCGCCATCGGCGCCAAAATCATCGGCACCCCCGCCAAGGTCATTGACCTGGCCGAGGACCGGGAGAAGTTCAGTGCTTTCATCGAAAAGCTCGGCCTCAAGCAGCCCGAAAACGGCACCGCCTTCGCCAAAGAGGAGGCCATCGCCATCGCCAACCGCATCGGCTATCCGGTGCTGGTACGCCCCAGCTTCGTCCTGGGGGGCCGGGCCATGCGCACCGTCTACAACGACGAAGAGCTGCGCGAATATATGGACGAGGCGGTCCAGGTCTCCAACGATTCGCCGGTGCTCATCGACAAGTTTCTCGACAACGCCGTAGAGCTGGACGTCGATGCCATCTGTGACGGCAAGGAGGTCTATATCGGTGCGGTGATGCAACACATCGAAGAGGCGGGGATCCACTCGGGAGACAGTGCCTGTTCTCTGCCTCCCGTCTCCGTCGATCCCGAACTCCTGGCCCAGGTCAAGCACCAGACCATGGAGATCGCCCTGGGTCTGGGGGTCGTGGGACTGCTCAACATCCAGTACGCCATCCATCGGGGCGAGATCTACCTGATCGAGGTCAATCCCCGCGCCTCCCGGACCGTCCCCTTCGTCTCCAAGGCCACCGGCGTCCCCCTCGCCAAAGTGGCCACCCGGGTCATGGTCCGCGGCGACCTCCGCGAAGCCCTGGAGTACTACGACACCTTCAAGGTGGTCAACTACGACACCGTTCCCATGGAGCCCAATCTCAAAAACCATATCGCCGTCAAAGAGGCGGTCTTCCCCTTCAACAAGCTCCCCGGCTCCGACCTGATCCTGGGACCCGAGATGAAATCAACCGGCGAGGTGATGGGGATCAGCGACAACTTCGGCATGAGCTTCGCCAAGAGCCAGTTCGCCTCCAAAAACCTTATTCCTTTGGAAGGCAAGGTTTTCCTCTCCCTCACAGAGATCGACAAACCCCATGCCGGGGAGATCGGACGGATGTTTACGGAGCTCGGCTTCGAGATCGTCGCTACCGCCGGTACCCACGCCGCTCTTGAGGCCGCCGGAGTGCCGAGTACCAAGGTCCTCAAGATCAGCGAAGGGCGCCCAAACGTGGACGATATGATCCGCAACGAAGAGATCGCTCTGGCAGTCAACACCTCCGACAACAAAGCCGCCAAAGCCGACGCCCGGCAGATCCGCCAGTCGGTTCTGGCCAACCATGTGGCCTACTTCACCACCATCGCCGCCGCTCGGGCCGCCGCCCTGGCGATCCGGGAGTTGCAAAAGAACGGAGGCAGCCTTGATCCCAAGGCTCTGCAGGACTACCTTCTTTAAGGAGAGGGATCCCAGGATGAAGGGAGGATGAGGGTACCATGACCATCCAGCAGCGTATCATTCTCTTTTTTACCCTCATCACCTTTCTGCTGCTGACGGTCATCATGCTTATGTGGTACCGCCTCACCCTCCAGACCGAACTGACCCGAGCCCAGGAGAACCGTTTCAAAAGCTACAAACACGCTGTCCATCTGAAAAATACCGCCGACCAATTGACCCGGATGGCCCGTACCTATACCCTGACCGCCGATCCTAGATACCGGGAGTTCTACCGGCATATCCTGGCCATTCGGGACGGCCGGGAGCCCCGCCCCGCAAATTACAACATTCTCTTCTGGGATCTGATGACCCCCGACAGCGAATACCACCCTCCCCAAGTGGGGAGACCCGTCTCTTTCCGCC
>JALVUD010000033.1 GCA_027035765.1 Campylobacteraceae bacterium
CGTCGCCTTTTTTAGGATCTCCCGTTCCATCTTCAATCGGGCATTCTCCCGGCGAAGACGTTTGAGCTCCTCCTCCATACTCTCCTCTTTGTCTTGCTCATGACAACCTGCCTCCTGAACTCTCCGATAGCGATCCAGCCATCCGTACAAAGTCTTAGGGCTGATCCCCAACCCTTCGGCAATCTCTCTGATCCCCTGTTCTCCTACAAGGGCCATCTCGATCGCCGCTTGTTTGAACTCCGCGGGATAGCGCTTCCTCCTTCCTCCTCTTGACATCATCTCCCCCTCACTCTACAATTGTCTTTGTACCAATTAGTGTAGCCAGTTCAGTTCAGTAGCCAGTTCAAAGAGAAACGAAGCAAAGAAAAAGAAAAGGCGAAGAACTGACGTCCGGGTGAAGGCGCCATGTGCCGCGGAATGACAGGATTGTTAAAGTTCTTATCAGCCTTTGAGAGAATGAGACGTAATGGGATGTGTGTAAAGAAATCCGAAGGACTTCCTGTAGGAGATTCGAAGACTTTGCTGATAACTGCTCAAGCTTTCAGTACGAAGTACCGCTGGGCCTCCTCTTTGGTCTCGAAGGGTTCCACCTCGTATTCCATGTTACCGACCCGGACCCGGTAGAGTTCCCCGGGGCGGCTTTTGCCGTAGGTGAGGGCGATGCGGGCGGCGAGGTGGCGGTCGGCCTCGGTGGCGCCCCGGTAGAGCAGGGAGTAGGGGCCGGTGACCGGCAAGCGGATGGGGATATAGTCGGGGTTGACCACTTTGAGGAGGGCTTCGTTATCCTCCTTGTGCCGTCCCACCACCAGCTTGGCGCCGTCCGGGAGGCGGAAGTGGCGGCCGCGTTTGAGCAGGTCAATATCTTCCACGCCGAATTCTTCGTGGGCGATGAAATCCCGCAGTTTGGCGCTGAAGGCCGGATCGGTCAGCAGGCAGCCGCCGCCGGGGCTTTCGTAATCCTCCCAGCCGTACTCCGCCGCCATTTTCAGCTGGCGATCCCGGCTGCGGCCGTTGATATCCAGGAGCCTCTCCCGATCGACCCACCCTTCGATCTCGGGCTTGGTGGGCTCCAGGAGTTTGGCGGAGAGGGGACGGAGGATCAGGCGGTCTTCGTTGTCGCCGGCGAGTTTGCTCACCTGTCGCAGGGCGTCCGGGCGCTGGCTCATGGGGCGCTGGCCGACCACTTCGCCGGTGACTAGGAAAGAGGCCCCCTCCTCCTCCATCAAGGCCCGGGCGATCTTGAACATATAGCCGTGGCAGTCGATACAGGGGTTGAAGTTCTTCCCGTAACCGTAGACCGGATCGAAGAGGATGTTCTGAATGTAATCCTCCCGCACATCCACCATGCGGAACGTCGCGCCTGCCATTTCGGCCCGGCGTCGGAGCTGATCGCTCACATCGCCGGTACTGCCGAAGCCGATATGGACATGCAGGGCGGTTACATCGATCCCCTGGTCGGTGATCAGTTTGATGGCCAGCATACTGTCCAGCCCGCCGCTAAAGAGTGAAATCGCTCGCATAGGGTACCAGTTCTCCTTTTTTCAGTCGGGGAAGTATATCGGTTTTGATCTTCCGGATCCAGTAGCTTTTTTTGGCGTAGGGGAGGTTGGCATCCCGGGTCAGGAGCTGGAGACGCCGACGATAGTAACTCTCCATCTGGGCCCGTAGGGTCTTCCAGAAGGCCTCCTCCTCCAGGGGCTGAATCCGGTCGTCGATGGCGATACGCAGCAGGAGCGGATGCTCGCGGTCGCCCCGAATCAGCGCCTCGAAGGCCTCCCGGGATTCTCCGGCCATTTCGGGAGCTACCAGGTCCAGGACCTCGTCGACGAGCCGTTCGTTCTCCAGCAGGGTCCGCAGGATCGCCTGCCAGGCAGGATCCTCTTTGTGTTGGGAGAACTCCTCCCGGGTCCGGCTGAGGTTGCGCCCCGGGGCGAAGAGGGCGGTGGGGACCCCCAACAGAGTGGCGGCCTGAGGGATGGTGGCCTCCCGGACGATGGGGCTGAGGGTCTCCAGGAAGCTTTTGGCTTCGGCGAAGGCCCGTTCCTTCTGGCGGGGATCTCCCAGATCGTGGGCTTCGGCGATCTTCTCCAGGACGAAGGGGATCAGCGGGGTGCCTCCCTTCAGCAGCCGCTTGAGACCCTCCAGGTCGCCCTGCTGGACCATATCTGCCGGATCCTGTCCGCCGGGAAAGAGGACCACCGATCCCTCGAAGCCGTGGGGGGCCAGGAGGCGGGCGGCTTTGAGAGCGGCGGAGACTCCGGCACTGTCCCCGTCGTAGGCGAGGGTGATGCGTGGCTCTCCCTTCTTCAGCAGCGGCAGGTGCTCGGCGGTCAGAGCGGTTCCCAGGGTGGCCACGGCGGTGGTGAAGCCCGCCTGGTGGAGCAGGATCACATCCAGATACCCTTCGCAGACGATCAGCTCTTTCTCCCGGTAGATCGACTCCTTGGCCCGATGGTAGCCGTAGAGGAGGCGGGATTTGTTGAAGAGCCGGGTTTGCGGGGAGTTGATGTATTTGGCGGGATGGTCCCCCAGGGTGCGGCCGCCGAAGCCCACCAGCGCTCCCGCCGGGGAGTAAATGGGGAAGGTAACCCGGCGGTTGAGGCGGGCGTAGAACTCCCCCCGCTCCCCCTGGGCGACGATCCCCGCCTCGGCAGCCTGAGGCAGGGGGATGCTCCGGGAGCGCAGAAAGGCCATCACCTGGCTGCCGTCGGGGACATAGCCGATGCCGAAATCTTCGATGGAGGACTGGGAAATCCCCCGGGAGCGCAGATACTCCATCGCCTGGGGTTCGCGGTCCAGATTGGCGCTGTACCACTGCTGCATCAGCTCCAGGACCCGCTTGGCTTCACTGTACTGACCGCTGCCCTGGGTGTAGCGCAGGGAGAAGTTGTACATCGCCGCCAGCTTTTCGATCGCTTCGGGGTAGCTGAGCTTCTCATACTCCATGACGAACTTGATGGCGTCGCCTCCCACGCCGCAGCCGAAGCAGTGGTAGATCTGCCGCTGGGGGTTGACGTTGAAGCTGGGGGTCTTCTCCCCATGGAAAGGGCAGTTGCACTTGTAGTTGGCCCCGGCTTTTTTCAGCTCGAGGTAGTTGCCGATCACATCGACGATATCGATGGACTGTTTGAGGGCTTCGATGGAGGAGGGATCAATCATGACGTGATTATAGTCTATTTTCAATATCGCTATAATATCTTTCCAAACTTCAAGCGAAAGAGGTCCGGTGAACGGCTTTCTCCCCAGTTATCACGATCCTGTCTTCAGCATCATCCTGATCGTCCTTATCGCGATCGCGGTGGCGATGGTGGCCCATGCCTGGGGTGTCTACCGGCGGGAACGGCTGCAGAAGAGCCTCTACTCTTTTCTGGACAAATTCGATACCGCTTCCTGCAGCCTCGAAGAGGAGGAGGTCCCCTACGAGGAGGGGATGGCCAAGCCGCTGCTGCTCCTGGCCAAAGCTTTCGAACAGAGCGGCAACTACGCCAAAGCCATCAGCATCTGCCTCTACCTGATCCGCCATACCCGGGACGACGAGCTGCTGATCTATCTGGGGAGCGTCTATCTGCGGGCCGGCTTCTACCAGCGGGCCGAAGAGATCTTTCTGGAGATCATCGGCCGCCATCCCCGCCGCAAAGATGTGCTCCGACAGCTGGAGTATCTCTATGAGTCGCTTCAGGAATTCGACAAGGCGCGGGAGGCTCTGGAGGCGCTCCGGGCCCAGGGGGAGGAGACCCGGGCGATGGAGGAGCATCTGCGTTTCCTGGAGATTCGCCACGATCGGGAACAGCTCCCGCCGGACAAGGCCGATGCCCTGGAAGCATTGCTCAAAGAGGAGCCGAGTCTCTACCGCCCCATCCTCCAGGAACTTTTCCGTCTGGATACCCCTAAAGCCTGGCGCCACGTCCGCGCCGAACGTCTTCCTGAGATCCTGGATCTGCTCTGGTATCTGCCGCCGGCCCAGCTCCAATTGGATATAATCTCCCAAAAACCAGCCTTGAGGGCGCTCTATTACGCCCGGGGCGATCTGGCGGAGGCACCGGGGGAGACTTTGGGCAATTTTGCCGTAGATATGCTGGGAGCTGCCCGACGGAGCGGATATCACGAAGGCGACCTGGCCTTCGGCTATCTCTGTACGGCCTGCAAGCAGAGCTTCCCGGTCTCTTTTGTCCGCTGCCCCTCCTGTATGGCCCTCAATACGCTGAAAGTCGAGGAACGTCTTGTCCAGCAGCACGCACAAAACCGTGACACTCTACTCTGACGGCTCCAGCCTGGGCAATCCGGGACCCGGCGGCTATGCCGGGATCCTGGAGTATCGGGGCAAACGCCGGGAGTATGCGGGCGGCGAGCCCATGACGACCAACAACCGAATGGAGCTGCGGGCGGTGATCGAGGGGCTGAAGCTCCTCAAAGAGCCCTGCAACGTGGAGGTGGTCACCGACAGCAGCTACGTGGCCAAGGCCATCAACGAGTGGCTGCCCGGCTGGGTGGCACGCGATTTCAAAAAGGTCAAAAACCCCGATCTCTGGCAGGAGTATCTGGCGGTCGCGGCCCCCCATCGGGTCCATGCCACCTGGGTGCGGGGGCACAACGGCCATCCGGAGAACGAGCGGTGCGACGAACTGGCCCGGAGCGAAGCGGAGCGGCAGAAGGGATTGAGGATTGAGGATTGAAGATGGAGAGTTTGGGGCGAGGCCTCGTTCAAATGACTAACGACTATCGACTAAGAACGGAGCGGTAAAAGTATGGAAAACAACTATCGGGAACTGGAAAAACGGCTCGGCTACGAATTTGAGAACAAGCAGCTGCTGATCGAAGCCCTGACCCACAAGAGCTACAAAAAACCCTACAACAATGAACGGCTGGAGTTTCTGGGAGATGCGGTGCTGGACCTGATCGTGGGGGAGTTTCTCTTTCACAAATTCCCCAAAAGTGACGAAGGGGTTCTCTCCAAAATCCGGGCTTCCCTGGTCAACGAGAGCGGCTTTGCCACCCTGGCGCGGGCCATCGATCTGGGGCGCTACATCTACCTCTCCCCTGCCGAGGAGAACAACCAGGGCCGCAGCAAACCTTCCCTCCTCTCCAACGCCTTCGAAGCGGTGATCGGGGCGATCTATCTGGAGGCGGGGCTGGAGAAGGCCCGCTCCATCGTCGTAGGGCTTCTGGACGAGACCTATCCCAGAATCGATCTCGATACCCTCTGCAAAGATTATAAAACCGCCCTCCAGGAGCTGACCCAGGCGACCCATGGGGTGACCCCCGACTACGAGATGATCGGCTCCAGCGGCCCCGACCACCGCAAAGAGTTCGAGGTGGCGGTCAAGCTCCAGGGGCAGACCGTCGCCACCGCCCGGGGCCGGAGCAAAAAAGCGGCCCAGCAGAAAGCGGCCCAGATCGCCCTGGAGAAACTGCGCAAGGAGCAGCGATGAACACCTTTGGCCGGAAACTGCGTCTGACCACCTTCGGCGAATCCCACGGACGGGCCATCGGCTGTATCCTGGACGGGGTACCGGCGGGACTGGCCATCGACGAGGCCTTCATCCAGAGCGAACTGGACCGCCGCCGTCCCGGACAGAGCGCCCTGACCACCGGACGCAAGGAGCCCGACCGGGTGGAGATCCTCTCCGGCGTTTTCGAGGGGATGAGCACCGGCACCCCCATCGCCATGGTGATCTTCAACACCGATCAGAAGAGCCGGGACTATGAAAATGTCAAAAAACTCTTCCGCCCCGGCCACGCCGACTACACCTACTGGCAGAAGTACGGGATCCGGGACTATCGGGGCGGGGGACGCTCCAGTGCCCGGGAGACCGCCGCCCGGGTCGCCGCCGGAGCCATCGCCAAGCTGATGCTGCGCGAACTGGGGGTGACGGTGGAGGCGGGGATCCTGGAGATCGACGGGATCGAGGCGCAGCGTTACGATTTTGCCCACGCCCGTGAAAGTGTTCTCAACGCTTTGGACCCCGAGGCGGAGCCTGCCCAGGAGGCGGCGGTCCTGGCGGCCAAGGAGGCCCACGACTCCGTCGGAGGTGCCGTTCTGACCCGTGCCACCGGGGTGCCGGCGGGATGGGGAGAACCTCTCTACTACAAACTCGATGCCGTGCTGGCCGAAGCGATGATGGGGATCAACGCCGCCAAGGCGGTGGAGATCGGCGCCGGCGCCGCCGCGGCGAGGATGAAAGGGAGCGAGAACAACGACGCTCTGACTCTCGGGGGCTTCGAGAGCAACAACAGCGGCGGCGTCCTGGGCGGGATCAGCAACGGTGACGAAATTTACGTTACCACCTGGTTCAAACCCACTCCCAGTATCTTCAAAGAGCAGCAGAGCCTCACCACCGAGGGTGAGAGCATCCGCTACAAACTCAAAGGCCGCCATGACCCCTGCGTCGCCATCCGGGGCGTGATCGTCTGCGAAGCGATGATGGCGCTGACTCTGGCCGATATGGCGCTCTTGAATTTGGGAAGCCGGATGGAACACCTGGCGGCGATTTACCGGAGGTAAATCGCCGAGTAAGGAGTAAGGAGTGAAGAATGAAGAATGGGAGGCGGGGTTTCAACCCCGCCATACGGGACTTCAGCCCCGCCTCCATAAGACAGCGTCACGAAGTGACGGCCCGAAATTCTCTATTGGATGCTCTGACAAAAAAACCGTCATTCCGGGCTTGACCCGGAATCCAGGGATTAAACGCCCATCGAACCGTGGATCCCGAATCAAGTTCGGGATGACGAAAGTTCGTTCTTTAGATTCTTCAGGTCGCTCAATTCTAGATTCCCGATTCTCCATCAAAAATCAGTTACTAGTTCCTAGTTACTCGTTACTCGTTTCCAATCTTCGGTTCCTCATTCCTCATTCCTCACTCCTCATTTTCTTTATATGTCTCCTCTTCGTTCCCTTGCAGGCTAAAACTGTCGACTACTCCCGCCTCCCCGCCGCCCGCGCCTTTGTGGAGAAGATGCATCCACGTTACGGGTTCGACCGGGGGAGGCTTCTCACTCTGTTGAGCGAGGCGAAGCATCAGGGCCGGACTCTGGCGCGCTATCGGGGGCGGGTCAAGGTGGGGGCGACCGACTACAGCTGGCATCGGTACAAGAGCAAAATTCTGGTTGACGAAAGTGTCAGGCTCGGTGTCAAATTCATGCGACAGCAGTATCGCTGGCTGCAAAAAGCCTCCCGGAAGTACGGGGTATCCCCGGAGATCATCACCGCCTTTATCCGGGTCGAGAGCAAATTCGGCCTCTACGGGCACGAGTATCCGGTCTGGGACTCTCTGGTGACCCTGGCTTTCAACCTCAACCGCAAGCAGAAGTTTTTCCGTTCGGAACTGGAGAAGCTCCTGATTCTGGCGCGGAGAAACCGTCTGGACGTTTTGAAACTGCGGGGCTCTTTCGCCGGGGCGATGGGGTGCGTGCAGCAGGTGCCCTCGATCCAGCTGCGCTACGGCGTGGATCTGGACGGCGACGGACGCAAAGCCCCCGACTCCATGGCCGACTGTATCGGCTCCATCGCCAACTTTCTCCACCATTACGGCTGGCGTGACTCCCGACCGACTCTGGTAAAGGCGCGGCACAGAGGTGAGGGATTCCGGCGTCTGCGCAGCGGCTATCGCAGCCGCTACCCTCTGACAGTCCTCAAACGCCACGGCATCGAACCGGCCGCTCGGTTCCCCGAATCACAGGCCTACTATATCCGGATGCGCGACGTGAAAAAGTGGGATCTCTATCTCGGGGACCGCAACTACCGGATCATCACCCTCTACAACGCTTCGAAACGCTATGCCGTGACGATCGCGCTCTATGCGAAAGCACTGAGGGGGAATTGAGAATGGAGGATTGAGGAGGGAAGATGGAAGATGGAAAATTTTGGCTTGACAAAAATCGTCATCGGTAGTTTAGGAGGCGAGGTTTCAACCTCACCTTTGCGGGAATAAATTCCCGCCTCCAAAAAATCGCGTTGCAAAGCAACGCCCCAAAATTCCTAATTCCTAATTCCTAATTCCTCATTCGCAACCCTCATTTTCCCCAGCGAAAACCCAAAGACCGACCCCTCCCCCGGAACACTTTCGATCTCCAGCTCAGTGTCGTGGAGTTTGAGAATATATTTGACGATGTAGAGTCCTACGCCGATGGAGTTGTTCCAGCTGTGGCGGTCGACGCGGTAGAACTTTTTGGTGATCTTCTCCTGCTCTGGGCTGTCGATCCCCTCACCGTGGTCGATCACTTCCATCCGTTCTCCGTCGCAGCGGAGGGTTACGTCATCTTCCGAGTATTTAAGGGCGTTCTCTGTCAGGTTCATCAGGACCTGCTCCAGCATATCCCGATCCGCCTCGATCTCTTCCGGCCCGCACTCCAATCGGATATTTCGGCCGGGGTACTTCTGCAGGAGGGTTTCCCGGACCGATTGGGCGATCTCTCCGAGGCGGAAGCGGCTTCGGCGCAGGGTAAAGGTGCGGTTTTCCAGCTTGATAGCCAGGGCGAGGCGGTCGATCATCTGAGAGATCTTTTCACCGTTGGCGTGAATCTTGTCCAGAAAGCGGCGACGAATCTCCGGATCGATGTTTTGTCCCTCCTGCAGGGTCTGGGCATAGCCCATAATGGCGGCAACGGGGTTTTTGAACTCGTGGCTGATGGCACCGATGATGTCGCTCTGGCGCCGGGTGAGGGTTTTGAGCTTTTTGGTGTATTTAGCCTTTTGGCGCTCCCGTTTAGCCAGCTTTTTGGAAACTTTCCGGAGCATTTTGCGGATTTCGGCAAATTCGCTGCAGCACTCCACGGGAGCGATGTCGGCGTCGTAGTTTTTCTCCAGAAGCTGCTCCAGAGCCCGGCCGATCTGCCGGCTCTCTTTGCCGATGCGCCGGTTGAGCCGGAGGCTGAAGAGGAAAATCCCCGCCAGAATCAGAGCGAAAAATCCCAGAGCCTTGAGCCAGAGCCTTAGCAGTTGATGGCGGATACTGGCCAGGGAGTAGGCGGTACGGACATAATAGTTTTGACCCCGGTGGGCCACATAGAGCAGATCCACCCCCAGCGTGGCCGAGTGGCGCACCGCTTCTCCCCACCCTTCGGCTTTTGCTTTCCGGATCTCGGGGCGTCCGGCGTGGTTTTCCATCCCGACGGGAGAACGGTTGCTCTCGTAGAGTACGCGTCCGTCGGGGGCGATGACGGTGATACGCACGCCGGTCTCCCGGTGGATCTGTCGCAGTGTCGCCGGGATCTTCCCGGGAGGGAGGCTGTGCAGGTCATACTCCAGGACCGTTAGCAGGTTGCGGAGCATCCTTGTGTGGGTGTCGATCTCCATTTGGCGCAGCAGGTAGTAGCCGAGAATCGCCGCCACGAGGAAGGTCCCGGTCAGGATCAGAGCAGTGCGGCGGAAAAAGAGTTGCGAAAGATTCAGCATAGCCGATACCCCACGCCCCGCACCGCTTCGATATAGGGATGTTTGGGATCGTTTTCGATCTTTTTCTTTAGTCGGTTGACGGCGACATTGACCGTCTTCTCTCCTCGTCCTTCACTGTCAGACCAGACCTTCTCCAAAAGTTCGTCCCGGCTGATGACCCGGTCGGAGTTCTCCAGGAAATAACGCAACAAGTCGAACTCCAGGCGGGTCAAAGGAATCACTTCTCCTGATCTTTCTATCTTACGGCCTTGCAGATTCATAAGAAGAGCGCGGTGGCGCAGCGTTTCGCGTTCACTCTCACTGTGGCGTCGAAGTAGGGCTTTGACCCGCCAGACCAGCTCGTTCATATTGAAAGGTTTGCGGAGGTAGTCGTCGCCGCCCCGGATGAATCCCTCCTCTACCTCCTCGTCCCGATCCTTGGCGGTGACGAAGATGACCGGAATAGTGAATCCTTTCCGGCGCAGCTCGGACACCAGTTCACTTCCTTCCACGCCGGGGAGATTGCGGTCGACCACCATCAAAGCCACCTCCTCCTCCTCCAGCGCCTGACGGACGCCTCGGGGGGAGAGAAAGCCCATAGCCTCGAAACCGGCGTTTTGGAGATGATACTCTTCCAGTTCCAGGATGTCCTCTTCGTCTTCGACGATAAGAATTAATGGGGAAGGATTCACGGTTTATATTTCCTCTTTCCAGTGAAGTGGGTCTAATTTGACCATGATGAGGGTCCGCTTGCAGATGCACCTCGGGTCAGGCATTTTTGCACAGAAGTGACCTCTACATGCTCTTCTCTCCGAATTCTATCAGAACCGCCAGACACCTGTAGATTTTTCAACCTAGATCCAGGGTAAACCTCATCATTACTTCTACAGTGAGTGTGAAAGTTCGATCGATGGTGATCTTCTTTACCGTTGTGTGGTTTGGGGCGTTTTCACCATAGAATGTGTACCGAAGGTACTATAGAATCAAATGGTAACAGAACGGTAACAAAGCAGAGTCGTTGTTTTCAAGAAACCCTAACGGGATTCGAGTTACCATTGCCTATTCAAATAGCAGGAGTGGGGATGGAAATCAACACCTTCGAAAAGATACAGAAAAAGACGGCTAAAAAGACCCGGGGGGATTTCCTCAAACTGGGACTCTCTCTGATCTTTATGGCTCTGGTACTTCTGGCGACCTGGAACAAAATCCCAGGGAATCCTTTCCTGGCGGTTGCCGCTGTCTTTGGTGCCTATATGGCCATGAACATCGGGGCCAACGACGTGGCCAACAACGTAGGCCCCGCTGTCGGCTCCCGGGCCCTCTCGATGCTGGGGGCCGTGCTGCTGGCCGCGATCTTCGAATCGGCGGGAGCGTTGATCGCCGGGGCGGATGTCACCGGCACCATCAAAAAAGGAATCATCGACCCCTCCGCCTTCGCCCAGCCAGAGTACTTCGTCTGGGCTATGACCGCCGCGCTGCTAGCCGCGGCACTCTGGCTCAACCTGGCCACCTGGCTCAAGGCCCCCGTCTCCACCACCCACTCCATCGTCGGCGGGGTCATGGGAGGCGGGATCGCCGCTGCCGGCAGCTTTGCCATCGTCCACTGGGGAACCATGGGCAAGATCGCCGCCAGCTGGGTCATCTCTCCGATCCTGGGCGGGATCATCGCCGCCGCTTTCCTCTACGCTATCAAAAAGACGGTCCTGTATAAAGAGGATGTCAAAGCCGCCGCCATGAAGATGGTCCCCCTCTATGTGGCGGTCATGGGATGGGCCTTCGTTACCTACCTGATCATGAAGGGGCTCAAGCACATGATCAAGCTTGGCTTTCCCAGCGCCGCCGGGATCGGCCTGATCGGAGCGGCTCTTATCTATCTTGGGGTCAAAAAGGCTCTTGCCAAATATGCCCATCTCCTCACCGATGAACGGGTCAGCGTCAACCGCCTCTTCACCATCCCCCTGATCTTCGCTGCGGCGTTGCTGAGCTTCGCCCACGGAGCCAACGACGTGGCCAATGCCGTGGGCCCTCTGGCCGGGATCTACGACGCGCTGGCTCACTCCGCCGTCTCTACCAAAGCGGCGATCCCTCTCTGGGTCATGCTCATCGGTGCCCTGGGAATCTCCCTGGGGCTGGCGCTCTACGGCCCCAAGCTCATCAAGACCGTGGGCAGCGAGATCACCGAGCTGGACCAGGTGAGGGCCTTTTCCATCGCTCTGGCGGCGGCTATCACTGTGATCGTCGCCTCCCAGCTGGGTCTGCCGGTCAGCTCCACCCACATCGCCCTGGGCGGGGTCTTCGGCGTGGGCTTTTTGCGGGAATGGCTGGACCGCACCCAGCGGCTCCAATACCGGATCCGTGAGGAGAAGGAGAAGGTCGAAGCCCTCAAAGAGCGGCTTTCCGCCCTCCGTGAAGAGCTCAAGAACCTCGAGGCCAAAGCGGAAAAATCCCAGGGAGACTACGAGCGGATCGTCAATCTTTTTGCAACGATCGAACGGCAGGAGAAAGAGCTCAAAGCCGAAACCAAGGCCCTCAAGCGTGTCTACAAGACCCGCTATGTCCAGCGCAGTGCCGTCAAAAAGATCATCGCCGCCTGGATCATCACTGTCCCTGCGGCTGCCGTGGTGGCTGCCTTGATCTTCTATATTATTAAGGGAGCGATGCTCTGAGTCTTCTCGACGATATCTCCTCACCTCCTTTGTTACTGGAGACGATCCGGATCGAAGAGGGACACCCCCTGCATCTGGAGTATCACAACCGACGTTTCAACCGCAGTCGTCGGGAACTTTTCGGAGCCGCAGAAGATCTGGATCTGGCTGATTTCCTGACAGACATTCCCTTCTCCGGCCTTTGGCGCTGCCGGGTTCTCTATACATTATATATAGAGAAGGTCGAATATCTGCCCTATACTTTGCACTTGCCCCGCCGTTTTGCTTTGGTAGAGTTCGAAGAAGACTATGCCTACAAGTATGCCGACCGCTCCGCATTGACCCGGCTCAAGAGCACTCACCCGGAGGCGGAGGAGCTATTGCTTTGCCGCGACGGGCTCCTGACCGATACAACGATTGCCAATATCGCCCTGCGTCGAGATGATATCTGGTACACTCCCTCTCAGCCGCTGTTGGAGGGGAGCACCCGGCAGCGACTCATGGAAGAGGGGTGCCTGTTCCCTGCCGATATCCCCTGTGACGCGCTCGGAACGTTCGACGAGCTGGCCCTAATGAACGCTATGATAGGATTTCGCAGCATCAGTCAATACGAATTGATCCGCTGAAAATGCGGATGGGCATGGTTCTGTCATCCTGAACTTGATTCAGAATCCACGGTTTTTAGGCATTTCAGGCCCTGGATTCCGGGTCAAGCCCGGAATGACGAAGACTATAGGTACGAGCGTTGCCAACATTCCCCCTATGAAGGATTCCCAATGTCAGAAAAAACCAACGACCCGTTCCAATCCGAGGCTTTTCGCCGGATCGAGGAGGAGCATCTCTACCGTACGATCGCTTTTTTGCTGGAGGAGGGGATTGAGTTCGCCGTAGCGGCAGAATTGGAGTATGTGAGCTTCGATCCGCCACTGCCCCAATCCATCGCTGAGCATCTGCGCCCCCTTTCTCTTTTCGTTCTCGGCGGCTACAGTTTCGAGAGCAGCAGCGTGGACGAGAAGGCGCTAGTCTTCGAGGCGGGTTTCGGGGCGGAGAACTTCGGCGCGGTGGTCCGTATTCCCCTCCTGGCGATCAAGCAGCTCATCGTAGGCGAATACCCCATCGCCATCAACATCGCCGAACCGCGCCCCGAAGACGACGGGACTCCCGAAGCGGAACGCTCCATGGAGGCGCTGCTGAGCAATCCGGAGAACCGTCGGCTTCTGAAAAAGAAAAAAGAGTAGTTTCTCCGCCGGATTTTCAGGAAAACCGCCATTTTCCACTAAAATAACTGTCTATTTCAGCTTCGTTAACCGAAAATCACCCCAAAAAACAACAATAAATATTTTTTAATATACACAAGAAAGCCCATTTTATGGGATTCAGAAAAAATTTATGTTAATTTTTCGTTTATTTTCAGTTGGAATCCCGTTAATTTCCTTGACATCTTTCGAAAAATAGTGATATACTTCGGTTGTAACTAAAAACAAGGAGTTTCAAATGAAAAAAGGTCTTCTGCTCTCAGTAGTAGCTTCGACTATGATCTTCGCCGGCGGCGATATCGCTCCCGTAGAGCCTGCAGCACCCGCATCTGCAGATTTCTGGGGACAAATCGGATTTGCATATCAGTTCCAGGGGTTCAATAATGGCGGCCCCAGCCTTGGAAAGAAAACAAACAACAACTTCTCTACTAGCCTCGTTCTTGGTGTAGAGAAGCAGCTGGCTTACGGCTTCGGCTTTGGTGCCGAAGTTGCCGGTTGGACTGATTTCGGATTGAACATTGCTGACAATCCTCGTGTTACAAGTGGTGATCCCACCAGTGCAGAGGTTTCTCAGGCTTACCTGACCTACAGCTTCGGCAACACTGCTATCAAAGCAGGTCGCCAGGCTCTGCCCAAAGCGGTTTCCCCCTGGGCGTGGTCTGATCGGACTGCCGGTGTCTTGGACATCACTTACGATGCGGTAGTCGTCGCCAATACTGACCTGCCCGACACTACACTGGTTGGTGCTTTCGTCGCCAACGCCGTAAATAACGATACAGTCGTTCACATTGGAAAGAACAGTCCGAACGGTCCCATCGACGGTATCTATATGCTGGCTATGATCAACAAGTCTCTGGCCAATACCACTCTGACCCTGACCGGCTACTATGTGCCTAAAGCATTTGGCCCTAAAGCTGAGTGGTCTATCTGGGGAAGCGCTCTGACAAGTTTTGACACTATCAAAGCCGGCCTGCAGGTTGCTTATGTTGATGGAGATTACGCCAACACTGACGCTACTTTCGGCATCGCCGGTAAAGTCGGCTCCAGTTGGGGTGACTTCGACGCGACTCTGATCGCCGGTTACATCAATGACGGTGATTACAGCCTTATGACTGCTGACACAGGTGCGGGCACCAGCGCATTCTGGACTGATAATGAAATGAATGGTGACAGCTATCAGCAAAATCAGTGGGCACTGCTGCTCAAAGCTGGTTATAAACTGCCTGTAGGTAAGGTTTACGGTTCTCTTGGATACTGGGACTTCTCGAACAACAGCAACCTTCTCGTGAACATGGATAATGCATGGGGTGCTCGCCTTGGTTACAAGTTCACCGTTGCCGGTGTCAATGCTAAAGTTGAGTATCGCTACAGAGATATCTCTTACTCTACTGCTGGCGTACCTGATGCCAAGCGTCAGCGCATCCGTGTCGAGGCTTACTACAAGTTCTAATCCTCACATACCTCTTCGGGAACGGGCTTCGGCTCGGGCCTGAATTTTCTACGTTTTAATTCCCCTATTTTTTATCGGCAATTTTTCAAAATTCTTCTTGCTTATTGAATAGGTTTATATTCAAGCTGCTGTAGATTGCATTCTCATTTTTTATGGTCCACAGAATTGGCATGAGCTTCACTCTATTGTAAACGATTTTCGTCAAAATGCTAAAATCATCCCATGCTTCTGAAAAATGTTTCGCTTGTGATCATACTGATAGTGATGAACGGCTTGTAGCCAGGGCTCTGGTGCTACGATAGTGATCGGTTTCGAAAAACAGTTTGGAGGCGGTTTTGGAATCGGGGGTGAGGTAGGTGGCAAATAGCCACTGAATTTGAGGAATCAAAAGTTAGAAATGAGGAATTTTTGGGGGTTGTTTCACGACGCGATTATTCGGAAGCGGGAATTCACTCCGACAAAGGCGAGATTAAACCCTCGCTTCCAAAACAGACTCCCCACTTCGCATCGCTTCCTGGTTTATAGAGGCAGGTTCTGTGGATGGATGTCTTCGAGATAGAGCCAGGAGCGTACCTTCGGCGGGATTCTTCGCAAACGACATGCCTCTTTGAAAGACTTGGACATGGGGACATCCGTCACATAAGGGGCGATATAAAGATATTCTCCGCTCAATTCAACGGCCCATTTTCTCCCCGCTACAATGGAGTTTTTCTCTTTGAGCATTTCACGCTCCGCGCCGCTGAGGAGATACCCCAGCTCTTTGAGAGCTTTCGACGCGGCCAGAGGGACGATGCGTCGATCGTGAATCCGGTAGATGCGCAGTTTCCCCTTTGCAAAGATTTCCTCATAGTTTTCGGAGAGCAGCTTGGCATCCTGTTTCAGATACTCAAAAGTGTGTCGAATCCCCGGTGAGTGTTCCCGAATGAGCGTCTCCAGAAAGGGTCGGAGACGATTGCGCTCAAAAGTGGCGTATTCGTTACTCTCGTCATGGAACCAGGGCAACTCTCGTTCCCCCAAATAGGCCTCCAGCTTATGGCGAGGCGTCTCCAGCAGAGGGCGGATGAGCCGGTAGGATTTGCCGCCGGGGGTCTGCCTCTCGCTCACCGCCTCCATCCCCGCCAGCTCCGCCGTCCCCGCCCCCCGGATCAGCCGCATCATCATCCACTCCAGCCGATCGTTCAGCTGATGAGCGGTCAGAAGATTTTCGTAGCCATGTTCTTCAATAAGGGATTCGAAAAAGTCGTAGCGAAACCTCCGCGCCCGGGCCTCGAAGCCACTCTTCCAGCGGGGTGCATGCGCCACGAAGATCTGCCGCCCGTCCCGCTCTGCCAGCTCCCGGGCCGCTGCCTCCTCCTCGTCGGCCTGTTCTCGAACCCCGTAGTTGACCAGTGCAATGTCGAAGTCGATCCCTGATTCGGCCAGGAGGTGGTAGAGGGCGGTGGAGTCGAGACCGTGGGAAAAACCTAATAGGTTTTTCTTTTTAACTAGTAATGAGTAACTAGTAACTAGTAACCGATTTTTCATTGTTGTGATTTCACGGTTTTGGTACTGGAGATCAGAAGTTTCAGCAGTTCATCGATATCCGGTTCGATACTCGAATACATTGCATCGTCGATATATTCCGATTGCCATAAGAGCTCCAGCCAGTATTTGGTTTCATTGGCTTCTTTGAGCGCGATCGCCAACTTGTGTAGAAAGTCTGATTTCGATTGGGCATATTTGGATTCTCGCACAAGCGCACCGATGGCTGTACCGCTTTTGAGAATCTGTTTTGACAGGACATATTCACGGTGTTCTTTTTGCAAATAGCGAGAGAGACGAATGATTCGCAACGCAAATTCGAAACTTTTGCTCCCCAAAGCATCACCGTTGCGATCCCGATATCTCTTCAATGAATACTCTCCTTCTCCCTCTTCGGTTACTAGTTGCTAGTTATTCGTTACTAGTTCTTCTCGCAACAATGTTGCGAGAAGATACTCTCCTGCTTTTTCTGTAATCTTGGCTTGATATAGACCTCCAATCTGAATGTCCAGGTCGTTGGTATCGTTGACCAGGACTTCCCCGTCGATCTCCGGGGCCCAGAGCAGCGGGCGGGCGGAGAGGAGGTATTCGTGTTCACTGCTGGGGCCGTCGATGGCGAGGCGGCACTCCCGTCCGACCATCTTCTCCAGCGAAGCATCACGGCTGCGCCGGGCGATCTCTCCCAGGATGGCGGTGCGTTCGGCTATTACCTCCTCCGGCAGTTGCTCCATGTCGTAGGCGGCGGTATCCTCCTCGTTGGAGTAGGCGAAGACGTTGATTCGATCGAAGCCGAACTCCTCCAGGAAATCGCAGAGCTTTCGGAAACTCTCTTCGCTCTCCCCGGGGTGACCGGCGATGACGGAGGTGCGAACGAAGCTCCCCTCTTTGGCCCGCATCGCCTCCAGGAGTTCGCGGGTTTTGGCTTCGCCGAAACCCCGTTTCATCGTTTTGAGCACCCGGTCGTCGATGTGCTGGATCGGCATGTCGTAGTAGGTCTGGAAGAGGGGGCTTTCGGCGATGGCGTCGATGAGCTCGAAACTGGTAGTGCTGGGATAGAGGTAGAGAATCCGGGCGCTTCGCACGCCGGGGATCATCTCCACGTGGCGGATCAGATCGATCAGGCCGTCTCGAAGCCCCAGATCCCGGCCGTAGCTGGAGCTGTCCTGGGAGATAAAGCTGAAGTCATAAAAGCCTTTCTGTGTCAAGGCGGAGACCTCGGCGACGATCGAGTCGAGGGTGCGCGAATGGAGCCGGCCCTTGAAGGAAGGGATGGCGCAGAAAGAGCAGTTCTGGTTGCACCCTTCGGCAATCTTGATGTAGGCGTGGTAGTTGGAGCCGGTGATGAGGCGGGGGGATTTCTCCGTGGCCAGATAGACCTCGGGGCTGAAACTGCTCTGCTTCTGCCGGATCAGCTCGTCGATCCGCTCGTAGTCGCCTACCCCGGTGAAAATATCGATCTCGGGCATCTGTTCGGAGAGCTCCTCTTTGTAGCGTTCGCTGAGGCAGCCGCTCATCACCAGCAGAGAGTCCTCTTTGCGCTGCTGATGGAGATCGAGGATTGTGGCGATGGACTCTTCCTTGGCTGCCTCGATGAAGCCGCAGGTATTGACGATAATCACGTCGGCGTTGCTCGGGTCATCAGTGAGTGTGTACTCGGCCAGCTTGCCGAGCATCACTTCACTGTCGACCAGGTTCTTGGTGCAGCCCAGGCTGACAAGATGGAGGGTTTTTGGCATAGAGAGATCCGTTTCTTTTTTGGGTGATTATAGCATTTACCTTATTTGCGAGTGAGGAATGTTGAGAAACTAGGAACTAGTAACGAGTAACTGGAAATTTTGGGGTGTCGCGTTGCGACGCGGATAATGGAACCGGGAATTTATTCCCGGCAGAGTGCAAAGATGTAAAGATTTTCGCCCCTGGGGACGCAAATGAATTCGCGTTTCCGTTCAGAGTAGGAGGCGGGAATTCATTCCCGAAAAGGCGGGGTTGAAACCTCGCTTCCTAAGTGATTTTGTCGGGCAATGGCCCGACCTGCTGTTTACCCTGCATTACCTTTTAACGACGGGTGGCTTGGATGTTTCCCAGCAGATAATGCAGAAAGAGAATCTGGGCGAAGAGGGGAGCGAAGATGTTGAGGATGGGGATGTAGTTGAAGGCGGCGGCTATGAGGGCGATGAGTCTTGCCTTTTTGCTGCGGCGTTTGAGCTCCGTTTCGTCGTCGATGAAGAGGGAGCCTACGTCGTAGACGGTGGGCTCCTTGAGAAGGATCGACCAGAGCCAGAGCATCCAGAACTGTCCGAAAACCGGGACGAAGATCAGGGGTAAGGTGAAGAGAAACAGGATCAGAAAAATGGCGCTGGCTTTGAGAGTGTAATAGATCGAACGATGGATCGCGGCGCTGCCCACGGGCCTGACCTCGGGATACTCCCGCGCAGCCAGGCGTAGCAGAAGTTTCTCGCTCAGCAGCGAGGTCAGGAGAGAGATCGTGACGACCACGAGAGCGTACCCCACGGCCAGCGCCGCCAGAAAGGCCCCCGAAGCCTGGAACCACGCAAAGCGGCCGATCCAGGGGATCATCTGCAGATAAGAAGCGACGAAGTGCTCGAAGGGGTTCCAGAAGAGCCACAAAACGGCGATCCAGAAGAGGAAGGCCCCCAGTCCCACCTTGAGGATGAATCCCAGGACCGAAGGGCTCAGGATGTCGCGGAACGTGCGCTGAAGGATTTTGGTGAAGTTCATGGCTTTCCTTTTGACAACTAGTAACTAGAAACTAGTAACTAGGAATGAATGATTTGTGTGAAATCAGGCAAATATAATAGCGTCATTCCAAATCTTATTTACATTTCAAGGTTTGATCGGTACCCTGGTTCGTGGGATAGCAATCCCACGCTATGCATCTTTGCAATCTTCTAATAGAGTTCCCTGGAAAACCTCCGTCATTCCGGGCTTGACCCGGAATCCAGGGTCCAAAATATCCAGAGAGCGTGGATCCTGAATCAAGTTCAGGATGACAGAAGCATAATTCTTAGGTTTTTCAGAGAACTCAATTGATTTGCGGGAATGAATTCCCGCCTCCAAAAATATGCGTCGCGAAGCGACGCCCCACAATTCCTCATTCCTCATTCCTCATTCTTAACTCCTCACTATCTCGATAGTTCTTCATAAACCCCACATACCGTTCCGCCGAGGCGTAGAGCTCCGCCACCTCCTCCTCGGTCAGCTGCCGGACCACTTTGGCGGGAGCACCCAGGATCAGGGAGCGGGGCGGGAAGACCTTGCCGCCGGTGACCAGGGCTCCCGCGCCGACGATGGACTCCCGGCCGATGACGGCGCCGTCCAGGATCGTGGCGCTCATGCCGATGAGGCAGGCGTCTTCGACGGTGCAGCCATGCAGCATCACCCGGTGGCCCACGGTGACATCGTTGCCGATGATGGTGGGATGACCGTCACTTCTGTCGGGCTGTTTGTAGTTGGTGACATGAATCATGCTCAGATCTTGGATATTGGTGCGGTCTCCGATGCGGATACAATGCACATCACCGCGCACCACACAGCCGAACCAGACGGAAGAGTCTTCTCCCAGTTCCACGTCACCGATGACGGTCGCACCGGGAGCGATCCAGCTGCCTTTTCCCAATACCGGAGAGAGGCCTTGATAATTCAGAATATTCGGCATTTTTTCTCCTTTGTTTTCGTCGTTTGTCACTAGTCGCCAGTCATCAGTCGGCAGTAAGCAGTAGAGGCAGGGCTTCAGCCCTGCCTTGCGGGAATAAATTCCCGCCTCCGAATAATCGCGTCGCCAAGCGACACCCCAAAGTTTCCAGTTACTAGTTACTCGTTCCTAGTTACTAGTTATGTCAACTCTCTTTCAAAAGCTTCTCCGCCAGCCGTTTGACGTAGTTGCTGCCCTTGCTGCTGTCGTGTTTCCGGGTCCGGTCGTAGAGTTTGTTGACATACTTCTCCAGGAGCTCCTGGGAATTGACGGGGCGTTCGCCCTCCCGGGGGTGGACTTCGGTGTAGTTCCCGTCGCTTTGGAGGATCCAGCGGAGCTGATTGTCCGCCAGCTGGAGGCTCAGGATCTGTTCGATCCGTTCGGCCAGATTCTCTTCGAAGATCGGGGTCATCAGTTCGATGCGACGGTCCAGGTTCCGGGGCATCAGATCGGCGCTGGAGATGTAGCAGCCGGGCGCGTCGTGTTTGAACCAGTAGATCCGCGGGTGTTCCAGGTATTTGCCGATGATGGAGGAGACGGTAATGTTGTCGCTGACCCCTTCCACTCCGGGGCGGAGACAGCAGATCCCCCGGATGATCAGGTCGATCTTGCACCCCTTTTGGCTCGCTTTGTAGAGGGCCCGGATGATCTCGGGATGGGCCAGGGAGTTGGCCTTGAGGATCATATGCCCCTCGCTGCCGTGGGCCGCTTCCTGCTCGATCAGTTTGAGCAGCTTCTGCTTGATCTGCAGCGGGGACATATAGAGGGTCTGGAGCTTGGCGTAGGAAGAGAAGCCGGTGAGAAAGTGGAAGAAACGGGTGGCGTCGTTGTTGAAATCTTTGCGGGCGGTGAAGTAGCTGATATCGGTGTAGATCTTGGCGGTGCCGGGGTTGTAGTTGCCGGTGGCCAGGTGGAGATAGCTCTTGAGCTGTCCGTTTCTGCGTTTGAGGACCTGGGCGATCTTGGCGTGGACCTTGAGGCCGGGGATCCCGTAGACCACGTGGGCCCCCGCGTCCTCCAGCCGCTTGGCCCAGCGAAGGTTGTTCTCCTCGTCGAAACGGGCTTTGAGCTCCACCAGGACCGTGACCTGTTTGCCGTCCTGGGCCGCGTCGATGAGCGCTTTGACGATGGGAGATTTGGTCCCGACCCGGTAGAGGGTCATGCGGATCGCCAGCGTCTCGGGATCGGCAGCGGCCTGCTGGATGAATTTGACCACCGGCTCGAAGCTCTCGTAGGGGTGGTAGAGGAGACTGTCCTGCTGCTCGATGGCGCTGAAAATCTCCTCCTTGTCGAAAGGGGGCAGGGTTTTGGGAGTGTAGCCCGGGAGCAGGAGATGGGCCAAGGATTTCTCCCCGACGATCTGCCAGAGGGCCCCCAGATTGAGGGGAATGGAGCGGTAGTAGTAGATATCGCCGCTTTCGACATGAAGGTGGCTGTTGAGAAACTCTACCAGGTCCGCATCGGCATCACCGGTGAGCTCCAGCCGGACGATCTGCCCCTTGTTGCGGCTGCGAAGCCCCTCCTCCATCATCTCCAGGAAGTCGTCCGCCTCCTCCTCTTCGATGGCCAGGTCGGCGTTGCGGGTGACCCGGAAGGGAGTGCTGGCGATCTCGCTGTAGCCGGGGAAAAGATCCCCGATGAAATGTTCCACGAGGCTCTCGATGGGGACGAAGGTGTGATCAGCTTTGAGAAAGCGGGGGAGGAGCCTTGGGATGCGCACCAACCCGTGTTTGATGTTCCCCTCCCGGTCCTGGAGCTTGACCGCCAGGCCGAAGCTGAGGTTGTTGAGGTGAGGGAAAGGATGGGTGGCGTCGATGGCGATGGGGATGATGACGGGATAGATCTCTTCGTAAAAGGTCTCCCGAAGTTTCTCCTGCAGTGAGGGATCCAGCTTGGCAAAGGGGCGGATGCGGACGCCTTCATTCTCGAGTTCCGCGGTGATGGTGTTGTAACGCGTTTCGAGCTCCTGCTTCTCGGTATGCAGATACTCCCGGATCGCCGCCAGCTGCTCGGCGGGAGTGAGCCGGTCGGGGCCGGTCTCCTGGATGCCGGCTTTGTAGAGGGAGATGAGCCCGGCGACTCTGACCATATAGAATTCGTCCAGGTTGGTTCCGTAGATAGCGATGAATTTGAGCCGCTCGAGAGGAGGAAGCTCCTCTTTGCGGGTCTGGGCCAGGACCCGGGTATTGAACTGGAGCCAGGAGAGCTCCCGGTTGATGTAGAGGGAAGGGTCTTTGAGATCCATGGGATAATCCTCTCAATTGAATTGAGAGGATTATAGTTAATAGTTAATAATTAATAGTTAATAGTTGCGGTTTGCATTGCTTTGCAATGCTTATTGAGAGATTGCAAAAATTAAAGTTTTTTGATCTTTGCAATCTCGTCCCGCAATCTTGCCGCTTCTTCGAACTCCAGCTTCTTCGCCGCTTCGAGCATTTTGGCCTTGAGTTCTTTGATGATCCGCTGGCGTTCGGCTTTGGGCATTTTGTCCATTTTGCTGTGGCGGTTGTAGAGTTCGCCGGGTTCAGCGACTTTCAGATTGGTATCGAGTTCCCGGACGGTGGTCTGGGGGGTGATGCCGTGGCGTCGGTTGTATTCGATCTGCTTCTGGCGTCGGGCCTGGGTGGTCTCGATACAGGCCTGCATGGAGGGGGTGATCTTTTTGGCGTACATCAGGACCTTGCCGTGGACGTTCCTCGCGGCGCGTCCGGCGGTCTGGATCAGGGCGGTTTCGCTGCGCAGGAAGCCCTCCTTGTCGGCATCCAGGATCGCTACCAGGCTCACCTCGGGCAGGTCCAGCCCCTCCCGCAGGAGGTTGATCCCCACCAGCACATCGAACTCCCCCAGGCGAAGGCTGCGGATGATCTGGTTGCGTTCGATGGCGTCCAGATCCGAATGCATATATTTCACCCGCAGGCCCAGGTCGTTGTA
The DNA here is from genome assembly GCA_027035765.1 of Campylobacteraceae bacterium. Taxonomy (GTDB): domain Bacteria; phylum Campylobacterota; class Campylobacteria; order Campylobacterales; family Sulfurovaceae; genus Nitratifractor. The sequence goes on from JALVUD010000033.1 coordinate 22,886, forward strand.
GTAGGTCGTCAGCTCCTCGGCCATCTTTTTGGTGAGCACCGTCACCAGAACCCGCTCGCCCCGCTCGACGACCTCCTTGATCCGGTCGTGGAGGTGGGCCACCTGGTTCTCGCTGTCACGCACCTCGATCTCGGGATCCAGGAGCCCCGTGGGGCGCACCACCTGCTCGGCGACGACGGTGGAGTGTTCCATCTCCCACTCGCCTGGTGTGGCGGAGACGAAGAGATAGTGGGGGGCCTTGTCGATATACTCTTCGAATTTCAGCGGCCGGTTGTCCAGGGCGCTCGGCAGTCGGAAGCCGTACTCGACCAGCACCTCCTTGCGGCTTCGGTCGCCGGCATACATCCCCCGAAACTGCGGCAGGCTCACGTGGGATTCGTCCACGATCACCAGGTAATCCTTGTGCATCGCTTCGAAGTAGTCCAGCAGCGAGTAGGGGGTCTCGCCCGGTTTTTTTCCTGTCAGGTGGCGGGAGTAGTTTTCGATCCCTTTGCAGACCCCGGTGGTCTCCATCATCTCCAGGTCGAACTCGGTGCGCTGTTTGAGGCGGTTGTACTCCACCATCCGCCCCTCTCGCTCGTAAAACTTCAGCCGATCCGCCAGCTCCTCTTCGATGCTCTTGATAGCGCGGGCCATCTTCTCCTGGCCCACGATGAACTGGTTGGCGCTGTAGAGAGTGAACTCTTTGAGCTCGGCCACCTTTTCACCGGTGAGGGCGTCGAAACTGTGGATGCTCTCCACCTCGTCGCCAAAAAACTCGATCCGGTAGGCCAGTTCCTCACTGTAGGCGGGATAGATGTCGATCACCTCGCCCCCGACACGGAAATCTCCCCGGTCGAAGAAGTCGTCGTTGCGCCGGTAGCCCATCTCCACGAATTTGAGCAGTAGTTCCCGCTGGTTGTACTCCTCGCCCACGATGATCTTCTGGACGATGCTGCGGTACTCTTCGGGGTTTCCCAGCCCGTAGTTGGCGCTGACGGAGGCGATGACGATCACGTCGTCGTGGCTCAGCAGGCTCGCCGTGGCGCTCAGTCGCAGCCGCTCCAGTTCGGCGTTGATGGAGCTGTCCTTTTCGATGAAGAGATCCTGACGGGGGATATAGGCTTCGGGCTGATAGTAGTCGTAGTAGCTGATGAAGTACTCGACGTGGTTGTCGGGGAAGAAGCTCCTGAACTCGCTGTAGAGCTGGGCCGCCAGGGTTTTGTTGTGGGTCATGATCAGCGTGGGGCGTTGGGTTTTTTCGATGATCCTGGCCATGGTGTGGGTCTTGCCCGATCCGGTGACGCCCAGCAGGGTCTGGTAGCGGTTGCCCGCCTCGATGGAGGCGCTGAGTTTCTCGATGGCTTCGGGCTGGTCACCGGCGGGGGCGTAGGGGGCTTTGACTTTGAACAAGGGTTTCCTTTGGAAGTTAGGAATTAGGAGTTAGGAATTAGGAGGTTCGGTTTTGTTTTTAAGTTTTTTGGTAATGCTGACGAGAAGACTTAGAAGCTCCTCTATGTCAGTAGATAATCTTTGATGCATAGTCGACGATAAATAATCGGTATCGTACAGCAGGTTGATCCAGTAGCGGGTTTCATTGGCTTCTTTCAGAGCGATTGTCAGTTTGTTGAGAAAGTCGGCTCTGGATTGAGCATACTTCGCTTCACTGACCAAAGCACCGATCGCTGTCCCGGAACGCATGATTTGCTTGCTTAAAATGAAGTCTCTTTTTTCATTATTCAGGTATTGGGACAGCCGAATAATGCGTATACCGAACCGATAGCTCTTCTCTTCGAGAACATTCCCGTTCTTCGGCGGATCTTCTTTCAATTTCTAATTCCTAATTTCTAACTCCTAATTTTCTTACGATATTATATCGAAGCAGATAAAATCAAGAAAACTCAAGGAGAAAAATGTGAGCGCACTGGACAGATTGAAAGAGAAAGTCGAAGGGTGGAAAAGCCGTATCGCCGAGCTGGAGGCGGAAGCGGAGGCCCTGCGCAATGCCAACAAAGACCTGACGGCCGAACTGCAGCAGTGCCAGGAGGGCGGCAGCCAGGAGCTGGAGGCGCTGCGGAGTGAGACTGCTACTCTGGCGAGCCAGCTCGAGGCCAAAGAGGAGACCATCGCCGCGCTCCGGGCCGAGTTGGAGACCAAAGACGCCGAGATCGAAGCGATCATCGCCAAGGTCGAGGCTTTGCTGGAATAGCAATTGCTATTCCAGCAAAGCAATTAACTATTAACTTTTTCCGAAGGAAAAAAAATGAAAGACCTGACCCTGACCATCAACGGTATCCGTTTCAAAGCCAAAAACCTCGACGACGAGTTTGCCGCCTATGTGGAAAAGATGCTGGAGGAGTCCGGCATCCACAGCAACCGGGACAACGCCGCGGAGAAGCTCTTCCTGGCCTTTCTCCGTCTGGCGGCCCAGAACTACAACTATGAAAAAGAGATCGAGGGGATCATCGAAGCGTAGCAAAATTGTCGGCGCTGAGCAGAGATTCAAAAAACTTTAAGTAATCTATGGATAGAATTAGAGTGTGATAGTTCGGTTGGACTATGCACGGAATTTATTTAAGGAGTTCTCTATGAGACGCGGTTTTACTATGATTGAATTGATCTTCGTGATCGTAATTATCGGTATCCTGGCTGCTGTGGCCATTCCCAAACTGGCTGCTACAAGAAGCGATGCTTCCGGTGCGAAAATTGCCAACGATCTGGCTACCTGTATCGGTGATGCGGGCGGAGCCTATCTGAAAGACGGAAACTTTTCCAATGTAACAAGTGATGCTGATGGTAGCAACTGGACCGTTGCTGGTACTACATCTGTAGCATGTAAATCTGCTCTGAGGTGTTTCGATATCAATGCCAGCAGTGCAAGCGGATCCCTTGCCATCCAGGCAAATACCGATACTTCCGATGCCTGTGCTGAGGCGCTGAGACTTGCTAAACAGAACGAGTCTGCTGGTGACAACGGC
>JALVUD010000034.1 GCA_027035765.1 Campylobacteraceae bacterium
GATATCTCTTGACCGAAGCGGCAGATTCCCTCCATGCCGCGGGATTGAAGCGGCTCAACATCTCTCTCGATTCCCTCAAGCCCGCCGTGGCGGCTCAGATCGCCCAGAAAAATGTGCTGGGCAAAGTCCTGCAGGGGATTGACAGGGCCCTGGAAGTAGGACTGAAAGTCAAGATCAATATGGTCCCCCTCAAAGGAATCAACGACGGCGAGATTCTCGATATCCTGGAGTACTGCCGGGAGCGGGGGATGCGGGTGCGCTTCATCGAATATATGGAAAACTCCCACGCCAACGAGGAGATCCGGGGGATGCACGGCAAAGAGATCCTGGAGCGCATCAAAGAGCGTTACACGATTCATCGGCTCGGTCGGGAAGGCGCCAGCCCCTCCTACAATTATGAAATCGAGGAGAACGGCTACGTCTTCGGCCTCATCGACCCCCACAAGCACGACTTCTGCGAAAGCTGCAACCGGATCCGTCTTACCGCCGAAGGACATCTGATTCCCTGTCTCTATTTCGACGAAGCCCGGTCCATCGCCGAAGCGGTCCGGGCCGGCGATGTGGATGCCGCCGCCGAGATCCTGGCTGAGGTCCTGCGTGACAAACCCAAAGAGAATCGCTGGAGCGAGACGGAAAACGAAGGTTCCAATCGGGCCTTTTACGAGACAGGAGGATGAGATGTCATCCTCCTGTCTCGAATTAGGAATTAGGAATTAGGAATTAGGAATGAGGAATGATTGGGCACCTTTGGCGCTGTGGTCGACTTTTCGTCATTTGAATTTGTTCGGCAGTCGGCAGTCGGCAGTCGGCAGTGATGTCGCCTTTGGCGACGGCATTGGACATTGGGCCTTGGGGACAGGGCTTCAGCCCTGCATTGCGGGACTGAAGTCCCGCCTCCAAGCAATTGCGTTGCAACGCAACGCCCCAAAACCATTCACCATTCACCATTCACCATTCATCATTCGAAAGCGTAGCTTTCATTTTCGGTTCCTCATTCCTCATTCCTCATTCCTCATTTTCGCCGAAGGCGAACCATGTTTTGGCTGACCGAGCGCTTCCTCTCCATCCAGGGCGAAGGGCGCTATGCGGGGGTGCCCTCCTATTTTCTGCGGACCGGCGGGTGCAATCTGCACTGTCCGGGATTTGGAGCGGAATATGAAGTTGACGGTGAGAAAAGGGCGGGTTGTGACACCTGGTTCGCGGTAGATCGGGCCTTTGCCGACCGTTGGCAGGCGGTAGAATCTGCCGAAGAGCTTCTGGAGGAGGTGGATCGGGAGTTTGCCCGGCTGGGATATCGGCCCCATGTAGTGATCACAGGAGGGGAACCGCTGATCTATGCGACGGATCCGGTCTTTTACGGTGTGATCGAGGGGCTTGTGGAGCGGCAGATTGTCGTGACATTCGAGACCAACGGCACCGTGGAGCTCGATTTCGAAAATTTCCCGGCCTATCGTCACGCTGTTTTTGCTCTCTCGGTCAAACTTTCAAATAGCGGTGAAACGGCCCAGCGTCGGATGAATGCCATTGCGCTTAAAAAAATCGCCGCCGAGAGCCGGGAGTATTTCCTCAAATTCACCCTGGATCGGCAGATGGTGGAGTCCGGCAGGGCACTGGAGGAGATCGCCGGGATCCGTTCGATCCTGCCGGAGGCAGAAGTCTTCTGCATGCCGGTAGGAGAGAGTCGTGCAACTATCTGGCACAACGATCGGGCGGTCTTCGATTTCTGTATCCGAAACAATTTCCGCTATTCCGATCGTCTTCATATCCGGATCTTTGATATGACCCAGGGGGTATGAACCTCACGATAACTCCACGTTCGTTTGGTTATAATGCGGGTGAATTTATCCAAGAAGGAGTCAAAATGATGAACCGGAAACATACATTTGCTGTTGCCGTGATAGCAGGCCTGTTGATCAGCGGTTGCTCACAAGAGACCAAAGAGCATGCCAAAGCAGCTGCCCAAAGTGCCGCGAAAGATACAGCGGCAGCGGTCCAGACTGCCAAGGCAAAGAGCGCCGATGCCCTCTCTCAGGCGCAGGCGAAAGCCTCCGAGGCGATGGATCAGGCCAAAAAGGCTGCTGCCGAAGCTGTCGAAAAGGCCAAAGAGAGTGCTGCCAAAATGGAAGAGGCGGCCAAAGCCAAAACGGCTGAAGCAGTGGAAACAGCCAAGAAGAGTGCCGCCGCAATGGGCGAGGCAGCCAAGGCCAAGACTGCTGAAGCCGCTGCCGCGGTAGAGGAGAAGGCAGCTGAAGTCAAAAAATCGATGGCAAACGAGACAACGGCTCCCGCTGCCGACGGTGCGGCCCTCTTCGCCAAATGTGCCGGTTGTCACGGAACCGACGGCAAAATGAAAGCCCTGGGCAAGTCACCGGTTATCGCCGGTGAGCCGGCAGATGAGGTAGCCCAGAAACTCAAAGCCTACAAAGAGGGCAAGCGCAACGCCTACGGCATGGGCGGCGTAATGCAGGGACAGGCTGCCGGCCTCAGTGACAGCGACATTGCCGCACTGGCCGAGTATATCTCCAAACTGAAATAATCCGTAAAGCAGGAGGCAGCGTGGATGTGCTGATCGGCTATCACCGGCATCTGGTGGAGGGGCTTTTGCTCATTCTGCTGCTCAACCTGTCACTGCCCTGGATACTGCAATCTTCTCCGGAAAAGCGAATCTTCTATACCCGGGTCGGCTATTTCGTCTTCTGGGCGCTCTGGTCGATGGTGGCTTTCAGCGGCCTGATGGTCTGGCTCTTTGCCGGGCGCCCTCTGACACTGCCGGTGATCGGGATGTTGATTTTGACGGGACTGATGCCGCTGCTGGACATCTATCGGGCGCTGCATCTCAAGAGGCTCTGGCTCTCCGGATCCATGGGCTTGGGATTCAACAGCGCGGTCGTCGGTCTGGAGCTTGCGCTCACAATCGGCGTAACCCTGCTGGCGGTGTTGGGACGGTAGCCGATGCAGTTTCTCTATCATCCCGAGGCGGGACAACCCCGGCTCGAGCTGGAGGGGGATGCCTATCGCTATCTCTTCAAAGTCCGGCGACTTCACGCCGATTCGCCGCTGCATCTGCGGAACCTCACCGATGATCTCCTCTACACCTATCGGACCGAAACCCTGGATCGCCGACGGGCATATCTTCGCCTGGAATCGGAGCAATCACTTCGGATCGCTCCCGAGCGCAGGCTGCATCTGGGATGGTGCCAGATCGATCCAAAGACGGTGGAGAAGGCTTTGCCTGCACTCAACGAGATCGGGGTTTCCCAAATCACCTTTTTCCCCTGTGAAAGAAGCCAGCGGAGCTTCCGGCCCGACTTCGAACGGCTGCATCGCATTCTGATCAACTCTTCCCAGCAGTGCGGTCGCAGCGTGTTGATGGAGCTGAGGGAAGCCGAGAGTCTCGAGGCTTTTCTTGCCGAAGTGCCTGAGGCGATGCTGCTGGACTTCTCGTCCCGTTCGCTTGCCTGTGACGGCGGGGAGGCTCTGACCCTGGTAGTGGGATGCGAAGGGGGATTGACGGAAACGGAACGGAAGCGCTTCGCCGAAGAACGGATCGTCGGGCTGGCCACTCCGATGATTCTGCGCAGCGAGAGTGCCGCCTGTGCCGCCGCCGCCCGCTTTCTGCTGGGGTGATTTCAGATTTTTTTAAAGCATTCCGGGTAAAATACCGCTCTGATTTTCCCCGCATTTCATTAGAAATACGGGAGAGTTGTCTCGCGTGAAGCGTTGCAGCGCCCCCTGCCTCCAGGCAGCGGAAGGGTATGCCTCGGCATATCGGAATGGGTTGGTTGCCCATCGTCACAAATTCAACAAAGGTTTTTCTGATGAAAAAAGGTATTCATCCCGAATATATGGACTGCCATGTCAAATGTGCCTGCGGAAATGAATTTACCGTCCGCTCCAACAAGCCTGAGCTCTCGATCGATATCTGCAACGAGTGTCACCCCTTCTTCACCGGTTCGGAGAAGATTGTCGACGCTACCGGACGTGTCGAGAAGTTCCGCAACAAATACAAGCTCTCCTAAGTTATTCACCCCTTTCGGGGTGTTGTCATGTTGACATTTGTCCCCACCCCCCTGGGAAATCTCCAGGATATCACCTACCGCGCACTCTCTGTTTTCGAATCGGCACGACTCTTTCTCTGTGAAGACACCCGGGTCACCCGTCATCTGCTGGATCTGCTGCACGAACGGGGTTACCTGGCGGCACTGCCGGAGGCGGAGTTCCTGTCGTTCAACGAACACAACGGTCCGGCACGTCTGAAACAGATCGCCGATCGTCTGGAATCCGAAGCGGTGGTCTATGTGAGCGATGCGGGCATGCCCGCCATCTCTGATCCCGGGCAGCTGCTGGTGGCCTGGTGCCAGGAGCGGGAGATCCCCTACGATGTCCTGCCCGGCCCCAGTGCGGTGACGGTGGCCTATGCCGCCAGCGGTTTCGAGTCGGGACGTTTCCTCTTTTACGGTTTTCTGCCCCATCAGGGGCGTCCGCGACGGGAAGCGTTGGAGGAATTGCTGCGCTCCCCTTGGGATACGGTGCTCTACGAAGCCCCGCACCGTCTGGAAAAGCTCCTGGAGGCTATCGTTCAGCGGGATGCGACGCGGCCGGTCTTTGCGGCCAAGGAGCTGAGCAAAAAGCATCAGCGCTACTACCGGGGAAGTGCCCGGGAGCTGCTGGAGAGAGTGCGGGCGGAGGGGGCGATCCGGGGAGAGTGGGTGGTGGTCATGGCCGGGGCCTCCGATACCGCTGCCGTGCTCCATCCTGAGGAGATCGAGGCGATGGACCTGCCCCCCAAGGTCAAGGCCAAGCTCTTTGCCCGCCTGCTGGGCGGCACCGTCTCGGAGTGGTACGACCGGCTGGTCCGAAAAGGCTGACGCATTTCCTTGCGAGGTCTCTGCCTTACTCCTCTCTCCGGGCCCGTCAGGAAAAAATGGTAAAATCCCCTATGATTATTTATGGAAAACAGGTGGTGCTGCATGCACTGAGACACCACCCCGAGCGTGTCGAAAAGATCTACATCGCCAAAAAGGGCGTCCTGCCCCGGGACCTCTTCGAAAGTTATGGAGCGAAGATCACGTTCATCGAAAACCGCTGGGCCCAGCAGCTGAGCCGGGGAGGAAACCATCAGGGGCTTTTGGCGGAGATCGCCGATTTCGAACCCAGCACCCTGGCTGAGATCAAAACGGGCGATTTCGTCCTGGTCCTGGATACGTTGACTGATGCGGGGAATATCGGGGCGATCGTCCGCAGCGCCTATGCCCTGGGAGTGGAGGGGATCGTGGCGACCGGAATCGGGCAGCTCAATTTCGCCGCGGTGACCCGCACCAGCAGCGGAGCTCTGTTGGAGATGCCTTTTGCTCTGCACCGGAATATCCTCGATGTCCTGCACGAGCTCTCTCAGGCGGGACATCGGCTCTACGGAGCTTCCATGGAGGGTGCGCCCATCGAAGAGAAAGCTTTCGCCCGGCGTCGCACCCTGATTCTGGGCAGCGAAGACCGAGGGCTCTCTAAAAAGGCGAGGGAACGGCTCGACGAGACCATCTCGATCCGGATGAAGCGGGAGTTTGACTCCCTCAATGTCAGCGCCGCCGCCGCCATTATGATACACAGGATGAGTTATGCAGTTGAATGAGATTATCGAAGAGAACACATTGCCGACGATCAGTCGGCGTACCCGGATCTCCGTGGAGAATCTGGAAGCGGTGGTCCACCGAGACTGGTCCCGCCTGAAAAAGGTCCAGGCACTGGGTTTCATCTCCATTCTGGAGCGGGAGTACCAGGCGGACCTGAGCGATCTCAAGGCCGACTGCCGGGCCTATTTCGCTGACGCAGGGTCGGCTGAGGAGGCGGAACCGCTGATTGTGACTCCGATGGAGAAAGAGGGGAGCGGCAAACTCTTTCGCATTCTCGTTCTGGTTCTGTTGCTGATCGCTGCCTACGGGAGTTGGAGATACCTTTCCGCCCCGATGGGCGCAGAAAAAAATGCAACCGCCACACCGGTCAAACAAGAGGGAAGCTTTTTCGATTCGGTTCTCTCTATGACCGAAGGATGGTTTGCCGAAAACGAGCCCCCTGCACAAGAGGCAGAGAATTCTGCTCCGGAATTTCCGGCTGTCTCGGGAGCCTGGGCGGAGAAGAACAGTACTGAGAAGAACCAATCGGATCAAAAAACCGAGTTTTATGAGAAAAATGTATCTGATAGGAAAGTTGTTACAGCCGATAGCAATGCCGGCAAAGCAACAACGGCAGTCAGTGAAGAGAGGGAGGAGGCAAAGATCATTACCCAGGTCAAAAAAGAGCAGGCAAAGGCCGAGAAGCTGCGTCAGCAAAGCACTGCGGAGACAGTGGCTCAACCGGCCGAAGAAAATCTCTCCGACCTCTCCCGTATGATCCTGGCGGCGACTGCCGGCAGCAGTCCGGAGACTCCGGCAGAACAGGAGGCACTCTCTCCGACGGTTCCCTCCCTGGATAAAAAGAGCGCAGCGGATCAGACGATGGGAGAAAAAAGCACGGTGAAATCTGTTCCCGCCGTCCCTTCCGAAGAAACTCCACCCTCCGAGGCTCCTGCGGTTACGGCCCCGGAATCGGCGGAGAAAAAGCCCGCTGTGACCGATACATTGGTGGTATTTCACCCCCGCTCGAAGGTCTGGATCGGCTATACCGATCTGAGGACCATGAAGCGGGTTACCAAAGTCACCGCCGAGGATATAACCTTTGATACCTCCAAAGGAGACTATATTCTGGCGACCGGACACGGAATGGTCGAGTTCAAAGGGAAAAACAGGCTGAAGCTCAACGATGGTTCCCGGCACTTTTTCAAGATCGCTCAGGGTGAGGTTCGGGAGATCTCCCACGAAGAGTTTCAGCGACTCAACAAAAGCAAGGTGTGGTAAAAATGTTCGACGAAATACAGTTTGACAAGATCAACCGGCTTCCCAAGTATGTCTTCGCCGTCGTGAACGAGTTGAAGATGGCGGAGCGTCGCGCCGGGGCCGATGTGGTGGACTTCTCCATGGGCAATCCCGACGGACCGGCTTTCGAGCCGGTGATCGAGAAGCTGGTAGAGACCGCCCGCAAACCCCATACTCACGGCTACAGCGCCTCCAAGGGGATCTACAAGCTCCGTCTGGCGATCACCAACTGGTATCTGCGCAAATACGACGTGGTCCTGGATCCAGAGACCGAAGCGGTGGCGACCATGGGGAGCAAAGAGGGGTATGTCCACCTGGTCCAGGCCATCACCAATCCCGGGGATGTGGCCATCGTGCCCGATCCCACCTACCCGATCCACTCCTACGCCTTCGTTCTGGCGGGGGGCAATGTGGAGAAGATGAAGCTGACCTTCGACGAGAGCACTTTCGAGGTCGACGAGGATCGTTTCTTTGCCGATCTGGAGCATGCCCTGCGCAACTCGGTCCCCAAGCCCAAGTTTCTGGTGGTCAACTTCCCTCACAACCCCACCACCGCCACGGTCGGGCTGGACTTTTATGAACGCTTGGTGGAGATTGCCCGGCGGGAGCGCTTCTATATCATCAGTGACATCGCCTATGCCGACATTACCTATGACGGCTACAAGACCCCTTCGATTCTCCAGGTCGAAGGGGCCAAGGATGTAGCAGTGGAGAGTTTCACCCTCTCCAAGAGCTACAATATGGCCGGATGGCGGGTCGGTTTCATCGTGGGCAATCCCAAGCTGGTGGGTGCCCTGCAGAAGATCAAATCCTGGCTCGACTACGGGATGTTCACTCCGATCCAGGTGGCGGCCACGGTGGCCCTGGACGAGTATGAGCATCTGGTGGAAGAGATCGTCATTCCCAAGTATCAGAAGCGCCGGGATGTGCTCATCGACGCCTTCGGCAAAGCCGGCTGGGAGGTGGGGCGCCCCAATGCCAGCATGTTCGTCTGGGCCAGGATTCCGGAGATCGCCCGGGAGATGGGCTCACTGGAATTTTCCAAAGAGCTGCTGCTCAAAGCCCATGTGGCCGTCAGCCCCGGGATCGGTTTCGGGGAGTACGGCGACGAGTATGTCCGGATCGCCCTGATCGAAAACGAAAAAAGGATCCGGCAGGCGGCCAAAAATATCAAACGGTATCTCAACGAACTCAAAGAGGAGAAGGCAAAGCATGGTTAAAGTGGGGATTCTCGGTGTCGGAACCGTCGGCGAAAGCGTGGCGAAGATCCTGTTGGAAAATGCGGACATTATCGAAGCCCGTGCCGGCAAGAAGGTCGTCCCGGTCCTCGGGGCGGTACGGGATCTCTCCAAAGATCGTCAGGTTGAGATTCCCCTGACCGACGATCCCATGGAGGTGATCGAAAGTGCCGACGTGGATATCGTCGTGGAACTCATGGGAGGGGTGGAAGAACCCTACCGCCTGGTGCGCAAGGCGCTGGAAGCGGGCAAACCGGTGGTCACCGCCAACAAAGCCCTGCTGGCCTACCACCGCTACGAGTTGCAGGAGATCGCGGGAGAGACGCCGCTCTTTTACGAAGCGAGTGTCGCCGGAGGGATTCCCATCATCGGCGCGCTGCGCAACGGACTGAGTGCCAACCATATCGAGTCGATCAAAGGGATCATGAACGGGACCTGCAACTTCATGCTCACCAAAATGATCAAAGAGGGGGCCGACTACGATGCAGTGCTCAAAGAGGCTCAGGAGCTGGGCTACGCCGAGGCGGATCCCACCTTCGACGTGGGAGGCTACGACGCGGCCCACAAGCTACTGATTCTGGGCTCCATCGCCTACGGGATCGACGCCAAACCCGAAGATATCGTCATCGAGGGGATCGAAAAGATCACCGCCACCGATGTGGAGTTCGCTCAGGAGTTCGGCTACGAGATCAAGTTGCTGGGGATTGCGAAAAAGGTCGACAACGGGGTGGAGATGCGGGTGCATGCCACGATGATCCCCGCCGGGAGCATGATCGCCAAGGTCGACGGCGTGATGAATGCCGTCAGTGTCGTGGGTGACCGGGTCGGGGAGACCATGTTCTACGGTCCGGGAGCCGGCGGGGATGCCACCGCCAGTGCTGTCATCGCCGACATCGTCGAGATCGTCCGGGGCAACACCGGCCCGATGCTGGGCTACAAGAAGGGGCTCGAGAGCGGCCTGCCCCTCGTGCCTCCCGAGGCGATCAACTCCCAGTACTATCTCAAGCTCAAGGTCCTGGACCGCCCCGGGGTCCTGGCCCAGGTCACCAGCACCCTGGGAGAGTTCGGCATCTCCATCGAGTCGATGCTCCAGAAACCCTCCCGCTATGCCGACCGGGTCCGGCTGCTCTTTACCACCCATCGCTGCAAAGAGCGCAAGATGAACGAGGCGATCGCCGCGCTCAAATCCCTGGACGTAGTGGATGAGCAGGTGACGATGATCCGAATCGAAAAGTAGGAAAGGAACAGCAATGGCCAAAGCCAAAGAACACTATTTCGATATCAGCGCCAAGCTGGACATGATGGAGATGAAAAACGCCATCGAACAGGCCAAAAAAGAGGTGACGACCCGTTTCGATTTCAAAGGGATCCAGACGGAGATCGAGCTCAACGAAAAGGCCAAGACCCTCTCTCTGGTGAGCTCCAGCGACTCCAAGATCGACGCCCTGAAAGATATTCTGCTGTCGAAGATGATCAAACGGGGGCTCTCTCCCAAATCCCTGGACGAGGTCAAAAAAGAGGGCATCAGCGGCGGCAACGTCAAGGTGATCTACCGGATCGTCGATGCCATCGACAAAGAGGAGGCCAAGGAGATCGTCAAAACCATCAAGGCCCTCAAACTCAAAGTTACCCCCGCCATCCAGGGCGACGAGATCCGGGTCAGCGGCAAAAAGATCGACGATCTGCAGCAGGTCATTAGCGCGGTCAAAAAGCTGGACCTCAAAGCCCCGCTTGTTTTCGGGAACTTCAAATAAACCACCTCTTCCCTTTTTTCCTTTTAAACTGATATCATATACTCTCAGCAATGATCCTCGGCGACCGGCGGTCGCAGACATAAAGGATACAGATGAATCTCTACCGGACGCTCCCCTCTGTCGATACTATACTGCAGTGGCCCGGTTTTGAAAACCACAACCGTGAACTTCTTCTTCGTGCGATTCGCAAGAGCCTCGATAAGCTTCGTTGCCAGATCTCACAGGGCTGTATTGATGTGATCGATCCGCATCGTATTCGTCGGGAGATCGACGCTTTCTATCAATACCTTCTTACCCCTTCACTCCAAACGGTGGTCAATGCCACCGGTGTTATCCTTCATACCAATCTGGGAAGAGCACCGATCGATGAGAGTTTTTTTTGGGAGAGCGGCAGGATTGCGGCGGGTTATTGCAATCTGGAATATGATTTGGCGAGCGGGAAACGGGGAGATCGCCATCTCCATGCGGCGGAGAGCCTGCAGGAGCTTTTCGGTTGCGAAGATGCTCTAATCGTCAACAACAATGCCGCCGCGGTCTTTTTGATTCTCAACACTTTTGCCAAAGGTAAAGAGGCGATCGTCTCCCGTGGAGAGCTGGTGGAGATCGGCGGGAGTTTCCGCATCCCCGAGGTGATGGCGGCCAGCGGGGCGAAGCTGGTGGAGGTAGGGACCACCAACAAAACCCGCATCGGCGACTACGAGGCGGCGATCGGCGAGGAGACGGCCCTGCTAATGAAGGTGCACAAATCCAACTACACCATCGAAGGGTTCAGCGCCGAGGCGACGATGGAGGAGATCTCGGCGCTGGCAAGAGAGCGGGGGGTGATCGACTACTACGATCTGGGAAGCGCCTACCTGCCGGAGTTGCCCTGGGGATTGGGGCAAGGAGAGCCCTCATTGCCAAAAATTCTTGTTAAGGCTCCCTCTCTACTCAGCTTCAGCGGAGACAAACTCTTCGGCGGGGTGCAGGCGGGGATCATCCTGGGCAAAAAGCCTCTCATCGACCGGCTCAAAAAGAATCAGATCCTGCGGATGTTCCGGGTCGACAAGGTGACGCTGGCGCTGCTGGAGCGGACGATCCTGGCCTATCGTAAAAGAGAGTACGAGAAGATTCCGGTACTTCGCTTGCTCTTCGCTTCCGTAAAGCAACTCGAAAAACGGGCAGCAACTCTCAAAGAACGCCTGCCGATCCCGGCGGAGATCCTCCCTTCAGAGACCTACGTTGGGGGCGGGACCCTCCCCAACCGGAAGATTCCTACCGTCGTCCTGGCACTGGAAGGGGATCCGGAGAAGCTGGAAACGGCCTTCCGGGCCCAGCGGATCATCGGCCGCATCGAAAAGGACCGCTTCGTTTTGGATATGCGGACGGTGGAGGAGGGGGATTTCGGGCAGATTGTTGAGGCGGCGGAGAACGTAGTGAGGAGTGAAGAGTGAGGAGTGAGGAGTTAAAGGCACCTTTGGCGCTGTTATTGGTGTATTGGTGTATTAGTGTATTGGGGGCAGGGCTTGAGCCCTGCATTGCGGGACTGAAGTCCCGCCTCTTATCGATCGCGTCGCTAAGCGACGCCCCAAAATTATTCACCAGTCACCAGTCACCATTCACCATTCGAAAGCGTAGCTTTCGTTTTCGGTTCCTCACTCTTCACTCTTCACTCTTCACTTCTCTCATTCTCTCCGACAAGGAGAGAAAATGAGAGACATCATCGTCGGTACCGCCGGCCATGTCGATCATGGCAAAACGGCACTGATCGAGGCGATGACGGGTTACAACGGGGATGAGATGGCTCAGGAGAAAGAGCGGGGGATCACCATTGATCTGAGCTTCTCCAATATGCGTCGGGAGGGGGTCAACGTCGCCTTTATCGACGTGCCGGGGCACGAACGGCTCATCAAGACGATGGCCTCGGGGGCTTTCGGTTTCGACGCGGCGCTGCTGGTGGTGGCGGCGGATGAGGGGATCATGCCCCAAACCCGGGAGCATCTGGTGGTCCTGGATCTACTGAAAGTACGGCGTCTGGTGATCGCACTGAGCAAAAGCGATCGGGCCGAGGCTCCTTTGATTGCTCAGAGGGAGAGAGAGATTCGCACGCTGCTCCGCGAAGTCTATCCCGCGATGGAGCTGCAGGCCTTGGAACCTACCTCGATCTACGATCCCGAGAGCATCGAGCGGCTGCGAAAGATCCTTTTCGCCCTGCCGCCTCGGATCACAGGGGATGCCCCCTTTTTTCGCTACTATATCGACCGGGTCTTCAGCCCCCGTGGAGTAGGGACCATTGTGACGGGAACGGTGCTGGCGGGCCGGGTACGCAAGGGGGAGAAGCTCAACGTCGCCGAGCTGGGCAAACCGGTGAAGGTGCGCAATATCCAGGTCCATGGCGAAGATCGTGAGAAAGCCACTACCCACCAGCGCGCCGCCCTTAATCTCGACATCCCCCATACCAAACTGCGCAAAGGGTATCTCCTGGCGAGCCGGGGCTATTTCCACGGTTTCGAACGGATCGACGTCTCGGTGAAACAGCTGGGAGAGCGGGTCCTGCCACATGGCAGCGAAATACTCTTCATCAGCGGAGCCAAACGGGTGGAGGGAAAGATCCTCTACTATGCCGATGCCCGCTTTGCCGCCTTGCACCTGGGTGAAAAGGTCTACACCCGTTTCGGCGATCCCTATCTGCTGCTGGCTTCGGGTCGGGTGGCTGCCGGCGGAGAGATTCTGGTGCCCATCAGCGAGCCGATCCGCAAAAACCGCAAGCTTCCGCTGCTTGAAGCGCTGCAGAAACGGGATTTCGAGACCGCCTTTTCGATCCTGCTGGCCAACCACCGGCGGGGCTTCGGGCTGATTGCCAGCCAGCAGCGTTTTGCGATGAGCCACGACGAGGCCCTGGCCGTCGCCCGCCGGATCGCCGGGGCCTATGTGGACGAGGAGGGGCTGGTGCTCTATCCGCAGGAGGCCCTGCAGGAGGTCGAGTCGGCCATCCGCCGCATCTACGAAAACAATCCCAACGCGCTCCTCTCTCCCGCCTCGGTGGTGCTGCGGATCAAGTGGGCCAGCGAGAAACTGGCGGCAGCGGTGATGGCGCGTCTGGGAAAAAGCGGCTTTCTGCGGCAGGCCGAGGGGCTCTGGCTGCGGGCCGATCGGAACCCCACGGAGCTGATCGATGCACTGCCCGAGCAGCTCTACCGGATCCTGGAGGAGGAGGGACTGACCCCCGAAGCCCCCTACGATCTCTACGACCGCCTCGATCTGGACCGCCGGCGGGGCGACGGAGCCCTCAAGACTCTCACCCGTGCCAAGAGGGTGGTGCGTCTGGATCGGAATATTTTTGTGACCCATGACAATCTGCGTCGGGCGTTGGCGCTGATGCGGGAACTGATGGTCAAACACGGCTACCTCGATATCCGCCTCTTCAAAGCCGAAACGGGAATGAGCCGCAAATACTGCATCGCCTATCTGGAGTATCTGGATCGGCAGGGAGATGTGGTCCGGGAAGGGGAGCGGCGCCTTCTGTGTTTTGGAACGGAAACAGAGTAAGGGAGTATAATTCCATCGACTGTCAAAGGAGTTTTGATGAAAGAGATCACCATGGAGACCAAAATCTCCGAACTGCTTAACGACTATCCGGGAATGAAAGAGACGCTCATCGCCATCAACCCCAAGTTCAAAAAACTCAACAACCCCGTCCTGCGCCGCACCCTGGCCAAGGTTGCCGGCGTCAAACAGGCGGCGATTGTCGGAGGGATGGATCCTCTGGATCTGCTCAATCGCCTGCGCAAATCGGTGGGACAGTCGCCGGTGGATGCGGCAGGAGAAGCAGTGGAGGCTTCGAACGAGCCGCAGGAGAAACCCGCCTGGGTATTATCTGGTGGGCCTAAAGCGACCCTGGATGCCAATGCTCTGCTGGATAAGGAGAAGAATCCACTGGCCGAAGCCAACAAAGCCCTCAAGGGGGTCGGCGAAGGTGATTTCATCGCACTATACTCCGATTTC
Organism: Campylobacteraceae bacterium; assembly: GCA_027035765.1. Taxonomy (GTDB): domain Bacteria; phylum Campylobacterota; class Campylobacteria; order Campylobacterales; family Sulfurovaceae; genus Nitratifractor. Next base: position 13,882 of record JALVUD010000034.1, read on the forward strand.
AAACCCGAGCCCCTCATTGAAGAGTTTCAGAAGGCGGGGCACGAAGTCTATTGTGAGCAGAAGGGAAAGAGTGAGTTTGTCACCTATGTGAGGAAACAGGAGAAGTAATTGAGAATTGAGGATTCAGAATGGAGAATTACGAACCCCGAGAGTCGTAGCGTGGGATTGCTGTCCCACGGGATTTGGTCTTTCTTAATTGAGTCCTCTGAAAAAACCTCGTCATTCCGGACTTGATCCGGAATCCAGAGCTTTAAATGCCTATTAAGCCGTGGATCCTGAATCGAGTTCAGGTTGACGGGGCACATTCCTCCGGTTTTTCAGAGCACCGTCTTTGTTATATCTTTACAAAAATAAGAGTTTTTGATATAAACATGTAAAGTATAAAAAGAGGAGGAGTATGATGAAAAAAGCAGTGAATTTGCGACTCGAAGAGCGAATCATCGTTTTGCTCAATGGCCTCAGTGAAGAGTTTCATACGACCAAGACCGATATTGTGGAGAGAGCGATAGAGCGCTTTTCCAACGAAAGCAGGAAAAAACAAAACCGTCTGATGGATTTCGCCGGAAAACTCAGCGGGAAAGAGGCGGAGAGTATGCTCAATGCGATCCGAAAGGACAAAAATTCAAAAGATTTTTCGCTGGATCTGTAATGGCGAAACTCCTTCTCGACAGCGATATTCTCATCTATTTTTTGAAGGGAAGAAAAGAGGTAGTAGCGCAGTTCGTCAAACATCCTCCGGATGATCTTTTGACTTCGCGTATCAACTATACGGAACTCCTTTACGGCGCGTACAACTCTGCCCGTGTAGAAAGAAATCTTCAAACGATCCTAGAATTTATGGAAAATTTCGAGATTTTGGAGTTCGACAGAAGAGCTGCGGAGATCTTCGCTATGGAAAAAGCCCGGTTACAAAAGAGAGGAATGATTGTCGCCGATATGGATTTGATGATCGCGTCGACAGCTATCGCGAACAATGTCGCTCTGGTGACGAACAACACCAAACATTTCGATCGTATCAAAGATCTGAGATTGGTGCGATGGATTTGAATGTTAAAAAAAGTTGAAGTAAAAAGCTAAAAACTATCGACTCACGGCTAGATACTAATTTGGCGAGAGGGGGAAGGAGTCGAACCTCCCTCCGACCGGTCATCCGGCCGGACAGACGGGTTTGAAGCCCGCGGCGCCCACCGGGACGCATCCCCTCCGCTGAAGAAGAGCAGGAACGGAAGTTATTCTACAAGGTTTACTCTAAAAGAGAGGGCTTTGGGGATTGACCATCAGCCAGGCTCCTATGGCGAAGGCGATGGCGGCAACAAGCCGCTTGATAATGATCCCGATCTGGTTGCCGATCTGGCAGGAGCTGCACTGGCGGTATTTTTTGGCTTCGTACTGGGCGTAGATGAAATAGATCACCAAGAGCACCAGGACGAAGGGAAAGGCGAATTTGTCGAAGGCGTAGATCTTCGAGACCGTCTCGTTGGACCAGTGAAAGAGTTTCGCCGCCAGGGGGGTCAGCAGTGAAAGCCCCATGAAAAAGAGGACTTTGTCGGTGAAACTGGTGATGTAATCCTTGCGGCTGAAGGTAGGGCAGACATCCCCGGTCATCGGCATGAGCCCCTTGCCGGCCAGGGCTTCGAGGACCTTTTCCCGATAATTTTTGTCGACCCGGTCCAGCGGCGTGCCTCCGGCGAGGAAATCCATCTGCTGCTGGATCAGCGCCGCCAGTTCACGGTCTTCGATCTTGAGGCTGTGCTGCTTTCCGTTGCGGTCCTCGTAGAGGAGACTGATCTTTTCATAGCGGGGAACGGTGAGTTCGATATCGGGATAGTAGGAGGTGGTCTCTTTGTGCTCGAAGCGGCCTTCTTTTTTGAGGATGCGGGGGTTGATCAGCTCCCAGTAGCTTCCATCCTCTTTTTTGATGACGATGATGTTGAAGGGGTGTGCTACCTGCATCGCAGTGAGAGCATCGAGATTGTGGGCTTCCATCGTCTCTTCGATATCACCCAGAAGGCGGGGAAGGCTCTCATCTTTGAAGTCCCGAACGTCGGCGCAGGAGAGAATACGGTCGTCGGGATAGACGACGAGTTCTTTGACCATAAGTGCCCTTTCACGGATAGTTTTCCCATCGATCCGATTGGGATGGATGAAAAAAATATCTTTTCAGAAGAGAGCAGGGGAGCAGTCTGCAAAAGCCCCGGAAGGGCTTTGCTATAGATCAACCGTGGCTCTTCTTTACGACTAGAATCATCTTGATGTTGATGATGATAAAGCGGATGAACTGCCAGATCAGACAGGTCCGCATGAATTTGACGAAGGGAGTGGGAACCATCGTCTCGAAACTGGGCTCATAAGCCTGAATGTTTTTCTCAATGGAATGATCGACACTTGCCATATCTTCTCCTTTTCTTTTTCTTTTTCTTTTTTCTTTATTACTCGGGGATCAGGGTCCAGCCCGGCTTGAGCTTGGCTTTGTAGATGAACAGGTGATGCAGGATATGCTTGATCCAGTGACCTGCCAGACCGATCTCACCGAAGGTATAGTCGAGGTCGCGACCGATGCCGGGGAACCTCTCGAAGTCGGGAACGACGGGATAGACAGTCAGTGCGGCTGCCTGCCCCTTGGTAAGACTCTTACCGGCGGAGGCGACACAGGCGGCACCCATCTCGGCCATGGAGGCTTCGTGCAGATGGGCGTTGGGCCCCTGCTTGATCAGATCGACGACTGTGTGGGCAACATTTTTGCCGATAATTCCGGAAGGCATACCGGTTCTCGGAGGTGTGGGGTTGATAGGAGTGCCTTTGGGGCTCTTCATCGGCTTGGAGATCAGATGCGGAGGTGCGAAGGCGATTCCCACAGCAAAGATGTTTTTATAGGCAGGACTTTGATAGGTCCGGGGCCAGTCGGAAGCTTTCCACTCTTCGTAAGGCTTGGGTGTATAGTCGGCGTCGACTTTCATCAGACCATTGGGAGCGAAAAGTTTGTCGGTCATATCTTCACCGTTTTTGTCATAGGCTTTGAGGCCTACACCGGCGAAGGGGGGAATCAGCATGGCGAAATCGAACTCCATCTCCCCCTCGGTTCCGTCGAGCTGCTCGTAGTGGAGCTTGCCCTCTTCGACTTTGTTGACGTGGGCGCCGATGGTCCAGTCGACCCCGCGCTCGACGAAGAGCGATTCGGCGAAGAGCTTGGAACTGGCGGCATATCCCCCGCGCTTGATGTGCAGACCGCCGATTCCGAAATCACCCAGGAAAGACTCGTTGGAGATCCAGTGGATATCGACATTGTCACGGATACCGGCTTTCTGGGCTTCGAACTCGATGTTGAAGATGTATTCGAAAGCCGCCCCCTGGCAGGTACACATCCCGTGGCCGGTTCCGACGACGATCTTCTGCTTCTGCCCCGCTTTGGCCTTTTCGAAGACCTTGCGCAGTTCGTTGTTGGCGTGGGTTGCGTGATCGGCGGTACAGACGGAAACGGTGTTGGGTCCCAGGTTGCCGTTGCCGTCGCCCAGGCCGGGAGTGGCGTCAAAGTTGAGTTTGGGACCGGTGGCGTTGATGAGGTAGTCGTAGGTAATCTCCTCGGTCTGTCCCTCTTTGCCCTGTCCGGTATATTCGATAGTGATGAAAGGGGTGTCACTGCCCTCTTTCCCCTCGGGGTGGATGGAGACCGCTTTGGCCTGGCGGTAATCAATCCCCGCTTTGGCATAGACAGGTGCCAGGGGGAAGACGACATCCTCCTTCTTCATCTCTCCGACTCCGACCCAGATGTTGGAGGGAATCCAGTTCCAGTTGGCGTTGGGGGTGACCACAACGACCTCGTGTTCGTTTCCGAGCCATTTTTTCGCAAAAGTGGCCGCCGTGTGTCCGGAGACACCGCCGCCCATAACTACTACTCTTGCCATGCCTATCCTTTCGATTGATTTTTGATTGGATTCAATTCTATTCCATTGATGATTAAAGTCAAATTAAAAATGAAAAAATACCTATAACTTATACTAATTATCACAGGTTAAATATCTTTAAGTAATAGAAAAAATAAGTTTCTGTTGTCCCGCGAGGAACGGTGTCGTAAAACATATGCTAAAATCCCGGCAAACTGTGGAGGTGAGGATGCGGACTCTGTTGCTGCTTTTTGTACTTCTGACGCTTGGGTGTATGGCAGATCAGGGGACCTTCCACCGGGCGATGTCCTCCTCGCCGACCCGTCTCAACCCTCTCCTGGCTACCGACAGCTCCAGTAGTGAGATTACCGACTGGATTTTCAACGGCCTGATCAAATTCGATGCCAACGGCTCCCTGGCCCCTGATCTGGCGACCGACTGGTACTTCGAAGACAACAAAACGCTGCTTTTTCACCTGCGCCAAGGGGTGAAGTGGCACGATGGAGCCCCCTTTACCGCCCGGGATGTGAAATTTACCTACGACTTTATGCGTTCCGACAAGGTGGTGACCCCCTATAAGAGCGACTTCAAGTATGTCAGTAGCGTGGAGATCGTCGATCCCTATACCGTCAGGGTCCACTACTCCCAGCCCTATTTCAAAGCGCTCTCCATCTGGATGATGGGGATATTGCCCGCTCATCTCTGGACAAAAGAAAAAGACCCTATGCGCAGCCCTCTCAACAAGCTGCCGGTGGGAACCGGCCCTTATCATATGACCCGTCCCTTCGGCATCAACGAGCGGATTGTGTTGCAGGCCAACGATCACTACTATGAGCATCCTCCGTTTATCCGCCGGCAAATCTATCATTATATAGGGGATCCCGCTACCGAGTTCATGATGCTCAAAGCGGGTAAGCTTGATATCGGGGGGTTGAGCCCGCTGCAACTGGATCGCCAGGTGGGGCTCGCATTCAATAAACATTACCGGATCTACGAACAGGCCTCCCACAGTTACACCTATCTGGGATTCAACCTGAGGGACCCGAAGTTCCGGGATCGGCGGGTGCGCCGTGCCATCGCCCTGGGGATCGACCGCCAAGAGATCATCGATCTGCTCTTTTTCGGCCACGGACGCCCCTGCTACGGCCCCTTCATGCCCGGCAGTTCCGTCTATCCCAAGGGGTTCAAACCTGAAAAATACAATCCGGTGCGCGCAAGAAAACTCCTGAAAGAGGCGGGCTACGACCGGGAACATCCGCTGCATTTTACCCTGGTAACCAATACCGGAAACGAAACCCGAATCAACGCCGCCCAGATCATCCAGCAGCAGCTGCGCAAAATCGGTGTTGAGATGAAGATCCGCACCATGGAGTGGCAAGCCTTTCTCAACACGGTGGTCTTCCCGAGACATTTCGAAGCGGTCCTGCTGGGCTGGAGCCTCTCCCTGATCCCAGACGCCTACAGCATCTGGCACAGCGACGGGGACAAAAAAGGGGGGTTCAATTTCGTCGGCTATCACAATCCGCGGGTAGACCACCTCATCAAAGCGAGTGAAAAGATCGTGGATCCCGAGGCCTTCGCCGCCAACTATCGGAAAATTTTCCGGCTCATTGTCGCCGACTACCCCTATGTCTTCCTCTACATCCCCGATAGTATCACTGCCGTGAGTCGCCGGATCGAAGGGGTCACTCCTTCGATTATCGGAATCGAGCACAACTTTATCGACTGGAAGATCAAGGATTGAAGTCATTGGTCATTGGTCACTGGTCATTGGGGAAGAGCGAGAGATGGCGATTTTGTCCATAAGGCTGGAGCGTCACGACGTTGAAACTGTCGATTTCGACAACATGGAATCGGAGGCTTCAGCCACGCCTCTGACTTTGCAAGCCTTCGATGGTATCGTAACGTAGAATAGAAATGAGAATGACGGATCAGGAAGATCGAAATTTACAGAAGGAGTCATATAGTATGTATTTTGTGATGGAAACATTTCCAATGGCCAATGACCAATGACCAGTGACACGCGAAGCGTCATTCTCTTCGACCTCGACGGCACCCTCATCGACTCTACCGAGGCGATCCTGGAGAGCTTTCGGGTCAGCTTCGAACTCCTGGGAGGGGAGATTCCCGATCAAGAGAGGGTCAAGGCCCAGGTGGGGCATCCCCTGGCCGATATGTATCGGAATCTGGGAGTTCCGGAAGATCGTATCGAAGAGTATGTCCGAACCTACAAGGAGAACTATCGGCAGGTCCACACCGCAAAGACGGTGCTGCTCCCCGGTGCCGGAGAGGCGGTACGCCGTGCGGCAGAGTTCGCCCGGCTGGGGATCGTCACGACCAAGACCGGTCGCTATTCCCGGGAACTGATGGAACATTTCGGCCTGATGCAATATTTTGAAGTGCTGATCGGCAGTGAAGATGTTTCGCGGCACAAACCTCATCCCGAGCCGATCCGTAAGGCGCTGGAGCGGATGGGGGCAGGGCAGGAAAACTGTTGGATGATCGGGGATACCTGTATGGATCTCAAAGCGGCCTCTGCGGCGGGGATTCATGGGATCGGTCTGCTCTGCGGCTACGGCAAAGCGGAGGATCTGAGCAGCTGCGGCAGCCGACTGGAGCCCGATGCGTTGAGGGCGGTGACACACATCGCACAAAAACTGGGGACTCACCGCTGAGCAAGGCTCCTTTAAGCTCAGTAGATTACAATTGATCCACTACCCAACGATTGAGGAGGATTTATGATCGAAATCAGATGGCACTCACGTGCAGGCCAGGGAGCTGTGACCGGCGCCAAGGGACTGGGGGATGTGGTCTCCCGGACCGGCAAGCAGGTTCAGGCGTTTGCGCTGTACGGCTCGGCCAAGCGTGGGGCAGCGATGCGGGCTTACAACCGGATCGATGATAAGCCGATTATCAACCATGCCAAGTTTATGCTGCCGGACTATGTTCTGGTCATCGACCCTGCACTGGCTTTTACCGATAATATCACCGAAAACGACAAGCCCGAAACCAAATATATCATTACGACTCACCTGGATAAAAAGGAACTCATCGCTCAGATCCCCGAACTTCAGGACAAGCAGGACAGGGTCTATGTCGTCGACTGTATGCAGATCTCCCTGGATACGATTGGACGGGCCATCCCCAACGCTCCCATGCTCGGAGCTTTTGTCAAGGTCTCCGGTATGTTTGAACTGGAAGATTTCCTCGAGAGTATGAAGCGGGTCCTGGCGAAGTTTCCCCAGAAGATCATCGACGCGAACATGGCGGCGATTACACGTGCCTACAACGAAGTCAACTAAGAAAGGATAACTATGAAAGGTGTATTGGCTACCGATAGACGCGGAGTCCGGGAACTGGGTGCCGAAGAGCTGGTCGGATGGGACGAGGTCACCCACGGCGTGGTGCTCAATTCGTTTGAGACGGAGTTGGAAAATGTGGCCCATATTCCTCCCGAAGAGCGCCCCTACAGCGACTTTAGCAGCTACACGGCGACCGTCGCCTCCTGGCGGGTGATCAAACCGGTCTACAACCGGGATATCTGTATCGACTGCCAGAACTGCTGGGTCTGGTGCCCCGATACCTCCATTATCTCCCGGGACAAGCAGATGCTGGGGATCGACTATGACCACTGCAAAGGGTGCGGCGTCTGTGTCGAGGTCTGCCCCACCAATCCCAAGTCGCTGCTGATGTTTGCCGAGGCGGAAGATCCCGAAACGGCTCTCTCCCAGTGGCCTGAGAAGAAAAAGAAAGAGAAAAAGTAAGGAAGTATCATGGCAGAAAAAATGGAACTGAACGACGTTGAAGTCTGGGACGGTAACTATGCCGCCGCCCAGGCGCTGCGGCAGGCCCAGGTAGATGTGGTCGCCGCCTATCCCATCACCCCTTCGACTCCGATCGTTGAGAATTACGGCGCCTTCGTAGCCAACGGGTATATTGACGGCGAATTTGTGATGGTGGAATCGGAACATGGCGCGATGTCTACCTGTGTAGGGGCTGCTGCCGCCGGCGGGCGGGTCGCTACCGCCACCTCCTCCCAGGGATTCCTGCTCATGGTAGAGGTGCTCTACCAGGCTTCAGGAATGCGTCTGCCCATCGTCCTCAATGTGGTCAACCGGGCGCTCGCCTCTCCCCTGAACGTCCGGGGGGATCATGGAGATATGTATGCAGGCCGGGACAGCGGTTGGATACAGCTGGATGCCTTCAACGCTCAGGAAGCCTATGACCTGAACTTCTGCGCCTTCAAAATCGCGGAGGATATCAATGTGCGCCTGCCGGCGATGGTCCACCAGGATGGATTCCTCACCTCTCACACCGCCCAGAATGTTTCTCCGCTCAGTGATGACGAGGCCTACGCCTTTATCGGAGACTACAAACCTGTTGAAGAGATGCTTGATTTCTCCAAGGCGGTTACTTATGGGGCCCAGACCGAAGAGGATTGGCACTATGAGCACAAAGCCAAGCAACATCGGGCCCTGATGGACTCCTATGTGGTCATCGACCGGGTCTTTGAAGAGTTCAAACAGAAGACCGGCCGTGAGTATAAGCGGGTCGAGAGCTATCTGATGGAAGATGCCGAAGTGGCGATCGTCGCCCTGGGATCGACCGTGGAGACGGCGATTCAGGCGGCTCAGGAACTGCGGGATAACGAAGGGCTCAAAGCTGGTGTGGTGGCTCCCCGCTGCTTCCGCCCTTTCCCTTTCAACGAGATTCGTGATGCCCTGGCCGATGTCAAGGCAGTCGCCGTATTGGATCGCTCCTGCCCCATGGGAGCTATGGGTGCGCTCTTCAATGAAGTAAGTGCCGCGATGTATACGACCCCCTCCCGCCCCCTGATTACCAACTTTATCTACGGTCTGGGAGGCCGGGACTTCTCTCTGGAAGATGCCAAACATATTTTCCGGGAGCAGAAGGGGCATGCCGATGTGGGTTATATTACGACCCATATCCAGCAGTTCAGCGGACTGCGCGGGCCGAAGCTGGGATTTTACGAGACAAAAAGGAGTAAATAATGGCGATTACCTCGATCAAAAACCTTAAAGAGTTTTCCACCGTCAACGAGCGGTTTGAAGGAGCCCATCTCCTCTGTCCCGGCTGTGCCCACTCGATGATCGTCCGGGAGCTGATGAACGCGACTGATGACAATCTGGTCATCGCCAGTGCCACCGGTTGTCTGGAAGTCTGTACGGCCGTCTATCCCTATACTTCCTGGGATACCTCCTGGATCCATATCGGTTTCGAAAATGCTGCCAGTGCCGCAACCGGAGCCGAAGCGATGTACAAAGCCCGTAAACGTAAGGGGACCCTCAAGGATCCCGACGCTCCCGTCAAATTCGTCGCTTTCGGCGGAGACGGGGCGACCTACGATATCGGATTCCAGTGGCTCTCCGGAGCTGTGGAGCGGGGGCATGACTTTACCTATATCTGCCTCGACAACGAAAACTACGCCAACACCGGCGGTCAGCGCTCCTCATCCACGCCGATCGGTGCACACACCTCTACCGCCCAGGCGGGACGGGTGAGCTACGGAAAGAAACAGAAGAAAAAGGATATGGTAGCCATCATGGCGGCCCACGGTGCTCCCTATGTGGCCCAGCTGGCGCCCAACAAGTGGAAGATCATGGCCAAGGGCTTCCAGAAAGCCCTCGAGACCGAAGGTCCCTGCTTCATCAATACCGTCAGCGCCTGTACCACCGAGTGGAAGTTCGATCCCAAGGACACGATTCACATCACCGACCTGGCGACCGATACGCTGATGTTCCCGATCTACGAGATCATCGACGGCCACGAGCTCAACATCCTCTATCGGCCTAAGAACGTGATTCCTGTCGAAGAGTATCTGGCTGCCCAGGGGCGCTACAAGCACCTCTTCAAACCGGAAAACCGCCACGTCATCGAGCAGATCCAGAAAGAGATCGATGCGAAGTGGGAGTATCTTCAAAGACGGGAAGAGGCCCGGGTCTAAACCGATTCCAAGCGGTTCCTCCGGAAGGGAGGAACGTTTTATTTAATAATTTATACAGATTCTTCTTTTTTTCTCCCTCTATCGATTTTTCAATTTTTCTACTCAAAATCAGCAACATACAATCTCCACTTTTCCTAAAGATCGTTCAAGTTTAATCTCCTATAATAGTTGGTGTCAATCATTTATCATAAGGAGGAGAAATGAAACGACGTAGCTTTATCGGACGGATGGTATTGGGATCTTTGGTGATAGCAGGAATGGTGACAGGTGCCCAGGCGAAAAAGGAGAAAAAATACATCATCGCCACCGCCAGTACCGGCGGGACCTATTATCCCGTCGGAGTGGGGATCGCTACCATTGCGAGCCTCAAGCTGGCTAAAAAATACGGTATGACCTTTTCGGCGGTGACCAGTGCCGGCAGTGCTGAAAACGTGGATATGATCGACAAAGGAGAGGTCGACTTCGCCATTCTCCAGGGACTCTTCGGCTCCATGGCCTGGCAGGGGGTCGGCAAATACGAGGGGAAACCACGCAAAAATCTCCGCTCTGTCAGCATGCTCTGGCAAAACGTGGAGCAATTCGTCGTCTACAACGACTATGCCAAGACCGGCAACATCATGGATCTGAAGAATCTCTACGGCAAACCCTTCAGCATCGGTAAGCGCAACTCGGGGACCCGGGTCTCCGGTGAGACCATCATGAAGGCGCTGGGAATCGACTACAACAAGATGAAACTCCAGTACATGGGCTACGGGGCCAGTGCCCGGGCACTGCAGGACCACAAGGTGGAGGGGATGAACATTCCCGCCGGGGTGCCCGCCAGCGCGGTGACCCAGGCTTTTGCCAACATCGGAGGGGACAAGATCTCCATCCTGGAGTTCAGTGATGCTGACCTGGCCAAGATCCAGAAGGCCTTCCCGGTCTGGAACCGCTACATCATCCCCAAAGGCAGCTATCCTGGCTTGACCAAGGATGTTCACACCATCGCCCAGCCCAACCTGCTGGTGGTCTCCAAGGATGTCCCCGAAGAGACGGTCTATCTGCTGACCAAGACGATGTATGAGAACCTTCCCTTTCTCAACAGCGTCCACAAAGCTACCAAGGCGATGTCGCTGCAGAAGGCGATCGAAGGACTGCCGATGCCTCTGCATCCCGGTGCTGCGAAGTATTATCGGGAACAGGGAATCAAGATTCCCGACCGTCTGATCGCGAAGTAACGACGAAGGCATTGCCTTCGAGTGAGGAATGAGGAACGAGGAGTGAGGAGTTGTGGTTTGCGTTGCGATGCAACGCCTCTGTTGAATGGAGGCGGGAATTTATTCCCGCCATAGAGGGTGGACCTTGTCCATCAATGGACTGGTAACTGCGTCGAAGGCACACAAATGCCCAATGCCTTAATGCCGATCTGCAAAGCGGATCTCAATGCCTCTTGGAGGAACATCGAATGCTTCGAATTTCCCGTAAACGCCTTGCTCCCATATTGACCCTCTATGCGGCTTTGATCGCGATCTTTCACTTTTACGTCAATATGCGAGGAGGGCTGAGTGATCTCTGGTTCAACGCGGCCCATTTCTCTTTTTTGGCTTCGCTGGGTTTTCTGATCTATCCGGCGGGCAAACACAGCGACAGAAAAACGATAGGACTTTGGGATTTGCTCCTGGCGCTGTTGGCTCTGGTGCCTTTCTTTTTCCTAATGGCGACGGAGGAGTCGATCTACAGCGCCAGCGGCAGCATCGAGCTCAATGCCCTGGAGTTGAGCGTGGCGGCGGGTACGATTCTGCTGGCCCTGGAGATCGTCCGGCGCACCACCGGATGGATCATCCCCCTGCTGATGATCTTCGCCATCAGCTATGTGCTCTTTCTGGGAAACTGGTTCAGCGGGGTCTTTGCTTTCGCCGGGATGAGTGTGGAGCGCTTTCTCTACCGGGCCTTCTATACCGGGGAGGGGCTCTTCGGCTTCATCGCCAATATCTCCGCCACCTATGTCTTCATGTTCATGCTCTTCGCCGCCTTTTTGATGAAATCGGGAGCGGGGGATTTCATCGTGGATCTCTCCCGGGCCCTCACCTCCCGTTTCCGGGGCGGGGC